>NZ_JAMYMW010000003.1:0-405000 GCF_040318745.1 Mesorhizobium sp. M1027 | reverse complement strand
GAACGATCAAGTGTCTTAAGGGCAATTGGTGGATGCCTTGGCATGCACAGGCGATGAAGGACGTGATACGCTGCGATAAGCTACGGGGAGGTGCGAATACCCTTTGATCCGTAGATTTCCGAATGGGGAAACCCACCTAAGGTACTTGGAAAATCAGAGCAGCAGGGCAACTTGCTGCTGTGGTTTCCAAGTATCGATAATAGGGAACTTACCCTGAATAAAATAGGGGTAAAGTGGCGAACGCGGGGAACTGAAACATCTAAGTACCCGTAGGAAAGGACATCAACCGAGACTCCGGAAGTAGTGGCGAGCGAACCCGGACCAGGCCAGTGGCGATGATGAGACAAGCGGAACCTTCTGGAAAGTAGGGCCATAGTGGGTGACAGCCCCGTACGCGTAATGCAAATCATCGTCCTCGAGTAAGGCGGGACACGTGAAATCCTGTCTGAAATTGGGGGGACCACCCTCCAAGCCTAAGTACTCGTGCATGACCGATAGCGAACTAGTACCGTGAGGGAAAGGTGAAAAGCACCCCGACAAGGGGAGTGAAATAGTACCTGAAACCGATTGCCTACAAACAGTGGGAGCCCAAGGTTCGTCCTGGGTCACCACGTACCTTTTGTATAATGGGTCAGCGACTTAGTGTGACGAGCAAGCTTAAACCGATAGGTGTAGGCGCAGCGAAAGCGAGTCTGAACAGGGCGTTCAGTTCGTCGC
The DNA here is from genome assembly GCF_040318745.1 of Mesorhizobium sp. M1027. Taxonomy (NCBI): domain Bacteria; kingdom Pseudomonadati; phylum Pseudomonadota; class Alphaproteobacteria; order Hyphomicrobiales; family Phyllobacteriaceae; genus Mesorhizobium; species Mesorhizobium sp. M1027. The sequence continues at coordinate 404,283 of NZ_JAMYMW010000003.1, read as the reverse complement.
ATTAGACCCGAAACCGAGTGATCTAGCCATGAGCAGGTTGAAGGTAAGGTAACACTTACTGGAGGACCGAACCCATAACTGTTGCAATAGTTCGGGATGACTTGTGGCTAGGGGTGAAAGGCCAATCAAACTCGGAAATAGCTGGTTCTCCGCGAAATCTATTTAGGTAGAGCGTCGACCGAATACCCCAGGGGGTAGAGCACTGGATGGGCTAGGGGTCCTCACCGGATTACCAAACCTAACCAAACTCCGAATACCTGGGAGTAATAGTCGGCAGACACACGGCGGGTGCTAACGTCCGTCGTGAAAAGGGAAACAACCCTGACCTACAGCTAAGGTCCCCAAGTTATGGCTAAGTGGGAAAGGATGTGAGGATCCCAAAACAACCAGGATGTTGGCTTAGAAGCAGCCATCATTTAAAGAAAGCGTAACAGCTCACTGGTCTAAATAAGGGTCTTTGCGCCGAAAATGTAACGGGGCTAAAGCCATACACCGAAGCTTAGGGTTTGCAGCAATGCAAGCGGTAGCGGAGCGTTCTGTAAGCTGATGAAGCCATACCCGTGAGGGATGGTGGAGGTATCAGAAGTGCGAATGCTGACATGAGTAACGTAAGGGGAGTGAGAGACTCCCCCGCCGAAAGTCCAAGGGTTCCTGCTTAAAGCTAATCTGAGCAGGGTTAGCCGGCCCCTAAGTCGAGGCAGAAATGCGTAGACGATGGGAACCACGTTAATATTCGTGGGCCTGGAGGAAGTGACGGATCATTGAGGTAGTCCAATCTTATCGGATTGAAAGGGCTGCTGCGTGGTTCCAGGAAATAGCTCCTCCTTATAGACCGTACCCGAAACCGACACTGGTGGACTGGTAGAGTATACCAAGGCGCTTGAGAGAACTATGCTGAAGGAACTCGGCAAATTGCACGCGTAACTTCGGAAGAAGCGTGACCCTTTCATGCGCAAGCATGGGAGGGTGGCACAGACCAGGGGGTAGCGACTGTTTATCAAAAACACAGGGCTCTGCGAAGTCGCAAGACGACGTATAGGGTCTGACGCCTGCCCGGTGCTGGAAGGTTAAGAGGAGGGGTGCAAGCTCTGAATCGAAGCCCCAGTAAACGGCGGCCGTAACTATAACGGTCCTAAGGTAGCGAAATTCCTTGTCGGGTAAGTTCCGACCTGCACGAATGGCGTAACGACTTCCCCGCTGTCTCCAGCATAGACTCAGTGAAATTGAATTCCCCGTGAAGATGCGGGGTTCCTGCGGTTAGACGGAAAGACCCCGTGCACCTTTACTATAGCTTTACATTGGCATTCGTAGTGGCATGTGTAGGATAGGTGGTAGGCTTTGAAACCTGGGCGCCAGCTCAGGTGGAGCCACCCTTGAAATACCACCCTTATCACTATGGATGTCTAACCGCGGTCCGTTATCCGGGTCCGGGACAATGTATGGTGGGTAGTTTGACTGGGGCGGTCGCCTCCTAAAGAGTAACGGAGGCGCGCGATGGTGGGCTCAGAACGGTCGGAAATCGTTCGCTGAGTGCAATGGCATAAGCCTGCCTGACTGCGAGACTGACAAGTCGAGCAGAGACGAAAGTCGGTCATAGTGATCCGGTGGTCCCGCGTGGAAGGGCCATCGCTCAACGGATAAAAGGTACGCCGGGGATAACAGGCTGATGACCCCCAAGAGTCCATATCGACGGGGTTGTTTGGCACCTCGATGTCGACTCATCGCATCCTGGGGCTGGAGCAGGTCCCAAGGGTATGGCTGTTCGCCATTTAAAGCGGTACGTGAGTTGGGTTCAGAACGTCGTGAGACAGTTCGGTCCCTATCTGCCGTGGGTGTAGGAATATTGAAAGGATCTGTCCCTAGTACGAGAGGACCGGGATGGACGGATCTCTGGTGGACCTGTTGTGGCGCCAGCCGCATAGCAGGGTAGCTATATCCGGACGGGATAACCGCTGAAGGCATCTAAGCGGGAAACCCACCTTAAAACGAGTATTCCCTGAGAACCGTGGAAGACGACCACGTTGATAGGCCGGGTGTGGAAGAGCGGCAACGCTTGAAGCTTACCGGTACTAATAGTTCGATCGGCTTGATCGTTCTCATTCCTAATGCCCATTTCTGGCGACAATCCTTGGATTGCGCCGAGATGGATGGCACAGAAAACAGCTTCTCGAGCAACGTGCGTTTTGCCGACCTGGTGGTTATGGCGGAGCGGCTGCACCCGATCCCATTCCGAACTCGGCCGTGAAACGCTCCAGCGCTGATGGTACTTCGTCTCAAGACGCGGGAGAGTAGGTCGCTGCCAGGTCTGCCAAGCGCACGTTGTTTAATCTTCTCCTTACAAACAGGCCCGCCAACGGGACTCCGGGCCGCGCAAGCGGCCCTTTCATTTGGCGGAAGCTTGAATCCGGTGAGCCAAGGCTTACCTTTAGGGTTGACGCGGGGTGGAGCAGCCCGGTAGCTCGTCAGGCTCATAACCTGAAGGTCACAGGTTCAAATCCTGTCCCCGCAACCAAAATACGAAAACGGCCCGCCTTGTGCGGGCCGTTTTCGTATGCACTGAAGTACGGCGACAGGACACTTAGCATTCCGCGGCCAATTCTTTGCGTATGTGCTCCGATCCACCTCGCATACGTCGGGCGAATGGCCGATCGGGATTTACGACGCGCCAAAAGGGCGCGCTGCCGTCTTGACTGATATGCACCAAGTGCCGCCGCACAGTCACCGGGCAGCAGGCGTCTGCTCCGTATTTTGCCGCGAGCGTACGTCGTAGCTCTCCAAGGTCCGACAAGTGGCCAGGTCGTGCAGCCCGGAGCTCGTCAGCGACCATTTTCTCGGTTGGGATCAGCACGCTCTGCGTAAGGTTTTTGCCTTTGCGTCGCGTTTTGACCACCAGCAATGCGCTCATAATTCACCTCCAGGAACTCCCCTACAGAAGACGAACAAGGATGCCGCAATCCGACAAATCTCGGATTGATTTGATTGCCGTGGCCTTATGCGGCCGGGAGTTTTTGTTGGCTCCGTGCTGCCCAACGGAACGGAACTCTACGTCTTCGCCGACATGGCTCGAGTTGCAGCTCTAGTCTAACCGGCATCCCGGTTGGTTAAAGCGATGTGGCAGCAGCCGGAACCGTGGCCCGGTGTCCAGGTGACATTGTCGAAGCGTACCCCGGTGGCCTCGAACAGGCCGCGATCGAAGGCGCCGGCGATGCGGCAAAGCGTGGCGAGTTTCTCGTCGTCGACGCCGGCTTCGACCCAGGCGTCCTTCAGCGGGCAGCGCCTGACCTTGAAGGCAATGCGGTCCGGACCGCGTTCGACGTCGGTCGGATACATGCGACCGCCATCCGGGCTGACGGCCAGGAACGCCTCGCCGATCGCCGGTGCGTCGTTGGGGCCGAAATCGGCGAAGGCCGCCGCCGCAATCTCCCTGCCTCGCCGTTCAATGGTGCGGATCATGATCGCCTCGGCTTTTTCCGCGCCAACTTCCGCGGTCAGTTCGTCGAGCAACAGACGATAGAGATCGGCGCGGTTGCGGAAGGCGGAATCGAGTTCGCGTGACAATTTTTCGGCTCGGGCTTCGGCGTCGGTCATGATGCGTCCCGTTCGATCCTCGACAGTCTTGGCGCTGCCGCCACCAGCGCCTTGCCGATCGCGGATTGCGGCGCGTCGATGACGGTGCGGGCATCGCCGCTCTCGGCAATCCGCCCGCCGTCCAGAATGGCGATGCGGTGGGCGATGGCACGGACGACGCCGAGATCGTGCGAAATGAACAGATAGGCGATGCGCTCCTCGCGTTGAAGGTCAAGCAGCAGCCGCAGGATCTGCGCGCGCACCGAAACGTCGAGCGCCGACACCGCCTCGTCGAGCACGACCAGCGACGGTTTCGTGGCGATGGCGCGGGCGATTGCAACGCGCTGGCGCTGGCCGCCGGAGATTTCGTGAATGGCGCGGCCGGCGAGACCGGGGCTGAGGCCGACGCGTTCCAGCAGAGCGGCGATACGGCGCGGGCGTTCGGCGCGAGAGGCGATGTGATGGATGCGCAAGGGGTCGTCGAGCACACGCGCCACCGTGGCGCGTGGGTTCAGGGCAGCGAGCGGATCCTGAAACACCATCTGCAGACGAGCGCGCCGGTCGCGCAACGCAGCGCCGTTCAACGACAGGAAATCACTGCCTTCAAACTCGATTCGGCCAGCATCGGCTTCGATGAGCCGCAGTATGAGCCGAGCGATCGTCGATTTGCCGCTGCCGGAAGGTCCGGCCAGCGCCAGCGTCTCGCCATGCTCGATGTGGAAGGAAACATCGTCGGCCGCGGCGATGATCTTGCCGCCGCTACTGTATCGTTTGGTCAGGCCGGAAACGGCGAGCAGCGGACTGGTCATGTTCGCTGCAGCAGCGGCTCGGCGTCGAGACCGAGATTGGCGTCGAGCAGCGCCCTTGTGTACGCGTGACGCGGCGCACTGATCACCTGCGCCGTCGCACCTAGCTCGAGCAGCTCGCCATGCTGGAACACCGCGATGCGCTGTGCAAGCTCAGCGGCCAGCGCAATGTCGTGGCTGATGAACAGCAGCGTCATGCCGTCCTCTGACACCAGTCGCCGGATCAGCCCGACGATTTCGGCCTGCACGATGGTGTCCAGTGCACTGGTCGCCTCGTCGGCTATCAGCAGTTTCGGCCCGGCCGCGATCGCGGCGGCGATCGCCACGCGCTGCTTCTGGCCGCCGGATGTGGAAAGGCGCGCAGAGCGGCATCGGGGTCGGGCAGACGGACCCGTTCGAGCAAGGTTTTTGCTCTGGCATAGGCGTGTCGCCAGTCAAGTCCGAGATGGGTGCGCGCGACTTCCGCGATCTGCTTGCCGATTGGCATGACCGGATCGAGACTGGCGGATGGGTCCTGGAAAACGAAGCCGATATCGCGGCCTCCGAGAGGAAGGCTATTGAGAACAAGGAAAGATTGACGGTCTTTCGAATGAGACGATCGAAATTCCGTCATCTGCCACTCGATCGCTCCGCTGATCTTGGCAGTGGCCGGCAGCAGCCCAGCAATCGCCAGCGCCAACGTGCTCTTGCCCGAGCCGCTCTCGCCGATGATGGCGAGGCGCTCGCCAGCGGCGACATCGAAGCTGATATGCTTCAGCGCCGCCACCTCGGCGCCGTCGCGGCGATACGTCACCGTCAGATTGCGGATCGAAGCAAGCGCCGTCACGACAGGCTCCTCCTCACCGATGTCGTCTCGACGACGCCTTCGCCGGCGAGATAGACGCCGAGCACGGTCAGTACGAGTGCTATTCCCGGAACGATCGAGAGGAAGGGCGCGGTGCGCAGCACGGCGCGGCCTTCGGCGATCATGCCGCCCCAGGTAACGCGGTTGGGGTCGCCGAGGCCGAGAAAAGACAATGCCGCTTCGGTGAGAATAGCCGCGGCGACGATCACCGACGACAACGCCAGTACCGGCGGCAGCGCGTTGGGCAGCACCTCGCGAAGGGCGATCTCCAGCGGATGCATGCCGATGACGCGGGCGCCGGCAACAAAATCGCGCTCGCGGATCGACAGCACTTCGGCCCGCGCCACGCGTGCCGGTCCGGTCCAGGCGCCCAGCGCGATCGCAGCGACCACGACGCCGAGCGACGGCCCGACAATGCTGACGAAAGCCAAAGCCAGCAGGAAGGCTGGGACGGTCTGGAAAGCGTCGGTGATGCGCATCAGCACCTCGTCGACAAGGCCGCCGGCAAAACCGGCCAACGTGCCGATTACGGCGCCGACGGCAAGCGCGGTGGCTGCTGCTGCCAGGCCGACCGCCAGCGAGGTGCGGGCGCCATGGAAAAGCTCGGCCAGCACGTCACGGCCGAGACGGTCGGTGCCGAGTGGCAGCGACCAGTCCTGGAACGGCGACAGCAATGCCGGCCCGGCAATGGCCTGCGGATCGCTCGGAAAGAACAAAGGTGCGGCAAGCGCCACGGCAGACAGCGCCGTCAGGATGACCGCGCCGGCGATCGCTTCCGGGGTCCGAAGAAAGCGGCGAAGCGGGCTCACGCGCCGGCCTCACTGGCCCCGACGCGCGGATCGAGGAAGGCGTAGGCGATGTCGACGAGAAGGTTGATGATGACGACCAGGACGGAACTGATGAGAATGATACCGAGCAGCAACGGCGTGTCGCGTGCCGCCACCGCTTCCTGCGCCAGCCGGCCAAGGCCTGGCACGGAAAAGACGCTTTCGATAACGACGCTGCCGCCCAACATTTGCGCGGACTGCAGGCCAAGCATGGTGACCAGCGGCAACAGCGCATTGCGGGCGACGTGAGCGAGCACGATGCGGCGGCGGGAAAGTCCTCTGGCGCGGGCGGCCAGCACAAAATCCTGTCGCCAGACCTCGGCCATGCCGGCGCGCATCATGCGCAGATAGAGCGCGAGATAGATGAAGCCGAGCGCCGAAACCGGCAGGACGAGATGGCGGGCGATATCGGCGGCGCGATCGAGGCCGGTCCGGGCCGAGGCGATACTCTCGATCCCGCCGATCGGAAACCATCGCAGGTCGACGGCAAAGACGATGATCAGCACCAGCCCAAGCCAGAAGCCCGGCACGGCATAGAGCGCCAGCGAACCGATGGACAGAAAGCGATCGCGAAAACTGCCGGGCCTGGCGCCGGCATAGATGCCGAGCGCCGAGCCGAGACCGAAGGAGAGCGCGGTGGCGCTGCCCATCAACAGCAGCGTGTTGGGCAGGCGCTCCAGGATGACGTCGCGGATCGGCCGCGAAAAGGTCACCGATTGGCCGAGATCGAGATGCAGCAGCGCCCAAAGATAATTGGCGAGCCGCGTCAGCTCCGTCTGGTCGAGACCCCAGCGGTGACGCAACAGCTCGATCATGCCGGCGTCGCCGCCGGTCGAGACGATGTAGGCATCAACCGCGTCGCCGGGAGCGGCTTCGAGTAACAGGAAGGTGCCGATGACGACAATCAGCAGCACGAAGATGCTGCCGACGAGACGGCGGCGAAGCAGGATGACAGCGCGGGTCATGGCGTAACGCCGATAGGAGAGCCAAGTCTTCGGTGCCGCGCTCTACGGCGTCCCCCTCTGTCCTGCCGGACATCTCCCCCACAAGAAGGGAGATTGGCAGCTTCGGCGTTGCCGGCCGTCTTGCAACGCTCGAGATTGGCGAAAGCGACAATGACAGCCGATCTGGCCCGTTGTGGGGGAGATGTCCGGCAGGACAGAGGGGGACGCGAAAAAGCTCTCATCGTTGAAGCTGAGCACCCACACAAGCGGGGCGCAAGTCTGGAGAGACTTCCTTACCCCTCCAGCCAAGTGTCCGCCCAGTTCGATACCGCCCAGCGCGGGTTGTTGGCGATATTCTTGACCGTATCACGTGCGACGCTGATGAAACTCCATTCGGCGACGTTGATCAGTGGCAGGTCGGCGGCAACTTTTCTCTGGAACTCCTTGTAGAGTTCGGTGCGGGCGGCGGTGTCGAGCGTCTCCGATGCCTTGGCGATCAGGGCATTGAGTTCGGCGTTCTTGTAGCCGCCCTGGTTGGAGAAGGGCACGCCGTCTGGAATGCCGCTCTGCACCAGGATGGTGGTCGAGATCGCAGGATCGCCGCGGAACACCGGCGGCCCGACCGCAAGGTCGAAGGCGTGGTCGGTGTAGACGGCCTTGATATGCGCGGCCGAGTCGTTGTTGACCAGCTGAGCGTCGATGCCGATGTCGGCGAGCGCCTGGCGCAGATAGTCGCCGAACTGCTTGGTCTCGTTGAAATAGGGCGCCGGCAGCAGGTTCAGTGAAAAGCGCTTGCCGTCATCGCCTCGGCTGTAGCCGGCCTCGTCCAGCAAGGTGTTGGCCTTGACGACGTCGAAGGCGTACGTCGGCACGTCGGCGGTGTAGAATTGCGGGTCGTTTTTCGGCACCGGGCCAGTGGCGGTGGCGGCATAGCCGAGAAACACCGTCTTGACGACGAAGTCCTTGTCGATGGCGTGAGCGATCGCCTGGCGCACTTTCAGGTCGGCCAGCTCCTTGCGGCGATGGTTGATCTCGACGACGAGCTGGTAGGTCAGCCCTTCGTAACCCTTGGTGATCACCTTGAGGCCGGGCACTTTGGATATGCGGTCGAGATCGGCGAGGGGCACGGCGGAGAAGGCGGCGAGCTGGATCTCTTCGGCCTCGAGCGCGCTGGCCGCTGCTGTGCGGTCCGGCAGCACCTGATAGATGATCTCGTCGAGATAGGGCTCGTCCTTGCCCCAATAATCCGTATTCTTCTCTAGCCGGTAATATTCGCCGGGTTTGTATTCGGCGAATTTGAACGGGCCGGTGCCGACCGGGGCGTTGTTGGCCGGGTTGTCCTCGATCTTTCCGGTCTCGTAGATGTGCTTGGGCACCACGCTGCTCAGCGCCGGCAAGGCGTTGCGGATCAGCTGGAACGGTGTCGGCTTGGCGAATTTGAACACGGCGGTGGCTTCGTCCGGCGTGTCGACCGCCTCCAGGTCCTTGAACACGGTGCGGCCGAGATTCTGCAGCAGCTTCCAGATATGCAGCGCCGAGAACGCGACATCGGCGGAGGTGAAGGGTTTACCGTCATGCCATTTGACGCCCTCGCGCAGCTTGAACGTCACCGACAGGCCGTCGGCGGCACCTTCCCAGCTGAGCGCCAGGCGCGGATCGAGCCCGTCCTTGCCCTCAAAGGAGGCCTCAGCCAAGGTTTCTACGATCTTGCTCGAAATGAAGAAGACGCCGTTCGAGGCGACGATCGCCGGATTGAGATTGCGCGGCTCGGAATCAGCGGCGACGACCAGTCGTCCGCCCTTTTTCGGCGTCTGCGCCGAGCCGATCGTCGGCATGGCGGTGGAGGCCAGCAGCAATGCCGAACCCGCAAGCATCGTACGTCTGGAAATGGTGAACTCTGGCATGATCGAACTCCGTCCTCTCCGCGGACCCGGCCGGGTCCGCCGTACCCCTCGGACGCTCGTAAGCATCCTGCAAAGCTGATTATGGGCCTTGTGCGGGGTTTCGCCAAAGACGGAATTGGCGCATCCTCACGTGGCTTTGAAATTTCCGTCCGTTGGACCAGTTGTATAGAAACGGTTCGATGCGCGGTTCTGGCAGGACCCAGACTGGAGTAAAGTGCAGCAGGTGGACCAGCTTTGGGGCTGGTTCGCCCGTTCTGGCTGGACCAGATCGGGCAAAATGATGCAGATTCAAGCATAGCCGAGGGTCAGAGCCGGAAAAGCCGGTGCTGGCGAGCGGCCAGCTAAGGATTTCAGGGAGAGAGACATGAACGTTGCCCCAGGCAAGAATGCCGTCGGCGGCGTGCCGTTCGACCAGGCCAGGGTGGACGGGCTGATGGAGGAGGCCGGCATCGACGTGCTGCTCGCCACCTCCAAGCACAACACGCAGTATCTGCTTGGCGGCTACAAGTTCATCTTCTTCGCCGCCATGGATGCGATCGGCCACAGCCGTTATCTGCCTGTCGTCGTCTATGAGAAAGGTGGGCCGGAGCATGCCGCCTATATCGGCAACCGCATGGAAGGCGGCGAGCACCAGAACCATCCATTCTGGACGCCGACACTGCATGCCGCCTGCTGGGGCACGCTCGATGCCGCCAATCTGGCGGTCGAGCATTTGCGAAAGATCGGCAAGGGCAATGCCCACATCGGCATCGAGCCCGCCTTCCTGCCGTCCGACGCCTATATGCTGATCCGCAACGCGCTGCCGGATGCCAAGCTGATCGATGCGACTGATATGCTGGAGCGCATGCGCGCAATCAAAACCGAGGCCGAGTTGGAGAAGCTGCGCATCGCCTCCGAGCTGATCACCGATTCCATGCTGGCGACCATCGGCTGGGCACGCGAAGGCACGACCAAGAGCGAGATCATCGAACAGCTCAGGCGCGAGGAGACCAATCGCGGCGCGCATTTCGAATATTGCCTGTTGACGCTAGGCTCCAGCCACAACCGCGCCGCCTCGCCGCAGGCGTGGAAACGGGGCGAGGTGATGTCGATCGATTCCGGCGGCAACTACCACGGCTATATCGGCGACCTTTGCCGCATGGGCGTGCTGGGCGAGCCTGACGCCGAACTCGAGGATCTGCTGGCCGAGATCGAGACAGTGCAGCAGGCGGCCTTCTCCAAGGTCAAGGCGGGCACGCTGGGCGGTGACATGATTTCTCATGCCGAAGGCGCGCTGAAGAAGTCGAAGGTTGCGCCCTATACCGATTTCTTCGCGCATGGCATGGGGCTGATCACGCATGAAGCGCCGTTCCTGATGACCAACCATCCTGTGACCTATGAAGGCACCTATGCCGCAAAGCCGCTGGAGAAAAATATGGTGCTTTCGGTCGAGACGACCATGCTCCACCCCACGCGCGGCTTCATCAAGCTGGAGGACACGGTGGCGGTCACCGACACAGGGTACGTGATGTTCGGCGATCGGGGCCGGGGCTGGAACAGGGGCGGGGGCTAGGCGCTTCTATCCCCCGCCCGGCGGGATCAACCTGAAATCCGGCAACTCCCGCAACGCCAGTTCCGGCCCGGCCGGCGAATAGACGACGAAAAGCTGCATCGGCCCATCGCCGGTATTGAGCGTCGAGTGGAAGCGGCTTTCCGGCACATAGATGGTGCAGCCGGGGCCGACCTTCTCGACGACCGGGTTGCCTTTCTCGTCCTCGACCATCTGCTCGCCATTGCCTGAGATGACGAAGATGATCTCCTCCGCACCCGGATGGTTATGACGCGTATGGCCCTTGCCCGACGGGAGGTCGACGACACCACCGGAAAATTGCTTTGCGCCGTTCACTTCGGGAGCGACCGTCAGCGACAGCCTGCCCCAGTCGAAGCCGAAGACGCTGACGTCTTTTGGATATACGAATACCTTGCTGTTGTCGGTCATCGTCCCACCTTCTTTTGCTGGTCTCTACGCAGCGCCGAACGTGACGGCCTTGAAATCCGCCGTCTGCCTGGCGATCGAGGCTTCCGCCGGCAGCCGCTCCATCGAACTGGCGCCATAGAACCCGTGCAGGCCCTTGCAACGCTCGAGAATATATCTGGCGTCGTCCGGCATCGAGATCGGCCCGCCATGGCAAAGCAGAATTATGTCCTCGCGTACTGAGCGTGCCGCTTTGGCGATGGCGTCGACCTCGCTGACACAGTCGTCCAGCGATTTAGCCGACCTCGCGCCGATCGAGCCGCCGGTGGTCACCCCCATATGGGCGACGACGATGTCGGCGCCGGCTGTTGTCATGGCGCGCGCCTCGTCTGGGTTGAAGACATAGGGCGTGGTCAACAGGTCGAGTCTGTGAGCCTCGGCGATCATGTCGACCTCGAGCCCGAAGCCCATGCCGGTTTCTTCAAAACTCCGCCGCATCTGGCCGTCGAACAGGCCGATCGTCGGAAAATTCTGCACGCCGGAAAAGCCCATCGTCTTCAACTCGGCCAAAAGCAGCGGCATGATGACGAAGGGATCGGTGCCGTTGACGCCGGCCAGCACCGGCGTCTTCTTCACCACCGGCAGCACTTCATAGGCCATCTCCTTGACGATCTCGTTGGCGTTGCCATAGGCGAGCAGGCCGGCGGCCGAGCCGCGCCCGGCCATGCGGTAGCGGCCGGAATTGTAGATGATGATCAGGTCGATGCCGCCGGCTTCCTCGGCCTTGGCCGACAGGCCGGTGCCGGCACCGCCGCCGACGATCGGCACGCCGTCGGCGATCATCATGCGGAATTTCTCCAGGATTTTCTTGCGCGGTATGGCGGCCATGTCTTGGTGTCTCACTGTCTGGCGATGTCGAGGAAGGCCGTTGTGGCAGCCCAGGCGAATTCGGGGTCGTTGATATGCAGCGGCAGGCGCAGCACGCGCCGCGTTTTGGCGGGTTTGATGGTACGCTCGATCGCCTCGAACAAAGCGGCATCGGCTTCAGGGCCGAAGAAGGCGCCGCCTTCGATGTCGAGCGCCGACACGCCTTTCTCCGGAATGAGGAAACGAACCGGACCTTGGCAGAGGCTCAGCCTTGTCCCGATCCATTCACCGATCGTCCTGCTTTCGTCGGCAGTGGTGCGCATCAGCGTGACGTTTGGATTGTGCTCATAAAACAGCCGGCCGCGATAGCGTTCCGGAATTGTCGGCGGCGCCCAGAAATTGACCATGTCGAGCGCGCCGACCGAGCCGATATAAGGCAGCCTGGTGCGGGCGATGGCGACAAAGCGATCTTCGGTCGCCGGCAGCACGCCGCCAAGCAGCAAGTCGCAGACTTCGGTCGTTGTGATGTCGATGACGCCGGACAACAGGCCGCTGTCGGCCATTTTTTCCATGGTGCGGCCGCCGGTTCCGGTGGCATGAAAGACCATGCAGTCATAGGTCGAACGAAGCTCATCGGCGATCGCGGTCACGCATGGCGTGGTGACGCCGAACATGGTCAGGCCTATCGAGGGTCTGCCGTCGGCCGGCGGCGCCGGCTTTGCCGCCATGCCTGATATCGCCTGGGCGGCATTGTGCAGCACGACACGGGAAAGTCGGTTGAGGCCGGCCATGTCGGTCACCGACGGCATCATGACGATGTCGGAGACGTCGACGTAAGGCGTGGTGTCACCGGAGGCCAACGTCGAAACCATGATCTTGGGCAGGCCGAGCGGCAGCGTGCGCATGCCTGCGGTGATGATCGAGGTGCCGCCACCGCCGCCGATACCGACAATCCCGGCAATGTCGCTGCGCGATTGAACAAACCGGGCAAAGGCGGCAGCCATTGCCGCCACAGCGGTGCCGCGATCGTCGACGCCGAGCACGGCATTGCGACCCTCGGAATGGTGGCTGGCGACCTCGTCGGCCGAAATGTCGACCGGCACGGTCGCGCCGCGTGTTCCGATGTCGACACGGGCAATCGAAGCGCCGGTAGCGGCGACCGCATCGTACAGAAATGCGAGTTCCTCGCCCTTGGTGTCGGCGGTGCCCACCACATAGATGCGCTTCATCGCGTTTCCCCGGTCTTGGGCGTGTTCGGCGCTGCCGCCCCTTTGCCTGGCCGTTCGATGGGCGAAGGGCCATTGCAATTTTTTGAGACGCGCGTATCGTATTGACATGGATGTCTCACGTCAACAAGCGACAGTGAACGACGACGCCGGCCAAGGCGCCAGCCCGCGGGCTGAGCGCGGGGCCCGCGCGCGCACCCAGCGGCTGATGCTGGAGACGGCGACAAAGCTGATGCAGGCCGGCGCCACGCCCTCCGTCAGCGAGGTGGCGGAAGCAGCGGAAGTCTCGCGCGCCACCGCTTATCGGTATTTTCCGAGCCAGGCGGCGCTGGTGCAGGCGGTGGTCGACGAAGGGCTCGGGCCGATCCTTACCTGGCAATCGAGCTCTGCCGATCCGGAGCGCCGGGTGGCCGAGCTGTTCGACACCGCCATGCCACGCATCGAGGCCTTCGAAGCGACGTTCAAGGCGGCGCTGAAACTGTCGCTCGACCAGTGGGCACAGCGACAGGCAGGCACGCTGGGCGGCGAACCGGCCTTCACGCGCGGCCATCGCATCGAGCTTTTGAAGGATGCGATCGCGCCACTCAAGGGCCAGTTGCCGCCGCGCGAATTCAAGCGGCTCGCGCAGGCGCTGTCGCTGATCTTCGGCGTTGAGGTGCTGATCGTTTTGAAGGATATATGGGGACTGGATAGCCGCCGCATGATGTCGGTCGCGCAATGGGCGGCCGGCGCTCTGGTGCGCGCGGCGGTGACGGAATCGATGATTGAAGGAGATGGGATCGCGCCGACGACCGCCGTGAGATGACGCCAATCTGGTTCGACCAGATTTTCAACCTGGCTATTCATGCTACTAGCGATGCAGCGGCCCAAGTAAGGCATTCATGTATCAAGGAGTAGGAAAATTCAGGGAAAACAGGCAGATATCGCAGAAGCCAACTTGTCTGCGTGCCGCCACCGTCCAAGAAAGGGCTTGACGTTCCTCTTAAATTGGTAATACCAGATCAGGACAAATAAAGCGGATCAAAGGTGAAGGCTGAGATCCGTTTCGGTCGAGCGAGGAGGCTCAAAAACCGGAACGGTGCCGTCACGGGAGGACTACCAGGGCCGGCCTCGCCGCCGGCTCGCATGACGCGGTAGAATGCGCACAAGGGAGGAAATCATTATGCGCAAGACAATGACCAGCTTGCTTGCTGGTATCGGCCTAGTGCTCGCCTGCGGAACGTCCGTCTACGCGCAGGAAAAGGAACTTACAATCTTCTGGGCGGAATGGGATCCGGCCAATTACCTGCAGGAACTCGGCAACGAGTACGAGAAGGAGACCGGCGTCAAGATCACGGTGGAAACCACACCGTGGCCCGACTTCCAGACCAAGGCCTTCACCGAGTTCAACGCCCATGGCGACGCCTACGATATGGTCGTCGGCGACTCGCAATGGCTTGGTGCCGGCTCGACCGGTGGCCACTATGTCGACCTGACCGACTTCTTCAACAAGCACAAGGTCGGTGAAGTGATGGCACCGGCCACGGTGAAATACTATGCCGAATATCCGGGCGGCAGCAGCAAGTACTGGGCCATTCCGCTCGAAGGCGACGCCGTCGGCTGGTCCTATCGCAAGGACTGGTTCGAAGACCCCAAGGAAAAGGAAGCCTTCAAGGCCAAGTATGGCTACGATCTCGACGTGCCGAAGGATTTCAAGGCGCTACGCGACATCGCCGAATTCTTCTACCGGCCGGACCAGAAAAAATACGGCATCGCCATCTACACCGACAATTCTTATGACGCGATGGCGATGGGCTTCGAAAACGCGCTGTTCTCCTTTGGCGGCGAGCTGGGTGACTATAAGACCTACAAGGTCGATGGCTTCATCAACTCCGACAAGGCGATCGCGGCGCTCGACGCCTACAAGGAACTCTACAAGTTCACGCCTCCGGGCTGGGCCAAGTCGTTCTTCGTCGAGGACAACCAGGCGATCACTGAAAACCTGGCCGCGATGAGCATGAACTACTTCGCGTTCTTCCCCTCGTTGATCAACGAGGCGTCGAACCCGAACGCCAAGAACACCGGCTTCTTCGCCAATCCAGCCGGACCTGGCGGCGACCAGTTCGCCGCACTCGGCGGTCAGGGCATCTCCATCGTTTCCTACTCGCAGAAGCAGGAAGAGGCGACGAAGTTCCTGGAATGGTTCATCAAGGACGAGACCCAGAAGAAGTGGGCAGCGCTCGGCGGCTACACCTGTAGTGCCGCCGTGCTCAAGTCGCCCGAATTCCAGAACGCCACACCCTATAACAAGGCGTTCTACGAGACCATGTTCAAGGTCAAGGACTTCTGGGCGGTTCCGGAATATGCCGAACTGCTGCAGCAGCTCAACCAGCGCATCTATCCCTACATGATCGGCGGCGAAGGCACCGCCAAGGAGACGCTGGACGCACTGGCAGCCGACTGGAACGCGACCTTCAAGAAATACGGCCGCGGCCAATAAGCATGAAGTTTCACGGAGGGGGCGCTCGTGCCTCCTCCGTTTCTTTTTCTGATTTTTGAAATCTTTCTGATTTCTGAACTGGGAGCAGGGTCTTGGCGACCACAATGATCACCACGCTGGACAGGTCCTCGCGGGCCGCCGCTCGCGGTCTAAGCGACATTTCGATCCGCAATCTCTTCATCATCCCGACGATCCTGTTTCTGATCGTCTTCAACATCTTCCCGCTGATCTATTCGCTGGGCTATTCGTTCACCGATTTCCGCGCCTCGACCAGCGCGGCGGCGAATTTCGTCGGGCTGCAAAACTATCGCGACCTGCTCAGCGATCCCTATGTCTGGTCCAACTTCGCCATCACCGCGAAATACGTCATCATCTCGGTCGCCGGCCAGCTGCTCGTCGGCTTCGGCGTGGCCATGCTGCTCAACCGCGACATTCCGCTCAAGGGCCTGCTGACGACGCTTCTGTTGTTGCCGATGATGCTGTCGATGGCCGTCGTCGGCCTGTTCTGGAAGCTGCTCTACGATCCGTCCTTCGGCATCATCAATTATGCGCTGGGCCTCGGCACCTTCGAATGGCTGTCGAATCCGAAAATGGCGCTCTATGCGGTCGCGCTGACCGACATCTGGATGTGGTCGCCCTTCGTCATGCTGTTGTCGCTGGCCGGCCTGTCGGCCGTGCCCAAGCATCTCTACGAGGCAGCCGCGATCGACAGGGCCGGGCCGTTCTACACCTTCTTCCGTATAACGCTGCCGCTGGTTGCGCCGATCCTGATGATCGCGGTCATCTTCCGCACCATGGAGGCGTTCAAGACCTTCGACCTCGCCTACATCCTGACCAGCCAGCCGACGGCCGAGCTGATCTCGATCCGGCTCTACAAGATGGCGTTCCAGGAATGGCAGACCGGGCGTTCCTGCGCGCTCGCCTACATCGTGCTGATCATGGTGCTGGCGATCACCAACATCTATGTCAAATACCTCAACAAGGTGAAGGAGCGCTGAGATGGCCGCAGTCCGCACTTCTTCCGAAATCACCTTCAACCGGGTCGCCATTGTCGCTGTCCTGCTGGTGACGATCATCTTCCTGGCGCCGATCTACTGGATCGCCTCGACGGCGTTCAAGCCGCGCAACCTTGCCACCACCATTCCGCCGACGGTGGTTTTCCAGCCGGAGATATCCCCCTTCGTCAAGTTGTTCACCAAGCGTTCGCAGCTGCGCAGCCCGCCGTCGCCGGAGGAGTACGCGGCTGCGCCGTGGTGGGAGCGCGTCGTCTTCAATGGGGGCGAAAAGATCGTGCGCGACGGCAAGGGCCATGTGCAGTGGTCGGGCTATCCGAGCCGTTTCATGAACTCACTGATCGTTGCCATAACCTCGACCGTCCTGGCCGTCGGCATGGGCACCTTCACCGCCTATGGGTTCTCGCGCTTCAAGGTAAAAGGCGAGGCGGACCTACTGTTCTTCATCCTGTCGACACGCATGCTGCCGCCGGTGGTCGTCGCCATTCCGATGTTCCTGATGTACCGGGCGGTCGGCCTCAACGATTCCCATATCGGCCTGATCATCCTTTACACCGCCTTCAACCTGTCCTTCTCGGTGTGGCTGATGAAAGGCTTCATGGACGAGATCCCCAAGGAGTATGAGGAGGCGGCCCTCGTCGACGGCTATACGCGCATGGAGGCCTTCTTCAAGATCGTGCTGCCCGAGGCCGCCACCGGCATCGCCGCCACCGCCGTGTTCTGCTTTATCACGGCGTGGAACGAATATGCCTTCGCACTGATCATGACCAGCCGCCGTGCCCAGACAGCACCGCCCTTCATCCCCAGCCAGATCGGTTCCGGCCTGCCGGACTGGACGGTGATTGCCGCCGGAACCTTCCTGTTCCTGCTGCCGGTCGCGATCTTCACCTTCCTGCTCCGCAACCACCTGTTGCGCGGCATGTCGTTTGGAGCGATCCGCAAATGAGCTTTCGCGACATCAACCAGAAATATCTCGAACCGGGCAGCCAGGTGCTGATGGTGCTCGGTATCATCGCGCTCTGCCAGCCGTGGAACATGCTGCTGCACAGCTATGGCGTGACCATCATCCTGATCGGCCTGATCGGCTTCAACATCACCTCCAAGATCGCGCCGGAGGAGAAGGCCGGCACCGGGCAAGGGGCAAATCCGGGGGCACAGCATTGACCCAGATCGAGCTTCGAGGCGTCCAGAAATATTTCGGCGCCGTCCAGGTCATCAAAGACCTCAACCTGAAGATCGACGACAACGAGTTCATCGTGCTGCTCGGCCAGTCGGGCTGCGGGAAGACGACGACGCTCAGGGCGATTGCCGGGCTGGAGACGATCGACGGCGGCGACATCCTCATCGACGGCAAGCCGGTCCAGCACCTCAAGGCCGCCGATCGCGATATCGCCATGGTCTTCCAGTCGTTCTCGCTCTATCCGCATATGAGCGTCTATGAGAACATCGCCTTTCCGCTCAGGGCGACGCGCAAGAGCAAGGCCGAGATCGACAGCGAGGTTCGCTCGGTCGCCAAGACGCTGCAGATCAGCGATCTCCTCGCCAATAAACCGTCGGCGCTGTCGGGCGGCGACATGCAGCGCGTGGCGATCGGCCGAGCCTTGGTGCGGCGGCCGAAGGCGATGCTGATGGACGAGCCGATCGGGGCGCTCGATGCCAAGCTGCGCGAGGAGATGCGGGCCGAGATCAAGCGGCTGCACATCAAGCAGGGTTCGACCAGCATCTACGTCACCCACGACCAGATCGAGGCGATGAGCCTCGCCGACCGCATCGTCATCATGCATGAAGGTGTGCTGCAGCAGGTCGGCTCGCCGGACGAGGTCTATTCGCATCCGGCGAATCTTTTCGTCGCGCAATTTGTCGGCAGCCCGGTGATGAACGTCGCCGACGCTTCGGTGACCGAGAAACCCTCATCGGCCTCGGTCACGGTCGGCGATGCGGCCGCTGGCTTCGAATTCCCGCGCGCCTTGCTGTCGAAGCTCAATGGCCATGCCGGCAGCCAACTCGCGCTCGGCATCCGGCCGGAAGGCGTCCTCGTCCGCCGCGAAGCCGCCGAGGGGTTCCTGCCGGTGGAGACGCAGATCGTCGAGCCGCTCGGGTCCTTCGACATCGTCGACCTCAAGGTCGGCTCCAAGATGCTGCGTGCGCGCACCAAGAGCGGCTTCATCAGCGGCCCCGGCGAAAGGGTCTTTGTCAGAATCGATCCCAGCCAGGCGCATTTCTTCGACACGGCGAGCGGCAAATCGCTGGGAGTGAGACTCTGATGGCCCACATCCAGCTCAAGAACATCTCAAAGAAGTTCGGGAACCACACCGCCTTGACCGGGCTCGATCTCGACATCGCCGATGGCGAGTTCTTCGTCCTGCTTGGCGAGACCGGCGCCGGCAAGACGACGACGCTGCGCATGATTGCCGGCCTGGAAAAACCGAGCGAAGGCCAGGTCTTCATCGATGGCGTCGATGTCGCCGACTGGGGCGCGGCCGAGCGCGACGTGGCGCTGGTGCTGCAGCAATATTCGCTCTATCCGCGCTATACGGTGCGCCAGAACCTCGAATTTCCGCTGAAGCCGAAGATCCGCCGGCTGCCCGATGCCGAGATCAAGGATCGTGTCGACCGCGCGGCCAGGACGCTGCGCATCGAGCATCTGCTCGACCGCAAGACCGACAGGCTTTCAGGCGGCGAGATGCAGCGCGTCTCGATCGGCCGCGCCATCGTGCGCAAGCCGCGGGTATTCCTGATGGACGAGCCGTTGTCGGCGCTCGACGCCAAATTGCGCGAGGCGCTGCGCACCGAATTGAAGAACCTGCAGATGCAGCTTGGCGCCACCTTCCTGTTCGTGACGCATGATCAGATCGAGGCGATGTCGATGGGTGACAAGGTCGGCGTGCTCAACCATGGCCGCATCGTCCAGACCGGCACGCCGTACGAGATCTACAACAATCCGCGCGACACCTACGTGGCAAGCTTCGTCGGCTCGCCGCCGATGAACCTCATCGACGGCAAGCTCGTCAACGGACGTGCGGTGATGGCGCCGCTCAATTTCGAATTGCCGTTTGCGGGGGGTGCCAAGACTTCGGGGGGTGCCAAGACGGGCGCGGCGACCGACGGTCGCCCGCTCGTCTTCGGTATTCGTCCCGAGGACGTCTATCTCGAGACCGGCGCGCCGGTCGAGGCGCGGGTCCACGATGTCGAGAACCATGGCGTCGAGAAGATCCTGACGCTGCGGGTCGGCGACGCCATGCTGCGCGCCACCGTGCCGGCCAGGACCGACGTCCAGATAGAGCAGCCGGTACGCTTTGCCTGGAATCCGGATAAGGTGGTGCTGTTCGACAAGGGCAGCGGAGTAAGCCTGCGTCACGCCGGCTAAGTACAAGCCTCTTTACTGCAGCTGGAGGGGGATGCGTTCAACGCGAACCGTGTTTCCTGCTCCATCTATGTGTTTTAGCCGCATTTGTGCGACGCTACGTGACTCCATTTGGTGCGAAATGCTCGAGTCTTCCCGTCATCTCCCCCGTGCGGGGGATGCGGGTGCTCCGATTTGTCGAATAGGCTGATCCTTTGGTCCCAAACGGGCTTTGCAAGCCCATTTGGGGGCCCGAAATGGAGGGTTGGCTATGGGAAATCTGTTCCGCACTTTTGCGACGATCCTGGTTGTCGCCGGTATGGGATTGTCGGCCGCGCATCTGAGCGAGGCGCAGGCAGCCAAGAAAGTCGTCGCCGGTGCGAAGGTCGACGCCAAGAAGATCAAGGGCCTCAATGGCACGGTCAATCTGTCCACCAGCGACTGCAAACTGTTGTTGAGCGGCACCGTCGTCGAAGTCTCGGATGGCAGGTGCGGGGCCTCCGGCAAATATTGCAAGAGCAGTGCCGGCTCGGCCTGCATCACCGAGCAATAAGCCGGCCAACGTTTAGCCGGCCTAGCGGATCTCCGCCTGTTCCTCGGCCCGGAAATGGCTGGGCGGCGATCCGATGACCCGCTTGAAGGCGCGGCTGAAGGAGGCGTCGGATTCGTAGCCGAGGCGCGCCGCGACGACCGAAATCTTGAGCCGGTCGCGGACCAGCCATTGCCGCGCCTGGTGCATCCGCACCTGCGTGACGTACTTTGCCGGTGTTTCGCCGACAATGGTGGCGAAACGATCGGCGAAACCCGATCGCGAGGCACCCATCATCTTCGCCAGAGCCTCCACCGTCCAGTCACGGTTCGGTTCCAGGTGGATCGCGGCCAGCACCCGGCCGATCTCGCGATCCCTGACCGCCGCGATCCATCCGGAAGAGTCGCCGCAGCCGCGCTCGACCCATGAGCGGATGACGGTCGCGGCAAGCACATCGGCCAGCCGCGCCAGGATGCCGCCGGAGCCGACGCGCTCCATCGTCACCTCGCGGGCCATCGCTTCCAGCAAATGTGGGATACCTGGTTCATAGGCTTCCAACTCATGTGCGCGCATCACGTCCGGCATCATGCCGAGCAAGGGGTGCAAGCCATCGAGATTGAAATACATGCTGCCGAAAAACAGCAAGGTCCCCGGACGGCAGCCGGGCACGCCGTCATTCGACATGCAATAGACATTCTTGCAGATTTCCTCGACCTCATAGCCGTGGATCGGCGCCGCCTCGATACCCGGCTCGCTCGCCAGCGTGTGAGCTGAGCCGCGCGGCAACAAGGCAGCGTCGCCCGCCTTGAGCTCGACCCATTCGCCGGACGGCTGCAGCAACCAGCAGCCTTTACGGCCGATGAAATGAAACCGTGCCGCCGCCTGAGCCGGAAAATGGATGCCCCAAGGCTCCTTCATCTCGCAACGGCCGTAATCGACGCCTTCGAGGCGCAATCCGCGCAATATGTCCGTCAGTGGATCGCCGGTTACGGGGATTTTGGACGAACGGTCAAACATAATGGTGTTTCTAGCATGGAAACTCCAGCTAGTCACTCCTTATGTTGCATTGCAGTCAAATGCTGCGCTGCAACAGACCGGAGATCCCTCATGACCGAACCCGCGACAGGCGTCATGGACGCCGTTCTCGACCCATCGGAAACTGGCGAACGATCCGAGCCCGCATGGGGGGCGGTGGTCTCCTTGGCGCTCGGAGTCTTCGGCCTGGTGACCGCAGAATTTCTGCCGGCCAGCCTGCTGACGCCGCTTGCGCAGGATCTCGGCATCACCGAAGGCGCCGCCGGGCAGGCGGTAACGGCAACGGCCGTCATTGGCGCGATTGCGGCACCGACCATGGCTATTGTCACCAAGCGGCTGGACCGCAGGCTGGTCATGTTGGCGCTGACCGTGCTGCTTGTGCTGTCAAACCTGGTGGCCGCGTTTGCGTCGTCGCTTCCTATTCTTCTGATCGCCCGCATCATGCTCGGGATCAGTCTCGGCGGATTCTGGTCGATGTCGGCGGCCATGGCGATGCGGCTTGTCCCAATGCGGCTGATGCCGCGCGCCATGTCGATCATCCTCACCGGCGTTTCGGTGGCGACGGTCTGCGCTGCTCCGGTCGGCGCCTATGTCGGCGACATCTGGGGATGGCGGACGGCCTTCATGATCGCCGCCGTGGTCGGCGCGCTGGCGCTTCTGGTACAGGTGGCTACCATCCCGCGACTGCCGCCGGCAGGTACAGCAGGTTTTCGCACGCTGCTGGAGGTGATGAAGCGGCCGATGATCAGAGTAGCGCTGCTGGTGGTGTTGCTGGTCGCCTCGGGACACTTTGCCGGCTTCACCTATGTCCGCCCGTTTCTCGAGAAGGTGCCCGCACTGGACATCGAGACGATCTCGCTTGTGCTGCTCGCCTACGGCATTGGTGGTTTCTTCGGCAATTTTGCCGGCGGCTTCATTGCCGAGCGCAGCCTCAAGGCAGCCGTCACTCTGGCGCCTCTGCTGATCGCGTCTTCAGCGCTCCTGCTGCTGGTGGTCGGAGGCTCACCCGTCGTGGCTGCAATAGCAGTGGCCAGCTGGGGCTTTGCCTTCGGCGCCGTCCCAGTCGGGCTGCAGACCTGGCTGGTGCGAGCCGCCCCCGATCAGGCGGAAAGCGCCGGCGGGCTCATGGTTATGACGTTCCAGGTCGCCATCGCGTTGGGCGCCGTCTTCGGCGGCCTGCTGGTCGACAATACCGGCGTTGCCAGCGCCTTCGCCTATTGCGCGGCGGCGACATTGCTTGCGGCACTGGCGGCGTTCTTCCTTGGCCCCAAGCCGATCGACGATCCCAAGGCCTAAACGGAACGGCCGTCGAAGTCGAAGACCGGCACGGCGGCGACGTCCAACGCCTCGATACAATGAATATTGATATAGGCACTTCGCCCGCTCCCTTCGCCGACATCCTCGGCGAAGGGGTGAATGCCGCAGCTGCGGCAGAAGCGGTGCGCGATGACATGGTTGCCGAAGCTGTAGCGGCCGAGATCATCGCCCCAGGCAAGCACCCGCACGCTTTCATGCGGCACTGCCCATAGCAGTGCACCCTTGCGCGAGCAGATCGAGCAATTGCACCGTACGGCTCCGGTCAGCTCGCCTTCGACCTCGAACGCGACCTTGCCGCAGTGGCAGCTGCCTTGGTAGAGCATCGGGCCTTCCTCCTTCGGTTCGACAGGTGCAAATCCGACCGTGCCGGGCTATGTCTCCTGCGGCAGTTGGGGCTGCTATCTTAAGACGTTCCAAGCGTGCGGAGTCCGACACCGAAAATGCAATCAGCCCGTGATAGCCTCGAAGCAATTCTTTCGCGTCTTGCCGTTCGCGTCGACGACGAAAGCGTTTTCGTAAAGCTCTACCCGGAAGCCGCACGGGCGGCGGCCGACGCAGCCGATGCGCGGCGAAAAGCCGGCGTCACGCTCGGGCCGCTCGATGGGGCGATCGTCTCGATCAAGGATCTGTTCGATGTCGCTGGCGAGCCGACCACGGCGGGCTCTCTGCTGCTCGCCACCGCAGCGCCGGCGCTGCGGGATGCCATTGTCGTGCGACGGCTGCGTCAGGCCGGTGCAGTCATCCTCGGCAAGACCAACATGACCGAGTTCGCCTTCACCGCGATCGGCGTCAATCCGCATTACGGCACCCCCGGCAATGCAAGCGATGCCACCCGTATTCCGGGCGGCTCGTCCTCAGGCGCCGCGGTTTCGGTCGGCGAAGGCACCAGCCAAATCTCTATCGGTTCCGATACGGGTGGTTCGGTGCGCATTCCGGCATCGCTGAATGGCGTCGTCGGTTTCAAGCCGACCGCGCGGCGCGTGCCGCTCGCGGGTGCGTTTCCGCTGTCGGCCACGCTGGACTCGATCGGTCCGCTGGCCCGCACCGTCGCGGAATGTGCGGCGGCCGATGCAGTGATGTCGGGCGAAAACCTGGCAGCACTGTTGCCGCTTCCACTGCACGGCCTGCGCATCGGCATTGCGCGCGGCGTGCTGTTCGATGATACGCAGGAAGAGGTCGCGACGACGTTCGACTGGTGTCTTCGCAAGATGGAGCTTAGCGGCGCACGGCTTGCGGAACTGTCGATCGACGACCTGCTTGCCGAACTGCGCGCGGCAACCAAGCGCGCCTCGATCGCGGCGATGGAAGGGGCGGAGATCCATGCCGACTGGCTGGCGACGGGAGCGGCGACGCCGGTCGACCCGCGGGTAAGCGGACCATTGTCGCGCGCCGCCGCCATTCCGGCCACGGTCTATATCAGGGCAATGCGCCGTCGCGCAGCACTTGTCGCCGCAATGGATGAGCGGCTGGCAGGGGTAGACGTACTGGCCCTGCCGACCACGCCGGTGACGGCGCCGACGATCGTCTCGATGACCGGTGACGAGGCCCTCTGCAACAGGATCGAGGGTCTTCTGCTGCGCAACACGCAGGTCGCCAACCAGTTCGATCTGTCAGCAATCTCGCTGCCCATGCCGGGAAAGACGCGCCCGGCCGGGCTGATGCTGGTGGCGCGCAATGGTCATGACCACCACCTGCTGCGCATCGCAGCCGGCGTGGAGGCGCTGCTTGCAAATTGATCCGACAGCGCGTGTCAGCGCGACGAGCAGTGGCCGCGTTCGCTGTCCTTGGCGGCGCGTTCGATGCCGGTGGCAACCAGCCAAGGCAGGGTGTACCGCTTGCCGTTGAAGGTCCGGGTGCGGTTCTCGATCGATCCGACAACAACGACCTCGCCGGCATAGAGCTTGTCCGAAAGATTGAGGGCTTTGTCTTGCTGCGGCAGGCGATCAATGTCGATTGAAACGCCTTTGATGAGCTTACCAGTAGCGAGGTCGAGTGCGCTGTTCGATGGACAGGGTGCCGCCACGCAGCGCAAGCCGTTGTCGCAGAACACGTAGCTGCCCTGTCCGTTGGCGAAGACTTGCGCCGTCGCCACGCAGAAGCCAGCGGTCAGCAGGAATTTTGTGACGTTTACCATGCCGGCACCATCGCCGGCGAGTTCGGGAAAATTGAGGCGCTCAGAGATCGACAGGGAACCGCCGCCGGTAGTGCTCGACCACTTCCGGGTTGCGCAGATTGACCGGTAATCTGTTGGCCAGCACCAGCAAGGCTTCGCCAGCCGCGCCGACGCCCATGCGCATCATCGACTGCTCGGTGATCCCAGCCATGTGCGGGGTGACGATGACGTTGTCGAAGCCGAAATAGGGGTGGTTGGGCGGCAGCGGTTGTGTTGCAAAAACATCGAGTGCGGCGCCGCCGATACGGCCCTTCTGCAAGGCCTCGATCAGCGCGTCGTCGTCGATCACCGGCCCGCGCGAAACATTGATCAGCAGCGCATCCGGCTTCATCCGGTCAATGCGCTCGCGGCTGATCAGCCCCCGTGTTTCGGGCGTCAGCGGGCAGCACAGAACGATGATGTCGCTCTGTTCGATCAGCGCATCGATCGACAGGAAGCCGACCCTGTCCGGCGCCGGCCGCATGCTGCGCGTCGTCGCCACCACATTCAGATCGAACGCATGTGCCGCGATATGGCCAACCGCCTGGCCGATCGCGCCGAGACCGACAATGCCGATCGTCTTGCCCGCTAGCTCGCTGGCCACCACAGTGTGTTCGCGGCCGGCCAGCCAGCCCTTCGCACGCAGGTCGCGGTCCAACACACGAAAGCGCCTAAGCAGCGCCAGCGCCGCGAACATCACGTATTCGGCGACGGATCGCGCGTTCACCCCCGGTACGTTCGCCACCAGCACGCCGGCGGCATTGGCCGCTTCCATAGGTACCATGTCCAGCCCGGCGCCGTGCCGGATCGCGGCCCTGAGCTTCCTTGCTCCTTCGAAAAGCGACGCAGGCAAGGGAGCGCGAACGATGATGACATCGGCGTCCCTTGCCTCGGCGGCAAGCGTATGCGCGTCGAGGGCGGAAGCAACGACGAGTTCGCCGGCCCCTGTCAGCATGGAAGAGGCACGGGGGTGCAGTCTGTGTGTCGACAGGATCTTGGGCATTTCAGGCCTTTTCGAGCGCTGGGCTTTGCGGTTCCGCCCCACGCCCCTCGATCAGCCCCTTCCAGTAGCTTTCGGCGCCTTGCAGATGGGCGCTCATCAGCGCCTGGGCGAGATTGCCGTCGCGGCGCAGCAGCGCCTCGTAGATCTGGATATGCTCGGCATGGGAGCGCACGCTGCGTTCGGGATCGTTGAAATAGATCGGCAGGCGCAGCTCACCCATCATGTAGTAGACGCTGCAGATATTGTGGAAGACGCTGTTCTTGGTCGCCCGCACGATCTCGAGGTGGAACTCGCGGTCTTCCCGGGCAAGGCCTTCACCGGCGGCGATGCGATCCTCGGAGGCCTTCAGGATCTCGCGCAGCCGCTCGAAATTCTCCTCGGTGGCGCGTGAACAGGCCAGTTCGGCGGCCTTGATCTCGTGGATCTTGCGCAACTCGACCGTCTCGTAGATCTGGACGGGATCGAGCGGCAGGCCCGCGCGGGCGAACAGCGCCATCGCCTCGACGCTCGCCTGCTTCGTATCGATGTAGATGCCGGATTTCGCCCGTCGCTCGACGATGCGCATCGCCTCGAGAATGGCCAGCGCCTCGCGGATCTGTCCGCGGCTGACGCTGAAATGCTCTGCCAGTTCGCGCTCCGACGGCGTGCGGCCGGTCTCCTTGTCGGAATGGGAGAACAGATAGGCGGCGAGTTCCGCGAGAAGGTTCTTTTCTTTCATGTCAGCCGTGTTGCGCGTGCGCCTCCAGGAACCGCTCCGAAATGGTGAATCCCAGCCCGGGTCTATCAGGGATCGCTACCATACCGTCCTTTGCTTCGACAGTCTCTTCGATCAGATCGTGGATCATCGGGTTGGCGCCGAGCGAATATTCGACGGTGAAGCTCGCCGGCGAAGCGGCGCAGACATGCAGCCCGGCAAAGAAGCAGGGCGCGCCGGCCCAAAGATGCGGCGCAAAGCGCAGATTGAAGGCGCTGGCGATGGTGCCGATCTTCATCGCCTCGCTGATGCCACCGCAAAAGGCCGGATCCGGCTGGAAGATATCGGCGGATTTGAGCACGGCGAGGTCGCGGAAGGCATAGCGTGTCGCCTCGCTTTCGCCGGTGGCGATCGGGATCGAACCGCAGGCGCGCACCTCGGCCATGCCGGGCTTGTCGTCAGCGATCACCGGCTCCTCGAACCAGGCGAGATCGAGGTCGCCGGCGAGATGGATGAAGCGCTTGGCTTCGGCCACCGTGTAAGTGCCGTGCGCGTCGACCATCAGATCGATATCTGGACCGAGCGCCTGTCTTGCGGCGCGGACGCGAGCGGCCGAGATATGTGGGGCGCCATCCATCGCGCCGACGCGCATCTTCAGCGCCTTGAAGCCGCCCTTGGCAATGTAGGACTGCAGCTGGTCGCCGATGGCTTCCGCGGTGGCCCAGCCGCCGGAAGCATAGGCCGGCATGCGGTCCAGCTTGCGGCCGCCGAGCAGCCGCCAGACCGGAACGCCGAGCGATTTGCCGAGAATGTCCCACAATGCGATGTCGACGGCGCTGATGGCAGCGATGCTCATGCCCCGTCGTGCCAGTTGCGGCATGGCATGGCCGGCGCGAGCGGCACTGTCGTGGCGCGTGCCATTGTAGAGCATCTCCCAGATGACGCCGATGTCGGCCGGGTCGCGGCCGACCAGCTGCGGGCCGACCTCGTAGTTCAGCAAATGAACGAGAGCGCCGTAACTCCCGGCGCTGCCGGCGGCATTCTTGCCTTCGCCCCAGCCGACCAGCCCGTCGTCGGTTTCGATGCGCAGGATAGCGGCGTCGAACGTCGCCACCTGACCGAAGTCGCTGCGGTGCTGCTTCGCGACTTCGATCGGTATGCGGACCCACCAGGCTTGGACCGTTTTGATGCGCATGTTCATCCTCGGCCCGGCCGCGGTGAGGCGGAAGGGCTCTTTCCAAACGGCTCGGCTACTTGATCAGCGGCAGCAGCGTTTCCGCGTTGATGCGCATCTGGTCGGTGTAGAATTTCTCCGTGAGCACGCTGGAGCCGTGGTCCTGAATGAACTTCAGCTGCTCCGGCGAGATGTCGACGGGGTTGCGTTCGACCATGTCGGGATAGGGAGCAGCCGGCGTGCGGTCGACGGGGGCGACGAATTCATTGGTCAGCGCGCCGTCATAGCCGATCTCCTTCAGCGTGCCGACGATCTTCGGCCAGTCGATCTGCCCAAGGCCCGCGGCGAAGCGGTTGTTGTCGGCGACATGGAAATCGTACAGGCGCTCGCCGACCTGCCGGATGGCGTCATAGACGTTAAATTCTTCCATGTGGATGTGGTAGGCGTCGAGGCAGACGCCGCATTCGGGGCTGACCGCATCGGCCAGCGCCAGTGCCTGGGCGCCGCGGTTGAACAGATAAGTCTCGAAGCGGTTGAGCGGCTCAACCGCGATCTTGACGCCAACTTTCTTGGCGTGGGTGAAGCATTCCCGGGTGGCATCGACCACCCATTTCCATTCCTCTTCCTCGGTGCCGTCCGGCACGACCTTGCCGACAGTGGCGGGAACCAGCGTGATAATCTCGCCGTCGAGCTCGCTGACCATGGTCAGCACGTCCTTGACGTACTGCACCGACCGCTCGCGTTGGCCCTGGTCCTTGGCGGCGAGATTGCGCTCGCCCAGCATCAGCGTCACCGCTCCCCAGCAGCGAATGCCGTACTCGTTCAACAGTGCGCGCGTCTCCTTGGGCTTGTACTGTTCGGGTTCGCCGGAAATCTCGATCGACTCATAGCCGAATTTCTTGATGCGCTTGAGCGTCGTTTCCAGCGGCTCCGCCCGCATCCAATTGTGCGTCGAAAGATGCATGGTCTATCCTTCCCAGAATCGCCTGTACCAGTTTGCCTGCGGCGCACTCTGCCGAAGCCGCCGCATGATTCCTCCCCAAGGCGTCCCAGCATTTTTTTGCAAACTGGTTCGACCAATTGGGCTTGATGGGAGGTCTACAGTAATTTCATCTGGACGGCAAGAAGTGCTGCCATCAAGCGTTGGCTCCTGTCTATGCTATTGATTATACTTAAACATGTGGCTTAACTCGGCATGGTTGCAGGACTGCGGCAGCGCGTCAAATGGCTTGACCAGATTTCGGCATTTGGTAATACCAGAATAGCGGCGCTGAGCGCGCTGTGCAAAGAGACCAAAGACGCTGGCCCTGTTTTCAATCGGCGCTATGCTTGGTCGTGAAACATAGGGAGATGCCGATGCCGACGACGATGAAGGGGCCTGGTCTGTTCCTGGCGCAGTTTGCGGGCGACGCCGCGCCGTTCAATTCGCTGGCCTCGATCACCAAATGGGCGGCTGGTCTGGGCTACAAGGGCGTGCAGATCCCGACATGGGACGCCCGATTGTTCGATCTCGAGAAGGCAGCCTCCTCCAAGGCCTATTGCGAGGAGGTGAAGGGCATCTGCGCCGATGCCGGCGTCGAGATCACCGAACTGTCGACGCATCTGCAGGGGCAACTGGTGGCGGTGCATCCGGCCTATGACGCGCAGTTCGACGGCTTCGCGCCGGCTGCGGTGCACAACAATCCAAAAGCCAGGCAACAATGGGCGGTCGAACAGATGAAGTTCGCCGCCAAGGCGTCGAAGAATCTCGGGCTCAAGGCGTCGGTGTCGTTTTGCGGAGCGTTGGCCTTCCCATACCTCTACCCCTGGCCGCAGCGGCCGGCGGGATTGATCGAGGAGGCATTTGCCGAACTCGGCAAACGCTGGACGCCGATCCTCGACGTTTATGACGAAAACGGCGTCGATGTCGGCTACGAAATTCATCCAGGCGAGGACGTGTTCGACGGCGCGACATTCGAGATGTTCCTCGATTCGGTCGGCGGCCACAAGCGCTGCAACATCAACTATGACCCGTCGCACTTCCTGCTGCAGCAGCTCGATTATCTCGAATTTATCGACATCTACCACGAGCGGATCAAGGCGTTCCACGTCAAGGATGCCGAGTTCAATCCAACCGGGCGGCAAGGCGTCTATTCCGGTTACCAGAGCTGGACCAACCGTGCCGGGCGTTTCCGCTCGCTCGGCGACGGGCAGGTGGATTTCCGCGGCATCTTCTCCAAGCTCACCCAATACAATTACGATTCATGGGCGGTGCTGGAATGGGAATGCTGCCTCAAGCACCCGGAGGATGGTGCGGCCGAAGGCGCTCCCTTCATCCAGCACCACATCATCAGGGTGACGGAAAAAGCATTCGACGACTTCGCCGGCGGCACGACCGATAAAAAGGTGCTGCGCGGCATGATGGGGATCTAGCACAGATATTCCCTCCCCCTCGAGGGGAGGGTCGATCCGCGCAGCGGATCGGGGTGGGGTCGCTGGGCGTAGGGCTCGGCATGAACCGACCCCACCCGGCCCTGCGGGCCACCTTCCCCTCAAGGGGAGGGGTATTTCAATGACGAGGGAGAAAATCGTGGTTGGCGCATCGAAGACGGAAACGGGAGGCGGTCCGATCCGCTACGGCATGGTTGGCGGCGGACAAGGCGCCTTTATCGGCGCGGTGCACCGCATCGCGGCACGCATGGATAACGAGTTCGTGCTGGTTGCTGGCGCCCTCTCGTCGAATCCGGAGCGCGCCAAGGCCTCGGCGGCCGAGCTTGGGCTCGATCCGGCACGCAGCTACGGCTCCTATGCCGAGATGGCCAAGGCGGAGGCCAATCGGCCGGATGGCATCGAGGTGGTGGCCATCGTCACGCCGAACAATGTGCACGTGCCGGCCGCCAAAGCTTTTCTCGAGGCCGGCATCCACGTCATCTGCGACAAGCCACTAGCGACGACGCTAGCCGAGGCAAAGAGGCTGGCGGCGCTGGTCGAAAAGACTGGCAAGGTGTTCGTGCTGACGCATAACTACACCGCCTATCCGATGGTGCGGCAGGCACGCGAGATGGTGGCCAAGGGACAGCTCGGCGATATCCGCATCGTGCAGTCGGAATATCCGCAGGACTGGCTGACCGAAGACCTGGCCGCCACCGGCCAGAAGCAGGCTGCGTGGCGCTCTGACCCGAAGCAGGCGGGTGCCGGCGGTGCACTGGGCGATATCGGCACGCATGCCTACAACCTTGCCCGTTTCGTCTCCGGGCTGGAGCTCGATTCGTTGTCGGCCGATCTCGATGCCTTCGTGCCGGGGAGGCTGCTCGACGACAACATCAATGTGCTGCTGCGCTTCAAGCCGGTCGGCGGGTCGCACCCGGCCAAGGGAATGATCTGGGCAAGCCAGGTGGCGCCCGGCCACGAGAACGGGTTGAAATTGCGCATCTACGGCTCGAAGGGCGGCCTCGAATGGGTGCAGGCCGACCCGAACTATCTCTGGTACACGCCGTTCGGCCAGCCGAAGCAGTTGATTACCCGTAATGGCGCCGGCGCGCTCCCCGTCGCCGGGCGCGTCAGCCGCGTTCCGCCAGGGCATCCGGAAGGCTATCTCGAAGGTTTCGCCAACATCTATCAGGAAGCCGCGCGGGCGATTCGTGCAGCGCGCCGGAAGGGCGGGAAGCCGGCTAAGGATGTCGTCTTCCCGACCGTGCAGGACGGCGTCGAGGGCATGGCCTTCATCGAGGCCTGCGTGAAGTCGTCGAAGAAGAATGGGGCGTGGACGAAGCTCTGAAGGGTGGTGGTGATAGTCAGGTGAGACCGGCCTGCAAATGGCAGTTTCCTGCGCTTCCGGTGCTCATGTACCAAAAGCACGCTCCGCTCCGGTTCTCGGAACCCGCCATTTTCGGCTCGGCCTGACCTGAATCTCATCACCCCTCCGGCGATCGAGCGAATGAAGGGAGGGGCGTCGATGAAAATCGGCATGTGCATGTTGTTGTGGACGACCAGTGTCTCGAAAAAACACGAGCCGTTGTTGAGGGACATCAAGGCGACCGGCTTCGACGGCGTCGAAATACCGGTCTTCTCCGGCACGCCGGACAACTACAGGAAACTCGGCGAACTGCTCGACCGTATCGGGCTGCAACGCACCGCCGTCTCGGCGATGGGCGATCCGGCGATGAACCTGATCTCGCCGGATGCCTCGACGCGCAAAGCCGGTATCGACTACATGAAATCGGCGATCGACTGCGCTCAGGCGCTTGGCGCGAACACGTTGAGCGGCCCGCTCCATTCGACACTCGGGGCCTTCTCCGGCAGCGGGCCGACAGCGGCCGAGAAAAAACGTTCGATCGCTTCGCAACGCGCCATTGGCGACTATGCCGGCAACAAGAGCGTCACCATCGGGTTGGAGGCGCTCAACCGCTTCGAATGCTACCTGCTCAACACGATGGACGATTTATCGGAGCATATCGACGCGATCGACCGGCCGCACATCAAGGCGATGTACGACACCTTCCATGCCAACATCGAAGAAGCCGACCCGATTGGCGCCTATACGCGCAACCGCAACAACATCGTCCATATCCACATTTCGGAGAACGATCGCGGGGTGCCGGGCCGTGGCCATATTCCCTGGAAGGAGACTTTCTCCGCCATCCGCAAGAGCGGCTACGACGATTGGCTGACGATCGAGGCGTTCGGGCGTTCGCTGAAGGACTTGGCCGCGGCCACCAAGGTGTGGCGCGACTTTTCCGAAGGCCCGGAAGCTGTCTACCGCGACGGCTACAGGCATATTAAGGACGGGTGGAGGAAAGTTGCATAACGATCGGCCAGCCCGATGCACCCGTCACCCCTGCTCGGCCTGGATCCGGTTGTAGTCGTGGATCGTCCTGCTCAGCCGGCGGCGCAGCAAATTGGAAATGTTGTCGAAGATGAAAACGACGAGCAGGACCAAGAGCACCATGTAGAAGACATTGGCCCAGTTGGAGTTGGTGCGCATCGCTTCCCAAAGCTTCAGGCCGATCCCGCCGGCACCGACGGCGCCGATGATCGTCGCGCCCCTGGTGTTGGATTCCCACTGATAGAGTGTCTGGCTGATGAAGACCGGGATCACCTCCGGCAGCACGCCATAGCGCTGCACCAGCAAGCCGTTCGCGCCGGTCGACTGGATGCCCTCGCGTGGCTTGTCGTCGATGTTCTCGAGGCCTTCCGAATAGACTTTGCCGAGCGTGCCGATCTCGGTGAAGAAAATCGCGGCGCTGCCGGCCAGCGGGCCCGGGCCGAAGGCGCGGGTGAAGAACAGCGCCCAGATCAGCATGTCGACCGATCGCATGAAATCGAAGAACCGCTTGAGCACCTGGCTGAGGAGGCCGCTCGGGGTGATGTTGCGGGCGGCGAAAAAGGCGAGCGGGAAGGCGACGATGCCGCCGAGCAAGGTGCCGAGAAACGCCATGACGATGGTCTGGAACAGCTTCGTCCAGACGTCGCCATGCTGCCATTGGGCGTTGTTCCAGATATTGTCCGCGGCCAGCGCAATGTTCGATGTGCCCGGCTTGAGCTGGGGTCCGGACATCAGCAACGAGACCACCTCGCCGGGCGACTTGCCGAAGAAGGGCGAGCGTGTGTCGAAGACGAAATTCGCCCAGCCGAGGAAGCGCTTGCGGACCTTGACGCGATCGACGGTTATGCGAACCTCGCCGGCAAAGCCCATCCGGGCGACGATTTCATCGTCATGCGCGGTGATCCAGTCCGGCACCGGGCCGGTTATCACCGGCTTGCCGCTGGTCAACGACACCGGCACCGCTTGGCCATTGGCGACAAGCGTTGCCTCGGCCTTGTCGAAGGTGACGGATTTGGCTCGGCCTTCGATCAGAACGGTGTAGGAGCCGTTGGCATTGGCGATGACCCAGTCGGGATGCGGGTCTTCGCCAAGTGCAGAAAAACGCGGGTATTTGGGTGTGATCTGAGGCTGATCGAGACGGAATTCCGGCTGCAGATCGTAGCTGATCCATTGCGTCAGGAAGAGCGGCAGTCGCTCCCAATGCGATTCCCTCAGCACTTGCGGCAGGCTGAAGAACCACAAGGCATAGACGAGGTAGAGCAGGATGCCGGCGAACAGCACCAGCGGGCCGAAGCGTTTGTACAAGGGCCGTCGGAACACTTGGGGAAAGCGCTCCTCTATCGCCTGCATCTCATCGGCGGTCATCGCGGCCATGGGCAGTCTTCTTGTTGATTTGCCATGATCTTTTCCAAAAACCGGAATCCACTTTTTGGGATCATGGTCAGGCGCCCATCATGAAGGCCTGCTCGCCGACGAGCTTGCGACGAAGCCAGGCGGAGAACTGGTCGACGAGGAAGATGGTGGTAAACAACAGCAGCACCAGTGCCAGCGTCTTGGCGCCAAAGCCGCGTGAGATGGAGAGCTTCAGCTCCTCGCCGATGCCGCCTCCGCCGACCGCGCCGATGATGGTCGAGATACGGACATTGATCTCGATCCTGAGCAGCGCGTAAGACATGAAATTGGGCAGCACCTGTGGCAGGCCGGCGAAGCGCACGCGCTCGAACCAGTTGGCGCCGACCGCGCGCAGGCCTTCGTCGGCGCGCATGTCGATGTTTTCGTTGATCTCGTAGAAGAGCTTGCCGAGGGCGCCGATCGAATGCAGGCCGATGGCGATGATGGCCGCGACCGGGCCAGTCGAGAGGATGGCTGCGAACAGGCCGGCAATGACGATCTCGGGGAAGGCGCGAAGCAGTTCCATGAAGCGCTTGACGACGAGCCTGAGCACCGGACTGGGTGTCAAATTGCGCGCGGCGATGAACGAGAACGGCACCGCAAAGACGAAGCCGATGAAAGTGGAAACCAGCGCCACGTTGAGCGTGGTGAGCATCAGCTCGAAATGTTCGGGTAGGTAAAAACCGCCCCAGAGATAGACGCGGCCAAGCGGGAAGTTGAACTCCTGGCTGCCCTTGTCGTGCGGAGATGCGATGTCGAACAGCGCCCGCCAGACGTCGTTCCAGTCTTTGGGAACAAGCCAGCTAAGGAAATCCAGTATATGCGGCAGCCGATCGAAGAAATGTCCGGCATTGGCCTCGTCGGCGAACCACATGGCTGTGCACATGGCGATAAGCAGCAAACCGATGCCGAGCGCTGTGTAGAACCGGCGCAAGGACGTCTGCCGTCGCCAGCAGTCGACTGTCCGCCGGGTCGCGTCTGAACGGATCGTGGCTGAGATGGTCATGATCGGGCATGCAAAAAGGGCGGCGCTGGTAAGGCCGCCCTTTGCAACTGCATTCAGCCGCCGATCGCGGCTTTGCGGGCTTCGACGATGACGCTGTAGAAGTCCGGCTTCACAGGAACGTAGCCAGTGAAATCGCCGCCTTCGATGGCCTCGAAGCAGGGCTTGTCCTTGGCCGGCAGGCTGGTGAAGAAGTTGGCGAGCTTGGCGCTCATATCGCCACCGAGCGCGGTGCGCACGACCAGCGGGCCGTTCGGGATCAGGCCGGAGCGCCAGACTTCGACGAAATCGTTGGGGTCGACGGCGCCCTTGGCGACTTCCTTGTGGAAGGTGCCGGACGTGTAGCCGTTCTTGAAGTCGCCAATGCCCGAGGAGTCGTCAACCGCAACATCGACCTTGCCGTCGCGAACGGCGAGGAGGTTGTTCTCGTGGCCGCCATTGAACTGGGTCGAGGCGAAGAAGGTTTCGTTCGAGGCGCCGGTGTCCTTCGGAATCTGGGTCAGCGGGATCAGATAGCCGGAGGTCGAATCCGGGTCGGCATAGCCGAGCTTCTTCCCCTTTGCCGACTCGATGTCGGTGATGCCGGACGACTTCAGCGCCAGGCCGATCGAATAATAGCCGGTCGCGCCGTCGGTCTGCTGGGTGGTGAGGATCGGGGTCACGGCGTTCGGATCCTTGAGGTAGACGCTGGCATAGCCTGACGCGCCAAGCTCGGCGAAATCGAGGGTGCCGCCGAGCAGGCCCTGGATTACGCCGTCATAGTCGGCGGCCGGGAACAGCGAGACCTTCTCGAAGCCGAATTCGGACTTCAGGTGATCGGCGAGGCACTGAAAGTTGCGCAGCCGGTCCGCTTCATTTTCACCACCAAGGATGCCGATGCGGAATTCCTTGATATCCTGGGCGTGAGCGGCACTTGTTGCGATGGCGAGCAATGAAACCGCGCCAAAAACCATCTTCCTGAACATTATCTCTCTCCTGTTGGTTCCGGCTTCGCGCCGGAGCGTTCGAACTTTTGACGAGTGCCTTTGACGCGGGCGGGCGATCAGGCCGTTCTCAGTAGCCAGGGAACACGGGCTCGAGCGGTCCGGCGGATGCAGCGATTTTCTGTTTGACGGCGACACTGGTCGAAGTGATGGCCTCGGAGATTTCGCCGCCATTGCTGTCGGCGCCGTAGACCATGCGCACGGCCTCGCGGTTGAGGTCTTCGGGCGGGCCGTCGAAGACAACCTTGCCGGCAGCCATGCCGATGATACGGTTGCAATAGTTGCGGGCCGTATCAAGCGTATGCAGATTTGTGATGACGGTGATGCCTTCGCGCAAATTGATGTCCTGCAGCGAATCCATCACCACCTTGGCGTTGAGCGGATCGAGCGAGGCGATCGGCTCGTCCGCCAACAGCACCTTCGGCTGCTGAATCATGGCACGCGCAATAGCAACGCGCTGCTGCTGGCCGCCGGAAAGCGTGCCGGCGGGCTGCAGTACGGTGCGGGCGATGTCGAGACGCTCAAGGGCCGCAACAGCCTCGGCGCATTCACTGCGCGAAAACATGCCGAAGAGGTTGGACAGCGTCGAGCGGTGGTTGAGCCGGCCGAGCAGCACATTGGTCAGCACGTCCAGGCGCGGCACCAGATTGAACTGCTGGAAGATCATGGCGCAGTCGCGCTGCCATCGCCGGAGCGGCGAGCCGCGCAACCCGGAGACTTCGACGCCGTCGAACAGGATGGATCCCTGGCTGGGATCGACGAGGCGGTTGATCATGCGCAGAAGCGTCGATTTGCCGGCGCCGGAACGGCCGATGATGCCGACCATCTGACCGTGCGGGATCGCGATGTCGACATTGCTGACGGCGGTGTTCTTGCCGAACCGGCGGGTGACGCCGCGGATTTCGAGCGTAGCTGACATGGTGCAGGCTCCAGTCCAATCGCAATTGAAGGTCTGTTAACCCTCGCTAGCGCAGCCGCATGAACCTGCGGTGTCGGAACGATGTCAGTTTTGTTACTGCCCACAGCCTGGAGCGGCGCGGCCAATCCAGCACGAGAGGCTCGAATGGTGAATGGTGACAAGAAAGGCTTTCCTGAGCCTCGAAACCTGTCCGCTGCCCCCCTTCACCATTTCACGACCCTTAGCCGCCATACTTCTCCAGGAAAGCCTCCGCCGACAGTTCCCGAAAATCGTCGAGCGCGGCGCGCAGCCGGGCGTGGTCCCAATCCCACCAGGCGAGCGCCTGGTAGCGCTCCGCGGTGCGGCGGTCGAAGCGCTCGCGGATCG
Organism: Mesorhizobium sp. M1027; assembly: GCF_040318745.1. Taxonomy (NCBI): domain Bacteria; kingdom Pseudomonadati; phylum Pseudomonadota; class Alphaproteobacteria; order Hyphomicrobiales; family Phyllobacteriaceae; genus Mesorhizobium; species Mesorhizobium sp. M1027. Next base: position 367,138 of record NZ_JAMYMW010000003.1, on the reverse strand, counting down.
GCTTGGCCGGCACGCCGCCGACGATGGTGTAGGGCGCGACGTCCTTCGACACCACGGCACCCGCACCGACCGCGGCGCCATCGCCGACGGTGATGCCGGGCAGGATGGTCGAGCCGTGGCCGAGCCAGGTGTCGTGGCCGATGGTGACGCGCTTGGCGCGGCGCTGGGCGAAGAATTCGCTCTCGTGCTCGGCGTCGTCCCAATAGTCCGAGGCGCGATAGGTGAAATGGTGCAGCGTCGGCCGCCAGGTCGGGTGGTTGGTGGCGTTGATGCGCACATTGGCGGCGATGTTGGCGAATTTGCCGATCGTCGCGCACCAGACGCCGCAGTCCTGCATCATGTAGGAATAGTCGCCCAACGCACTTTCCGAAATCCGGCAGCGCTCGGCGACTTCGGTCCAGCGGCCAAGCGTTGAGTTCTCTACTTCCGCCGTCTCGTGGATCAGCGGCGCCTCCGACAGTTTCCTCGTCATGCGGCGATTTTTCCGGCGGCGAAGGCGGTCACGTCGATTATACGGTCGGCCACCGCCTCGCGCACGTCGTGGTCGTGGAAGATGCCGAGCAAAGCGACGCCCGCCGCCTTCTTGGCGGCGATCAGGGAGATCACCACGTCGCGGTTTCTGGCGTCGAGCGAAGCGGTCGGCTCGTCGAGCAGCAGGATCGGATGCTCGGTGATGAAGCCGCGCGCGATGTTGACGCGCTGCTGTTCGCCGCCGGAGAACGTCGCCGGCGGCAGCGCCCAGAGTTTTTCCGGCAGGTTCAGCTGCGCCAGCAAGGCACGTGCCTTGCCGCGCGCGACCTCACGCTCCTCGCCGCGCTCGACCAGCGGCTCGGCGACGACATCGAGCGCCGAGACACGCGGCACGGTGCGCAGGAACTGGCTGACATAGCCGATGGTAAGCCGGCGCACGGCAAGCACGGTGCGCGGGCTGGCAGTTGCGAGATCGATCAGCCCGCCCTCGTGCTGGACGATGATCTGGCCTTCATCGGCGGCATAATTGCCGTAGAGCATTTTCAGGATCGAGCTCTTGCCGGCGCCGGACGGGCCGCCGAGCACCGAGCATTCGCCGGCCCTGATCGCGAACGAGACGCCGGCGACCACCGGCAGTTTGATGCCGTCGCGCAGATGCATGGTGAAGCTTTTGGCGACGTCGGAGACAACGAGCGGGGTTGCCATCAGAGGGTTCTCCAATCGTCATTCGTCTGCGGGCCAACACCCCCCTCTGGCCTTCCGGCCATCTCCCCCTCAAGAGGGGAGATGGGCTGTCGCATTCGGTTTCGCCATTCTCCTGTGTCGCAGAACGGGCGGGACATAAAAGCTGCTGATCTCCCCTCTTGAGGGAGAGATGGCCGGAAGGCCAGAGGGGGGTACGCCGGAGCAATCATCGTCATACCTGCAGAATCGAGGAGACAAGCAACTGGGTGTAGGGGGCGCGCGGATCGTCGAGGACGCGGTCGGTGAGGCCGCTTTCGACGACGCGGCCGTCCTTCATCACCATCATGCGCTGCGACAGTAGACGTGCCACCGCAAGGTCGTGCGTGACGACGATGGCCGCCAGACCCAGATCGGTGACCAGGCCGCGCAACAGATCGAGCAGGCGCGCCTGCACCGAGACGTCGAGGCCGCCGGTCGGCTCGTCCATGAACACCAGCCGCGGCCCGGTGACGAGGTTGCGGGCGATCTGCAGGCGCTGGCGCATGCCGCCGGAAAAGGCGCGCGGCTCGTCGTCGATGCGGTCCTCGTCGATCTCGACGCGCGACAGCCAGTCGACCGCCGTGGCTCGGATTTTTCCGTAGTGGCGGTCGCCGACCGCCATCAGCCGCTCGCCGACATTGGCGCCGGCCGACACTGTCATGCGCAGACCATCGGCGGGGTTCTGGTGGACAAAGCCCCAGTCGGTGCGCATCAAAAAGCGGCGCTCGGCCTCGCTCATGCGGTAGAGCTCGCGGAATTGGCCATCGCGCATGCGGTAGCTGGCGGTGCCGGAGCTGGGCAGTAGCCTTGTCGACAGGCAGTTGAGCAAAGTCGTCTTGCCGGAACCGGATTCGCCGACGACAGCCAGCACTTCGCCCGGCCACAGATCGAAGGTGACGTTCTCGCAGCCGACGCGCGAGCCGTAGAATTTGGACAGCGCAGAGACGCGCAGCAGCGGTTCGTCGGTCATTGCGCCGGCTCCGTTTTTTCCAGGGCAAGAGGGGTTTCAGGCGCAAGGTGGCCGCGATGGCCTTGCTCGCGCCGCTTCTCGCAATGGTCGGTGTCGGAACAAACGAACATGTGGCCGCCATGGTCGTCGAGGATAACTTCGTCAAGATAGACGTTCTCGGCCGCGCACAGTGCGCAGGGCTGGTCGAAGGTCTGCACCTCGAACGGATGGTCCTCGAAGTCGAGGCTGACCACGTCGGTGAAGGGCGGCAGTGCATAAATGCGCTTTTCGCGGCCGGCGCCGAACAATTGCAAAGCCGGCGAACGGTGCATTTTCGGGTTGTCGAATTTCGGCGTCGGCGACGGGTCCATCACATAGCGGCCCTCGACCTTGACCGGATAGGCATAGGTGGTGGCGATGCGGCCATGTTTGGCGATGTCCTCGTAGAGTTTTACATGCATCAGGCCATATTCCTCCAGCGCATGCATTTTGCGCGTCTCGGTCTCGCGTGGCTCGAGGAAGCGCAGCGGCTCGGGGATCGGCACCTGATAGACCAGCACCTGACCCGCACTCAGCGGATGCTCGGGGATGCGGTGGCGAGTCTGGATGATGGTCGCCTTCGCCGTCTCAGTGGTGACAGCGACATTGGCGACCTTCTTGAAGAAGGCGCAGATCGAGACGGCATTGGTGGTGTCGTCGGCGCCCTGGTCGATGACCTTGAGCACATCGAGGGGGCCAATGATCGAAGCGGTGACCTGCACACCGCCGGTGCCCCAGCCATAGGGCATCGGCATTTCGCGCGAGGCGAACGGCACCTGATAGCCAGGGATGGCGATGCCCTTGAGGATCGCCCGGCGGATCATCCGCTTGGTCTGCTCGTCGAGATAGGCGAAGTTGTAGGTGGCGATGTCGGTTGGTTGTGCGGTCATTCCGCGGCCTCTCTCTTCTCTTCGGCCTTGCCGGCGTTCTCGCGGGCGTCGTGCTCGGCGCGCATGCGGCGCACGAGGTCGAGCTCGGCCTGGAAATCGACATAGTGCGGCAGCTTCAGATGCTCGACGAAGCCGGTCGCCTGGACATTGTCGGAATGCGAGATGACGAACTCCTCGTCCAGGGCGGCGGCGACGACATCCTCACCCAACTCCGCCGCCCGCAGCGCGCGGTCGCATAGCGCCATGGCCATCGCCTTGCGCTCGCTCTGGCCGAAGACGAGGCCGTAGCCGCGGGTGAATTGCGGCGGCGCCTTGGCCGAGCCCTTGAACTGGTTGACCATCTGGCACTCGGTGACGCGGATACTGCCGAGCGGCACTGCGAAAGGCAGTTCCGGCACGTCGAGCTCCAGCTCGACCTCACCGATACGGACCTCGCCGACGAAGGGATGGTTGCGCGCATAGCCGCGCTGGGTGGAATAGCCGAGCGCCAATAAAAACCCCTCATCGCCGCGCGACAACGCCTGCAGGCGGATGTCGCGCGCCATCGGGAATTCGAGCGGCTCGCGGGTGATGTCGCCGGGGACATGGTCTTCAGGCATGTCGCCGTCGGATTCGATCAGGCCCTCGCGGGCGAGGATGGCCGACACGCGCGGCATGGCTTCCGGCTCGCCTGCACGCTGCTCCGGCTCGGCGACTTCGCCGCCTGCGGCAAGCTCGGGATCGAGCAGCCGGTGGGTGTAGTCGAAAGTCGGGCCGAGCAACTGGCCGCCGGGCAGGTCCTTGTAGGTCGCCGACACCCGCCGCTCGACCAGCATCGTGCCGGTGTCGACCGCCTTGGTGTAGCCGAAACGCGGCAGCGTGGTGCGATAGGCGCGAATGAGGAAGATCGCCTCGATCATGTCGCCGCGCGCCTGGACGATGGCGAGTGCCGCCAATTCCCTGTCGTAGAGCGAACCTTCACTCATCACCCGGTCGACGCCGAGCGCCAGTTGCTCGACGATCTGGTCGAGGCGAAGTGCGGGCACCGAACGATCGCCGCGCCGGCGGTCGGCGAGCAGTTTGTGGGCGTTGCGAATGGCCGCTTCGCCACCCTTTACCGCGACATACATCCTATGCCTCCATCGTCTTGATGCGCGTCGTGCGCGGCAGGCAGGCAATTGCTTCGGACGTGGCGAGGATGATGTCGACGCCACGCGGAAAGCGCTGGTTGTTCTGCTTCCATTGCTCGACAAAATGGCGCGGCATTTGCGCCGGCGCAATCGTCGCCGTCTTCTCGATGCCCGGGCCTTCGAGCAGCAGCGGAGCGCCGGAGACAAGATCGCTGATCTCGAGGATCAGCGTCGTGGAGCGATCGGGATAATCCTGGGTGCCTTGCGAAAACCCGTCGAGCGCCATCATCTCGGCCGGCGTGGCGATCAGCGCGAAATGCGCGTCGGCCGGGGTGTTGGCCAGCGGCGCGCCGGTATGGAAGCCAAGCCAGGATTTCACCGTCGCTGAAGCCTGCAAGGCGGGGTCGAGCCAGAGCGGCGTGTCGTTATCGCACAGCGCCAGCGCAATGGCGCCCGCGGTGGCTGACAGCGGCGTCGGTGGACGGGTAAAGACCGGCAGGGGCTGCAGTGTGCCCGGCCGGGCCATCGCGTCCATCACTGCCCGGAAGACCGTCTGGGCGTCGAACACCGGATCGGCAAAGCCGCCTTCGATCGCTTGGGTTACGATGTCCATCAGTCTTCTCCGCGTACCATGGTGAAGAAATCGACCTTGGTCGCCGCCGTCTCGGCGCGGCGCTGGTCACGGGCCTCGGCCAGTGCCGCCTGCAAGGGCGCGACGAGCCTGGTCTCGACCTCGTTGCGGTGAGCCGGGTCCTGCCACAGCGCATCGGCGATTGCCGCCAGCCTTGCCTTCTGCTTGTCGCGGCCGAGCGCATAGCAGTGGCCGACCTGTCCGGAGGCGAGCCGGACGGTGGCGCGGGTGACCGTCGTCTCGCCAACGTTGAACGGCGCGCCGCCGCCACCGATGCGGCCACGCACGGTGACCAGGCCGGTTTCGGGGCCGCGCAGGAGTTCCGCCTCCGAAGGCAGGCCGGCTTCGTTCCACAGACGGACGATATCGTCGCCGGTCGATTGCGCCAGCGTTGCCATAACGGCCTTGCGCCCAGCCTGATCGCGGGCTTCCTGTCCTCGCATGGTTAACATTCCCTTGCATCGAAATTTGTCTATTGATATAGACAATTATACAAATTATACCTATTATCTAATGCGTGTCTATGACGGGTGCATGACAAGGGCGAGAAGAGGGGGCGCAAAGGTTGGGGCAGAAAATGATCGGACAAGCCAACAGCATCGAGCGGCGCAGCGGTGTCGCGCTGTGGCGGCAGATCGCCGATCAGATACTGCATTCGATTTCCGTCGGCGATTTTCCCGAAAATGCGGCGTTGCCGCCGGAGGTGGCACTTGCCGAGCGCTATGGCGTCAACCGCCACACCGTCCGCAGCGCCATTGCAGCGCTGGTGCAGGAGGGTGTGCTCAGGGCAGAGCAGGGGCGGGGCACCTTCGTGCTGTCGCGCAGGCGGCTGTCATATCCGATCGGCGCCCGCACCCGCTTTTCGGAGGGATTGCAAGGACAGGCGTCCGACCGGCATATCACCTTGCTTGCGTCATCGGTCGAGCCTGCCAACCGTCGTGTGGCAGAGAGCTTAGGCCTTGCAAAGGGGGCCGACGTGATACGTCTGGAAACGCGCGGCGAAGCCGATGGAATGCCAGTGTCCCGCGCTGCCGGCTGGTTCGATGCCAGGCGCTTTGCCGGCATCGATGCTGCCATGGCGGAAACCGGTTCGATCACCGCATCGCTGGCACGTTTTGGCATTGACGACTATCTGCGGCAATCGACGGTGTTGTCGGCGCGCCATGCCGATGCGGCCGACCTTGCGGACCTCGACCTGCAGCCCGGCGCCATCGTGCTGGTGACGGTCGCCGTCAACGTCACGCCCGACGGTCAGCCGATCCAGTTTTCGGAGTCGCGCTTCCCGGCCGAGCGGATCGAGCTCAAACTGTCGGCGCTTTGAGGTGCGCCAGCATCATGCGACCTGGATAACGGCCTTGATCAGGCCGGACTTCTCATGCGCCCAGCGGGCAAGATCGTGCGGCGTTTCGCCAAGCGTCGTGCGGTGCGTGACGAGCTTTGCCAACGGCACCGCGCCGTTGCGGATCGAGGCGGCGACATGGTCGAAATCGGCACGCAGCGCGTTGCGGCTGCCGATCAGCATCATCTCGCGCTTGTGGAATTCGGGATCGGAAAAGGCGATGTCGTCCTTGACGACGCTGACCAGGACCAGCGCCCCGCCATGCGCGACATGGGCGAAGGCCGACTGCACCGACTGGGTGTTGCCGGTGGCATCGAAAACCATGTCAAAACCATGGCCGTCGGTTGCTTGCCGCACCAGGTCCGCAGCAGCGCCCTGCGAGCCGTCGAGGGTCGCGAAGCCGAGTTCGCTTTCGGCGAAACCCAGCCTCTCCGCACTCATGTCGAGCAGCGTCACGTCGAGCCCGGCGATGCGGGCGAACAGCGCCGTGCCGAGCCCGATCGGGCCGGCGCCAATGACCAGCGTGCGCGCACCTGGATCTGCGAGCGAGCGCCGTACGGCATGGGCGCCGATCGCCAGGAATTCGACGGCAGCAGCATCGGCCAGCGACAGGCCATTTGCCGGATAAAGATTTTGCGCCGGCACCAGGATTTGCTCGCACATGGCGCCGTCGCGGTGGACGCCGAGCACCTCGATCTTAACGCAGCAATTCGGCTTGCCTTGCCGGCAGGCGATGCATTTGCCGCAGGCGAGATAGGGATTGACGACCACCGGTTCGCCGATTGCCAGATCGACGCCCTCACCAACCTCGATCACGGTGCCGGAAACTTCGTGGCCCATGATGCGGGCATAGGCGAGGAACGGGTGCTTGCCTTCGAAGATGTGATAGTCGGTGCCGCAGATGCCGACATGGCTGACGGCGACCAGCGCCCAGCCGGCCGGGGGCGCGCCAGGCGCCGGACGATCTTCGAGGACAAGTTCGCCGGGCGAGCGGCAGACGACGGCTTTCATGCTTCAATCCAGTCGGTTCATGGCACCGCCGGCTCTGCTGTCGCGAGGCCGGCGGTTGTGGGGAGGCGGTCTATTTGCCGCGGCGGCGCAGCCCGTCGAAATAGACGATGACGATGATCAGCACGCCGGTGATGATGCGTTGCCAGAAGGCGTTGACGTTGAGCAGATTGGCGCCGTTGTTGATGGTGGCAAGGATGAAGGCGCCGAGCAGCGGCCCGTGCACTGAGCCGACAGCGCCGAACAGCGAGGTGCCGCCGATCACCGAGGAGGCGATCGCCTGCAATTCCCAGCCCTCGGCCTGCGTCGGATTGCCGATGCCGATGCGCGAGGCAAGCAGCACGCCGACGAAGGCCGCACACAGGCCCGACAGCGTGTAGGCCATGTAGATGGTGCGCTGGACGTTGACGCCTGACAGGCGCGACGCCTCGGCGTTGGAGCCGACCGAGAACAGATAGCGGCCCCAGCGGCTGTGGTGCAGGAAGATGTAGGCTGGGATGCCGACCAGGATCACCATCCAGAACAGATTGGGGACGCCGGCGAAGGAACTGCGCGAGAACGTCTGGAAGGCGTCGTTGTTGATCGAGATCGAGTTGCCATTGGTCATCAACAGACCGATGCCGCGCAGCGAGGTCAGCGTTGCCAGGGTGATGATGAAGGGCGGCAGGCCCATCTTGACGATGCCGAACCCATGGAACATGCCGATGGCGACGCCGACCAGCAAGGTGATCAGGATGGCGAGGAAAACCGGTGTGCCGGCGTTGATCAGCATCGCGACGATGACGGTGGCGAAGCCGACCACGGCGCCGACGGAAAGGTCGATGCCGCCGGTGATGATGACGAAGGTCTGGCCGACCGCCAGGATGGCGATCATCGACCCTTGCCGCAACAGGTTGGAGATGTTGTTGGCGGAGGCGAAGCTCGGCGTCGCCACCGACAGGATGATCCATAAAAGAACCAGCAGCGCCAGCAGTGTCAGCCCGAACAGGGCGTTGTAGTTGCGTTTCGGCCTTTCGGCAGCGATCGCCTCGGTGCTCATATCTTCCCTCCCGGTCTTTCTTGTTTCTCGGCCAGCGCCTGGGTGAGGATCTCCTCGTGATCAGCGGTACGAAAGCCGTGCGTGGCCACCAGCTTGCCGCGCCGGAACACGTGCAGCGTGTCCGCGAGTTCATAGACCTCGGGCAGGTAGGACGAGATCAGGATGATGCCGGCTCCCTTGGACAACAGCGCGCCGAACAGGCGGTAGATCTCGGCCTTGGTGCCGACGTCGACGCCGACAGTCGGCTCGTCGAAGATGAATAGCTTGGCGCCATGGGCGAGCCATTTGCCGATGACGATCTTCTGCTGGTTACCGCCGGACAGGCTGGAGGCCAGCGCGCCGCGCGTCGGCGTCTTGATGCGCAGGTCGGCGACCTGGCGATCGGCTTGCGCCTTTTCCTGCGCGCGGGAGATCAGCAGATTGATCGAGATGCGCTTGTAGATCGGCAGATTGAGGTTGAGTCCGACCGGCAGGTTGAGGCAGAGGCCCTGGTCGCGGCGGCTTTCCGGGGCCAGCGCCATGCCGAGCCTGATCGCGTCATGTTCGGAATTGACCTTGACCTCCTTGCCCTCCCAGAGGATCTGGCCGGCCGATTTGCGGTGTCGGCCATAGAGCGTGGTGACGAACTCGCTGCGCCCGGCGCCGATCAGGCCGTAGAGGCCGACGATCTCGCCGGCGCGGACGGACATCGAGACATTTTCGAAACCCTTGCCGGACAGGTTCCTGGTTTCGACGATGGTCGCGCCGGGGGTGAAATGCTCCTTGTGGTAGACCTGCTCGATCGAGCGGTTGATCATCATCTTGACCAGCTCGGCGTCATTGGTCTCGGCAATGTTCCTGGTGCCGACCAGCGTGCCGTCGCGCAGCACCGAGACGCGGTCGGCGAGCTCGAACACTTCTTCCATGCGATGGCTGATGTAGATGATGGTGACGCCTTCGCCCTTCAGCCGGCGGATCAGCGTGAACAGCTGGTCGGCCTCCTTGCGGGTAAGATAGGCGGTCGGCTCGTCGAAGATCAGGAATTTGGTGCCGCGCACCGTGGCGCGGGCGGCGGCGATCAACTGCTGCTGGCCGATGGTCAGGTCACCCAGCATGACATGCGCCGGCAGGTCGAAGCCGAGATCGTCGATGATCTTCTGCGCCTGCCTGACCATCGCCCGCTGCTGCAGGATGCCGAAGCGGGAATCCTCCTCGCCGAGGAACATGTTGGCGGCGACGGTGAGATGGCGGCATAGGACGACTTCCTGATGCACGGCATTGATGCCGAGCGCCATCGCCTCATGCGGCGTTGCCAATGCGGCAGGCTTGCCCTCCCAGATGACGTCGCCGGAGGTGCGCGGCATGACGCCGGTCAGAAGCTTGATCAGGGTGGATTTGCCGGCGCCGTTCTCGCCGACGATGGCGTGGATCTCGCCGGCCTTGAAGGCGAGATCGACCGGCTTCAGCGCATGGGTGCCGGGATAGCGCTTTTCCAGCCCGCGGAGTTCGAGGATGGTCCTGCCCGGTTCAAGCGTTGGGGCCGGATGGAGTTCCTGCGCCGTCGACATCATGACAATCCTCCCAGATTGGCCCCCAAAGATTGGCCTCGCGATTGGCACGAGTGGGATGTTTCCGGGGCGAAAAGGCCCCGGAAACAGTTCACTTGCGGCTATGCTCAGTCGAGCTTCGGGTTGAGCAGCGCGTCGATCTTCGGATCCTTCATGTTGGCCTTGGTAACCAAATTGGCGCCGGTATCGACATTGGCCTCGACCTTCTCGCCCTTCGAGGCGGCGAGCGCCGTCTTGATGCCGTCATAGCCCATCCGGTACGGATCCTGGACGACGAGAGCCGAAATGACGCCGTCGTTGAGGAACTTGATCAGCTTCTCGTCGCTGTCGAAACCGACCAGCCCGACCTTGCCGGCAAGACTGTTCTCGGCGATCGCCTGGCCGACGCCCTGCGCCATGATCAGGTTGGAGGCGAAGATGCCCTTGAGGTTGGGGTTGGCGGTGATCAGGTCGGTGGCGATGTTGAGGCCGGTGGTGGCCTGGCCGTCGGCGTATTTGTCGGCGACCAGCTTGAGGCCCGGATATTTGGCAGCGAGCTGTTCCTTAAAACCCTGGGCGCGCTGTTCGAGCGAGCCGGCGCCCGGAAGAGCGGTGATCAGGGCGACGTCGCCCTCGACCTTGCCGCCATTGGCTTCGCCGATGGCTGCGGCAAGGCCGTCAGCGGCAACGCGGCCGCCCTGGATGTTGTCGGTGGTCAGGAACGAGGTGAAGGCCTTGGAGTCGGCGCCAGAGTCGATGCCGATGATCTTGACCTTGGTGGCGGCCTCGTCGATCGGCTTGCCGAGCGCCTTGGCTTCGGTCGGCGCAATGACGACGGCCGCCGGGTTGCCGGCGACGGCATTTTCAAGGATCGAGATCTGGCCGTTGACGTCGGTCTCGGCCTGGGCGCCGAGCTCCGGCACGTTGACGCCGAGGTCCTTGCCGGCCTTGCGGGCTCCCGCCAGAACGATCTGCCAGTAGAAGGACGTGGTGTCCTTGACGATGATCGGAATGGTCGCGTCGGCCGCGGATGCCGGGGCCGAGTGCATCACGCCGGCAAGCATCGAGGCGGCTGCGAGTGCCACGAAGGCGCGGCGATTGAGAATGCTGGTCACGAATTTCATTAGGAGTCCTCCCTAAGTCGCCCGGTGAATGTTACGGAAGCTCCATTCGGATGGCGCGGCCCAAACGGAACTTTATCAATAAAAAACATTTACCGCATTTTGATAGTGCATCACCTCGGTCGGCGCAAGCGATGTTTGATGGCCGCTCGAATGGCTGGGCGGGAAAGCTTGCTCCCTCGGAACTCCGCTGCCAATCTCCTCCAATATGTCGCATGGAATATTAATTCCATCATACAGTCAATATGGAATGTTCATTCTTTTTCGGGGTGTACGAACTGTGACACCTGGCAATCACGTCAGGTGTTTGCGACCGGCTTAGAGCGTCGCTCCGAGGTGCCACGGCACGAACTCGTTGTCGCCGTAGCCGAACTCTTCGCTCTTGGTCTTGCGGCCCGAAGCCGTCTCGACGATCAGTTCGAAGATCTCGCGGCCCATGCCGGCGATGGTCTTTTCGCCCGAGGCGATGACGCCGCAATTCACGTCCATGTCCTCCTCCATCGTGTGATACATGGTCGAGTTGCTGGCGACCTTGATCGACGGCGTCGGCCGGCAGCCGAAGCAGGAGCCGCGGCCTGTGGTGAAGACGATGACGTTGGCGCCGCCCGCCACCTGGCCGGTGGCCGAGACCGGGTCGTAGCCGGGCGTGTCCATGAACACCAGCCCGTGCCCGGTGACCTTTTCGGCATAGCCGAAGACGCCGTTGAGCGGCGTCTGGCCGCCCTTGGCGACCGCGCCGAGCGACTTTTCCAGGATGGTGGTCAGGCCGCCGCGCTTGTTGCCCGGCGAGGGGTTGTTGTCGATGGAAGCGCCATGCTTGGCGACATGGTCTTCCCACCATTTCACGTAACCGTCGAGCTTGGCGGCGATCTCGGGGGTGGCGGCACGATAGGCAAGCAGGTGCTCGGCGCCGTAGATCTCCGTCGTCTCGGAGAGGATGCCGACACCGCCGACGCCGGCCAGGATGTCAACCGCGGCACCCAGCGCCGGATTGGCAGTGATGCCGGACATGCCGTCGGAGCCGCCGCATTGCAGGCCGACGACGATCTCGCTGACCGGGATCGGCTCACGCTGAAGCTTGCCGACCTCCTCGGCGATCTCGGCCAGCACGACCAACGCCTTCTCGACCGATTTGCGCGAGCCGCCGGCTTCCTGGATGTTGAAATGACGTTTTCCCGCGGCAACGCCCTTCTGGCCGTAGAGGGTGAGCTGGTTGACCTCGCAGCCGAGCCCGACCATCAGCACACCACCAAAATTCGGATGACGGGCGTAGCCGGCCAGCGTGCGGTGTAGCACCATCATGCCGTCGCCGGTGGCGCTCATGCCGCAGCCCTGGCCGTGGACGATCGGGACGAAGCCGTCGATGCCGGGATATTGCGGCAAAAGCGTGCGGTTCGCCGCGTCAGCGATGGCATGGCAGACGGTGGCCGAGCAATTGACGCTGGCGAGAATGCCGATGAAGTTGCGCGTGCCGGCACGGCCGTCGGCACGGCGGTAGCCCATGAAGGTGCGGGCGCGGTCGGCCTCGGTCGCGTGCACGGCCTCGCTCGGCGGCACCACCGGCAAACGCCCGCTTTCGAAGACCAGATTGTGCGAATGGACATGCTCGCCGGGCGCGATGTCCTGCGTGGCGCGGCCGATTGCCTGGGCGTATTTGACCACGGCTTCGCCGGCGGCAATCGGCTTGATCGCCACCTTGTGGCCCGGCTCGATCAGCGCGGCGGCGACGGCGCCACCCGGCAGTACGGTGCCGATCTCGATGCGGCCATTGGCGACCGCGACATTGTCGGCGGGAGACAGAAGAATGCTGTTTGCGGCGTTCACGGGAGCTTCCTGGGTGTGTTCCTGGGTGCGCGAGCGGATTGACACGCGGCTCTTAACATATAATGTCTTTTATCGTGAAAAAACATTTTTGCGTCAATTGTTTTTTCGCCAGAGCGCGACGCGTCTTTTGGATGCGTGAAGTAGGCTCTACAACCAAGACTAGCGTTGCGCATGGTGTTTTGCGAAGCGATTCCGATTTCATGCGCGCGAAACGCTTCAAACCGGCCGCAATCGCCAATGCGCCACGGGGCAGGGGATGTCGAAGAGCAACAACGTTTACAAGGACGCTTATAATCGCGGTCTGAGGCTGCTCGACGAAACCAGGAGCCTGCCTTCGGAGCCGGAACTGGGTACGCTGCTCGGCGTCAGCCGCACGACGGTCCGCACTATCCTTGCGCGCATGGAAGAGACCGGGCTGATCGACTGGAACAAACGCAGCAAGACGGTTCTGCGCGAGCCGCGGCCGGATGATTTCTTCCCCGAGGAAGAAACCGACACGCTGGCCGAGATCATCGAGCGTTCCTTCATGCGGCGGCTGCTTGCCAGCGGTGCCGAAGCCGGAATGCAGATCAACGAGCTCGAGCTGGCGCGCGAGATCGGCGTCGGCACCACCAGCGTGCGCGAATTCCTGATCCGCTTCTCGCGCTTTGGGCTGATCGAGAAGCGCCGCAACAGCCACTGGGTGCTGAAAGGCTTTACCCGCGCCTTCGCGCTGGAGTTGACCGAAATCCGCGAAATGTTCGAACTGCGCTCGGCCGCAGCCTTTGCCGCTCTGCCCGAGGACAGCCCGGTCTGGGCCGACCTCGACCGCCTGGAGGACGAGCATCGCCTGCTGGCGCGCGAGATCGCCGTGCGGTTCAACGAATTCTCCGAGCTCGACGAGCGCTTTCACCGGCTGATCCACCGGGCGTCGCACAACCGCTTCATCGTCGATTTCTACGACGTCATCGCCATGATCTTCCACTACCACTACCAGTGGAACAAGGCGCAGGAGCGCGAGCGCAACGAAGTCGCGGTCCAGGAGCATCTCGCCTATATCGCCGCGCTCAAATCGCGCGATCTCGCCAAGGTCGACGCCGCCTGCCGCAAGCACCTGAAATCGGCCCGCCACACGCTGCTGACGTCCATTCCCGAGGGCAGGCAGCCGCAACGCGCGTGATTGTGTTGCGTTGCCGCAGCAACGTTTTGGCGATTTTCCGGCCGCCGGCTCCGTGCTAGAGAGCTGATGTTGCTGCGTGAAGAGGCTGGTTCTTGACCATACGCCCGAGACGATGGAGCATGCCGGTCGCGTTCGCCGCGGCGTGGCTTTTCGTGCTCCAGTCGATGTTCGGCGCGTTTGCTTCAGGCGGCGAGCCGAACGCCTCGCAATTCGATGCTTTCGGCAACACGATCTGCACCCATGACGGTGCGGCGCAACTCCCCGCCGGCGATCCGCATAATCAGCACATGCCGGCTTGCTGCATGCTTGGCTGCAACCTCGTTTCGGCGGTCTACGCGCCGCCCGATGCCGCCGGGAGCCTGGCTCGCAGCCTCTCCGTCGAAACCATCGCCTTTTTCCTGCCGGCCTTCCGGCATCGCGATTTCGCCCGCGCCCGCACTCCGTCCAATCCACGCGCACCACCGGCGACGGCCTGATCCGTTCTGGTTCGCGCCGCGCAACTCTTTGCCGGCGCGTTTATCGACATCGTTCGCGACCGGCCGTCGGCGCGGTCCCTTAAAATCCACGGAGCAATCATGTCTCACTCTTTTCGCGCTGCCGCATCCAGCCGCAGGCGCTTCGCACTGGGTCGTTTCGAGCAGCGTCTCGTCGTCGCCCTTTGCGTTCTTGCCTTCCTGTTCGCCAGCGTCCAGATCGTGTTGGCACACGAGTTCAAGCTTGGCGATCTCGAGATCGGGCACCCCTGGTCGCGCGCCACGCCAGCCGGTGCCAAGGTAGCCGGCGGCTACTTCACCATCACTAACACCGGCAGTGCGCCGGATCGCCTGCTGTCGATCACCTCCGACATTTCGGCCAAGGCCGAACTGCACGAGATGGGCGTCAGCAATGGCGTCATGACCATGCGGCCGGTCACCGGCGGCCTCGAAATCCCGGCTGGCGGCAAGGTCGCATTGGCGCCCAACGGCTATCATTTGATGTTCATGGATTTGAAGCGGCAGCCCAAGGAGGGCGAAATGTTTTCCGCAACGCTGACCTTCGAAAAAGCCGGGCTCGTGCAGATTGAATTCGCCGTGCAAGGCATCGGCAGCGCGGCGCCGCAGGACGACGACTGACTTGGCCGCTTCGAGAGGTACCATCATGAAGAAATCTCTTTTGCCCGGCTGCGTGCTTCTTGTCCTCGGGACCGGCGCGGCCTTTGCCCACATCACGCTCGAAACGCCGGAGGTGGCGGTGGGCTCGACCTACAAGGCGGTTCTTCGGGTGCCGCATGGCTGCGAGGGCAAGGCGACGACCGCCGTGCGCGTGCAGATCCCGGAAGGGGTGCTTTCGGTCAAACCGATGCCGAAGCCGGGTTGGACGCTGCAGGTCAAGAACGGCAAATACGAGAAGTCCTACCAGCTCTACGGCCAGGTGGTGACCAGCGGCGTCAAGGAGATCGACTGGAGCGCCGGCAGCCTGCCGGACGAATTCTACGACGAATTCGTCTTTCGCGCGACACTGGCATCCGACCTGCCGGCAGGCCAGATGCTGCATTTCCCGGTGGTGCAGGAATGTGACGGCGTTGCCGATCGCTGGATCGAGATTCCAGCGGCCGGGCAGGCTGAGGACGCGCTGGAATTTCCGGCGCCCGGCCTCAAGCTGCTGCCGAAGTGAGCTCCAGCGGCGCGCTTTGGCGGATGAGCGCGCCGCTGCTCCTGGCGGTGAGATGAGCGCGGCATCCTTCCTGCGGCAAGCTTGCATGGCCGGCAACTATTCTGGCCAGCTTGTGGCTGGCTTGCTGGCCGCTATCGTGCTGCTCGCCTTAATTGCCATGCCTGATCCCGCCTTCGCCCATGCAGCCCTGATCAAGGCCGAGCCGGCTGATGGTGCGGTGCTGGCGCAGAGCCCGTCGCAGCTGTCGCTGACCTTCAGCGAGCCGGTTTCGCCGCTGGTGCTGACGCTGGTGCGGCCCGACGGCACGGCGGTCCCGCTGACCTCCTTCCGGCTCAGCGGCCAGACCGTCGAGATCGACAATCCGCAGGCGCTGAAATCGGGCACGCATGTGCTGAGCTGGCGGGTAATCTCCGCCGACGGGCATCCGGTCGGCGGCTCGGTGCTGTTCTCGGTCGGTGCACCGAGTGCTGCGCCGGCCGCCTCCGAAGCCGTCGACCGGGGGCTTCGAACGGCGATCTGGATCGGCAAGGTTTTTCTATACATCGGCTTGTTTTTCGGGGTCGGCGGTGCCTTTGCGCAGGCCTGGCTGGCGCAAGGCGGGCGATCCGGCCGGAACATGATCGTCGCTGCGATCCTGTGCGGGTTGGCGGCGGCACCGCTGTCGCTCGGTTTCCAGGGGCTGGATGCACTCGGTGCGCCGCTCGCCCGGCTGGCGCAGCCGGTCATCTGGCAGACCGCGCTCGGTACCAGCTTTGGCTGGACGGTGCTGATCGCGCTGATGGCGCTCGGCCTTGGCCTGTTGTCGCTGGTCGTGCCGCCCGCCGACGCAAAGCCGCTCGCCTTGGCCGGACTGGTCGGCGTCGGCGCAGCACTTGCCGCCAGCGGGCATGCCAGTGCCGCCGAGCCGCAATGGCTGACCCGGTCGATGGTATTTCTGCACGCCACTGGTGTCGCGGTCTGGGCCGGGGCGCTGGCGCCGCTCGGTCTTGCCTTGAAACGGCAGCCGGACAAAGCGGGGCCGTTGCTGCGCCGGTTTTCGCGAGCCATCCTGTTCGTCGTGGCCGTGCTTGCGGCAGCCGGCATCGTGCTCGCCGTCATCCAGGTGCAAACGCCGTCGGCGCTGGTCCATACCGCTTACGGCCGGCTGCTGCTGCTCAAGCTGGTGCTGCTCGTCTTTCTGTTCACGCTCGCCGCCGTCAATCGCTTCAAGCTTACGGCCCCGGCTGAGGCGGGCGAAACGGAAGTCCAGCGGCGGCTGGCCCGCTCGATCTTTATCGAGCTGCTGATCGTGCTGGCGATCTTCGGCGTTGCCGCCGGCTGGCGCTTCACGCCGCCGCCGCGCGCGCTGGCGATCGCCGCGGCACAGCCGGCGTCGGTGCATATCCACACGCTGCAAGCGATGGCCGACCTCAGCATTGCGCCCGGCCATGCCGGGCCTGTTGCCGCTTCGATCTTCATCATGACCGGCGATTTCGGCCCGCTCGACGCCAAGCAGGTGACGCTGGTGCTGTCAAAGCCCGATTCCGGCATCGAACCCATCAAGCGCCCGGCGACGAGGCTTGGCGACGGCACCTGGCGCGTCGACGATCTCGTCATTCCGGTCGCCGGCCGGTGGACGGCGCGGCTCGATATCCTGGTCTCCGATTTCGAGATGGTGAAGATCGAGGCACCGATCGACATCAGGCCGGAGTGACGTGCTGATATTCAGGTGATGCCGGCCTGCAAATGGCGGTATCCTGCGCTTCTGGTGATCACGTACTTTGAGTACGCTCCGCTCCGGTTCTCGGAAACCACCTGTTGGGTCGCTTACGCGCCCGTCTTCGACCCCGGCTCGGCCTGACCTGCATCTCAACACGCCCCGGCTGCAAGACAATTCGGCGAGGCGGTTGACGCGGCCTTGAAGGCCCGTCAATCATCGTCAATCGCGGGCTCAAACCAACAAGATCCGAAAGCAGGGAAGAAACGATGGAAAAAGCCGAAATCGGCCTGATCGGCCTTGGCACGATGGGCTCCAACCTGGCGCTCAATATCGCCGAGAAGGGGCACCGCATCGCCGTCTTCAATCGCACCGCGGCGCGCACCGATGCCTTTGTCGAAAATGCCGGCGCGCTTCGGGATAGGGTGGTGCCCTGCTACAGCCTCGAAGAACTGGCCGCCGCGATCCGGCCGCCGCGGCCGATCATCATCATGGTGCTGGCCGGCAAGCCGGTCGACGAGCAGATCGCGGCATTGCGCGGCGTGCTGTCGGCCAACGACATCGTCATCGACGCCGGCAATGCCAATTTCCGCGATACGATGCGTCGCTTCTCCGAGCTTACCGATTCGGGCCTGACCTTCATCGGCATGGGCGTGTCCGGCGGCGAGGAGGGCGCACGCCACGGTCCCTCTATCATGGTCGGCGGCACCGAAGAGTCCTGGAAGCGCGTCGAAAAGGTGCTGACCGCGATCTCGGCCAAGTTCAAGGGCGAGCCTTGCGCGGCGTGGCTTGGCACCGACGGCGCCGGCCATTTCGTCAAGACCATCCACAACGGCATCGAATATGCCGACATGCAGATGATCGCCGAGATCTACGGCATATTGCGCGACGGGCTCGGCATGGGGCCGAAAGAGATCGCTGAGGTGTTTTCCCAGTGGAACACGGGCAGGCTCAATTCGTACCTGATCGAGATCACCGCCAAGGTGCTGGCCGCCGACGATCCCAAGACCGGCAAACCGGTGGTCGACATCATCCTCGACCGCGCCGGCCAGAAAGGCACCGGCAAATGGTCGGTGATCGAGGCGCAGCAGCTCGGCATCCCGGCCACCGCGATCGAGGCGGCTGTGGCGGCACGCGTACTGTCGTCGATCAAGGACGAGCGGCTGGCCGCCGAAGAGGTCTATGGCGGCGGCGTGAGCAAGATTTCCGGAGACAGGGACGCCCTGCTCGCCGATCTCGAGCTGGCACTGTTTGCCGGCAAGATCGCCGCCTACGCGCAAGGTTTTGCGGTGATGAGCGGCGCGTCGAAGGAATTCAACTGGAACCTGCCGATGCCGGTCATCGCCAAGATCTGGCGGGCCGGCTGCATCATCCGCTCGCAATTGCTGGATACGATGGCGGAGGCCTTCGGCGCCGGCGGTGCAGCCACCAACCTGTTGATGGCGCCGGCTTTCGTCTCATTGATGCAGGAGGCACATCCGTCGCTTCGCCGTGTCGTCGCAAGGGCGGCCGAAGCCGGCTCGCCGGTGCCGGCCCTGTCATCTGCACTTGCCTATTTCGACAGTTACCGGCAGGGCCGCGGCACTTCGAACCTGATCCAGGCGCAACGCGATTTCTTCGGCGCGCACGGCTTCGAGCGCATCGATGGGCAGGGTGCTTTCCATGGCCCGTGGGGGAGTGGGGCGGCGGGTTAGCGCCCCATTTCAGCCAGGCCGGCCGTCCAATGAAATGCTCAACAGCTGACGTTCTTCGGAGCGCTAATTCTTGGGTGTATCAGCAATGGTTGGGGAATGCCGTTTGCGACGACAACGCAAAAGCGTTTGCCATTTTCGCAATCGCACAGCAGTCTGGTGACAGGGCTGGCGCGGATCGGTAAGGCTGGCTCCGTGCTGGAGAATTTTGCGCCAGAGCAACGACCCCAATGAACTCATACCTGAAGATCTCGCAAGCCGTCCTTAGCAAGTCGCGTCAGCCACTGACGGCTCGCGAGATACTCGATGCGGCCTATCGTCTTCAACTGGTGCCTGATCATCTGTTTGGAAAGACGCAGCACAAGACCCTGCACGCCCGTCTGTGCGAGGACATCCTTCATAATCGCAGAGCGTCCCTTTTTGCCAGAACCGCGCCGGGCCGCTTCTCCCTGGCGTCGCGTCTCGAAACGGGCGGGAGCAGGAGCGAGTATATCGCGCCGCAGCGATCCTATCAGCTCAAACAGTTTGACGTCCTCTGCGCGGACCGGGAGGAACTGGATTCAGCGCTTCAGGGCGGCATGGAGCTCGTCGAGTTCTCATCGATCGCTCCGCGGTTCCGACGTCAGGTGCCCCTGAGGATCGCCGAGAAGGACTCGAGGCTGGTGTATCTCCGCTTGCTCGTGATGATCTGCTCAAACAGCGGATTGTTGACCCTGGCTGCGATGGATGGATCGGAGTTTGGCACCGGCCGCGCGATCGGACTGCTTGGCCTCCTCAGGGGGTCTGACGCTGACCTCTTTTCCGACGAGCCGTACGGTATCGATCTGGCCGCAAGACGGACGATCGCCGAGCAGTCGAGCGCATCGGTTCGCCGGATCCGCGAACTCACCAGAAGACATCCTGAACAGACTCTGCGCTGCATCCGCGTCGCCGACGCACACAGCCGGAACAACTCCGTCATCTTGTTGGTGCAATATCGGTGCGAGAAGCCGGATGAGTTCATCCGTTTCTTTCCGGCCAGCCGCGCTCCACGTTGGACGCGGGTCCCGGCCGAGATCAATGACATTTCCACCTTGGAGCGGGTATCGTCGCGCTTCGTCGAACTCGCCGCGAATGGCGCCGTGGCTATTGCTTAGCCATTGCGATCACACGGTCAAGAGGCAGGCGTTTCATTAGCTCCGCGAGCGTCTTCATGCCCGTGATGCGCCACTTGTCATCGGCCTTTGACGGGTCCGCCATGTCGGAGACGACACGGAGCACCGAAACAGGAACCTTGAAGGCATCCGCCGCGGCACAGACTCCCCCCGCCTCCATCTCTATGCCCAGCAGCTTATCGGCAGATTCGACCATCTTCCTGCGATGATCGTCGCTGGCGACGACTTCGTCCGCGCTGGCGATCTTGCCTTCCCACAACGAAGGTATTCTGCCCTTTTGCCAATCGAACTCATGGGCGGAATACGAAGCCCAATCTTTGAGATCAAACTCTTTTGAATTGGCGATTTCGTAGACGGCACGAGTGCAGTGGAAGTCGCGCCGCCGGAATTTCGACTTGGCCTCTCCTTTATCGTCGTCCGTCACCTTGCGGGTCGCCAGATCCACGACCGTCTCCGCGCAGATGACGGCTCCTGGCTCGATCTTGGCCTCTTTAAACCCACCCGCCAGGCCGACGCAGAAAAGCAGATCCGGCGCGACATTCTTCGAAAGGTAGCGCATGACCTCGACCGCGGCGGCGACCCGGCCCATCGCTCTGGGACAGAGGACGTCGACCCCAACGTCTCCGATTTCCCCAGAGGCTGCAGGGCTGCCGGCGGAGCGATCCAGGCCGAAATGTTTGACGAGAACGTTGAGTTCTTCCTCAAGCGCTACAAAGATCGCGATCGTCAATTGTCGTCCTCTCGAAGAAGTTTCTGTTTTCCGTGGGTTTTGTGTCTCATCAGATCCACGCGTCGGCAGTCCATGCTCTTTGGTTAGAATGGCGGCGAGTTCGCCGCATGCGCTTGCGATCTCGACGATTTCGAAGTCCGACGGGTCGGATATCGCCGGGTCGAATCTTTCGGGGAGCCGTGGCCACTCGAAGGGCGTCTTCTTGATGGCCCGCGACACATGGAACTGGAGATCCGTGTCCTTTGGGTACTTTCTCGCAAGGCCGCAATAGGCGTCCATCAACTCGATGAATTCTGCATCGCGGCGGAACCTCATGATGGTGTTGGCGGAAGCTTCGAGCAGGAGCCTGTCGGCGCTCATCGCATCCAGAAACAGGCGGAATCTGCGCATGCTGTATACGGCGCGCTCAGCAGGGAGGTAGAACTCCACAGGCATGTGAGGAATGTCGGTTAGTACGATGGCTTTGAATTCTCGGCAATATTCCTGGAAGTAGGTGTATTGCAGGGCGTCGCGCATCTTCTGCCGGAAAGGTGAGGCGGATTCCATAAGATTTGGCTCGATCATCGACCAGGTGAGGGCCTTCCCATCGTCGGCCAGTCTCGCGGGAGTCGCACGCATGTTCTGGATGACATCCGACGGCGCATTCTGGCGGATGCCGGTCCACGCCTGCAGTCGCGGCGTGTCAACGCCGGTCAGAAATCCGTTCACGATCGTCGGGCCTATTTGAACCTTTCGTCGGACGAGCGCGGCGCCATGCGAACTCAGCAGTTCCATTCGGGCGTCATCGTACAGACCTGAATAGCGGTTCCGAGCGAAAGAGTACTCGACCCGCTTCTTTTCGGCGAAGTCGCTGAGGTTTGTCTCCCGCATAGGCAAACGAACAAGTCCTTTTTCCAGATAGGCGGACTGGACCTCGAACAGCTCGAACGCGTACTTGTCCTCGATCACGAAGCCCGGAGGAGCGACGCAGAATTCCTCACACAGCATGGCGCAGGCGTTCATCGGGCCGCGAAGAGCGCGTGCATGCTTTTCGTCGCCGAAGATATCGTAGAGCCTAACGATTTCGCGCGTATCGCGGTTCAGGAAGTGGAGAAACAGATTCCTTCTCATGCGCCCCTGGAAAAAATCGATCGGAGGGCGGCTTCGATCTCGTCCTTCTTACCGTCGTTATGGATCGTGAAATCGGCCTCGGCCGTGTCGAGTTCCGTCTCGGATCTGTGTCTGCCGTCGACGGCGAGATTGAAGACCTGTCCTCTGGCTGCCAGGCGGCGTGTCCTGGTCTCGTCAGACGCGGTTACCCGGATGATCTCGAATCCCTGATCGCGCGCGAGGCGGTAGTCCGGGGAAAAACGAAGAGAATCCACGCAGATTGACTCCTCTGGCGCAGCATCCCGCAGTGCCGCCCGCAAGAAGATCGAAGGATCTATCTGCGTCAGCGCGTCGTCTATCCGTTGCGTGGACGCCTTTTCCTGGTTGCCGAACAGAAGCATTGAGATCTGACGACAGATGGTGCCGGTCGATATGCGGCGGATTCCATAGTCCCGCCCCATCTGCTCCGCCACGGTAGACTTTCCCGCTCCAGATTTGCCGATCAGTGCAAACCGCCCCGCGCGCGCTGCTGTCATAGTTGATCAGCGCCTTTCAGCTTCGCGAACACCTCTTCGCAAAACGCGAGGAGTTCGGCTGGCCTGGATCGGGCGACGTCATCAAGGAGATCCTGAAGCACGAGTTTGAAGTGCTCCTGAAGCGGCGGGAACCGATGAACCCCAATCCTTGAATATCGGATGGTGAAGGCCGCGTGGTCCGGCGTGATCCCGCCTCCCTTCCGAAGGCGTACGAAGACGAGCGCTTGCAGCTTGTCGATGGCCTTTACGAACCGGGCTTCCTCGCTCGATACTTCGATAAGTTCCTCGAACATAGTCCGATAGGATTCGCGCAGCGAACGGCGCATGCTGGACGCGAGAGCGTCAAGGGCACGGCGTTCTTCGCGATCCTTGTCGAGGCGCCGGCTGGGGTTGAATGCGTGGGTGTCGGACCCTTGTCCATCGTTGCCCACCGGATCCTTATCGCCCGTCACGATCTCAGGCTCGTCATGTACAAGTGCCAGCACGATCGCACGCCCGGGGTCGATCCACGGAAAATGCGGCGCCAGCAGAGGAACGCACCGCGCGACGTTGAAGGAATGGGCAGCGACGTTCTCAAGCTCAAGCCTTCTGGGGACTGATCCGAGCTCCAGCGTTTCAGCTTCCCAGTACCGTTGGCCGAAGAACCGCACAATCTTTTGTAGGTCGTACAGGCGGTAGATCACGTCGACGTCCGCGCGGACATCCGGCGGGCCTGGCAAGGAGACAGGGGCGAGGTAGTCGTCGAACCGCAGTTGGTCCAAGAGCATCTCACTCTGAGACTTGTGATGGCCGATCATGCTGGCCCTGATCTTTTTCAAGTGATCACCGATCTGACGCCGAAGGATGCCCGCGCAGGCGCTGCAAATTCCGTGAATAATCGTGATGGTATAGTAGATTCGAAGTCGTAAGTCGCAATGAAAAATTGTAGGAGAGCGAATTCTATCGGGGCGCAGAGTTGTACAGTCGCGTGACTCGGCAATGCGGTGATGCGGGACGCCCTGCCAGTGAAGCTCAAGATCTATGAAGCACTATGTTGTAAAACCCCACATCCTAGTGACTGCAAAAATAGCTTCGGAACGGCAGCTCGATGAGCTGGTCCGAATCCAGGCAGTCCGCTCCCGGCCCAAAGGTTGCCACTCAGCAGCGCGCATTGGAGCCGGGTGCCAGTTCACTTTGAACATGTCCCGCTCACGCCGGGCGGCGATAGGCCTGGACTTCGCCCGGTTCGCTCAGGCTTTGCAGGGTGCCGGGTGCGGCGCCTCCGATCCAGCCTAGCACCGAGCGGGCGAGTTCGGCGCCGGCCAGCCGGAAGTTCTCGTTGACGACCAGCAATTCGCTGCGAAACAGATGCAGAAGCTCCGACGATTGTTTGGACACCACATCGACATCGCGGCCAAGCTTGAGGCCGGCGTCTTCGATGCCGGCGACGATGGCGAGCGTCGCGGCGGCGGCGCTGCTGATGAAACCGTCCGGCCTGACGTCGCGGCGCATCAGCTGCGCGGTCCGCATTCTGATCTGCTCGATCGAATGATCGATCGAAACGGTGTTGAACGGAATCTCGCTGGCGCCGACCTCGCTCAGCGCATCGGCAAAGCCGGCGAGCGTGTGGCCGTGATAGGTCAGCTCGACCGGCGGCGCCAGCAGCGCCAGCCGGCGGCGGCCGAGGCCGGCCAGATGGCGCACCGCCTCGGCTGCGAAGGCGTAATTGTCGAAATCATGATAGGGATGGATCAGCCCCATGTCGGTGCGGCCGTGCGTGGCAAAGGGAATGCCGCGCTCCAGCATATAACGGGCCCTCGGATCGTTCGGCTGCGTGCGCGAAATGATGACGCCGTCGGCTGAACCGGTTTCCACGAGGTAACGGATCGGGTCGAGCGGATCCTGGGAGCGCGAATAGGGCGTCACGATCAAATGATAGGGCGTGTCGGCGATGACTTCCGAAACGCCGTAGATGATGTCCGAGACAAAGCTCATGATCTCGTGCTCGGTGTTGAGCACCAGGCTGATGACATTGGTCTTGCCGGTGCGCAGGCGGACGCCGGCACGGTTGGGGCGATAACCGATCTGCTTGGCGACAAGCTGGACGCGCCGCCTGGTCTCGGCGCCGATCTCGGGGGCGTCCTTCAGCGCGCGCGACACGGTGGTGACGCCCAGCCCGGTCATGAAGGCGAGCGTCTTCAGCGTCGGCCGGCCCTGGCCCGACGCGTCGTCGGCCTTCTCTTTTTGATGCCTGTTCATTCGTCCCGCCCCGTCAGGCGCATAGCAGTTGCCGGACAGCCCGGCAATCGGCAGGCCGCGGGCACGCCGCGGCCTTCACCGAATGGGACCGCTATATACTGAAACGTTACAGATTGTCACGATCATTGCACATCACTGGTGACAGATGCAGAACGAGCGGCGCTGCAATCGGCGCAAAGACAGCGATTGGAACGGGCTTTCCGATCTTCTTGGCGTCGCAGCATTCCATTTTGCAGTGCAACCTCTCTGGTTGCGATGCGGTAGGCCAGCGAACCGCGCGATTTTATTCGTGCTTCGAAAAAACTTGATGCGACCTTCGCCTGAGGGGTTGCGCGCCTCAAGCAATTGCCGTATCGAAAATCTGTAACGTTTCAGATTCTGGGAGGAACGAAATGCGATACCAACTCATGACTGCTGCGCTGGCTGCGACGGTCGCGCTGCAATTTGCCGGCCCGGCGGCCGCGACGGATCTGGAAGTCACCCATTGGTGGACCTCCGGCGGCGAGGCGGCAGCGGTCGCAGAACTCGCCAAGGCTTTCGACGCAACCGGCAATCACTGGGTTGACGGCGCCATCGCCGGTTCCGGCGGCACGGCGCGGCCGATCATGATCAGCCGCATCACCGGCGGCGACCCGATGGGCGCGACCCAGTTCAATCACGGCCGGCAGGCTGAAGAATTGGTGCAGGCCGGGCTGATGCGCGACCTCACCGATCTCGCCACCAAGGAAAAGTGGACGGAAATCGTGCAGCCGAAGAGCCTGCTCGACGGCTGTACCCTCGACGGCAAGATCTATTGCGTGCCGGTCAATATCCACTCCTGGCAGTGGCTGTGGCTGTCGAACGCCGCCTTCAAAAAGGCCGGCGTGCCGGTGCCGAAGAACTGGAATGAATATGTCGCTGCGGCGCCCGCGCTGGAAAAGGCAGGCATCCAGCCGCTTGCGGTCGGCGGCCAGCCCTGGCAGGCCTCCGGCGCTTTCGACGTGCTGCTTGCGGCGGTCGGCGGCACCGACGCCTTCCTCAAGGTCTACAAGGACAAGGACGCCGAATTCGCCGCCGGGCCCGAAGTCGCCAAGGTCTTCAAGGCCGCGGACGACGCCCGCAAGATGGCGAAGAACACCAATGTGCAGGACTGGAACCAGGCCACCAATCTGGTCATCACCGGCAAGGCGGGCGGCCAGATCATGGGTGACTGGGCGCAAGGCGAGTTCCAGGTTGCCGGCCAGACCGCCGGCAAGGACTATACTTGCCTTCCGGGCCTCGGTCTCAACGAGGTCATCGCCACCGGCGGCGACGCTTTCTACTTTCCGCTGCTGAAGGATCCCGAAAAATCGAAGGCACAGGAAGTGCTGGCCCACACGCTGCTCGATCCCAAGACGCAGGTCGCCTTCAATCTCAAGAAAGGTTCGCTGCCGGTGCGCGGCGACGTCGACCTCAAGGCGGCGAACGACTGCATGAAAAAGGGGCTCGAAATTCTCGCCAAGGGCAATGTCATGCCCTGGACCGACCAGCTGCTTTCGCAGGATACGCAGAAGCAGAAGGAGGATCTGTTCTCCGAGTTCTTCGCCAAGCAGGACATGACCGTGGAAGATGCGCAGAAGCGCTTCGCCGCCATTGTCGGTTCGGCCGATTGAGCGATCGACCAACCGCCTCACTCCCGCCCCTGCGAACGCAGGGTCGGGAGCTAGGGTCAAGGCCTCTTGACCCTCCGGCCCTTACCCGATCCAGCGCGGCTGTGCAGATGAGCAAGAGCGAACGCCCGAGCCAACTCTTTCGCAACCTCAATGCGAAAGTCGCTTCGATCCCGATGATTTTCACCGCGCTGGTGATTTTTGTCGGCGGCACCCTCTGGACGGTGTTGTATTCCTTCACAAATTCCAAGCTGCTGCCGCGGCTGCACTTCGTCGGTCTCGACCAGTACTATCGGCTGTGGGCGACGCCGCGCTGGCTGATCTCGATCGAGAACCTGCTGATCTACGGCGTGCTGTCGCTGGTGTTCTCGCTGGTCATCGGCTTTCTGCTTGCTGCCCTGCTCGACCAGAAGATCCGGTTCGAGGACACGTTCCGGACCATTTTCCTCTATCCCTTCGCCCTGTCCTTCATCGTCACCGGTCTCGTCTGGCAGTGGCTGCTCAACCCCGAATTCGGTGTCCAGGCAGTGGTGCGCAGCCTCGGCTGGACGAGCTTCAGCTTCAATCCGCTCTATGATTCCAGCATCGTCATCTACGGCATATTGATCGCCGCTCTCTGGCAAGGCACCGGGCTCATAATGTGCCTGATGCTGGCCGGCCTGCGCGGCATCGACGAGGATATCTGGAAGGCCGCGCGGGTCGACGGGATACCGACCTGGAAGACCTATCTGTTCATCATCATACCGATGATGCGGCCGGTCTTCATCACCACGCTGGTCATCGTCGCCTCCAACATCGTTCGCGTCTACGACCTTGTCGTCGCCCAGACCAGCGGCGGGCCAGGCATCGCCTCCGAAGTCCCGGCCAAATATGTCTATGATTACATGTTCTTCGCCCAGAACCTCGGCCAAGGATTCGCCGCCTCGACGATGATGCTGCTGTCGGTGATCATCGTCATCGTGCCGTGGGCTTATCTCGAGTTCGGAGGCAAGAAGCGTGTCTGACCATACCGTTTCATTGCCCGCCATTGCCGGCGCCGGCGGGCTCGAAGGCCACGGGCCGAGCGGGCCGAAGCCGCGCCACACATTCTCGCGCCGTAACATCTTCCTCTACGGCACGCTGATCGTGGTGGCGCTCTACTATCTTTTGCCGCTCTACGTAATGGTGGTGACATCGCTCAAAGGCATGCCCGAGATACGCCTCGGCAACATCTTCTCGCCGCCGATGGAGATCACTTTCGAGCCGTGGGTCAAGGCCTGGTCGAGCGCCTGCACCGGGCTCAACTGCGACGGGCTGTCGCGTGGCTTCTGGAATTCGGTGCGCATCACCATCCCGTCGGTGATCCTGTCGATCGCGCTCGCCTCGGTGAACGGTTATGCGCTTGCCAACTGGCGCTTCAAAGGCGCCGACACTTTCTTCATCATCCTGATCGTCGGCGCCTTCATCCCATATCAGGTGATGATCTATCCGATCGTCATCATCCTGCGTGAAGTCGGCCTCTACGGCAGCCTCAGCGGCCTGGTGATCGTCCATTCCATCTTCGGTATGCCGATCCTCACGCTGTTGTTCCGCAACTACTTTACCTCCATGCCGGAGGAGCTGTTCCGGGCGGCGCGTGTCGACGGCGCCGGCTTCTGGGGCATTTATTTCCGCATCATGCTGCCGATGTCGCTGCCGATCTTCGTCGTCGCCATCATCCTGCAGGTGACCGGCATCTGGAACGACTTCCTGTTCGGCGTCGTCTACACCCGCCCCGACACCTATCCGATGACGGTGCAGCTCAACAACATCGTCAATTCGGTGCAAGGCGTGAAGGAATACAACGTCAACATGGCAGCCACCATCCTGACCGGCCTGGTGCCGCTGATCGTCTATTTCCTGTCCGGAAAATTGTTTGTGCGCGGCATCGCCGCCGGCGCGGTGAAAGGATGATGGCGATGAACGCAAACGGCAGCATTGCGGCAAACGGCAGCAAGGGGGCAAACGGCACCAGCGTCTCGATCCAGAACCTGTCGCTGAATTTCGGCGCGATATCGGTGCTGCAGACGCTCAACCTCGATGTCGCCGAAGGCGAGTTCATCGTGCTGCTCGGCCCGTCCGGTTGCGGCAAGTCGACCTTGCTCAACTGCATTGCCGGGCTGCTCGACGTTTCCGAAGGCCGCATCTTCATCAAGGGCAAGAACGTCACCTGGGAAGAGCCCAAGGATCGCGGCATCGGCATGGTGTTCCAGTCCTACGCGCTCTATCCGCAGATGACGGTGGAGAAGAACCTGTCGTTTGGGCTGCGCGTTGCCGGCCTCGCCAAGGACGAGATTGCCAAGCGCATCGCCCGGGCCGCCGAAATCCTGCAGATCGAACCGCTCTTGCATCGCAAGCCGGCGGCCCTGTCCGGCGGCCAGCGCCAGCGTGTGGCGATCGGGCGCGCACTTGTGCGCGACGTCGACGTCTTTCTGTTCGACGAGCCGCTCTCCAACCTCGACGCCAAGCTGCGCGCGGAATTGCGCGTCGAGATCAAGCTGCTGCATCGCAAGCTCGAGAACACCATGATCTACGTCACCCACGACCAGATCGAGGCGATGACGTTGGCCGACCGCATCGCGGTGATGAAGGGCGGCGTCATCCAGCAGCTCGATGCGCCGCAGACCATCTATAACCGGCCGGTCAACCGGTTTGTCGCCGGCTTCCTCGGCTCGCCGGCAATGAATTTCCTCGACGGCAGACTGGAGCAGGCGGCAGGCGACTGGCACTTTGTCGCCGAGGATGTGCGGATCCCGCTTGCCACCTATGCTTTCGAGAAGGACCCGGTGCCGGGGCCAGCCGTGTTCGGCATCCGCCCCGAGCACGTGGCGTTCAACAGTGGCACGGGATGGCCGTTCGCAGCCACCGCAGATGTCGAGGTCGTCGAGCCCATGGGTTCCGACACGCTGGTCTGGCTGAAACTCGCCGGCCAGAATTTCACAGTACGGGTGACAGCCGAGCGTACGCCAAACAACGCCGAGGCGGTCGGCATCGGTTTCGACCCGATGCGGGCCTCGCTGTTCGACGCTGCCACAGGTAACCGCCTCTAGAGATTTAGCCTCCCAAGACTTTTCCATTCCCCCCAAGACTAACCATCCCCAAGAAACGGACAGAGACGATGAACTGGTCATTCCAACTTTACAGCGCGCGTAATTTCCAGCCCTGGGAGGGCGTGCTCAAAATGCTGGGCGAGCTTGGTTATAGCCAAGTCGAAGGGTTCGGCGGCGTCTATGACGATCCCAAGGCGTTCCGTGCCGAGCTCGACAAGAACGGCCTTGCCATGCCGACCGGGCATTTCTCGATCGACGCGCTCGAGAAGGATTTCGACGGCGCGCGCAGGACGGCCGATGCGCTCGGCATCACGCTGCTCATCTGCCCCTTCCTGAACGCCGAGTTCAGGCCGGCCGACGCGGCCGGCTGGCGCGGCTTCGGCGAACGCCTGGCCAAGGTCGGCGAGACGGCCAGGAAAGCCGGCTATGGTTTTGCCTGGCACAATCATGATTTCGAATTCAAGGCGCTCGCCGACGGCTCGGTGCCGCAGGACCATATCCTGTCTTCCGCGCCCGACATCGGCTGGGAGATGGACGTCGCCTGGGTTGTGCGCGGCGGCGTCGATCCGCTGCCCTGGATCGAGAAGCACGGCAAGCGCATCGTCGCCGTCCACGTCAAGGACTTGGCCAAGCCGGGCGAGGGCCTCGACGAGGACGGCTGGTCCGACGTCGGCCACGGCACCATCGACTGGCCCGGCCTGATCAAGGCGCTACGCGCCAAAAGCGCCGCAAAATACTACGTCATGGAACAGGACAATCCCAACGATATCGAGCGCTTCGCCCGCCGCTCGATCGCAGCCGCCAAGACCTATTAGGAGCACATCAGCATGGCAACAAAACTTGGCATCGGCGTCATCGGCTGCGGCAACATCTCGAAGGCGTATTTCTCGCTGGCGCCGCTGTTTCGCGGCATCGAGATGCGCGCCTGCGCCGACATCAACATGGAAGCGGCGAAAGCGCGGGCAAAGGAGTTCAAGCTGCGCGCCGAGACCGTTGAGGGGCTGCTCAAGGCCGACGATATCGACATCATCGTCAACCTGACCATTCCGGCGGTGCATTACGAGGTGTCGAAGCAGATCCTCGACGCCGGCAAGCACGTCTATTCGGAGAAGCCCTTCGTGCTGTCGGTCAAGGAAGGGCTCGACCTGAAGAAACGGGCGGAAAACAAGGGGCTGCGCATCGGCTCTGCCCCCGACACCTTCCTTGGCGGCGCGCACCAGCTTGTCCGCGACCTGATCGACACCGGCAGGCTCGGCAAGGTCACCAGCGGCACCTGTCATGTGATGAGCCATGGCATGGAGCATTGGCACCCCAATCCGGACTTCTTCTTCCAGCCGGGCGCCGGGCCGGTGCTCGATATCGGACCCTATTACATCACCAACCTGATCCAGCTGATCGGGCCGGTGAAGCGGGTCGCTGCCTTCGCTTCGATCCCGATGACGGAACGCATCATCAGCTCGAAGCCGCGCGCCGGCGAAAAGATACCGGTCTCCACGCCAACGACGATCCATGGCGTGCTGGAATTCGAGAACGGCGCCGTTGTGACGCTCAACACCAGCTGGGATGTCTGGAGCCACGGCCACGCTCCGATGGAGCTCTATGGCGAGGCGGGCACGGTGTTCGTGCCGGATCCGAACTTCTTCGGCGGCGAGGTGCGCTACACCGAAGCCGCCAAGCCGGTGAAGAAGCTGCCGAAATGGCCGCATCCGTTCGGCGTGCCCAACGAGATGCATTCGCAAGGCATGATGGCCAACTACCGCACCGCCGGCCTTGCCGACATGGCGATCGCGATCAGGGAAGGCCGGCCGCACCGCTGCTCGATGGAGCTGGCGCTGCATGCCGTCGACGTCATGACCGGCCTGTTGCGCTCGGGCGAGACGGGAAAGTTCGTCGCCATGCAGACCAGCTGCGAGCGGCCCGCGGCACTCGGCGTCAAGGCGGCGAAGGAGCTGCTGGCGAAGAAGAAAACCAAGTAGGCGGCGCACCTCCCAAGCACCGCAAAAAGCCTCTCCCCGTTTGCGCGGGGAGAGGCTAAGGGTGGGCCGGACTCGACTTGCCCGTCATCGCGGCGGCAGCCGTCGGGCTCGTTTCGATATGAGGATTTTCCATGCCCTATGTTCCCGCGGAAAACCGCTACGAAAAGATGGTCTACAATCGCTGCGGGCGGTCCGGCCTGAAGCTGCCGGCGATCTCGCTTGGGCTGTGGCACAATTTCGGCGACGACACGCCGCATAGGACCAAGCAGGCGATCATGCGCAGGGCCTTCGATCTGGGCATCACGCATTTCGATCTCGCCAACAATTACGGCCCGCCGCCCGGCTCGGCGGAGCGGGCGTTCGGCGAGATCTTGCGGACGGACTTTGCCGGTTATCGCGACGAGCTGATCATCTCGACCAAGGCCGGCTACGAAATGTGGGCAGGGCCTTATGGCGAATGGGGCGGCCGCAAATATGTGCTGGCCAGCCTCGACCAGAGCCTGAAGCGGATGGGGCTCGACTATGTCGACATCTTCTACTCGCACCGCTTCGACCCCGACACCCCGCTGGAAGAGACGATGGGCGCACTCGATCACGCGGTGCGCTCGGGCAAGGCACTCTATGCCGGCATTTCCTCCTATACTTCGCAGCGCACCCGCGAGGCCGCCGACATTTTGAAGCAGCTCGGCACGCCTTGCGTGATCCATCAGCCGAGCTATTCGATGCTCAACCGCTGGGTCGAGGACGATGGCCTGCTCGATACGCTGGAGGGACTTGGCGTCGGCTCGATCGTGTTCTCGCCGCTGGCGCAAGGCATGCTGACCGACAAATATCTCGGCGGCATCCCCGATGGCAGCCGCGCCAGCCAGGGCAAGTCGCTGCGCCCGGCATTCATCAACGACAAATCGATCGCCAATATCGAGGCGCTGAACGTCATCGCCCGTCGCCGCGGCCAGACGCTGGCGCAGATGGCGCTGGCCTGGGTGCTGCGCAGGGGCAGGGTCACATCGGCGCTGATCGGCGCCAGCCGGCCGGAACAGGTCGAGGATTGTGTCGGGGCGCTGAAGGCGCTCGACTTCAGCGATGCCGAGCTCGCCGAGATCGACACCTTTGCCCGCGAGTCGGAGATCAACCTCTGGGCGGCATCGGCCGAGCGCAAGGGGCCGCCGAGGAAGTAGGCGACGACCGCATCCGGTCGCCAAACAGCGACGGCTTCCGCGACGCTGAGCATAGAATGGCCGGGCAGCCGTGGAATGAAGGCTAAATGCGCATTGTAAGGAAGTCGTTTAGACCGATTCGGGGTTAGGCGATGAATCAGGAAACCCGGCTTTTTGGCGCTATTGCGGTCCGCCCCGCCATCCTAGCCCTCATACCCCAGTTCGAAACGGCCACAGGATTCACGGTTGCGGTCAGGTGGGAGCTCAATCCGACCGTAAAGAAGCAGATTGAAGCTGGGGAAGCTTTTGACCTCGTCATCACCAATCCGGACCTGGTTCAGGATCTGACTGCCTCGGGAAAGGTCAAGGCGGGGAGCCAGGTGGCGTTTTGGCCGGATAGCAATGGGGGTGGCAGCCAAGGCAGGCAGTCGACCGCTCGATATCGCGTCCGTGGAAGCATTCGAACAGGCGTTGAAGAGCGCCAGATCGATCGCCTACGCCGGTGAAGGAACCAGCGGTGGCTACTTCTCCGGCTTGCTGGAACGTTTGGGGATAGCGGATGAGGTGAAGCCCAAGCTGGTGGCCATACCAGGAGGGCAGACAGCGCAAGCCGTGGGCCGTGGGGAAGCCGAGTTGGGGGTCGTTCCCGTGACTTCGATTCTCGCGGCCGCTCCCGAGGTCGTGCTTGTCGGTCGGTTTCCGGCAGAACTCCAAAGTTACGTCGACTTCGCCATTGGCATCAGTGCCGGTTCAACGAACGCAGAAGCTGCCGAGCAGCTGTCGGAATTTCTGATGTCGGCAGCCGTTGACGACATGCTGGCGGCAAAGGGTGTCGAGCGCTGCTAAGAGCGTGCTTGATAAGCAGCGCTGGGAATCCCCTTCTCAAACACGCTCTAACTTTCGGCTGCCTTGAGGTTCCGCGCGGCTTCCTCCAGCGTCGCCCTGTCGTTGCCAAGCCTGTCGATCAGTTCTTGCGCCTGATCACCGGTTATCCCGGTGCGCATCGCCAGTGCCTCGACCGTCAGAACGTCGGAGCTGGCGATCGTTCCCGCCGGAACGTCCGCGTCGTCGAGGCCAAGCTCTTGCTTCGCCTGCTGCCAATGACGTTCATGCGCGCCATCCGGGCGGCCCTCGCGCACCCAGATTTCATAGGCTCGCTGCCGAATTTTTTCATGCCGATCGTCGTCCATGGCGGATCCTCCCTTGTGGCGTTTTCACCAACGCGGCGAGCGCCGGAACGATCCGATGTTGATGCCGAATTCGCAGACATGCCGGACAAAAGCCGGTTTCTCACCGAACAAACACCGGACATACGCGTTTTGCGGAGGAACCTGCACAGTGGGCCGGCCGTTGAGCCGAGCCTGAGCAAAGGAGATTACAATGGCCGACGAACCGAACGAATCCGCAGCACCGAAGATGACTCAACGTGAAGCTCAGGAAGCCCTGGAGAAGCAGATCGCGCAGCTGAGGCGCGAGATCAACAAGATCAACCGAACCTTGGCGGAACGCGCGGAAGAGGCGATCGAGGACGCCGGCGATTGGTATGGCAACGCTGCTGAGCGCGCCTCGCGGACGGCACAAGCCCTGCGCAACAGGGCGCAGACGGTGTCCGGGGTGGTCCAGGAGAATCCTGGGACAGTATCGTCCGCCTTCATACTCGGAGCGGCCGTAGGGGCGCTACTGGGCCTCGCCTTGGCCGCCACAGACCAGCGCCGCGATCGCTGGTTCTAGTCCCGATCTAAAGTCTGCCGCGCGTCGTGCCTAGATGGCAACTTGCGACGCGCCTCATTGCGATAGTTCGGCACGCCTTACGCAATCCATCAGCAGAGCCATTCGATGCTCTCTGGCGGGTGAAGGGTGACGGCGCAACTGCTGCGACCCGCGGATCAGCGCCAGGCTCCGAGCACGCGTCGCCTCTATCCTCGTGGAGCGAACGTCGTTGTACCCTTCCGCTGATGCCGGATGTCAATGCCGGCTTCGACGTGCTCGAGGGCCGCTTGGTCGCCGAACGAAGGGCGACGGCTTAGATCCGCTCCGATTTCACCGGAGGGACGCGGCATCGCAAACGTGCCATTTCATTTGATAGCCGTATTCGCCTTTATGGCCGTAGCACCATCCTGCCTTGGCCAATTCACCGTCCACGGCGGTACGTCGGTCGCAGGCATCCAGGCTGTCCGGATCGTCGCCCGAGCCGCCCCTACAGCGGTCATTCTCTCTGTACCATCGTGCAAGCAAACCCTTGACGTCCGCACGTACGGGACGAATGACACTACCAGATTCACGCAGAACCACGCCTTGGTCGACATCGACGGACATGAAAAAATCTGCAATGCCGGCGGCTGTTTTCTGTCTCTTTTCGCTCTGTACTTGCCAGTCTACAATGCCGTTTATTGTACAGATTGACCCGACGCACTGAGCGGTGAGGGAACCGTCTCGGATAGAATATCTGCGGACCGGCCACCGATCAGCGAACCTGCGTTTTTCTTTAATTACGTCTACGGCCGACTGCATCTTGCCGTAATAAATCACTTGGCCTGAGTATGCCGAGTTCATGTAGACAAAAGCTGTAGCATTGTCCGAGGACCACGCAGCATGGTACCTGTAGGCGAACGCCTTCGCCTTTTCGATAGCACTTCCCGACGTGCCCGGGATTGTTTCGGGGTCCTTGTCGGTCGGCACAGTGGCTGAACGGCGGTCACAAATACAGGCGCTGAGCCGTGGCAAAGGATCTGAGCCGTCGCCGGCGCGATCTTGTCAGCAAGATCGGCTGTTGACAGAATCGGGCCTACCGCATCGTCAGCCTGAAATTCGACGCTGCGACTTTGCAAAAACAGTGCGAGCAAGCTGGCTCGAACTGCAAAGTTTACGTTCTGAGGAGCGACGCTGACGTCTCCAGTCGCGCCCTCCCTAAGCGTCGCTGCAGTAATGCCTATGAGGCTGCCGCTTTGATCAACGAGCGGCCCTCCAGAATTTCCTGGCTGGATCGGAGTCGAGATCTGAAGATACCGAGTATCGTCGCCAATGCCGAGGAGCGAGTTCACATTGCCAGTCGTGATCTTCA
Organism: Mesorhizobium sp. M1027; assembly: GCF_040318745.1. Lineage (NCBI taxonomy): Bacteria > Pseudomonadati > Pseudomonadota > Alphaproteobacteria > Hyphomicrobiales > Phyllobacteriaceae > Mesorhizobium > Mesorhizobium sp. M1027. The sequence goes on along the minus strand of NZ_JAMYMW010000003.1, from coordinate 331,633 downwards.
CCGAGCTGGAAAGTACAGGTGCAAGAGGGTAGCCGAGCGCAGCCACATCCTCGCCCAAGCGTGCCGGGGTGCTGCGAATAGAGATTATTGCCGGCGCAGTCCCAGGGCTGTGGATTACGGCGAGATCGTTCAACTCGTCGCTCTTCCATTCCGATGTGTCGCCGCGGCCAACAACAGTTACGCTGGCGCACTCTTTCAGGACATGGGCGTTGGTGACAAGCCAACCCTCATTGTTGACGAAAAAACCGGTGCCTGAAGCGATTAGATCGGGCTGCGCCGCTTGCCCGGTGCCGACCAGCAGAAGCAGCGACGCTATACCCCACGCGACGAGATTACCGGCACTCATTGCATTACCCCCGCCAAAGCTTCGCGCTTTCGCTCGAGGTCGTCAACCGCCATGGGCATCGGAAGCGGGCTGCCACACGTTCGTTGCGATCAGATCGACGCGGACAGCCCAATGTGGCAGCGGGAAAGCGCGGAGTGCCACGCCCGGCGGCAATGGCATGCACCGATCTGGCATTCCACATGCTGTCGGGGCATGGGCACTCGGAAGGATACGCGGCGGTGGCCATGAAGAACCATTCACGCCGGCGGCAACGGTATATCTGAAAGCCTGCACCCGTCTATCACCCGCTGCATCGCCGTAGTCGAGCCGCGCGAGCTGAACGACGCGGAATCTTGGTTGCCGCCAATCTCATAGCCGACGTTGACTTTCGCCTTTGAGTTTTTGATCTCCTGGATAGCAGCCATCAATTCCGGCGACCGTCCAACCGCAACGACGCCGGCATAATTGTCATTCCATGTCCGCATCGTCGCTTCGAGCTTCAGAGGAGTTCCGCCGCTTCCTTGAATATAAAGGGTGGCCGGCGCTTCGGGCACATCCTCGAATTCCTTTTTGCGAAGGACGTACGCAACAAATAGAGTTTCCTTACTGTCACATTGCACGACTAAGGAATCGTGTGGTCCGCCTTCGGTTGCAATTACTTTGGTTACGCCAAACACGTCGGGACCCTCCGTGCTCGCCTGCCATGCAAATACCGGCTGAATACTACTGACCACAGCTGCCGCTGACAGAAAGAATGCTTTGAACATTTTCAGAATCCTCCACCCGCGCAAATAAAAGCAGAACAGGTGAAGGTTGTCGACGGCCCAGGAAGCTGATTTCATTTTGTTCATGCGCACGGCGGCGCCGGTCCCGCTTCCGTGACCCAAGGCATCGAGCTAAAATTAGCTAGCCGGAAAATGTCGAAACGGCGGGATTGCTCCCGCCGTCCATTGTCTCGGCAGGCGATTCTTACTATGGCGTGGCCGGTTTCTGAGCCGTGCCGAGGGCCGCCTTGGGCGCTGCCGGCGCAGGCGCTGCCGTCTTCATCTTCTCCTCGATCCAGCCGGTGTAATTGGCCAGCCGCATGTAGATGCCGTAGGCGTTCTTGTGGCCGCAGGCGGTGCTGCCGTCGGCCGGACCTTCGCCCCAGCTGACGACGCCAACCTGCACCGGACCATCGGCGCCGGTCATGAACAGCGGTCCGCCGCTGTCGCCATTGCAGGCGTCGCGCTCGCCGCTGGCGGTGCCGGCGCAGATCATGTTGCCGGTCAGCGGATCGGCCATATCAGCAGCAATTGCATTGGCGGCCGCCTCGATGCTCCTTTCCGAGTAACGCATGCGGCGGGCGAGCTCGCCGAGCGCAGCCTTCAAATCACGCGCATAAATCGCCTTGATGCCGTTGTTGCAGGTTGCGTTCGGCTGGAGGTCCAGGTCGGCAACCATCAGCGCGGTGGGAAATGTTCCGTCCTGCATCTTGCCCCAGCCGGTGACCGTGGTCTTGCCGGCGTCGGGGGTCGGCTCACGGGCAATCTTGATGGTCGGGGCATCGGCCGGCTCGGCCAGCCGGATCAGGCCGAGATCGTTGTCCAGCGTCTGCTCGCTGTAGCCCTCGTTGACGATGATTTCTACCGCCTTGCAGCGCTTGCCCTCGCTGAGATCGGTGGCGCCGGTGAGCACGGTGACCACGTCAGGCGAAATCGGCTCGCCGTTCGTCGTTGAGGCAGTGCGCCGCCGTCAGCACCCATTGCGGCGCGATCAGGCTGCCGCCGCAGAACTGCGCATTCGCCTGCGAGGCCGGACTTTCGTCCAGTTTGCCGGTGGTCAGCAACGCCACCTGGAACGGATAGGCGCCCTTCTCGGCCTCTTTGCCGCCGTAGACGCGATCGGCGCCGCCGGGGTTCTCCGCCTTGGCTTTTGCCCTGGCCTCGGCCACGCGTTTCATCGGCGAGATCGCCGCCTCGGGCCGGGCGGCCGCGTCCGTGGCATGAACGGAATTGACGACCGGCAAGGCCGCCGCGATGGCAAGCAGCGAGGCGGCAGCAATCGGTCTGAACCTGTGGATGATCTTCACCTCGAACCCCCTGAGACGATGTTCCGACAGATCGGCCTCGACGCGCGATCCACTGAAATGGGAACCGGCCAGTGAGCCGATCATGCGCCGATGTGGAGCGTGATCCGTCACAAAACCGAGTACCACTTTTGCTAAATCGTGGTGTCGAGCCAAACCCGCCCAAATCTATAATCCCCCACGGGCTATGTGGAAGCAATTTGTCGTTGCCAATGTTGGATTATTTTAGGCAGTATACCGTTGCGGGCATTTTTGGCGGGGACCTAAACTGGCTGCACTGAATAATGGCCCGGTAAAGGCGCCGACAACCAAACTCATTTTTCGGCGCCACCACGATCTCGACAATATTTCTATATCTTGATCCAGTCCTTGCTGACTTTTGGGAGAGTCTCACCATGACAAAACTGACACAGTGCATTATTGCGTCCGCGTTGCTTTCCACCGCAATGTGGGCGGTTCCTGCCTTGGCTGCCGAGCCAGGTTCCGCCAACGCCGGCAACGGCGAAAGCATGCGTGACGTGACATCGGGCGATTACAAGCCTGGCCGGGCGAAGCCGATCGCCCCGCCGAAACTGGAACCGATCGCCCCGCCGAAACTGACTGAGGACGAGGCCAACCGCGCCGCGCCGCTCACCGACGAAGCAACGGCCGTCAAATCCTATGGCATCGTCGGCCGCTCCGCCGATGGCAAGGACATCAAGATCGATCCGAACGAGACGCTGAAGGACCTTGTCATCAAGGAAATGAACGCGCCCGCCGAGGGACAGAAGTCCGAGAATTCCGGGCTGAGCGGAGGCGAAGAGGCAGGCCGCCAGGTGTTCGGGACGGACGACCGAGAGCAGATCAAGAATACCAAAACCTACCCGTTCACCGCGATCGGCTACCTCGAAGGCAAATCGAAGAGCGGCAGCTATGGCAGCTGCTCGGCGACGCTGATCGGCCCGCGCACGGTGCTCACCGCGGCGCACTGTCTCTACAGCCACGAAGACAAGGCCTGGCTGGACGATATCCTGTTCGTGCCGGCTCTCAACGGCAAGACTGCCGACGACGCACCGTTCGGCGCCTTCACCTATGAAAGCGCCTATATCGTCCAGGGCTTCATCGACAATTATCAGGGCTTTTACGGCTCGGTCGTGCCATGGGATCTCGGCATCGTCACCTTGAAGCAGGATGTCGGCACCAACCTCGGCTGGCTGGGCTATGCCAATTATGTGGATCTCGGCGACTTCACCGCCAACATCGTCGGCTATCCCGGCGACAAGCCGATGGGCACGATGTGGAAGGCGACCTGCGAAGTGCTCGCCGAACACATCGCCACCGAGTATTTCCAGTACGACTGCGACACTTATCCAGGATCGAGCGGCAGCTCGGTCTACGCTTATGACAATGGCTCAAAGCAGCGCGTCATCACCGGCGTGAACGTGGCCGAGAGCCCGGATGCCAACACCGCCGTGCGTCTGAACGCCATCAACGTCCAGTGGATCAACAGCCTGTACAAATAAGCCTGCAGAGTTTCCGCCGCGATCGTCGGAGCGGGTTATCTATTAGCCGCATTTCTGCGACGCCAAGTGTGATCACACTCTGCTGCAAAAATGCTCCAATCAAAGGCGGCGGCAGAGCATTTCCGTCGCCGGCTTCGCATTTTCGGGACTATCTGGGCTGGGCCGAGGGTGGCGCCTGGCGGACATAGTTCTCGATCGGCTGGGCGAAAGTCGGTGAACCGGCCTTGCGCTCCTTGTCGATATAGCCGGCAAAATAGCTCCAGAAGGAAGCGGCATAGTCGCGGAAATAGGAGTCGGCGACCTCACGCGAGCACAGCCCGCCTTCGACGCAGGAGGAAAGGCGGTTGAGGAAATAGACGATGCGGTCGAAATTGTCGCTGAACTCGGCAAGCGGCATGTCGCCGCCGGTAGCGCTCATCGCTTCGATGCCGATGCGCTGTCTGAACACCTGTTCCTCGGTCGGCGTCGGATTGGCACTGAGCAGATTGCCGTATTTGGCGTTGAGCGCCGCCAGGCGTTGCTTGAGGGCCCGTTGCGCCTGCTGGTAATCCTTGCTTTCCCAGAGCTCGACCAGCGACATCGTTTGCTCGACGCGCTTCGGCTCCTGGTTCGCCAGGAACTGGTAGACCGAAAAGATCAAGGTGAAGATGATCGCCAGGCGCACCAGCAATCCGGACCAGGCATAGACGAGCATGCGCCAGTCGCGATCGGTGAATGGGTTCGCCTCCTTCTTGACCTCGTGATTGCTCACCCACGGCAGGCCTTCGACGGTTTCCGGCAGCGACACCGGCTTCTTTTGCGGTACCGGCGCCGTCACTGCCTGCTGCGTTGCGTTGCCCCCCGCTTTCGTCATCCGCAACTGTCCAGTTCTATGGTGGCGGACGGGTCGAGCACGATGCCCGGCGTCTCCAGCTTCTTCTTCAGGCAATCCAGCTGCGCCCGCGAAACGATGAACTGCACGTCAGGCGCCACCTGCGCCTTGCCCGGCGACGGCAATGGTTCGACCACGCCGCGGGAGGTGCAACTGCTGAGATCGACCACGACGGCGGCGTTGCCGGTTTTGGCGATCTGGTCGTACTGGTCGAGAAAGCAACTCGCCAGTTCGGAATTGATGACGACCTCCTTGGCGCAGAGGCCGCAAGCCTCGTCCGCCGAAGCAACGGCGGCCAGCAACAGCCCGGCGACAAGGCCGGCGGTTGTTGCGCGCCACGAAAATACGGTCCTGTTCACGAACGCCCTCATCCGTTCCGTTCGGCCGCCGACAGCGGCGGTCGAGAATGTTCATTATCAGCCGATTAGGCAAGAGGCCCGGCCGGGCACCTGACCCCGCCTCAGGCGCGCGGCACCGTCTCCATCGGGAAGATCATCACGGCGCCCTTCGATCCCTTGTCGTCGGTCAGCCGCATGGCCGAACGCGTCGCCGGCGCCATGCCGATATCGGCCAGCATATCGGAGAAGCTTGGCTGTCCAAGTCCGCGCGTTACAGAGACAACCCCCTCTTGCGCCAGGAAACTCAGATCCTGCTTCTCGCTCTGCGGCGGCGCCTCGGTCAAGACGGCGATCATCCGCTCCATGCCGAAGCTGGTATCGGTGAATTTGAACAGGCCTTCCTCGAGCACGGCGCCTTCGGTCAGGCGCTCGGCAAGAAAATGCTGGATGGAATAGTCGGAGCCGACGTAGAGCACGTTGATGTCGACCAGGTTGGTCGAACTGTTCCTGGCCAGCACGTGGACCTGATCGTCGGGCGAAACACGCGGCACCTTCGACGGTTCGATCGGCTGCAGCGTGTCGGTGTCAAAACGCTTGATCCGGAACTCGACGCTGACCTCTTCCGGCCGATAATCGGAAGCGGCGGCCAGCCTCGACAGGCCGATGGCGCGGAAGATTTTCGTCAGGTTCTTGGCCGCTGCATCGACCAACTTTTCGCGGCCGTCCGGATGAATGACGATCAGCGGCGGCTTGCTGCCGTCCTTGAGCGTCATGTCGCCCGAAGCCGGCAGGAACCACAGTGCCGACGCGTCGGTGGCATCTTCGGCGGCGCCGGCGATTGCATTCTCGCGCAGCACGGCGAGACGCAGATCGGCGCTCTTGCCCGGCTCGACCAGCGCGATGTGGAAGCCTGAGTTCTCCCTGGCCGCCAGATCGTCGAGAACCGAGTTCGCCAGCGCGGCCTCTTTCTCGAGGCCTTTGGTCGCCGCCGGCCGCGCAATCACGAGCTTGTAGTCGACGGCGAGCTCGGCGAGCCGGGCATAGGCATTGGCGGGGATGTCGGCCAGCTTGAGCGCCGGCTTGCCGCCGAACTCGACCGGCTTGACCCGGCTTTCCAGGTTTTTCGCCGACTGAACCTGGAGATAGCCAAGCGCCTCGGACAGCGGCGACAGCGCCGACGGCAATATTGCGAGCCTGCTGCCGGGGGTGAGGCGATGCAGCAACCCGGCGCCGATCGTGGCTTTGTCGTTCTCGATGACGATCGGCCATTGCATGACCGCGTCTGTCTTGTCGGTGCCGAAGACGCGGGCGTCGAGTTCCCCTTCGAACAGCGGCGTTGGCCGGGTGCGGCCGTCCGCCGAATATTGCTGCAGCACGGCCTGGCCGAGCTGGCGATAGGTGATGTTGGGGTTCTCGGCCAGTTTCGACAGGATGGTGAAGGTGAACAGCCCGAAACGCGGTGCATCGGCCGTGCCCTTGGGCAGCGGCATCTCGGGCGTCGTCTCCACCGTCTGCGCCGCGTAGAAGGCGACCAATTTGCCCTTGGTGGTCGGCTCGGCGCCGGTCGGCGTCAGCTTGAACGCCGGCTTGCGCTGCCCGTCCTCCTCAAAGCCGCGCGGCGCGGCCGACGCAATCTCGTCATAGGCTTTCACCGCAGCCGCCCTGGCAGCGTCGTCGCCGCCGACCAGATCGGCGAACTCGACCTTGCGTTCCAACTCGTCGTCGACCTCGGCGGCGCGCGTCGCCGTGCCGGAATGGCAGCAGTCGAACACGGCCCAGATAAAGGCGCCCTTGTCGCGAATAGCGTCGAGCGCGGTGCCGATCTCGTTGTCGACCAGCGCATTGGGCACGCCCTTTTCGCGGTTGACCCATTTGTCGGTGTCGGACGGCAAGAAAATCTCGTCGAGGCCGTCCGTCTCGTCGCCCTTGTTCGCCGCCGGCTGCTGCGCGCCGTGACCGGACAAATGCAGGTAGACGAAATCGTCACGCTGGACCTTGGCGGCAAGATCGGCGAGTGCTGCCTTGATCGCCGCATGTGTCGGCGGTCCGTTGGCGCCTTCGACATCCTTGGCGAGCAGCGCGACGTTTTCGGCTGAAAACTTCACCGGCGCGGGCGTGTACTTCAGGAGGTAATCGCGCACCAGGCCGGCATCGTTCTTCGGTCCGATCAGCCAGTTCTTCTTCGGCAGGTTCGGATAATCGGTGCAGGCAACAAGCAGCGCATGGTAGGTGCGCGCCGCTGCGAATGCCCGAAACGGCACCAGGCCGGCAGCGGCCAGCGCGGACGTGCCGGCAAGCAGCGTCCGCCGCGTCACTTTGATCATGATTGCTTCCCCAAGCCCGATCGAATTTCCAAGCACGGCCAGCCTGGCCGAGGATGTCAGTATTTTGAATATGGCGTCGCCGGCCGGCCGACCATCGGCTGCGAATACAAACAGTAGCAAAAAAGGCAGTTCGTCGCTATCTCAGTGGAAGAGGCCGGATTGCATGCCTAATGGCAGCGATCGGCACGGAGCGGCTTGGAACGGGATCATGGCGGCAAGGGATGTACTGACGAAGAACCAGCTTTGCGTGCTCGAGAAACTCGAGGCCGCCAGCGGACCGCTCAGCGCCTATACTTTGCTCGACCAATTGCGCGAGCGCGGTTTTCGCGCGCCGCTGCAGGTCTACCGGGCGCTCGACACGCTGGTGAAATCCGGCTTCGTGCACAGGCTCGAAAGCCTCAATTCCTTCGTCGCCTGTGCCGAGCCGCACGACCACAGCCATTCGATGACGGCGTTTGCCATCTGCGACACCTGCGGCCAGGTGACCGAGTTCTCCGACCACGATGTCGGCCACCGGCTCGACGAATGGGTGCGCTCGACCGGCTTCGCCGCCAAGAAGGCGGTGATCGAGTTTCGTGGGACATGTGCGAAGTGCTTGGCCGAGGCGGCTTGAAGGCCGGTTAGGCCGCAACATAGCGGTGGCGACCTTTTGATGTCGGCAGGACAGAGGGGGCGCGAAAGATCGCTACAGATTACAATTGGTCGGCCGCGGACGTCCGCACGCTAATGCGCCTCTTCCCAGTTGTTGGCGGCGCGGGCGTCGACGTGCAGCGGCACCGACATCGATACCGCCGGCATGGCGGCGTTCTCCATGACGTGGCAGACGACCGGGATCGTCGCCTCGACCTCGGCTTCGACGGTCTCGAAGACCAGCTCGTCATGCACCTGCAGCAGCATGCGGGCAGAAAGCCTGGCTTTTTCCAGGGCATCGTCCATGCGGATCATGGCGCGGCGGATGATGTCGGCGGCGGTGCCCTGCAGGCGGGCGTTGATCGAGGCGCGCTCGTTGAAGGCACGGACCGAAGGATTTGACGATCTGATTTCCGGATAGTGGATGCGGCGGCCGAAAATGGTTTCGACATAGCCGTGCTCGCGGGCATAGGCCTTGGTCGCATCGATATAGTCGCGGATGCCGGGGAAACGCTCGAAATATTTCTTGATGTAGTCGCCGGCTTCCTCGCGCGCGATCGACAGCTGGTTGGCGAGGCCAAAAGCGGAAATGCCGTAGATGATGCCGAAATTGATCGCCTTGGCACGGCGGCGCACTTCCGAAGGCATGCCCTCGACCGGCACGTTGAACATTTCAGACGCGGTGATGGCGTGGATGTCGGCGCCGTCGGCGAAGGCCTGCTTGAGCTGCGGGATTTCGGCGACGTGGGCGAGCACGCGCAGCTCGATCTGGCTGTAGTCGGCGGAAACCAGCTTGTTGCCCTTGTCGGCAATGAAGGCCGTCCTGATCTTTCGGCCCTCGACGGTGCGCACCGGAATGTTCTGCAGATTGGGATCCGAGGACGACAGCCGCCCGGTCGTCGTTGCGGCAAGCGCGTAGGAGGTGTGGACGCGCTTGGTGTCGGGATGGATGAAGCCGGGCAGCGCATCGGTATAAGTCGATTTCAGCTTGGTCAGCTGGCGCCAGTCGACGATCTTGCGCGGCAATTCATGGCCTTCGGCGGCGAGGTCTTCGAGAAGCTGCGCCGAGGTCGACCACTGGCCGGTCTTGGTTTTAGAACCGCCGGGCAGGCCCATCCTGCCGAACAGGATGTCGCCGAGCTGTTTTGGCGAGCCGATGTTGATGCGCTCGCCGACCAGCTGGTAGATTTCGTCCTCAAGCCGTGCGGCACCCTGTGCCAGTTCGCCGGAGAGCCGCGACAGGATCTGCCGGTCGACGGAGATGCCGCGCTGTTCCATCCGCGCCAATACCGGCACCAGCGGCCGTTCCAGCCGTTCATAGACCGAGACCAGGCCCTTGGCGGCAAGCCGTGGCTTCAGCACCTGCCAGAGCCTGAGCGCGACGTCGGCGTGCTCGGCGCCGTAAGCCGTCGCCTTGCCGAGGTCGGCCTGATCGAGGCCGACGAAGCTTCTTCCCGAACCGGCCAATTCCTTCAGCGGAATGGTCGCGTGGCCTAGCCATTTATCGGCCAGCGCCTCCAAGCCGTGGCCGCCGTGGGTGCCGGCCTCGAGCACGTAGGAGATCAGCATGGTGTCGTCATAAGGGCCGATCTCGATGCCGTGACGGCTCATGACGACAAGGCGGTATTTAATGTCGTGCACGATCTTGAGGACGGATTTGTCCTCGAGCAGCGGCTTGAGCAACGCCAGCGCGTCGCGGACCGGGATCTGGTTTTCGACCGCGCCGCCGCCGAGCAGGTCGCCATTGCCGTTTTTATGGGCAAGCGGCACATAGGCGGCATGGCCAGGCGCGACGGCCATGGCAAGGCCGATCAGTTCGGCCCGCATCGGATCGGGCGAGGAGGCCTTAACGTCGAAGGCGACGATGCCTCTCTCCATCGCCTCGGCGATCCAGACCTTCAGCGTCGCGGCGTCGCGGATGCAGGCGTAGGCGCTGGTGTCGATCTTGCGGGTGGTGGCAGCCTCCAGGCGAAGCGCCGAAAGCAGCGATGGGGTGTCGCCTTGCTTGGCTGCAGCCGGGGCTTCGAGCGCCGCTTCGTCCGGCGGCGGTGCGCTCTCGGCGGCGGCGGGCAGGCCAAAACCCATATCGGGGCCATGCGCGGTATCGGCACGCTCTATGGTGACGGGAGTGGCTGGAACATCGCCCGCGTCGGTTCCGGTCGCTTCGGCCACGCGGCGGGTCAGCGTCGAGAATTCCATGGTCTTGAGAAAGCCGATCAGCCTGGGGCCGTCCGGCGCATGCAACACGAACTCGTCAAGCCCTTCGGTCACCGGCACGTCGTTCTTCAACCTCACCAGGTCACGCGAAATGCGCGCCTTGTCGGCATTGGCGATGATCGATTCGCGCCGCTTGTCCTGCTTGATCTCGCCGGCGCGGGCGAGCAGCGTGTCGAGGTCGCCGAACTGTTCGAGTAATTGCGCCGCCGTCTTCGGCCCGATGCCGGGGACGCCCGGCACATTGTCGACCGAATCGCCGGTCAGCGCCTGCAGGTCGATCATCTTCTCCGGCGGCACGCCCCATTTCTCGATCACCTCGGAAACGCCGATCTGGCGGTCCTTCATCGGGTCGTACATGGCAACCGTTGGGCCGACCAGCTGCATCAGGTCCTTGTCGGAGGAGATGATGGTGGTGTCGGCGCCGGCTTCGCAGGCAAGCCGGCAATAGGTGGCGATCAAATCGTCGGCCTCGTAGCCTTCCGTCTCGAGGCAAGGCAGGTTGAAGGCCCTGGTCGCCTGGCGGATCAGGCCGAATTGCGGGATCAAATCTTCCGGCGGCGCCGAGCGGTTGGCCTTGTATTCGGGGTAGAGATCGTTGCGGAAGGTCTTCGACGAATAGTCGAAAATCACGGCGAAATGCGTCGGCACGATGCCGACATCGGTGTTGCGGGCGTCCTGCGTCAGCTTCCAGACCATGTTGCAGAAGCCGAGCACGGCACTGGTCGGCAGCCCGTCGGACTTGCGGGACAGCGGCGGGAGCGCGTGATAGGCACGGAAGATGTAGCCGGAGCCGTCGACAAGGAAGAGATGATCGCCTTTTTTCATGCCACGAGGGATAGCGCGGCGCAGCGCCGCGGTCCATGCCAAAGGCGGCTTCCGCCAAGGGTTCCGGTAACACCCTGACAAATGGCGTGCGAACTTGGCCGGCCCTGCCGGCTTGGCCGCAGCTTTGTTCGCTCACGCCTATGTTACAAAAGTGTAATTTTTGTGCCCTTGAATCGCCACGTTCGCAGACACAGATAAAACGCATCGGCAGTTTTCGCCGAAGTCCGGAGTAAGGCCCGTCCCCCGCCTATCCCGGACACTTGCGGCAGCCTATCCCCCCTCTCCGGGCTGCCGCATCGTTTCGAGTAAAGGCCGCCGTGGTTCCCCTCCACCACGGCGGCATTTTTTTGCCGTTGGACAGCAAGCTGTGGCCCAACGGTCGCGGGCTTTCCGTTTCGCCGCATGGGCTCTAGATTTGCCGCCAGAATCGAAAGGCCCGCCAGATGTCCGCAGTTTCCCCTGTTCTCGACCGCCTAGACAAGAACTTCGACCAGAGCCTGGAACGCCTGTTCGGCCTGCTCAGCATCAAGTCGATCTCCACCGATCCGGACTACGCCGCCGACTGCCGCAAGGCCGCCGAATGGCTGGTCGCCGAGCTCAAGCTGATCGGCTTCGACGCCAGCTTGCGCGACACGCCGGGGCATCCGATGGTGGTCGCGCATCACGATGGGCCGGCGGGCGCGCCGCATCTGCTGTTTTACGGCCATTACGACGTCCAGCCGGTCGATCCGATCGAGCTGTGGGAAAGCGACCCGTTCGCGCCGGCGGTCAAGGAGATCGAGCCCGGCCACAAGGTGATCACCGGCCGCGGCGCGGCCGACGACAAGGGCCAGCTGATGACCTTCGTCGAGGCCTGCCGCGCGTGGAAGCAGGTGCATGGCGGATTGCCGTGCCGAATCACAATCCTGTTCGAGGGCGAGGAGGAGTCCGGATCGCCGTCGCTGAAGCCGTTTCTCGAGGCGAATGCGGATGAGCTCAAGGCCGATTTCGCGCTGGTCTGCGACACCGGCATGTGGGACCGCGATGCGCCGTCGATCTGCGTCTCACTGCGCGGGCTGGTCGGCGAGGAGATCACGGTGACTGCCGCCGACCGCGACCTGCATTCCGGGCTCTATGGCGGTGCGGCCGCCAATCCGATCCGCATCCTGGCAAAGATCCTGGCCGACATCCACGATGCCGATGGTCACGTCACCATTCCAGGTTTTTATGACGGCGTCGAGGAAACGCCGTCGCAGATATTGCAGTCGTGGCTGTCGCTCGGCGAGACGGCCGAGACCTTCCTCGGCCCGATTGGCCTGTCGATCCCGTCCGGCGAAAAGGGCCGCTCGGTGCTCGAGCTCACCTGGGCGCGACCGACGGCCGAGTTCAACGGCATTATCGGCGGCTATACCGGCAAGGGCTTCAAGACGGTGATCGCCGCGCAAGCCTCGGCAAAAGTCTCCTTCCGGCTGGTTCACAAACAGGATCCGGAAAAAATCCGCGCCGCCTTCCAGGCATTTGCCAGGCAGCGCGTGCCAGCGGACTGCTCGGTCGAATTTCATCCGCATGGCGGCTCGCCGGCAATCCAGCTTTCCTACGACTCGCCCTTCCTGGCCAAGGCCAAGCAGGCGCTGTCCGACGAATGGCCGAAGCCGGCGGTGGTGACCGGCGGCGGCGGCTCGATCCCGGTGGTCGGCGATTTCCAGACCTATCTCGGTATGGAATCGCTGCTGGTCGGTTTCGGCCTCGACGACGACCGCATCCACTCGCCGAACGAGAAGTACGAGATGAGCTCCTTCCACAAGGGCCAGCGCTCCTGGGCGCGCATTCTCGAGGCGCTGACACGCTGAAATTGCGCCAGACTCAAGTTTTTGTTGATTTTTCGCCGGATCGCGGCAAGGACGGGCACGGTCCGTCGCGCATCGCTGCACGGGGCCGCGACCGGAGAAGACGATGAGCGACATACGTTTCCACAAAAACGATCTGCCCGGCCTGCTGCATTACGATGTCGGGGCGGTCGCCATCGACACCGAGACGCTAGGGCTGAACCCGCATCGCGACCGGCTCTGCGTCGTCCAGATCTCGCCGGGCGACGGCTCGGCCGACGTCATCCAAATTGCGCCCGGCCAGAAGAAGGCGCCGAACCTCGTCAGCCTGCTCAAGAACCGCAGCATTACCAAGCTTTTTCATTACGGCCGCTTCGATCTCGCCGTGCTCTACAACGCCTTCGGCGTCATGCCGGAGCCGGTGTTCTGCACCAAGATCGCGTCGCGGCTGACGCGCACCTACACCGACCGGCACGGGTTGAAGGACATCTGCTTCGAGCTTCTCGGGGTCGGCCTGTCGAAGGCGCAGCAATCATCCGACTGGGCAGCCGAGACGCTGTCGCCTGAGCAGCTCGAATATGCCGCCTCCGACGTGCTCTACCTGCACCGGCTGCGCGACGTACTGAGCGCGCGTCTGGCGCGCGACAACCGGACCAGGGAGGCCGATGCCTGCTTCCGCTTCCTGCCGACGCGTGCGAAACTCGACCTGATGGGCTGGGATGAAGAGGACATCTTCGCCCACAGCTAATGGCCTTCTGGCACTTTAACGCCGTCGGCCGGGAGGAATTGACATGGCTGCGCGAAAACCAATCGAGACGGCACCCAAGGACGGTTCCAAGGTCACCGTCTACTGGCAGGACAGCGACGGCGTGATGAACGAGAGCATCGCGCAATACCGTTCGCTCGACCGGCTGAAGGCGGCCGGCGGCGACTGGGACGAAAGCGATGCCGGCTGGTGGGCCTATACGGACAGCCATACGCAAAGGAAGATCGAGCCAATCAGCTGGCGGCCGGCCTCCGACGACCCGGACGCGGCCGACTGAGGGTTGTCGCAACGGTCGAACTCGGCGCTGCCCTTCAGCCCCCAAGCTCCTTGTCCCCGTGAGAACGGGCGAGAAGGGGCTTTGCCGCAACGCCGGCGATCTCCCCTCGCACCGTCTTTCACGGGGAGAGGGTAAGGGTGAGGGGCAGCGCAACCGAACGATTATTGTGCGGCAACGCGTATTTTGTTCTTGCTTTGTGCCGGCAGCTATGCTACTAATCTCGCTATGGTGCTCATTGGCTCCAACAACCCGCCCGCCGAGGCGGGTTTTTCATTTCCGGCTTTGGCGCTGTCGCGGGCCGCGCCTGCTCCGCAAACGGTTGAATACACTTTACTTCGATTTTTCCCGACTTAACCCGCCCTTAAATCGCCGCATCTAGTCTTCAACCCCAACGCCATAAGCATCGGGGAAGACAGCACAGCGCATGGCGAACCGGAAAGACAACCGCATCGAGCCCAGCTTCGAGGCATCGCCGGGGGCGAGATCCTCGGCCGGTTTTTCGGTGAGCGAGGAGGACCGCGTCGTGCCGAGCAACCGTAAAGCCGCTGCAAAGCGCAAATCGACCAAGGCCAAGCCGTCTCGTGGCGGGCGCGGCAAGAGCCGGCGCGGCGTGTTCGGCGTGCTTGGCCGGCTGTTCTACTGGTGCTTCGTGCTGGCCATCTGGGGCGGCATCGCCACTGCCGGCATCGTCGTCTATTACGGCGCGAAAATGCCGGCGGCCACCACCTGGGCCATTCCCGATCGCGCCCCCAACATCAAGATCGTCTCGGTCGACGGCCAGCTGCTTGGCAATCGCGGCATGAGCGGCGGCGAGGCCGTCGGCCTGCACGAAATGTCGCCCTATATTCCCGAGGCCGTCATCGCCATCGAAGACCGCCGCTTCTATTCGCATTTCGGCATCGACCCGATCGGCCTTTCCCGGGCCATGGTGACCAATGTGCTGGGCGGGCATTTTTCGCAGGGCGGCTCGACGCTGACCCAGCAGCTGGCCAAGAACCTGTTCCTGACGCCGGACCGCACGCTGGAACGCAAGGTGCAGGAAGTGCTCTTGGCGCTGTGGCTGGAGCACAAGCATACGAAGGACCAGATCCTCGAAATGTACCTCAACCGGGTCTATTTCGGCTCTGGCGCCTATGGTGTCGAAGCAGCCTCGCGCCGCTATTTCGGCAAGAGCGCGCGTGACGTCACGCTGTCGGAGGCGGCACTTCTCGCCGGCCTGCTCAAGGCGCCGTCGCGGCTGTCGCCGGCGCGCGACCCGAAGGCGGCCGAGCAGCGCTCGCAGCTGGTGCTCGCGGCGATGCGCGACGAGGGCAAGATCAGCGCCAAGGAGCAGACCACGGCAATGAGCGCGCCGGCGACACGCGCGCCGTCGTACTGGACCGGCTCGGAAAACTACGTCGCCGATACGATCATGGAAGAACTGCCCGACCTGATCGGCGACGTGCGCCGCGATATCGTCGTCGACACAACAGTCGATCTGACGCTGCAGAAGCTCGCCGAGCAATCGATCCGCCGGCTGATCGACCAGAGCGGCAAAAAACTCAATGTCAGCCAGGGCGGGCTGGTGTCGATCGACAATTCCGGCGCGGTGCGCGCGATGGTCGGCGGTTACGACTATTCGACCAGCCAGTTCGACCGCGCCTCGGAAGCGCGCCGGCAGCCGGGCTCGGCGTTCAAGCCGTTCGTCTATATGGCGGCGCTGGAATCCGGCCGCACGCCCGACAGCGTGCGCAACGACGCGCCGATCAAGATCGGCAACTGGACGCCCGACAATTACGGCGGCAAATATTTCGGCAAGGTGACGCTGGCGACGGCGCTGGCAAAATCGCTGAACTCGGTGGCCGCGCAGCTAACCATGGAAGTCGGGCCGAATGCGGTGGTCGAGGCGGCGCACCGCATGGGCATCCAGTCCGAGCTGACGGCCAACACCTCGATCGCGCTGGGCACCTCGGAAGTGACGCCGCTGGAACTGACCTCGGCCTATGTTCCTTTCGCCAATGGCGGTTACAAGCCGGACATCCATTTCATCCGCCGGGTCACGACGAGCGACGGCAAGGTGCTCTACGAAAACAATGGCGGCGGTGCGCCGCGCGTCGTCAAGCCCGATGTCGTGGGTATGATGAACTCGATGATGACCGGCACGGTCGAGATCGGCACTGCCAGGAAGGCGGCGTTCGCCTGGCCGGCGGCCGGCAAGACCGGCACCAGCCAGAATTCGCGCGACGCCTGGTTCATCGGCTATACAGCCAATTTGACCACCGGCGTCTGGTTCGGCAACGATGACGGCAGCGCGATGAAGAAGGTCACCGGCGGCGCGCTACCGGCGCAGGCCTGGCACGAGTTCATGGTCGCCGCGCATGAGGGCGTGCCGGTGCGGCCGCTGCCTGGAACCTGGAAGTCGACGCCGCCCGACACCATCGTCCCGGACGACATACCGTCCGACACGGCGCCGCCGGCGCCGGTCGCTTCCGTCGGCCAATCGGCGCCGCCAACAGCAGCTACCCAGCCGGCCTCGCGTCCCGGGCGTCCTGCCGAGACGGTCGATGCCGGCGGCCTGGCCATGCCGGGCGTCGACAGCGCCACCGCATCGATCAAGCACCCGGTGCCGCCCGGCGAAGTCGGCGGCCCGGTCAAGAAGCGGCAGACCTCGATATTGGATATTCTGACGGGCGGCTGAGGCTGATCCCCCTCGCAACCGCGACCGTGTTCCGCTACATGTCCGCCTGGAGACAAGCGACATGGCTGAACTCGACACCAGAAAGACCATCGTGCTGACCGGCGCCAGCCGCGGCATCGGTCATGCCACGGTCAAGCGCTTTTCACGCGAAGGCTGGCGCGTCATCACCTGCTCGCGCCAGGCCTTTGCCGAGGACTGCCCGTGGCCGGCCGGCCCGGAAGACCATATCAAGGTCGATCTCGCCGACCAGGAGGATGTCGGCATCGCCATCTCCGAGATCCGCCACCGGCTGGAGGCGCATGGCGGCCAGCTGCACGCGCTGGTCAACAATGCCGGCATCTCGCCGAAGCTCAAGGACGGCAACAGCCGCATGAACTCGATCGACACGCCGATGCATGTCTGGCGCGACGTCTTCCAGGTCAATTTCTTCGCCCCGATCATGCTGGCGCGCGGTCTGTTCAAGGAGCTGGCTTCGGCCAAGGGCTCGATCGTCAACGTTACCTCGATCGCCGGCACCCGCGTGCATCCTTTCGCCGGCACCGCCTACGCGACGTCGAAGGCGGCACTCGGCTCGCTGACGCGCGAAATGGCACATGATTTCGGCCCGCACGGCATCCGCGTCAATGCGATTGCGCCGGGCGAGATCGATACGGCGATCCTGTCGCCGGGCACGGAAAAAATCGTCGAGACGATCCCGCTGAGGCGGCTGGGCACCACGGCGGAAGTTGCCGACATCATTTTCTTCCTGTGCTCGCAGCAGGCGTCCTACGTGACCGGCTCGGAAATTCACATCAACGGCGGCCAGCACGTTTGAGCGGCTGAGTTTTGTCAATCGTCGGCGCTGCCCCTCATTCCCTGCCGGGACCTTCTCCCCGTGAAGAACGGGGAGAAGGGGGATCCCCAGCGCTGGCGACCCCCTCTCCCCATCCTTGACGGGAGGACCTGCTCCAGCCTGGGATTAATAAGGAAATTGCACGCCGCCGATGCCCGATCAGCTCGCCTGCAGCAGGCTCTCGATATCGGATATGCTGTGGTTGGTCAGCGTCTTTGGAATTTCGGCCGTTAACTTGTCGGTGACCTCCTTGTGCAGTTTCCTGCGCATGTCGCCCAGCACCGGCGGCGGCGCGATCAGCACGATCTCCTTGAATGTGCCGCGATGGGCGAGCTTGTAGAGCCTGTCGGCAATCTCTTCGGCAAAACGCTCCTTGCCGAGACGGTGCCAGTCGGTGTCCTCGACCGCACTGCGGTGGATTGAAGGGCCGTCGCTGTAGCGGCCGGGGCGGTCCGTGCCTTGTTCTCGGGTTGCCGGATTTTCCTGTTCCATCTCGTGCACGACTTGAAGGTCGGGATATTGGACGTCTCCACGGTTCTCGAGGAACAGCGCCTTTTCGCCATCTGCCACCACGATCCACAGTCCGCGTTTCAGTCTGACGTTGCTCATGGGGCGCTCCTTTTTGATTTTCGAACCCACCGCCGGGCCTTTGCCGCAGGGGTGTGACCGGCCCGGGTCCATAGGGCAAACGCGTACCGAGGCGGGAATGTTCCGGCACTCGGACCCGGTGCTCCGACAGGGTCGGCGAGAGCGCGGGCTGCCGTCGATCGCTCGGTCAGCATCCGGCGGCTTAATCTACTAAATTGATAGAATTTAGAAAAATCTGGTTTGTGGTTAGCTCCTCCGGCCGCTAAAAAGGCAGCGGATCAAGGGCTGCAACAGCAGCTTCAATCTGCTCCGCATTTGAATGTGGAATATTTTTCTCTTGGCCTTCATGCTTGCAGAAAAGAGATTGCCTGCTACGAAGCGATGCGCGAGTGGGTGCCTTCTGGTTTTTCGCGCCCCCGCGTAGAACTGACAAACGGTTCCAGGATTCCGCTCGTCATGCCGCAAGCCACGCCCAAGCTCAATGCCTTTCCCGTCTTCATGCGGGTCGAGGGCGAAGCCATAGCTATCGTCGGCGGCGCAGAGGAAGCGCTGGCCAAGGCGCGGCTGCTCGCGCAGTCGAGCGCTGTGCTGCGCATCGTCAGCGATGAAACAAGCCCGGAGCTGCTGGCCTTTATCGCCGAGACCGGGGCCGCCCACATCGCCGACGCCTATGATGCAGCACATCTCAACGGTGCGGTGATGGTGTTTGCCGCCAGTGGCGACGCGGCGCTCGATCGCCGCGTTGCCGAGGATGCGCGCCGGCTGGGCATTCCGGTCAATGCCGTCGACCGGCCGGAGCTATGCGATTTCTTCACGCCGGCACTGGTCAACCGCGCGCCGGTCGCCATTGCCATCGGCACGGAAGGTGCCGGCCCGGTGCTGGCGCAGATGCTGCGCAGCCGCATCGACCGCATGCTGTCGCCGTCGCTCGGTCCGCTCGCAGCGCTCGCCGCCTCGTTTCGCGATACCGCCGAAAGACTGCTGCCGAAGGGCAATGCCCGCCGCCGCTTCTGGAGCGATTTCTTTGGCGGCGCGCCAGCCCGCGCTGTCGAGGCCGGCGAGCTTTCGCAGGCGCATGATGCGGCCGTCCGCCTGCTGCTTTCGAAAGAACCGGCATCGGGCCATATCGCGCTTGTAGGCGCCGGTCCAGGCGCCGAGGACCTTTTGACGCTGCGCGCCCATCGCCTGCTGATGGAAGCCGACGTGATCGTCCATGACGCGCTGGTGCCGGAGGCGATCGTCGCCATGGGCCGCCGCGATGCCGAGCGCCTGCCGGTCGGCAAGCGCAAGGGCTGCCATTCCAAGAGCCAGGCCGAGATCAATGCGCTGCTGGTCGAGCTTGGCCACGCCGGCAAGCGTGTCGTGCGGCTGAAGTCCGGCGACCCGCTGGTGTTCGGCCGGGCCGGCGAGGAGATGGCGGCGCTTCGCGATGCCGGCGTCGCTTACGAAGTGGTTCCGGGCGTCACCGCCGCCTTCGCCGCCGCCGCCGATTTCGAGCTGCCGCTGACGCTGCGCGGCGTGTCGTCGTCGATGGTGTTCACCACCGGCCATGACCTCAAGGGCAATTCGCTACCCGACTGGGCAAAGCTCGCCATTTCCGGCGCGACGGTCGCCGTCTATATGGGCCGCTCGGTCGCCGCCGAGGTCGCCGGCCGGCTGATCGAAGCCGGCCTGTCGCCCGATACGGCCGTCGCCGTGGTCGAGAATGCCAGCCTTGCCAACCGCCGCCGTTTCCACGGCACACTCGCCGACCTGCCGTCGCTGGAGGCGCGCGCCGACCTCAGCGGCCCGGTGATGACCATCATCGGCGACGCGGTGGCCGGCGCCAATTTCGAACGGTCCGAGCCGCTGGCGGCACACAGGCAGCAAAGCGTGGCCCGTGCTGCGGCGCAAGGAGTGAACCAATGAAAGTCCTGACCGCGAACCGCCTCGCCGACGGCATAGCCGTCTGGTACGCCAATGGCGGCTGGGCCGAGACCATCGACCATGCCGATATCGCCCATGACAAGGCGGCCGAGGACCGGCTGGAGGCGATCGGCGCCAAGGCCTCCGCCGCCAACGAAGTGGTCGACGTCAACCTGATCGACGTGACCGTGGCCAACGGCACGGTCGAAGCGGTCCGGTTGCGCGAAAAGATCCGTGCCGCCGGCCCAACCACCCGCAACGATCTGGGCAAGCAGGCCCGTCCGCATGCCGCGCGCGCGGCATAGATGACACAAGCATGATCCCGATCATGCTCGAACGAAGAAAATAACGGGCGGACGCGCCCGGAAAGACCTGAATATGTACCGTTACGATGAGTTCGACCACGATTTCGTCAAGGCCCGCGTCGCCGAGTTCAGCGACCAGGTCGCGCGGCGCCTTGCCGGCGAGATCACCGAGGACCAGTTCCGGCCGCTGCGGCTGATGAACGGCGTCTATCTGCAACTGCATGCCTACATGCTGCGCATCGCGGTGCCCTACGGCACGCTGAACAGCAAGCAGCTGCGCATGCTCGGCCACATCGCCCGCAAATACGACAAAGGTTATGGGCATTTCACGACGCGCCAGAACATCCAGTTCAACTGGCCGGCGCTGTCGGACATCCCGGCGATCCTGGCCGATCTGGCAAGCGTCGAGATGCACGCCATCCAGACCAGCGGCAACTGCATTCGCAACGTCACTGCCGACCATTTCGCCGGCGCCGCCGCCGACGAGGTTGCCGATCCGCGCCCCTATGCCGAAATCCTGCGTCAATGGTCGTCGGTGCATCCGGAATTCTCGTTCCTGCCGCGAAAATTCAAGATCGCGGTGACCGGCGCCGAGCGCGACCGCGCCGCCATCCAGACGCATGACATCGGCCTGCACCTGAAGAAGAACGCCGCCGGTGAGCTTGGTTTCGCCGTCTATGTCGGCGGCGGCCAGGGCCGCACGCCGATGGTCGCCAAGAAGATCCGCGATTTCCTGCCCGAAGCGGATCTGTTGTCCTACTGCACGGCGATCCTGCGCGTTTACAACCTCTACGGCCGTCGCGACAACAAGTTCAAGGCGCGCATCAAGATCCTGGTCCATGAGACCGGCGTCGAGGAGATCACCCGCCAGGTCGAGGCCGAATGGCAGGCGTTGAAGGACGCCGAGCTGAGGCTGCCGGAAGAAGACATCCGCGCCATCGACGCCTATTTCGCGCCGCCTCCGCTTGTCGATCGGCCGGAAGGCGACGAGGCGGTCAAGCTTGCCCGCCTCGACTCCAAGAGCTTTTCCGAATGGCTGGACCAGAATGTGGTCACCCATCGCCATCCCGACTACGCGGCGGTGACCATCTCGCTCAAGGGCATCGGCGAGACGCCGGGCGATGCCTCCGACAGCCAGATGGAAGCGGTCGCCGACATTGCCGAAAAATATTCATTCGACGAGCTGCGCGTCAGCCACGAGCAGAACCTGATCCTGCCGCATGTCGCGCGGGCCGACCTCAAGGCGGTCTATGACGCGCTTGTCGATATCGGGCTGGCGACGGCCAATTCCAACCTGATCAGCGACATCATCTCCTGCCCCGGCCTCGATTATTGCGCGCTGGCGACGGCGCGCTCGATTCCCGTGGCGCAGGAAATCTCGCGGCGCTTCGCCTCACTGGAGCGCCAGCGCGAGATCGGCGAATTGAAGCTGAAGATTTCCGGCTGCATCAATGCATGCGGCCATCACCATGTCGGCCATATCGGCATCCTCGGGGTCGAGAAGAAAGGCGCCGAGCTCTATCAGGTGACGCTCGGCGGCTCGGCCGACGAGAACACCTCGGTCGGCGAGATCATCGGCCGCGGCTTTAGTTCGGAAGAGATCACCGATGCCATCGAGCAGATCGTCGAGACCTATCTCGGGCTTCGGCTGGACAGAAACGAAAGATTCATCGACGCCTACCGCCGTGTCGGTCCCGCGCCGTTCAAGGAGGCGCTCTATGCTGGCGAAGCCAAGGCCGCTTGACCGTATTGTCGACGTCGAGGCCGGCATCGCCGCCCAAGCGGCGGGTCTCGACGCGCTCTACGGCCATCTGAAGCCGCTGGAGATCATCGAGCGGTCAACCCGGGAATTCTTTCACGGCGAAATCGCCGCCGTCTCGTCCTTCGGCGCGGATTCGGCGGTGCTGCTGCACATGATCGCCGAGATCGACCGCACGCTGCCGGTGATCTTTCTCGACACCGGCAAGCATTTCGAGGAGACGCTCGGCTATCGTGACGCGCTGGCCGCCGATTTCGGGCTGACCGATATCCGGGTGATCAGGCCCGACGATGCGGCGCTGGCAAGGATCGACCCGACCGGCAATCTGAACGAGACCGACACCGACGCCTGCTGCGACGTGCGCAAGGTCGAGCCGCTGGCGCGCGGCGTCGAGCCGTTCCGCGCCTGGTTCACCGGCCGCAAGCGCTTCCAGGCGGCGACCCGGGCAGCGCTCCCGGTGTTCGAGGCGGTCGGCTCGCGCATCCGCATAAATCCGCTGGCGCACTGGACGACATCGGACCAGGCCGGCTACATGCGCGCACATGCGCTGCGTGAAAACCCGCTGGTCGCCTATGGCTATCTGTCGATCGGCTGCTTCCCATGCACGCAGCCGGTGCAACCGGGCGACGACGCGCGCAGCGGCCGCTGGGCCGGGCACGCCAAGACCGAATGCGGCATCCACTTGTCGGGTTTGGAAAGGTCGCTGACTGACGCCTCACTTTAGGGCATATTGATATTCAGCCAGCCTGCAAATGGCGGCTTCCTGCGCTTCCGATGCTCGCGTACCAAAGAGTACGCTCCGCTCCGGTTTTCGGAAGCCACGCAGTTTGGTCGCTTCGCGCCCGCCTTCGGCTCCGGCTCGGCCTGACCTGAATCTCAACGCACCTGAGGTGCCCCGCACTTTAGACTCTAGACTCTTTGGACTTGGGAATTTTCTTGATGAGCGACTTGATAGCCGAAAACGGCACGCGGCTGTGGACACCGGATGGGTTCCGCGAGGACGAGTGGGTTCATGCCGAAAGCGCCGAGGCGCTGGTCGGCAATGGCCGTTTCATCCTGCCGTTGCAGGCGTTTCTCGGCCTCGATCCGGAGGTGCGGCGGTCGGCGAAGGAACGCATCGGCGTGCTGCTGCAGCCCGGCGACCAGCTCGACAAGATCGCCGGCCTGCTCGACCAGCTGTCACTGGTGGCGTTAGCCTTTCCGGCGTTCAATGACGGCCGCTCGTTCTCCAAGGGCGAATTGCTGCGCAGCCGTTACCACTTCACCGGCGCCATGCGCGCCACCGGGCAGGTGCTGATCGACCAGCTGCCGCATATGCTGCGCCTCGGCTTCGACGAATTCGAGATCTCGCACCCGGTGCTGCTGAAGCGGCTCGAGCAAGGCCGCACAGGCGGACTGCCGCTGTTCTATCAGCCGGCGGTGAAGCCGGAGCCCAAAGGCCCGAAATATTCCTGGCGGCGGGTGCGCCCCGGCTGATCCGCTCCAGAGGGCCAGAAGCCTGTCTGGTCGGAGCACACTCCCGATTCAGCCTTTTATTTTGCGCCTCTCCGCCTTAGGATAAGCCCATTATTTCGCGATCCGAATAAATGTGGCCACAAGGGAGGAACCGGGTATGGCTGGCAAGAAGATATTGATGCTCGTTGGCGAGTTCAGCGAGGAGTACGAGATTTTCGTCTTTGAACAGGCCATGCATGCGGTCGGCCACACGGTCCATGTCGTTTGCCCCGACAAAAAGGCCGGCGATATCCTGAAGACCTCGCTGCACGACTTCGAGGGCCACCAGACCTATACGGAAAAGCTCGGCCACGACTACATCCTCAACAAGACGTTTTCCGAGGTCAATCCCGCCGACTACGATGCCGTCTACGCGGCGGGCGGGCGCGGGCCGGAATATATCCGCATCGACAAACGCGTGCAGGCGCTGGTGCGGCATTTCCATGAGACGGGAAAGCCGATCTTCACCATCTGCCACGGCGTGCAGATCCTGATCGCAGTCGACGGCGTCGTGCGCGGCCGCGAAGTCGCGGCACTGCAATATTGCGAGCCGGAAGTCACGCTGGCCGGTGGCATCTATATCGATGTTGCGCCGACCGGCGCCCATGTCGACGGCAATCTGGTGTCGGCCAAGGGCTGGCCGGGCCTTGCCGCGTTCATGCGCGAATGCCTGAAAGTGCTGGGCACCGAGATCCGCCAAGGCGAGATCCTGATGCGCGACCAACGCCAGGCGGCTTAAGCTCGGAATTTGGAGCCTGCCGCACCCCTAACGCATGTCGCGCAAAAGTGTGTTCAGCGGTTTTGCGATAAAGAGCGCGTCGCATGAGGCTGGTCGAGCGCGACGCGCCTTAGGTGCGGCGGTGCGCCTACACGGCCATCCGCGCTTCGCGGAACGATACCAGCTTGCTGCGGGTCTCGTCCCACAGCGCCAGCTTGACGCAGCGCAGGCTGTCGAGGAGCGTGACGCGGCCGATCTCACGCAATTCCGGATAGTCCCTCAGCACTTCCGGAAGCCGGTAGCACGGCACCTTGGCCGAAAGGTGGTGCACGTGGTGGACGCCGATATTGCCGGTGATCCAGTTCAGCACCGGCGGCAGGTCGTAATAGGACGAACCGTGCAGGGCAGCGTGCTGGAATTCCCACTCTGAGTCCTTTGTCCACTCCGTCTCCTCGAACTGATGCTGGACATAGAACAGCCAGATGCCGGCCGATCCGGCGAGGATGACGATCGGCAGATGCACGACCAGAAACGCGCCGGGGCCAACGAACCAGATAAGCAGCGCGGCGATGACGGCGATGGCGAGGTTGGTCGACATCGACGACACCCAGGGGGTGAAACCGCCCCGCATCATGCCCAAGGGCAGTCTCTGCTCGAACATGAAAATCCATATCGGGCCAAGGCCGAACATCACCAGCGGATGGCGATAGAGGCGATAGGCGAGCCGGCCTCGCCACGACAGTTGCCGGTATTCAGCGACGGTCAGTGTCTTGATGTCGCCGGTGCCGCGCTCGTCGAGATTGCCTGCGCTGGCGTGATGGGTTGCGTGGGCGCGGCGCCAGCAATCGTAGGGCGTCAGCGTTAGCACGCCAAGCACACGGCCGATCCAGTCGTCGGCATAGCGATTGGCAAAGAAGGAGCCGTGACCGCAATCGTGCTGGATCATGAAGATCCGCACCAGAAAGCCGGCGGCCGGAAGGATGAGGACCAGACCCCACCAATGGCCATAGGCATAGGCGGCCGAGGACAATGCCCACAGCGTGGCGAAAGGGATGAGGGTGATGGCGAGTTCGACGGCGCTGCGACGCCTGTCGGGCTTTTTATAGCGCGACAGGATTTTCAACCAGGCGCGCTTGCTGTTTGCCACAGCTTCGGGGGAAATCATGTTCATCATGAAACATAGGCGGAGCAGGGCGCTGCCGCAAGACGGAGATCACGCAAAGTTACTGCGGGTAAATGTCGCGCGATGCGACGAATCCCGGCCACAGTCGCCGGGCGCGTCGCCGGCAACGGCGCCTACCGACGGCGCCCGCCTGCGACCATGTTGGTTTCGATGCCATCCAGGCGGTCGAGCAATTTCTTCAGGCGGTCGGGAATATCCGTCTCCGTGCGGAATGCCGGCAGGGTGCGCAGGAAGCGCTTGGTGGTCTCATTGCCGAGCTGGCGCCGGATATCGACGGCGAGCGCGTCGTGCTTTTCGCCATTGGTGCGGGACATCTTCCAAAATCCTGTGTCGGCTTCGAAACTCTTCCACAGGAGGAATGGTTCCCGCATTGTAGTAGCCTGGCAAGCAAAGCCGTCGGATACGGTAAAGTTTGAATTAAAATCGAAAAGTCTCCGCTGTTCGCCCTCAAGCCGTGGCCAGCGGCTGCAGTATCGCTTGCCCCTTGATTTTTGGCCGCCAAACCTCGATATCGGGCGCAAATCCACACCATTCGAAAATGACGGGAAACGGCGATGAGCGACCAGGCAAAAGACGAACGCGCGCCCGATGAAGCCGAGAAGACCGAGGCTGCCGCGGAGCCAAGGGAAGGCGGCGTCGACAGCGACTATGAAGCGCTTGTGCGGCTTCTGAAGGAAAACGAAGAGCTGAAGGATCGCGCGCTGCGCGTCGCGGCCGACATGGAGAATTTGCGCCGCCGCACCGCCCGCGACGTGCACGATGCGCGCGCCTATGCGGTTGCCAACTTTGCCCGCGACATGCTTTCGGTGTCAGACAATCTGCGCCGTGCTCTGGATGCCATCCCGGAGGAGGCCAAGGCTTCGGACGATGCCGGTTTCAAGGCGCTGATCGACGGCGTCGAGATCACCGAGCGCGCCATGCTGTCGGCGCTGGAACGTCACGGCGTGAAGAAGCTTGAGCCCGAGGGCGAGAAATTCGATCCGAATTTCCACCAGGCGATGTTCGAGGTGCCCAATCCCGACGTACCGGCCAACACAGTCGTGCAGGTCGTGCAGCCCGGCTATTCGATCGGCGAGCGTGTGCTGCGGCCGGCCATGGTCGGCGTCGCCAAGGGCGGCCCCAAGCATGTGGCGAGCGAAGCGCCGGTGGAGCCGGGGCCGGTGAATGAGCAGGCCGAGAAAGATGCGTAAGTTGGGGGAGTAGGGCAGTACGGGAGTAGGGAATACCGCTACGTCGGGTAAAATAGAGCAGAGCACTTGCCTACTCCGGCCGTTGCCTTCTCTCCCCTACTCAGGCAGCAAACCGCTGCGCTTCTCCGCCATAATAATTGACGTAGCGGGCACCGATCTCCTTGACCGGCATCACCACGAACACGTCGACCGTCGAGAATTCACGGTCGATGACGCAGCCGTCGCCGATGCGCGCGCCGACGCGCAGATAGCCCTTGACCAGCGGCGGCATCGCGGCGATCGCCGCCTTGGTGTTGACGGCCTCGATCGGCATCAGGTCCATGGAACAATAGCGCCCGGCGACGGCGCGCACGTCCCAGGATGAATTCGTCCGGCAGTGGTGGGCAAGATAGGTCAACGCCTCGGCATGTGCCGCCGGCACGGTGCCGTGGAACGACGCGCAGCCGGTCATCACGCCGATGCCGTAATGGTTGATATAGGCCCAGATGCCTTGCCACAGCGCCTCGATGGTGCGCTTCGAGCGGTATTCCGGCAGAACGCAGGAGCGGCCGAGCTCGAGGAACCGCTGGCCGGGATGCCGCGCGATCAGCTTGGTCAGCTCGAATTCGCCTTCGGAATAGAAGCCGCCGGCCGCTGCGGCAATCTCCTGCCGCAGCAGGCGGTAGGTGCCGACGATGCGGCGATGCTCGGGGCCGGAAAGCGAAGTATCGAACACAAGCAGATGATCGCAGAGGGGATCGAAGCGATCGGCATCGCGGCGGTCCTGCATCTGGAACAGGTCCTTCCTGGCACCAAGCTCGTCGTAGAACACCCGGTAGCGCACTTCCTGCGCGGCAGCGATCTCGGCCTCGTTGCGGGCGAGCCGCACTTCGAGATTGCCGATGCGGCCGAGCGATGCGCCTTTTATGACGGCATCGGCGTTCCGGCCGACGAGCAAAGGCCCGCTGGCGTTCGGCCGAGCATCACATTCCGGCATGACTGTATGCACGAGTGATTCTCCTTCGAGCCATCCCTCTTGGCACGGGGATACGGTGTAGGTGCAACAGGATTGTGACAGTACCGTGATACGGCTCTGCGGGCAATACTTCGTCGGCTGGGTAATCTATCAACCGTCTATGTTGTGCCTCAGGCGGCCACTTGCCCCTCGACGGCATGAACCAGGGCATCGGGGTCGAGCGGCTTGGTGACGAAGCCGCTGGCACCGTGAGCGAGCACGGCGTGGCGGGTCTTTTCCTGGCTGTCGGCCGACAGCACCATGATCGGCACCGGCGGCACCGCGGTCTCCTCCTCATGGCGGCGGATGGCGGCGATGGCGTCCAGGCCGTCCATGACAGGCATGTGCAAGTCCATCAGCACCACGTCGTAGCGGTGCTTGTGGCCGGTGCTGATGACCGCCTCGACCGCGGCCTTGCCGTTGCCGACCACTTTCACGCGATGCCCGGCCTTCAGCAGCGTGGCGCGGGCCAGCATGGCATTGATGTCGTTGTCCTCGGCGATCAGCACCGACAGGCCCTGCTGGCGGGCGCCAATGGCATGCCCCGCCTGCGCGCCGCGCCTTTGCAGTTGCGGCTCGGCGATGACCGGCGCGTGGCTGGTCAAAAGCACGCGCAGCAGTGTCTCGCCGCGCACCGGCCTCGCCAGGAAGGTGGCGTAACCATTGGCACGGAATTCGCCAAGCATGCCGCGGTCGGTCGGCGCGATCAGCGTCACTGCCTCGCACTCGGCAAATCCGCTCTGGCGCAGGCGCCTGAGCAGCCTGCCGTCGCTTTGCTCCATGGCAGCATCGATCAGCAGCACGTCACAGCCCTCGGCGAAAGCGGTGGCCTGGGCGGCGGCGGTGGCCAGATCGACCGTGCCGCCATTGGCGCGAATGGTGCGGGCGATGGCTTCGGCCTCGACCGGGTTCTTCGACACGATCACCGCATGCCGGCCCGACAGCGGGTTCTCGCGGATCTGCGGCGCCTCGACGGCGGAAATAGCGGGAATCTCGAAGACGAATTCAGATCCCTGGCCAAGGCGGCTCGACACAGAGATGGTGCCGCCCATGGCGGTCACCAGGCGCTTGGAAATGGCAAGACCGAGGCCGGCACCTCCATGCGCACGGGTCGAGGTGCCGTCAGCCTGTTCAAAGTCCTCGAAGATACGCTCCATGTCCTCCTCGCGCAGACCGGGGCCGGTGTCGGTGATGGTGAAGCGGATGCGGTCGGTGATTTCGGTGCGGACGCGGGCGATGCTTGCCAGGACGCCGCCGCTGTCGGTGAACTTGACGGCGTTGCCGATGAGGTTGAGCAGCACCTGCCTGACCCTGCCGGGGTCGGCGGTGATCAGCTGCGGCACGTCGGGTTCGACATGACAGCCGAGGCCGATATCCTTGGCAAAAGCCCGCGCCGCCAAAAGCTCGACGACATTGTCGGCGATCTCACGCACCGACATCGGCTGCGGTTCGGGATCGAAGCGGCCGGCCTCGATCTTGGAGTAGTCGAGCAGGTCCTCGATTAGCGCCAGCAGCGCGCTGGCCGAGGTCGAGATGGCGCCGACATAGGTCCGCTGCTCGGGCGAAAGGCTGGTGTCGGCGAGAAGCCGGGCCATGCCCATGATGCCGTTCATCGGCGTGCGGATCTCGTGGCTGACGGTAGCGAGGAAACGCGATTTGGCCTGGCTCGCATATTCGGCCCGCTCGCGGGCGGTGATCAGCGAGGATTCGGCGCGCTTGCGGGCGGTGATGTCGCGGGCGATGGCGCGATGCGAAACGGC
This sequence comes from Mesorhizobium sp. M1027, assembly GCF_040318745.1. Classification (NCBI taxonomy): domain Bacteria; kingdom Pseudomonadati; phylum Pseudomonadota; class Alphaproteobacteria; order Hyphomicrobiales; family Phyllobacteriaceae; genus Mesorhizobium; species Mesorhizobium sp. M1027. Next base: position 302,280 of record NZ_JAMYMW010000003.1, on the reverse strand, counting down.
GCCGCTGTCCTTGTCGCGCACCGACAGCTCGATCCAAGAGAACCAGCGTGGACCGTCCGGCGTGCGAATGGCGACGTCGGTGGAACTCAGGCATTCATGGTCGGAAAAGGCGGCGTCGGGGACGATGCCGACATCGATGCCTAGTTCGGCCAGGGCCTTGCCGGCAAGCTCGCGCTGGTCGGTTTCGACAAGGTCGGCGAAAACCTTGTTGGCGTAGACAATGTGGCCGTCGCGGTCGCGGTGGACGACGAGATCGCCGAGTGCATCGATCAGACCGCGAAAGCGCTCCTCGCTCTCCTGCATCTCCCACATGCGGTCGGCCAGCGTCTCGATTTCGGCGCGGCTGCGGGCGGTGGTGGCATCGAGCAGGGCCACTGCGCGGCGCTCGGTGCGCCTGTTGCGCAGATGCATGGCGAGCCCGGCCATGGCTGTCGCCAAAAGGCCGATGGTGATGAAGATCGGCGCTCCGGTCAAATGCGACAGGCCCGCCAGCACGACGATGGCGACCAGCGTCAGGAAGGACAGGCCTTCGCGGTTGGCGTCGGGCAATTCCGGCGCCAGCGGTGGCGCGGCGACAAGCTGCCGTGCTGGCGTATCGGGGGCCGTCCCGTCGGCCCGTTCGGCTGGTCCCGCCGCTCTGATGCCGGGTTCCGCAATCATACGGAACTCCTGCCAGACAGAGCTTATCGAAGGTTGTGATTGATCGTTCGAATTTTAGCGGTCGCGCTCTTTTTCCCCAAGAGGCTCACATGTCCACCACCACACGGCCGCGGATCTTGCCCTCGACGATGTCATGCGCGGCGCCGATGATGCCGTCGAAGCCGATGCTCGTCGACAGACTGGCAAGCTTTGCGTGATCGAGATCGGTGCCGATGCGGCGCCAGGCCTCGAGGCGGACCGCCTTGGGCGCCATCACCGAATCGATGCCGAGCAGCGAGACACCGCGAAGGATGAAGGGGGCGACGCTGGCCGGCAGGTCCATGCCGCCGGCGAGGCCGCAAGCGGCGACGGCGCCGCCATAGGAGGTCATCGACAGAACGTTGGCCAGCGTGTGGCTGCCGACGGCATCGACGCCGCCGGCCCAGCGTTCCTTGGCGAGCGGTTTTGCCGGCTGCGCAAGCTCGTCGCGTGAAATCACTTCCGCGGCGCCGAGGTCGATCAGATAGGGGCTTTCGGCAGCGCGGCCGGTCGAGGCAATGACGTGATAGCCGAGGCTGGACAGGATCGAGATCGCGACCGAGCCGACGCCACCGGCAGCGCCGGTCACCACCACCGGACCACGATCGGGCACGATGCCGTGGCGCTCCAGCGCGATGACGCAAAGCATGGCGGTGTAGCCGGCGGTGCCGATCGCCATCGCATCGTGCGGGCTCATTCCGTCCGGCAGCGGCACCAGCCAGTCGCCTTTGACACGGGCGCGCCCGGCAAAGGCGCCGAAATGCGTCTCGCCGACGCCCCAGCCGTTCAATATGACCTTGTCACCCTTGCGCCAGTCAGGATTGGAGGACGAGATGACTGTGCCGGCGAAATCGATGCCCGGCACCAGCGGCCAGCGGCGGATTACCGGCGCCTTGCCGGTAATTGCAAGGCCGTCCTTGTAGTTCACCGTCGTCGCCTCGACCGCGACGGTGACGTCGCCCTCCATCAGGTCTGCCTCTGTAAGCTCGGTCACCGCGACCGACTGGTTTTTCTCGGCGTCGCGCGAAACGAGGATGGCTTTGAAGGTTTCGGGCATGTTTTCTCCTCGGGCTTGCAGATCAGAATGTGCGGCGCCAGGCGAGTGAGGTCAATCGCTCGACATTCCGCGCCGCCAACCAATGAGCTCATCGAAGACGACCAGCACGGCACCAACGGAAATGAAGGCGTCGGCGAGGTTGAAGACGGCGAAGGACCAGACCGGCGTATGGAACAGGACATAGTCGATGACATGGCCGTAGATTGCGCGATCGATCAGGTTGCCGAGCGCGCCGCCAACGATCAGTGCGAAGCCGATGCGGGCAAGCAGGTGGCCGGGCGGCGTGCGGGCCGCAAGATAGAGCACGAAAGCGACCACCAGAACCGCGACGACCACCAGGCCGGTGTCGCCGAAGGACGAAAACAGCGAGAACGCGATGCCGGTGTTGTAGGTGCGGTACAGCGCCAGGAACGGCAGCAGGTCGAGCCGTTCCTGAAAGGCGAGGCCGGTTTCGACCAGGTATTTCAGCCACTGGTCGAGCGCTATCGCGGCGACGACCAGAAGAGCGTACGGCCTCCAGGACTTCATGGTTTGCAGTTTCACGGTTTGAGATGTCACGATCTGGCGTCCTCCGGGCCGAGCTTCAGCGCGTCGCGCCGGATCTCGAACAGCATGACGCCGGTGGCCACCGCAAGGTTGAGCGAATCGGCGCGGCCGGCCTGCGGTATCCGCAGCAGCTTGTCGCAGCTTGCGGCAAGCTCGTCAGGCAGGCCTTGCTGCTCGTTGCCCATCACCAAAAGCACCGGGCCTTTTGAAAAATCGACCGAGCGGTAGTCGACCGCACCCTTCAGATGAGTGCCGGCGACGAGGCCGGGAAAGCTCGTTCGCCAGGCGAGAAAAGCCTCGGGCGACGCCTTGGCGACGGGCACGGCGAAGATCGAGCCCATTGTGGCGCGCACCGTCTCGACCGAAAAGGGATCGGTGGTCTCGCCGACCAGGATGACGCCCCTGGCGCCGACAGCGTCGACCGTGCGGATGACGGTGCCGAGATTGCCGGGGTCGCGAACGCGGTCGAGTGCTACCCAGACATCGCTGTCCTCGACGCGGATGTCCTTCAGCGACAGCAATTTCTGCGAGAACACGCCGACGACCATTTGCGGATTGTCACGGCGGGTGATGGCGACCAGCACCTTTTCCGAGACTTCAAGTACCGTGCCGCCGGCGGCGACCGTGCGCGCCGCGACCTTTTCGACTGCCGCGTTGCCACGTCCGGCCTTGGCGAAGACCAATGTCCTGATCGACCAGCCGAGATCGAGCGCGTCGATGACCAGCTTCAGGCCTTCGGCCATGAAGGCATTCTGCTGGTCACGGAATTTCTTCAGCGCGAGCGCCTTGATGTCCTTGATCAGCGGGTTGGCGAGGCTGGTGACTTCCTTCACCTGCCCTGGCGCGCCTGCGTGCCGTTCGTACGCACTCATTCAGGCCACCCAGCGCGAGAACAGCGAGGTCGAAAGCGCCCGACCGGCAGATTTCTCGCGGATGATCAATTCGCCCGACTCGACCGTGCCGCCCATGCCGGCGAAGGTGTCGCGCATCAGGGCATGGATCGCGAAAAAAGAGGCGCGGATCGAATAGGCGGTCAGTACCACGGCGAGCGGCTTCGGCGTCAGGATCGCGCGGCAGATATCGGTCAGCGCCGGCAGGTCCTCGAACAACTGCCAGACCTCGCCTTTCGGTCCGCGGCCATAGGCGGGCGGGTCGAACAGGATGATGTCGTAGCGGCTGCCGCGGCGCTCCTCGCGTTCGGCGAATTTCACGGCATCGTCGACGATCCAGCGGATCGGCTTTTGCGACAGGCCCGCCATCTCCTGGTTTTCGCGTGCCCAGCCGATCGCCTTCTTGGAAGCATCGACATGGGTGACCTCGGCGCCGGCATGCGCCGCCACCAGGGAGGCAAGGCCGGTGTAACCGAACAGGTTCAGCACCTTCACCGGCCGTTTTGCCGCCGCGATCAGTCCGGCCATGTGGTCCCAGTGCGAGGCCTGCTCGGGAAAGACGCCGACATGGCGAAACGAAGTGAAGCGGCCGAGATACTCGATGCCGTCATGCTTCATCGGCCAGGTCTCGCCGAGCGGCGTCTTGGGGAAGCGCCAGCGGCCGATGCCTTCCTCGTCGGTATCGCCGGTGAAAATGGCGTCGGCGCGTTCCCAGTCCCTGGCCGCCAAAGCCTTTTGCCAGACCGCCTGGCCCTCCGGCCGAACGACGCGGTAGGGGCCGTATTGCTCGAGTTTTTCTCCGGCACCACTGTCTAGCAGCGCGTAGTCCTGATTGGGGCCGACTTCGAGGATCAGCGGCAAATGTTCGGCAGGCAGCGCGCCATCGCGGCGCGAGAGCATGCGCGGCGCGGCTTTTGGCTCGGACCGGTCTTGCGGTTTAGGCTCCGGACCGGCGGTTGGGCTGGCGTCGCGCCGCCGGACATGCTCCGCCCCGCCTTTTGCGGGCGGTCGGCTGTCGCGGCGTCTGTCGCGAAAAGGTTTCAAGAAGGCGCATCTCCGGACGGCGGCTTGGCAGCTTCTGCCACAGCACATTGACCGGCGCAACAAAAGGGCTGCCGACGTGCGCAACCGGATCAGCCGCGCCTGATCGACAGCAGGCCGATTGCGAGCGCTATGAAACCAACGGCCTTGAAGCCGGTGACGACCATATGGCCGGTTTCCCAGCGGCTCCGGATAGTTTCGAAATTGTCCGGGATCGGTCCAGGTACCCAAGTGGCCAGGACATCGTTTGCCGGTTTGACCAGCGCAAACCACGCCCCAAGCGCTATCAAGTAGAGCACGGTGGCGGCCAAGACCCACCAGAATGCCGGGCGATCGCTGCGCAGCATCCAGGCGAGGAGGCCCGGACAGACGATTGCCGCCAGGTCCAGCGGTGCGCCGACAATCGCGAAGAATTGGAACTGAGCGTTGAAGACAGTGGTTTCACGCCAGAGCGAAGGCGGCCATCTGGTCAGCCGCGGCAGCGATTCCAGCACATGGGCGAAGGACGGCCCAAGGCTAAGCGCCGCGACGATGGCGGTCAAAACCGACCAGAACAACAGAAAACCGCGTATATCCATAATGGCCAGACAACGGCGTCAGGGCGCAGACGTTCCGGTCGGCGATCGTCTTGCTTGCCGTCGAAAGGGCAGGCGCACTATTGTCCATCCAAATTGGACATCCATCAAACCGGGTTGCGATCCATGTCCCGCGCCGAACGCCTGCTCGACCTGATCCAGATCCTGCGCCGGCATCGCCGGCCGGTCAGCGGCCGCAGCCTCGCGGGCGAAATGAGTGTGTCGATCCGCACGCTCTATCGCGATATCGCCACGCTGCAGGGACAGGGTGCGCCGATCGAGGGTGAGGCGGGGCTGGGTTACGTGCTCAGGCCAGGTTTCATGCTGCCGCCCTTGATGTTCACCGATGAGGAGATCGAGGCGATCGTTCTCGGTTCGCGCTGGGTGGCCAAGCAGCCGGACTGGCGGCTTGCGAACGCCGCCACCGACGCGCTGGCCAAGATCGCGGCGGTGCTGCCGGACGATTTGCGCGAGGAACTCGATGCCTCGACGCTGCTGGTCGGGTCGCGCACCGAGGTCACAGAAGGCATCGATCTCGGCGTGGTGCGGCAGGCCATCCGCGAGGAGCGCAAGCTGAGCTTTGTCTATCGCGACGCCGGCGGCGCTGCCTCCGAGCGCACCGTCTGGCCGTTCGCACTCGGCTTCTTCGACAAGGTGCGCGTCGTCGCGGCCTGGTGCGAGATGCGCCAGGATTTCAGGCACTTTCGCGCCGATCGGATATCCGGCCTCAACGCCACCGAGATGGGCTATCCGCGCCGCCGTCAGGTGCTGCTCAAAGAATGGCGGGCGACGCTCGACACGCCAAGCTAAGACTGCTGCTCAGTTGAGACTGCTGCCAGAATCTGGCAGTGGCATACGCTATGCTCCTCCAGTCGAAACCATCTGGAGAGCAATTCATGACACCGCCCAATTTCGTCATCCTCTATGTCGACAAGCCCGAGCAAAGCGGCGCCTTCTACAGCGCGCTGCTTGGGCGGCAACCGGTCGAGACCTCGCCGACCTTCGTGCTGTTCGTGCTCGACAACGGCTTCAAGCTCGGCCTCTGGTCGCGTCACACCGTGGAGCCGGCCGCGGCGGCAGCGGGCGGCGGCGCCGAGATCGTCTTTGCGCTGGACACGCCGGGTGCCGTCGACGCCACCCATGCCGAGTGGGCCGGCCGCGGGCTGAAAATTCTGCAGACGCCGACCGACATGGATTTCGGCCGCACCTTCGTCGCGCTTGATCCCGACAGCCACCGGCTGCGGGTTTATTGGCAAAGGGAGTAGGGCAGTAGGGCAGTAGGGGAGTACGTGACAGGAAACATAGCTGGCGCGGCGCCGCACGATCAGTGCGGTTTCCTACTCCCCTACTCCCTTTCGCTTGCCCGATACACGGCAATGCCGGCGGCGAGGTCCTCGAGGGCTGCGCCGACCGACTTGAACAGCGTGATCTCGTCGTCGTTCTGCCGGCCTTTTTTCTGGCCGCGCGCCAGTTCATAAAGGTCGGCGACGATGGCTTCCGGCTTCAGAACGCCGGAGGCCAGCGGCTGGACGATATCGCCGGCTTCCTTGGTGGCGCCGGCGCGGGTGTCGACATAGACGCGGGCGCGTGCAATCGCGTCGTCGTCGCTTTCGCGCATCGCCGGCGTGAAGCCGCCGACGAGATCGACATGGGTGCCGGACTTCAAGAGTGCGCCCTTGATCAGTGGCATGGTGGTGATGGTCGCCGACGATACGATATCGGCCTTTCCGAGTTCGGCGTCGAGATCGCCTGCTGCTTCGGCCGCAAAACCCTCGGCACGCAATTTTGCCGCGACCTTTTCGGCATTCGACGACGTGCGGTTCCAGATGCGGATGTTCGTGATCGGACGCACCGCCGAATGCGCCTTTGCAAGGAATGGCGACAGCGCGCCGGCGCCAACCACCAGCAGCCGTGATGCATCCTCGCGGGCCAGATAGGAGGCAGCCAGCGCCGAGGCACAGGCCGTGCGCCACTGTGTCAGCCTCTGGCCATCGATCAAGGCCTGAGGCTCGCCTGTGGCGCCGTCGAGCAACAGGTAAAGCCCCATCACCGCGGGCTTGCCGACGGCATTGTTGTCAGGCGACACGGTGACGATCTTGACGCCGATATGGCCATCGGCCGAGGTGCCGGCTGCGTTGAAGTCGGTCCAGGCCGGCATCAAAAGCAGCGTCGAGGCGGCACCATCGGGCCGCTCGACAGTGTGATGGTGCCTGACCGGCTGCACGGCGCCATCGCGAAAGGCGGCGCGTAACGTCTCGACCAGCCCGGAAAAGGTCAGCGCGCGGTCGACCTCGGCGGCGGAAATGGTCAGCATGAAAGGCTCCGTGGAGAACTAGGCCGGTTGTGCCTCAGGCCCGAGCGGCGGCTCAGTTCGTCGGCTTCGGCAAGACTGGGCTCTGCGACGCGGTGGGCGCGCGGCTGACCGCCTGGCGCAGGTTCTCGGCCTCGGCGCCGCGCTGGCGCGCCAGCTTGCGGTAGCGGCCCTGCTTGATCCAGGTCGCCAGGCTGCCGACGATCATGCCGATAGCCAGCGCCAGGAACAGGAAAATGAAGAGCGGCACGGTCAGCGTCAGCGCCGGATTGCCGGGATTGAACGGATCGAGTGTGAAGGCTACCGGTTCGCGGTTCGCGACGGCCAGCGCAATCAGGATGACGGCCAGCGGCACGAAAACCACGATGAGAATGAAGCGATTGAACATGTTTTTCCGTTCGGAAGAAAAGGCAGGAGCGGTGGCGCGTGCCGCGCCTATTTGCCTCCGTTCAGCCTTTCACGCAATTCCTTGCCGGTCTTGAAGAACGGTACCCATTTCTCCTCAACCTCCACGGATTCGCCGGTGCGCGGGTTGCGGCCGGTGCGGGCAGGGCGGTTTTTCACCGAAAACGCTCCGAAGCCGCGCAACTCGACCCGGTTGCCCTCGGCAAGCGCGTCAGTGATTTCATCGAAGATAGCGCTGACAATGTTTTCGACGTCGCGCAGGAAAAGATGCGGATTACGCGTGGCGATGATCTGAACAAGTTCGGATTTGATCATGAAAAGGCTCCCCGTGAAAGCAGTGCCGCCGAAATTATCAGAATGATTTTATTTGGTTTTTCACTCGTCCCAAGCGGTTCCTCAAGGGTGCCAGACGGAAACGAGACCGTCAAGAAACAAGCGGTCCACTCCAATTTCGTGAAGGACGTCGCCGCCATGGCCGGGCAGGCCAAGCGCAGCGCCGACGGTCTGCGCCATCGCCTTGGAGAACAGGAAACCGCCGCGTTTTTCCGTATCCTTCCATTCCACTACCTTGAGCTTGGCATCGACACCCTTGCCTGCAAGCCAGTCGATCGCTTCGGCTTCACCGCCGACCGCGTCGATCAATCTGTTGGCGACCGCCTGCCGGCCGGTGAAGATCGACCCGTCTGCGAGCGCCAGCGCCTCTGGCTTGGTCATATTGCGGCGCTCGGCGACGATGCCGACGAACCAGTCGTAGCTGTCGAGGATGAGCTTGCGGACCATGGCCCGCTCATCGTCATTGGTCGGCTTGAAGGGAGAAGGCGAGGCCTTCAAGGGCGAGGATTTCACCTCCTCCAGCTTGACGCCGAGCTTGTCCATGAGGCCGCTGACGTCCGGGTACTGGATCAGCACGCCGATCGAGCCGACGATCGAGGATTTGCGTGCGACAATATGGTCGGCCGCAGTGGCGATCATGTAGCCCGCCGAAGCCGCGAGCGTGCCGACCTCGGCCACCACCGGCTTGTCGGCGGCGAGCTTGCGCACTGCCTCATAGATCGACTCGCCACCGACGGTGGTGCCGCCGGGTGAATCGATCGACAGGATCACAGCCTTGACGCGCGGCGACTGACGGATGGCCTCCAGCCGCTTGATCAGTTCTTCGTCTTCGGTGATGGTACCTTCGATCTTGACCTTGGCGATGTGGTCGACAGCCGCGCTGGTGAAGTCGTCACCATAGATCCACGCCGAAAAGGCGATCAGCCCGGCTGCGGCGACGATAATCGCCGCGATACGCCAGAATGTCAGCTTGCGGCGCAAGCGGCGGCGGTCGATCAGGTCGTCGGCTCTCAATGCCATGGTCAGCCTCGTAGTCGGTGGGAGCAGATGCTTTTAAAGCAACCATTCGCGCCCGGCTACCGTTTCCTGACGGCCTTGCGCCAAAGGCCTTAGGCATTCGCGGCAAGCCTCAACCTGTTACGTTCCACAGGCTCTAACACTGTGCGCCCATATCTGGTATGAGGTACAGGCTGCGCTGGGGCCATTTTCGTTGTACAGGGGCGGCTGTCACATTTTTGCGGTTTTCCTCGGCTTGTGCTTGCTTGAGGGCGCCGGCATCCCACCTATAGGGCGGCCTGGCGGGCAGGGGTTTAGAAGAAGCAGTCATGTTAGCGGGACCAATCGAACCGACCAACACCGAGACGGAGTTGGCTCCCAAGGCCGCAGGCCGGGCGCGGGTCGACGCGTTTGACATTGCGCAGCGTCATTCGCGCCGGGTCCGGATCCTGAAGCTGGCCGTACCGCTGGTCGCCGCCGTGATCGCGGTCGCGTTTCCGGTCTATTCCTATCTCATGGCACCCGCTGCAATCGAGGTGCAGGCCGACGGCGGCGCCTTTGCCGATGGCAAGCTGGTGATGGCCAATCCCAAGCTCAACGGCTTCACCAAGCAGAACCTGCCCTATTCGATGACAGCGCTCCGCGCCATACAGGATGTCAGCAAACAGGGCATCATCGATCTGGAAGGTATCAAGGCCAAGCTGCCGATTGCAGCCGACAACACCGCCGCCATCGGTGCTGCGCACGGCACCTACGATCGCGACGGCAACACGTTCAGCCTGACCAGCGACGTGACCGTGTCGACCACGGATGGCGTGGTGGCAAAATTTAAATCAGTCTATCTCGACATGGCCGAAGGCACTATGAAGACAAGTGAACCTGTCGATGTCAGCCGCGGCGGGTCGCGGATCAGGGCGGATTCGATGTCGGTCCAGGACAATGGCAAGGTCCTGATTTTCGAGAACAAGGTGCGCGTCGACATCGATCCCGCCAGTTTGAAGGCGGCAGAGGCAAAGAGCGGAGAGACCAATGCGGTTCAGTAGTTCGGCACGGCGCCTCGCCGCGATCTCGGCGTTAACGCTTGGGTTGCCCTTGGGGCTGACCTTCGGGACAGCGCCGTCGCTGGCGCAATCCAGTGCCACCAGCCAAATGTCCGGCCTCAGGCTGTCGGGCGACAAGCCTATCCAGATCGAAAGCGACAAGCTCGAGGTGCGCCAGGCGGAAAGCGTCGCCGTCTTCACCGGCAACGTCAACGTCGTCCAGGGTCCAACCGTGCTCAAGGCCGGCAAAATGACGGTCTATTACGTCAGGGATGCAGGCGCCGCCAAAGGCGCCCAGCCCGCGGGTGCCGCGGCAATGACCGGATCCGCCAACATCGACCATCTCGAGGTCGACGATAAGGTCTACATCAAATCGGACGATCAGGTTGCCACCGGCGACCGCGGCACCTTCGACATGAAGACCGAAGTGCTGGTGCTTTCGGGCAGCAAAGTCGTGCTCTCGCAAGGCGACAACGTGCTTGTCGGCTGCAAGCTTACCGTGCAGATGAAGAGCGGCCTTGCCCAGGTCGACGCTTGTGGCGGCCGCGTCATGATGTCGATCACGCCACCGGCGAAGTCTGGAGCAGCGAAACCCTGATGACCGGCATATCGTCGCTGCTGGCGCGTCTTCCAGGGCGCGCCGCCAGCAAACTTGCGGCACCGGCCAGGGTCACCGTCGAAGCGGCAAAGTTCAAGGGAACCTTGATCGCCAAAGGGCTGACCAAAAGCTACAAGGGCCGCAAAGTCGTCAGCGGCGTGACGCTGGGCGTGCGCGCCGGCGAGGCGGTTGGGCTGCTCGGCCCCAACGGCGCCGGCAAGACGACCTGTTTCTACATGGTGACCGGCCTAGTGCCGGTCGATGAAGGCACCATCGAAATCGACGGTTTCGACGTCACGTCGATGCCGATGTATCGCCGCGCCCGTCTCGGCATCGGCTACCTGCCGCAGGAAGCGTCGATTTTTCGCGGCCTGAATGTCGAGCAAAACATCCGGGCCGTGCTCGAAGTGGTCGAAAAGAGCCGCAAGGAGCGTGAGCGGCTGCTCGACGAATTGCTCGAGGAATTCCACATCAGCCATCTGCGCAAGGCTCCGTCGCTGTCGCTCTCCGGTGGTGAGCGGCGACGCCTCGAAATTGCCCGCGCCTTGGCAACCCGCCCTGCCTACATGCTGCTCGACGAACCGTTCGCCGGCATCGATCCGATCGCCGTCGCCGACATCCAGCAGCTCGTGCGCCACCTGACGGCACGTGGCATCGGCGTGCTGATCACCGACCACAATGTGCGCGAGACACTTGGCCTGATCGACCGCGCCTACATCATCCATGCCGGCCAGGTGCTGACCCATGGCCGGGCCGACGAGATAGTCGCAAATGCCGATGTGCGGCGGCTTTATCTCGGCGAGGGATTTACGCTCTAAATGCAAAATTCCGGTTCGAGCGGGATTTCCGGCGTAGTCCAGCAGCTTTTTCTTCAATTTTCTGCCTGAAAACGTGTCGGCAGGCGAGTTTTACCGCTCCTCGCCTTGACAAGCAAAAGCCGGGCCAGTTTCTATGCTGGCCTGGAAAATTCCTTCCAGCAGTGCGGGTGCGTAGACGGGGCGTGTGAAACCGAACCATGGCGTTGGCGGCAAAACTACAGCTACGACAGTCGCAGTCGCTGGTGATGACGCCGCAGCTGATGCAGTCGATCCGCCTGCTGCAGTTCACCCACCTAGAGCTGGAACGCTTCATCGACGACGAGATCGAACGCAATCCCCTGCTGGAACGTGCCGAACCGCAGGAGGACGCCGCCAGCGACCAGGCGCAGAAGGGCGACGCTGCACCGGAACCGGCTGCCGACGGCGACTGGTTCGAAGCGGAGACGGCGTGGAGCGCCGAGGCGATCTCGGAAAAGCTCGATACATCGCTGGAAAACCTGTTTCCTGATGATCCTGGAACGAGCGAGCGGCTCGGGCCCGACCTGACGGCGCAATGGAAATCGGCGTCCGGCAACGGTTCCACCTCTTCCTCCGACGGCTTCGACGTCGCGGACATGGCGGCGGCTGCCATCACGCTGCGCGACCATGTCGGCGAGCAGGTAGCGCTCGCCTTTGCCGATCCGGCGGCGCGCCTGATCGCCAGCGAGCTTGCCGACGGCCTCGACGAGGCCGGCTACATGCGTGCCGACATGGCCGAGATCGCGGCCCGCCTCGGCACGAACGCCACGGCGGTGGCAAGGGTCCTGGCGGTCTGCCAGACATTCGAGCCCGCCGGCATCTTCGCCCGCGACCTCGCCGAATGCCTGTTGCTGCAGCTTGCCGTGCGCGACCGGCTCGATCCGGCGATGAAGGCGCTGATCGCCAATCTCGAACTCCTGGCACGGCGCGATTTCCAGACGCTGAAGCGGATTTGCGGCGTCGACGAGGAGGATCTGCTCGACATGCTGGCCGAGATCCGGGCGCTCGACCCGCGGCCGGGAATGGCGTTTTCGCGCGGTGCCAGCGACGCAATCGTGGCCGACGTCGAGGTGCGCGCAGCCAATGACGGCAGCTGGACGGTCGAGCTCAATGCCGAGACGCTGCCGCGCGTGCTGGTCGATCACATCTATTTCGCCCAGGTCACGCCCCATGCGAAAAACCAGGCGGAAAAGGATTTCCTCGCCGAATGCCTGCAGAACGCCAACTGGCTCACGCGCAGCCTCGACCAGCGGGCGAAGACCATTCTCAAGGTGGCCTCTGAGATCGTGCGCCAGCAGGACGTTTTTCTCGTCCACGGCGTGCGGCACCTGAAGCCGCTCAACCTGCGTACGGTGGCGGACGCCATCGGCATGCACGAATCAACGGTCAGCCGGGTCACGGCAAACAAATACATGCTGACGCCGCGCGGTGTGTTCGAACTGCGCTATTTCTTCACCGCCTCGATCGCTTCGTCAGGTGGCGGCGATGCGCATTCGTCGGAAGCGGTGCGCGACCGCATAAAGCAGCTGATCGACGAGGAGAAAGCCGTCGATGTGCTTTCCGACGATGCCATCGTCGACATGCTGCGGGAAAGTGGCGTCGACATCGCCAGGCGCACGGTTGCCAAATACCGGGAAGGCATGAACATACCCTCTTCGGTGCAGCGGCGGCGCGAAAAACGCGCTTTGGCCAGCGCCGGCCGTTGAGCTCCGACGGAATTTCCACAGCTTTCGCAGTTCATTGACAAGCGGCAACGAAGTGGCTAGAAGCCCGCCCGCATGAGACGGGCTAGCGAGTGGATTTGAGTTCGCCGATGCCCGCACGAGAGATGGTCCGTCACGACGTAGGCCACGGGACGGCCAAGAAGGCGGCTTGTGATCAACCGGAAAGTTCGGATCTAAAATCGGCGCAAGTGACGCCGCAAAAGCTTGTGCGCGCGGACCACGAGTATAAACTCGGGACAGTTTGAAGCCTGAGCAAGGAAGGTCAGTTTTCAGATGACACTGCGCATATCGGGAAAACACATGGATATCGGCGATGCGTTCCGTACGCGCATCAACGACCGTGTCGGGGAAGTGATCGGGAAATATTTCGATCGGGGCTTTTCAGGGCAAATCGTAGTCGTCAAATCGGGGTCGCGCTACACGGCCGATTGCATGATCCGGCTGGACTCCGGTGCTTCGCTGCAGGCGACCGGCGATGCCCAGGATCCAACGCTTGCCTTCGATACCGCGGCAGACCGTCTGGAAACACGACTCAGGCGCTACAAACGCCGGCTGAAGTCGCACAATTCAGGCAATAGCAACGGCGAGCTCGCCGACGTCGCCTATACGGTGATGGCGCCGCTTGCCGACGACGAGGAGGACATACCGGAGAATTTCGCGCCGGCCATCGTCGCCGAATCGACCATGACGCTGCGGACCATGTCGGTGGCGTCAGCGGTGATCGAACTCGACACCAAGGACAGCCCGGTCCTGGTCTTCCGCAATGCCGGAAACGACCATCTCAATATCGTCTATCGCCGGCCGGACGGGAATATCGGCTGGATCGACCCGTCCACGGCCAAGGTCGCGCAGGGGTAAAAACCAGCTGCACGCGAGCGTGGGGACTGGCGACGGCAGGCGAACAAGGGATTTCAAGCATGGATCTGAGCGATCTCGTCAGCGTTCCGGCAATCATGCCGGCGTTGAAGGCGAACTCCAAAAAGCAGCTGCTGCAATTGCTGTCCGAACGGGCGGCGGCGATTTCCGGCATTCCGGAGCGAGAGGTGTTCGACACCATCCTGCAACGCGAGCGCCTCGGCTCGACCGGCGTCGGCAACGGCATCGCTATTCCGCACGGCAAGCTGGCTGGGGTGAAGCGGATCGCCGGCGTCTTTGCCCGGCTGGAGACACCGGTGGACTTCGAGGCCCTCGATGATCAGCCGGTCGACCTGGTGTTTCTGCTTTTGGCTCCCGAAGGTGCCGGCGCCGACCATCTCAAGGCGCTGTCGCGCATCGCGCGGGTGCTGCGCGATGCCGACACGGTTGCCAAGATCAGAGGCACGCGCGACGCCGTAGCCATCCACGCGCTGCTGTCGGACACGCAGGCCTCGCACGCCGCCTGAGGTTTTGATTAAATCCCTTGAAGGGCCGCCGTGTGCGGCCCTGTCCGTTTCCAACCAGATCGCTGCGCCATATGTGTCAGTTGATGGCGCCGTTGTCAGTGGATAACGACGTTAGTGGATAGCGACCGGGGTCAGATCGTTTTCCAGCGCGCCAGCCAGTGCCCGGTCGCGAGCGTCCGAAAGCAGGATCGGCTGGCCATTGGCGGCAAACAGGGCCCACAGTTCCAGACCCGGCGCGATTTCGCCGAGGCCCGGGAAACGGCCGCGCAGATCGTCGCTCGACACTTTCCTGAGATAGGCTACCGAACCTTCGCCGAGATGGGCGAACTCGCCGCTGGTCATGATGATATTTTCGTTAGTTCTGGTCATTTCAAGCCTCCTTGCCGCGAGACGCCGCTCAAGGCCATCCCGCATGAGAGCTATCGGCAAAAATCAGTCTTTCACCGATATGTTTATTTTTCGTACCAGCCGTTCGGACTCCGGCCGATCGAGATCGATCGATAGAAGGCCGTTCTTCAATTCCGCCGCAATCACCCGCATGCCGTCGGCCAGCACGAAACAGCGCTGGAACTGGCGCGCGGCGATGCCGCGGTGGAGAAATTCGCGCTCGGTGTCGTCGTTCTGACGGCCGCGCACGACCAACTGGTTCTCCTCCGTTGTGACATCGAGATCGCTTTCCGCGAAACCGGCGACGGCGAGCGTGATACGCAGCCTTTCGGTTTTGCCGTCGGCACCGCTGAGGCGCTCGATGTTGTAGGGAGGATAGCTGTCACCGGACTTTGCCAAGCGCTCCAGCGTCTTTTCCATGGAATCGAAACCGAGGAGAAGCGGGCTGGAAAAAGGCGTCATTCGGCTCATGTTACAGTGTCCTCTCAAGAGCGACATAAAGTGGAAAAACCCGGATGGCATTTTTCCCGATGGTCTTGATATGGTCCGCCGCCCGGCAGACTTCAAGCCGTCACACGTCCCGCCCAAAAAGACTTGCCAAAACAAGGAATTGAAATGCCCCAATCCCGCAGGATCATCATCGACACTGACCCCGGCCAGGACGATGCCGTCGCCATATTGCTGGCGCTGGGCAGCGCCGAGCTGGAGATCGTCGGCATCACCGCGGTGGCCGGCAACGTGCCGCTGAAACTTACCGAAAAAAACGCCCGCAAGATCTGCGAACTGGCCGGCCGGACGGACGTCAAGGTCTATGCAGGCGCCATCCGGCCACTGGCGCGCGAACTCGTCACCGCCGAGGAAGTGCATGGCAAGACCGGCCTCAACGGACCGCAACTGCCCGAACCAAAGATGAAGCTGCAGGACGAGTATGCGGTCGATTTCATCGTCGAGACGCTGATGAGGGAGGAGAGCGGCACGATCACGCTGTGCGCGCTCGGGCCGCTCACCAATGTTGCGCTGGCGCTGATCCGCGAGCCCAAGATCGCACCGCGCATCAAGGAGATCGTGCTGATGGGCGGCGGCTTCTTCGAGGGCGGCAATGTCACGCCGACCGCCGAATTCAACATCTATGTCGACCCGCACGCCGCCGATGTCGTGTTCAAATCCGGCATTCCGATCGTCATGATGCCGCTGGACGTCACCCACAAGGCGCTGACCACCGCCAAGCGCACGAAGGCCTTCCGCAAGCTCGGCACCCGGGTCGGCACGGCCACCGCGGACATGCTGGAATTCTTCGAACGTTTCGACGAGGAAAAATACGGCACCGACGGCGGCCCGCTACACGATCCTTGCGTCATCGCCTACCTGTTGAAGCCGAAGTTGTTCAAGGGCCGCAACTGCAATGTCACTGTGGAAACCGCATCAGAACTTACCATGGGCATGACCGTGATCGACTGGTGGGGCGTGACCAAGCGGCCGAAGAACGCCATGGTGATGCGTGACATCGACCACGATGCGTTTTTCGAGCTGTTGCTGGAAAGGCTGGGGCGGCTTTAGGGCCGTCTTTCATTCCCCCTTGATGGGTTGGGCGGAGTGCCGTCATTGCCAGGCTGGAACACCCCTCATCCAACCGAGCTTCGCTCGGCCACCTTCTCCACAAGGGGAGAAGGGAAAGGTGCCGTTACTTCGCCTTTGAAAATGCCAGCCACAGGCCGCCGCCGACCAGGAAGCTGCCGCTGATCCGCGACAGCAGCTTGACGCGGCCGGCCGACAGCAGGCGCCCGGCGCGGCCGGCGGCCAGCGCGTAGGTCGAATCCGACACTGCGGCGAAGATCATGGCGGTGAGACCCATGACGCCGATCTGTAACGCGTAATTGCCTTCAGGCGCGATGAACTGCGGAAAGAAGGCGCCAAAGAACACCAGCGTCTTTGGATTGCTGATTGCTACCAGCAGGCCTTGCAGGAAAAAGCCACCGCGCGGTTTTTTTGCCGATCCATCGGCGTTCAGCTTGCCTTTCGAGCGGAACATCTGCACGCCCATCCAGATCAGGTAGGCAGCGCCAATCAGCCTGACCCACTCGAACCAATGTCCCATGCCGGCGATCAGCGAAGTCAATCCGATGCCGACAATGGCAATCATGATGGCCAGCCCGGCCTGGGTGCCGGCGACATTGGCGAGCCCGGCGCGCGAGCCGTGGCGTATGCTGTTGGCAATGATCAGCGTCACCGTCGGGCCCGGCACCAGGACGATGACGATGCAGGCGACGACATAGGTGGCGTAGAGTTCCAGCGACATTTTTCCCTCCGCAGAATGCCGCTCGTGCGGCGTGCTGTCGCGATCAATGCATGGCGATGAGCTGCGTGCAAGTCGGCGAAGCGCCGACAATGCGGAGCTGATTTCAGCAGGCGCCGGCCTGCCATGGCAGCGTTGCCTCATAGGCGGCAGCCGCCCTCAGCACGGAGGGGTCACCGCGCGGCCCCCCGATCAATTGCATGCCCATTGGCCTGCCCCTGGAGTCGAAGCCCGCCGGCACATTGATCGCCGGGCAGCCGCCCAGCGTGGCGAGCGCTGAGACCTGCATCCAGCGGTGATAGCTGTCCATGGCACGCCCGGCCACTTCCCTTGGCCAGAGGGTGGCGACGTCGAAGGGAAAGACCTGTGCGGCTGGCAGCGCAATCAGGTCGAAACGCTCGAAGAGCGACAGCAGCATTCGATGCCAGGACGAGCGCCTCACAGTTGCCGCATGGATTTGCGGCGCGGTGAGGCGAAGCGCATGTTCCACCTCCCACACGGCCTCCGGCTTCAGCAGACTGCGTTTCAAGGGATCATCGTAGTGCACCTTGAGCGCACAACCGCTGCTCGCCTGCCGAAGCGTTACAAAGGCCTGCCACAGCGCTTCGAAGTCGAATTCCGGCATCAGCGGCTCGGCCTCGAAGGACACATCCGCGAACCGGCCGAGTGCTGCCTCGCAAAGCTGTAGAATGCCTGCTTCAACCGGCAGATGACCGTCGAGATCGCCGAGCCAGGCGATACGCCCGCCGGCCGCCGGCGTTTCCACCCCTTGGAGAAACGAGCCTGGCTTATCATGCGACAGCGGCGCGCGAGGATGATAGCCGGCCTGCACGTCGAGCAGCAGCGCCATGTCGCGCACGTTACGCCCCATCGGCCCTTCGACGCCCATTTGCGCATGAAACACATCAAGGTCAGGGCCAGCCGGCACCAATCCCTGCGACGGGCGGAACCCATAGACATTGTTGTAGGCAGCGGGATTGCGCAACGAGCCGCCAAAATCGCTGCCATCGGCAACGGGAACCATGTCGAGCGCCAGCGCGACCGCCGCGCCGCCGCTCGAGCCGCCGGCGGTCAGCGTCGGGTCGAATGCGTTGAGCGTCTGGCCGAACACGGTGTTGTAGGTGTTGGAGCCGAGCCCGAATTCGGGAACGTTGGTCTTGCCTATGATGATGGCGCCGGCCTTGCGGACGCGCTCGACGAAGAAGTCGTCTTCCTCAGGCACGAAATCGGCGAAGATCGGCGAGCCGAAGGTGGTTCTCAGGCCTTTTGTCAGCGCAAGATCCTTAATCGCGATCGGCAGGCCGAACAGCGATCCGGTATCTCCTCCTCGCGCCAGATGGGCGTCAGCGCTGTCTGCCACGCGCAGGATGTCGGCATGTTCGCGCAATGAAACGATAGCGTTGACCAGCGGGTTCACCGCCTCGATCCTGTCGAGGAATGCCGCGACCACTTCGCGTACCGAAAGTTGCCGGCGCCTGATCCTGTTGGCCAGTTCCACGGCGGACAGGCGGCAGATGTCGCCGGCGGGCGGCACCGCATGCTTCGTTGTCGGGCGCGCGGCTGTCATCCCGCTTTAGCCTGCGGATTTCTGCAAGGCGGCATCGACGTCCCTGGCCAGCGGGATGGCCGGCTGTGCACCGGCTTTCAGGCAGGCCAGCGAACCGGCTGCGGCAGCGCGGGCAAGCGCCTGGTCGAGCGGCAGGCCGGCTGCCAGCCCGGCTGCAAAATAGCCGCAGAACGTGTCGCCGGCGCCGACCGTGTCGAGCGGGGTGATCTTCAGCGCCGGAACCATCAGAAGATCGTCCGGCGTTGCTGCCAGAACGCCGTCCGGGCCAAGCGTGACGACGATGGTGCGGCCGGTTCTCGAGGCATAGTCGCGCATCCGCGCCGGGCGGTCGCGGCCACTCAACGACAGCGCCTCGCCATAGAGGTCGAACTCGGTTTCGTTGGCGACGAGATAGTCGGCCTTGCCGAGGAAGCCGGCGGCGTCGCTATGGAAAGGGGCGGTGTTGAGCACGGTGACCGCGCCGGCCGTCCTTGCCGCGCCAAGCGCCGTCTCGACCGTTTGCAGCGGGACTTCCAACTGCAACAGCACGACATCGCCGTTTTTCAGGAAAGCCTTGGAAAGGTCACCCGGCACGACCGAATCGTTGGCGCCCGGCACAACGGCGATCACGTTCTCGCCGTCGGCGCCGACCATGATCAACGCGGTACCGGTCGAGGCAAAGGTCTCGCCGACGCCGGACAGGTCGATCTTGCCCTCGCGCAGCAGCGCCAGAGCCTCGCCGGCGAAGCTGTCCTTGCCGACTGCGCCGACCATGCGCACCTTGGCCCCGGCGCGGGAGGCGGCCAGCGCCTGGTTGGCGCCCTTGCCGCCGGGGGCAGTAGCGAAACCGGAGCCGCGCACCGTCTCGCCGGGACCGGGCAAGCGGTCGACACTGGCGATGAGGTCGAGATTGATGGAGCCGATGACGACGATCAAGAAGTGCCTCCCGCTAACGCATGCGGGAAGCTACTCCGTAAGATCGCTGCTTGTCACCCTAGCGGTCCTGACATCGCTCCTATCGTTCCATTCTTTGGCTATTTACGAAGAGACCTGTCCCGCCTCCCAGCCGAGGATGGCGCGTTTGCGGGTCAGGCCCCAATGGTAGCCGGTGAGCGCACCGGACTTGCCGAGAGCCCGGTGGCACGGCACGACAAAGGACATCGGATTGGCACCGACCGCGGCACCGACAGCCCGGCTGGCGCTCGGTGCGCCGATGCGCGCGGCGATCGAGGAATAGGTGCAGGCCTGGCCCATCGGAATACACAGCAAGGCTTCCCAGACGCGGACCTGGAAGTCGGTGCCGATCATGACGACGCGGAGCGGCTGGTCGGCGCGCCACAGCGTCGGATCGAAAATACGCGCGGCATAGGGCGCCGTTGCAGCCATGTCCTCGACATAGCTAGCGTTCGGCCAGCGGCTGGACATGTCGGCAAAGGCCGCACGCTCGCCGCCGGGGTCGTTGAAGGCGAGGCCGGCAAGGCCGCGGTCCGTCACCATGATCAGGGCGATGCCGAAAGGCGAGATATGATAGCCGTAGCGGATGGTGAGCCCTGCGCCGCGGGTCTTGTAATCGCCCGGCGACATCGCTTCGTGGGTGACGAACAGATCGTGCAGCCGGCCTGGGCCGGACATGCCGAGCTCGAACGAGGTTTCAAGCAGCGGCATGCCGGCATCGAGCAGCTTGCGCGCATGATCGAGGGTAACGGCCTGCAGAAAAGCCTTGGGCGATAGGCCGGCCCAGCGGGTGAACAGCTTCTGCAGCCCGGTCGGCGTCTCGCCGACCTCCTCGGCCAGCACTTCCAGCGAAGGCTGGTCGCGATAGTCGAGGCTGATCTTTTCGATGGCACGACGGACGATTTCGTAGTCACCGCCTTCAGGCGTGATGTCTTTCTGAAGGATTGCTGTCGTTTTGAGAGGCATTTGGGCGTTCATGGCAGTATCTCCTTGAGTGCGAATATCGTCCTTCGCGGCGCCGATCACCACCCGAAACTTGCTTTCCCGCAGCATGTACCCAGATAGAGCTGGCTTTGAATGGGGAGGACGGTCGTGGCTGGTGAAAAAGTAAACCTGACCGGGGCAAAGGAGACTTTGCTTTTGACACTGTACGGCAAGGCGCTGGAGAGCCGGCTGCCCAATTCGCTGCTCCGGGACTACTTTGCCGACGAGGCGGTGCGCAACATCGATTATGATTTCTCGCGGCTCAAGGTCGACAACAATCTCGGCATCGGTCTAGCAATCAGGGCAAAGACGCTGGACGTCTGCGTTCAGGACTTTCTCGCCCGAAATCCTGACGCCATCGTGCTGCATCTGGGGTGTGGGCTCGACACGCGCATATTCCGTATCGACCCGCCAGCCGGCGTGGACTGGTTCGATGTCGACTATCCCGAAGTCATCGACCTCAGGCGCAGGCTCTATCCCGTGCGGGATCGCTACCACCTGATCGCTTCGTCGCTCACCGAACCTGGATGGCTGAACGAAGTACCTCGGGATCGCCCGGCCATAGTCGTGGCGGAAGGCCTGACTCCCTACCTGGCCGCCGAGGAGGGGCAGCAACTGTTTTCTCGTTTGGTGGGACATCTTTCGAGCGGCGAACTGGTTTTCGATGCCTATAGTCGCCTGGGCCTGAAGATCATTCGCCTCAATTCCTCCTTCCGCGCCACCGGCGCCGAGGTCCATTGGAGCATTGAGAACCCGCATGAATTGGAGCGAGCCGTTCCGAAGCTGCGGTTCATCGAGGACATCCCTGCCTATAAGCCGGAACATGCCGCTCGCATGCGCTGGCTCGCGAAACTGTTTGTTCGCCTTTGGAAATGCATTCCAGCATTGCGCAAGATCGGCAGGCTGTTGCGCTATCGGTTCTGAAACGCTGGCTCAGCGCGCCTTGGCGGTCGCCAGAGCGCGCGAAAATGCGGTGGCAAAACTCTCGCGGTCGTCGGGGTTGAGAAAGGCGCCGATCGAGACGGTTTTTCCTTGCGCCTCGACCGCCATTCTGGTGATGCCGATCTCGGCGTGGCGGGCGATCGAAAAGCTTGCCCAGAACGGATTGAAGCGGTGTGATTCCGATTTGCCCGACGGGGCAGTCTTGCGGATATCGAGGCTGGTGCGCGACACCGACACCTCCTCGCGAGCCCGGGCGGCGCGATAATTGGCACGGAAGGCGATATAGACGGCGATCACGTCGAGGCCGAAGAAGCCGAACACCGGCCAGGCGCCGCGCGACAGAAAAAAAGCTCCGGTCACCAGCCACCCGAACAGCAGTGCGCCCATCAGGATGGCAAAGCCGGTCTTGCCCAGCGACCGGTGCGGTGTCAGCAGCGCCTGGAAGAATGGCTCGTCGGCCTGAAATGAGGCGTTTGTGTCGCTCATTGGGGAATATTATAGGAAGGCAATGACAAGCCCCAAGCCCAAAAACTCTTCCGCGCTCAAAAAAGACCTGCTGCCCGGCCGCGATGGCTCGAACGCCAAGCCGCGTCCGCGGCCGGCGAGATCGCGGGCGCTTTACAGCCCGGCGGAGGTGCATGAGATTTTTCGCCGTTTTTCCGTTCAGCGGCCGGAACCGAGAGGCGAACTCGAACATATCAACCCCTTCACGCTGCTGGTGGCAGTGGTGCTTTCGGCGCAGGCGACGGACGCCGGCGTCAACAAGGCGACGCGGGCGCTGTTCAAAATTGCCGACACGCCGCAAAAGATGCTGGCGCTGGGCGAGGCCAAGCTCGGCGACCATATCCGCACCATCGGGCTATGGCGCAACAAGGCCAAGAACGTCATCGCGCTGTCCGCGGCGCTGATCCGTGACCATGGCGGCGAGGTGCCTGAGGATCGCGATCAACTGGTCGAGCTACCGGGTGTCGGCCGCAAGACCGCCAATGTCGTGCTCAACGTCGCCTTCGGCCAGCACACGATGGCAGTCGACACGCACATCTTCCGCATCGGTAACAGGCTCGGCCTGGCGCCGGGCAAGACGCCGGAACAGGTAGAGCAAGGTTTCCTGAAGATCATTCCGGATGAATATATCCGGCATGCGCATCATTGGCTGATCCTGCACGGGCGCTATGTCTGCAAGGCACGCAAGCCGGATTGCCCGGCCTGCGTCATCGCCGATATCTGCAAGGCCAAGGAAAAGACGACCAGCGTGCCTGCACCACTGGTCGAGATCGGGCCGCTCGGGCCAGTGGAAGCAGCTCAGGACCGAGCAGCGGCAACCACTGCCCGCTAGCTGAATCTAAAGTTCCTGTTATGCGGCGACATCCATGTTCAGGAACTCTCCTCGACGAACACCTCTTCGCGCTTCTTCTTGACCGCGGGGAGAAAGACGATGACGAGCACGGCGAGCGCGATGAGGAGCAGGCTGGCGCTGATCGGCCGCGTCACGAAGGTGCTTGGGTCGCCGCGCGAGAGGATCATGGCGCGGCGCAGGTTTTCCTCAAGCAGCGGGCCGAGCACGAAGCCGAGCAGCAGCGGCGCAGGTTCGCAGCGCAGCTTGGTCAGGAGGTAGCCAAGCAAGCCGAAGAAGGCGACGGCATAGAGGTCGTAGACATTGGTGTTGACGCTGTAAACGCCGATCGAGCAGAACGCCATGATGATCGGGAAGAGCACGTAGTAGGGGATGGTAAGGAGTTTCACCCAGAGCCCGATCAGCGGCAGGTTCAAGACAATCAACATCAGATTGCCGATCCACATCGAGGTGATGATCCCCCAAAACAGCGCGGGCTGTTCGATGGCGACATTGGGGCCGGGCACGATGCCCTGGATGATCATCGCGCCGATCATCAGCGCCATTACCGGGTTGGCCGGAATACCGAGCGTCAGCATTGGGATGAAGGAGGTTTGGGCGCCGGCATTGTTGGCCGATTCCGGTCCGGCGACGCCTTCGATGGCGCCCTTGCCGAATTCCCCCGGGTTTTTCGAGACGCGCTTTTCGATGGTGTAGGACGCAAAGGCGGCAAGGATCGCGCCGCCTCCGGGCAGGATACCGAGCGCCGAACCGATGATCGTTCCGCGCACGATGGGAGCCGCCATGCGCCGAAAATCTTCTTTACTCGGCATAAGGCCGGAGATACTTCGGATCAGCACGGAACGCTCATGCTCGTTTTCGAGGTTGCGCAATATCTCGGCGACGCCGAAGACGCCGACCGCCACCGCGACGAAATTCAGCCCGTCGGCATATTCGCGGATGCCGAGCGTGAAGCGGGGCGTACCGGTGTAAATATCGGTGCCGACAAGTCCCAGCAGCAGGCCGAGCACGACCATGGCCAGCGCCTTGACGATCGAGCCGTGGGCGAGCGCGACGGACGAGACCAGGCCGACGATCATCAGCGAAAAATACTCGGCAGCGCCGAATCTCAGCGCTATCGCCGTCAGCGGTGGGGCGAAGATGGCAACGAGGAAGGTCGACACCGTGCCGGCAACGAACGAGCCTATTGCCGCGGTCGCCAGAGCTGCTCCGGCGCGGCCGTTCCTGGCCATCTGATAGCCGTCGATTGCGGTGACGGCCGACGAGGATTCGCCGGGCATGTTGATGAGAATGGCGGTGGTCGAGCCGCCATACTGCGCGCCGTAATAGATACCGGCGAGCATGATGAGAGAGGAAACCGGGTCGCCGATCTGGAAGGTGATCGGCAACAGCATGGCGATGGTTGCGGTGGCACCGATGCCGGGCAGGACGCCAATCAGCGTGCCGAGAAGGACGCCGATCAGGCAGAAACCGAGATTTGCCAAAGATGTGGCTGTCGAAAAGCCGAGTGCGAGATTGTTGAGGAGTTCCATTTCATCTCCTCACAACGACAGTGGCAACCACGGGCCGAAACGCCGGAACGGCAGGCCGAGTGCGTAGCTGAAGACGATGAATGCGAACAGCGTCAGGCCGGCCGACAGCACGAGTGCGGTCAGCGGCCTCATGCGGCCGCTACCGAACGATGCGATCAGCGCCGTCAGGAAGATCGACGGGATGAAGCCGAGGCCGCGCACCGTCAGGCCGAAGAAGATCGGAGCAGGCAGGATAAACAGCATGCCGCGCCACGCAATGTAACCGATCGGCTCGCTCTCGAAACGCACCGCTTGGACAAGGATGGCGGCGCCAAGCAGGATCAGCACGATCGCCAGCACGAGCGGGAAATAGCCCGGCCCCATGCGAAAGGCGGTGCCGATTTCGAGGCCCAGCGACTGCAGCGCGAAAAAGGCGCCAATAAAGACCAACAGCGCGGCGCATATGCCGTTGGTCCTGTCGATTGCGAAAGGTTTCATTGCGTCCTCCCGGCTCGCCTCATGGGCGTGCCGATGCCGGTGTAAAAAAACGGGGCGCTGATGGCGCCCCGTTAGAACCTTTAGTCGGCGTACTGGCCGGCCGCTTCGATGATCGGCTTCCAGCGCGCGATCTCACTTTCCAGCTTGGCTTTGAGCGCGGCCGGCGTGGCATCGGCCTCCGGCGACGGCTTGGTGCCGAGTTCGGCAAATCGGGCGACGACATTCTGGTCCTTCAGCGCCACCTGCAGCGATTTCGAAAGGCGTTCGGTGATCTCGGCCGGTGTGCCCTTGGGGGCATAGATTCCGTGCCAGATGCCGACCTGCACCTGGGGAAGGCCGGCTTCTATCGTCGTCGGCACGTCCGGCAGCACATCGAGGCGTTGTGGCGAGGTTACGGCATAGGCCTTGATAGTGCCGCCCTGGATCTGCTTGGTGGTATTGGTCGTCTGGTCGCACATGATATCGACCTGGCCGCCGAGAAGATCGGTCATGGCCGGGCCGGTGCCCTTGTAGGGTACGGTGACCAGCGGCGTGCCGATGGCGCTCATGAACAGCATGCCGCACAGATGCGAGGCGGCACCGATCCCGGCGTTGGCAACGGTGATGCTGTCCTTGTTGGCCTTGGCATAGTCGACCAGCCCCTTCAGATCGGTCGGCTCGAGGTCCTTGCGGCCGACGATGGTCATCGGCACCTCGGTGACGAGGCCGACATATTCGAAGCCGTTCAGCGTGTCGTAGGCGAGCTTTCTATAGAGCGTAGCACTTGTCGCCATGCCTATGTGATGAAGGAGCAGCGTGTAGCCGTCAGGCTCGGCATTTGCGACGCGGCCGGCGCCGAGCGTGCCGCCGGCGCCGCCGACATTCTCGACGATGACCTGCTGGCCGAGGTCTTTCGACATAGCTTCCGCGACAAGACGCGCGACGGTGTCGGTCGGGCCACCGGCCGAAAACGGCACGACAATGGTGATGGTGCGTTCCGGGTAGGTCTGCGCGCCAGCGGCCGACGGATAAAGCATGGCGGCCGCAGCGACAGCCAGCGCGGCGATGAGTTTTCGCATCGTGTTTCCTCCCAGGATATGATTGCCAACCGCTGCGCGGGTTCCTCCAAAACGACTGTAGATGGAGCAATAACTAGCGCAACCCGACAAATGACAATCGCGCTCAAACGGCAAACCGCACGTTTCTCTGCGCAAATAAGCGGGAAGGTTGGGCCGTGCGATACCCTTCCTCCAACCTATTCTAGTAGCCGTAGCCGCGCGCCATCGCCGCCGCGAACACCGGGATCAATAGGAAGATCGATGCTTCGGTGCGGACATAGGTGCGAACGGACGCTAGCTCCACCGCAGGAACCTGGAAGCCGGGACTGACGCTCGCCTGCCTGTTCCAGGACAGGAAACGGATGGTCGGGATAATCGACAACAGGCCGACAATGGCGAAAGCGGCCATCTTTGCCCAGAACACCCAATTGTAGACGTAGAATTCCCAGCCCTTCAGACCATAGACGACGCGGCCGATGCCAACGACGATGATCAGCATGGCAATAATGCCGTAGTGGCGGTCGATCCCGACGAGCCGCTTCAGCGTCGCGGCGGACAAGTCGCTGCGGATCAGGACGAATTCGGCGCCGATGATGCCTGCCAACGAAAACACCAGCAGATGATGGAAGATGGCAAGCACAAGGTCGGTGGTGTCCATGCTGGATTCCCTCTGTCGGACGGCAGCGCCGAAACCCAACGCGCCTGAACCAATACCGGAGAAAAACTAACACCGCCTGGCAGGATTCACATCAGCCTGGAAGATGATCTACACAGCCTTGGCTCTTGTTTTTCACAACGGATTTGGATTTCCCGTCTCGTGCGTGTCGCTGTCCCCCTTTTGGAAGACCTGCATTAGGCACCGGCAACACAAACGAGACATGACCATGGCCAGTCCGCATACAATTGTCGCCCCAGTGCTTGAGACCTCGCGCACGGTCCTGCGGCCGCACCGGCTTGACGATTTCGACGCCTATGTCGCTATGTGGGCCGATCCCGTCGTCACCCGCTTTATCGGCGGGAAGCCGCGCACGCGGGAGGAAAGCTGGATGCGCTTCCTACGACACGCCGGCCTGTGGTCGCTTCTGGGCTACGGTTTTTGGGCGATCGAGGAAAAGGAGACCGGCCGCTTCATCGGCGAGGCCGGCTTTCACGATCTGAAACGCGACATGACGCCGTCGATCGAGGGCATTCCGGAGACCGGCTGGGCTCTGGTTTCGGGCGCGCATGGCCACGGGCTGGCCAGCGAAGTCGTCGCACGGGTGCTTGCCTGGGGCGACGAGACGTTCGGCGCCGCGAAGACCGTCTGCATCATCGATCCGGAAAACACCGGATCGCTGAACGTCGCGGCAAAATGTGGTTATGGCGAAGTGCTGCGAACCGTCTACCAAGGCAAGCCGACCATCCTGCTGGAGCGGCAGCCCTGACGGGCGCCGTCTGGCCTCTGCCTGCCACGTCGTCCGGCGTCGAGTTCGCCTGCCTGAAGATCGCACAGTCCGATTGTGCCGCATGCGGCGTGTTCTGTCTTTGACAGGAGGACGCAAACTCTGCATGAATTTTATCGAGCGGGTCTGAAGTCAGGCCACGTTTCTGGCAGGCACCGGAGGAGGTGTCGCGATTTGGAGGAATCCCATGCTGAACAGACGCCGATTCTTGATGAGCACCGCGGCAGCAGGTGCTGCCGGACTCGCGGCATCGCATTTTGTCCCCGCCTTCGCGCAGGACGCGCCGCAGCTGCAGATTTTCGTGCCGGCGGCGCCGGGCGGCGGCTGGGACCAGACGGCGCGCGCCATGGACCAGGTGCTGCGCAGCGAAAAACTGATTTCCGGCTCGCAGATCACCAATGTCGGCGGCGCCGGCGGTACTGTCGGCCTGCCGCAATTCGTCAACCAGTGGAAGGGCAAGGGCGATGCGCTGATGGTGGCCGGCATGGTCATGGTCGGCGCCATCATCGCCAACAAGGCGGCCAACAACCTTACCGAGGTCACGCCGATCGCCCGCCTCACCGGCGAGTTCGAGGCGCTTGTGGTGCCGGCCGCCTCGCCGTTCAAGACGGCCGCGGACTTTGTCGCTGCTCTCAAGGCTGACCCGACGCAGGTTCCGGTTGCCGGCGGTTCGGCCGGCGGCTCGGACCATATATTGTTCGGCCTCATCGCCAAGACCGTTGGTGTTCCGGCCACCAATCTTTCCTATGTGCCGTTCGCCGGCGGCGGCGAGGCGCTTTCGGCGCTGCTCGGCAACCAGGTCGCGGCCGGCATCTCCGGCTACGGCGAGTTCGCCGAACAGGTCAAGGCGGGTGCGCTGCGGCTGCTGGCCATCTCCGCGGACAAACGCCAGGAGGGGATCGATGCGCCGACGATGAAGGAAGCCGGCATCGATGTCGAGCTGTTCAACTGGCGTGGCGTCTTCGCACCGCCCGGCGTCTCGGACGCCGACAAAGCAGCAATGATCAAGCTGATCGAGACCATGGCCAAGAGCGACGCCTGGGCCACCGAATGCAAGAACCGCAACTGGACGCAGATCCTGCTCACCGGTGACGATTATGCGAAATTCGTCGCAGAAGACACGGCCCGCATCGGGACGATCCTCAAGGACCTCGGTCTAGCGTGATGCTCTCGGCAAGGGGTGGCAGCCTACGCCAACCCTTGCCGACTTTCGCCAGCCGCATGGACATACGCGGCGCCGGAGGTGAAACTGCGCCGAGATCGGCCGGGTGAGACCGGTCCAAGGAGAACCGGCCCCAAGGGACCGACATTGGGAGGACGATGATGAGCACCAGCGACCAGCCGGCGCCGCCGCGCCTTGCAGTGCCCGAACTGCTGATCGGCGTCGGGCTCCTCGCCTGTGCGGGTGCGGTTGCCTGGCAGACGCTGGCAATCCCGGTGTCGCCGCTCTATTCCAAGGTCGGTCCGACCGTCTTTCCCTACATCACCATGACCGGCATGGTGATCCTGTCGCTGCTGCTCATCATTGCCGCCTTGCGGGGCGGCTGGCAGCCGGAGGACGAAAAGGCGACGCCGACCGACTGGAAGGCGATGGGCATCGTCGCCCTCGGACTGATCGCCAACCTCGTGCTGATCCAGCCGCTCGGCTTTACCGCGGCATCTGTCATCATGTTCGTTCTCATCTGCCACGGTTTCGGCAGCCGGCGTCCGGTGCGTGACGTGCTGCTCGGGCTGATCCTGGCGCTGGCCGCCTATTTCGGCTTTGCCAGGGCGCTCGGCGTCAATATCGGCGCCGGCTTCATCGAAAACCAGCTGAACGCGATCGTCGATTCGCTCGTCACCATGCTGAGGGGCTGACGCCATGGAAACGCTCGGCCATCTCGCGCACGGATTTTCGGTCGCCTTCTCGCCGATCAATCTCATATGGTGCCTGGTCGGCACCACGCTTGGGACTGCGATCGGCGTGCTGCCCGGCCTCGGACCGGCACTGACCATAGCGCTGCTGTTGCCGATCACCTATCAGGTGGCGCCGGAGGCATCCTTCATCCTGTTTGCCGGTATCTATTACGGCGCCATGTATGGCGGCTCGACGACATCGATCCTGCTCAACACGCCTGGCGAAAGCGCCACCATCGTCACCGCGCTCGAGGGCAACAGGATGGCCCGCTCCGGCCGTGGCGGTGCGGCCCTGGCGACCTCGGCGATTGGTTCCTTCGTCGCCGGCACGCTGGGCACGATCGGCGTTGCCTTTCTGGCGCCGATCGTCGTCAAATTTGCGCTGGCCTTCGGCCCGGCCGAATATTTCTCGCTGATGGTGCTGGCCTTCATCACGGTTTCGGCGGTGCTCGGCTCGTCGTCGGTACGCGGCCTGACCAGCCTGTTCGCCGGCTTCGTCGTCGGCATGATAGGCGTCGACCTGCAGACGGGGCAGCCGCGCTTCACCTTCGGCATGAGCGAATTGCTGGATGGCGTCGACGTCATCGTCGTCGCCGTTGGCCTGTTCGCCGTTGGCGAGACGCTTTACATGGCCTCGCGCCGCTATGCCGGCAAGGACGACATCGTGCCGTTGAAAGGGTCGCTCTACATGACCGCGGCCGAATGGTCGCGCTCGTGGAGGCCATGGCTGCGCGGCTCCCTGATCGGCTTCCCGATCGGCGCCATGCCGGCCGGCGGTGCCGAAATCCCGACCTTCCTCTCCTATGCCATCGAGAAGAAACTCTCCAGACACAAGGACGAGTTCGGCACCGTCGGTGCCATCGAGGGCGTTGCCGGACCGGAAGCAGCCAACAATGCATCCGCGGCCGGCGTGCTGGTGCCGATGCTGACGCTCGGCCTGCCGACCTCGGCGACGGCCGCAATCATGCTGTCGGCATTCCAGAGCTACGGTATCAATCCGGGGCCGCTGCTGCTGACGACGCAGGCCGACCTGGTGTGGGGGCTGATCGCCAGCCTGTTCATCGCCAACGTCATCCTCGTCGTCCTTAACCTGCCGCTAATCGGGCTTTGGGTGCGATTGCTGAAGATCCCGGCGCCGCAGCTGTATGCCGGCATCCTGGTGTTCGCAACAGTCGGCACCTACGGCATCTCGCAATCGCCGATCGACCTCGTCATCCTCTATCTGCTCGGTGCCGCCGGTTTCCTGATGCGGCGTTTCGATTTTCCGACCGCGCCGGTTATCATCGGCATGATTCTCGGGCCGCTTGCCGAAACGCAGTTCCGCCGCGCGATGACCATCTCGAACGGCGATTGGACGGTGTTCTACAAGCATCCGCTGTCGCTGACGTTGCTGACGCTGGCCTTCATCGGGCTGGTTGGACCGCATATCTGGGCCTACATCGAGCACAGACGCATGCGGGGACCGGAGCACGTGCCGGGCGATGCCTGAGCTGTTCGTGACGTCATGACAGACCTGCTTTCCGGCATCCGCATCCTTGACCTGACCAATGTGTTGGCCGGCCCCTATTGCGCCTACCAGCTGGCATTGCTCGGGGCCGACGTCATCAAGGTTGAGACGCCGCAAGGCGGCGATCTGGCGCGCCAGCTCGGCGCCTCTCCGGAGCTCAACCGGGCGGGCATGGGCGCTTCGTTCCTGGCGCAGAATGCCGGCAAACGCTCGGTGGCGCTCGATCTCAAGCAGGAGGCCGACCGCGAACGCTTCCTCGATCTGGTCGCTTCGGCCGACGCGCTGGTCGAGAATTTCCGCCCCGGCGTAATGGACCGGCTGGGGCTTGGCCATGCCAGGCTGAAAGAGGTCCGGCCAAGCCTTGTCTATTGTGCGATATCGGGCTTCGGCCAGACCGGGCCGATGCGCGACAATCCAGCCTACGACCAGATCATCCAGGGTCTTTCCGGGATTATGAGCATCACCGGTACACCGGAAACGGCGCCGCTGCGTGTTGGCTATCCGGTCGCCGATACGGTTGGCGGGCTGGTCGGGGCGTTCGCCATTACCGCCGCGCTGGTCAAGCAGAAGACGACAGGCGAGGGCGCGTTCCTCGACGTCTCGATGCTCGAATGCACGCTTTCTGCGCTCGGCTGGCCGGTGTCGAACTATCTGACGGCGGACGTCGAGCCGCAGCCGATGGGCAATGAAAATATGACGGCCGCACCGTCTGGCGCGTTTCGCACCGGCGACGGCTTGCTCAACATCGCAGCCAACAAGCAGGAGCAGTTCGTCACACTGTGCCGGTTGATCGGTCGGCCGGAGTTGGCGTCGGATGTCCGCTTTGCCGAGCGAGAAACGCGCAAGCAGAACCGCATTGCATTGAAAGCGCTGATCGAGGATGCCTTGACGAGCGGCTCGGCCGCCGCCTGGGAGGAGACGTTCAATCGCGCCGGCGTGCCGGCAGGCCGGGTGCTGACAATCCCGCAGATACTGCAGGAGCGACAGGTGATCGAGCGCGGCATGACGGCGCGCTTCCCGGCTGTGTCCGGGATGGACCAGCCGCTGACCGTGGTGCGCGGCGGCTTCATGGTCGATGGCCAGGCACCTTTGCCGAGCAGGCCGCCGCCGGGGCTCGGCGAGCATATGGGCGAGGTTTTTGCCGGCCTGCCGCCGCGTGCCAGGAAAAGAGCGAAGGCATGAGCGGAACGCAAAACAAGACTGGTCGCGCACGCGGCGAGGAATGGTGGCAGACCGGCATCATCGAGATGCGCCCCGGCGTCATCCGGCTGCGCGGCTATGAAATCCAGGATCTGATCGGCCGCGTCAGCTTTCCGGCAATGATCTGGCTGATGCTGCGCGGCGAACTGCCAGGCGAGGAGCAGGCGGCGCTGCTTGGCATCGCGCTGGGTGCTGCCGTCGACCATGGGCCGCAGGCGCCGTCGATCGCCATCGCCCGTATGGCGATCACCTGCGGCGTCGGCATCAACAGCGCCATGGCATCAGCCGTCAACGTGCTTGGCGATGTGCATGGCGGCGCCGGCGAACAGGCGCTTTCCTTCTACGGAGACATCGCTGCCGAACTGGACGCCGGCATGCCGCTTGCGGACGCCGTGTCGGCGCGGCTCGATCGTTTCCTTGCCGGGGAAAACGGCTATGTGCCCGGGCTCGGCCATCGTTTCCATCCGGTCGACCCGCGCGCGCCCCGCCTCATCGAGTTAACCCGCGACTTTGCCGCGCGCGGCATCGTCAGCGGGCGCTTCGCCGACATTGCCGAGGCGATCGAGGCCGAGGTGGCGCGGCGCAAGGGCAAAAAAATCCCGCTCAACATCGACGGCGCCACGGCCGTCATCTACGGCGAGCTCGGCTTCCCGCCGCCGCTGACGCGCGGCCTTTTCGTGCTGTCGCGCTCGGTCGGCATCCTCGCCCATGCATGGGAACAGTCGCAGGAAAGCGACCGCAACAAGGGGCCGCTGCCGCGCGAATGGCTGTGGGCCTATTCCGGCACGCCGGTGCGGTCTTTGCCCGAGGGCGACGGCGGCAAGTGAGATTTCGGTTCAAGTGTGACGGCGGCAGGCGCTGGGGCCAATTCCATCCCGATCCAGTCGGGCTAGCCTCGATCTTTTATTGAGCGTGATCTTTTCCGAAAGCCGGATTCTGTTTTTTGGAATTATACTCCAGCTCGGGAATCCTGATGTTCCTCACCAGCGTCGAGAGATCCGGCTCGTCGATGAGCACCGCCGCGTCGGCCGGCGCCAGCCACGCGCGCTGACGCCTCTTGGATTCTTCCCAGTCGGCAAGTTCCTCGGTTACCTCCAGCAAATAGACGACGACGTCGACACGGACGAAGCGGTTCGCCAGCCGCTTCCAGTAGCAATAGGTGCCGGCCGGCTGTTTCAGTGTCTTGCCGAGAACGCCGGCTTCTTCCTGTGCTTCGATGGTGGCCGCCTTGCGGCTGCTCTTGCCCTTCATCGGCCAGCCCTTCGGTACGATGAAGCGCCTCGTCGTTCGCGATGTGACCAGCATCACCTCGACGTCGCCATGCTCGTTCAGCCGAAACGGAATCGCCGCGACCTGGCGAATCCGGTCGCCCTTCCTTGCCTTGCGGACGACCTTCTTCTTGCTGGCTGCCATTCGATAATCCAGTCGAGGCGGTGCCCAAACGGCAAGGGCAGCGTTGCAAAGTCGGCCGCGTTCAATGGGGCGCAAGCGGAGCGGTTTCCACAATATATAAGTCGGCTAAATAAATGAAAGGGCCGTCGTTAGCGGCAGGTGCTGACAAAGCCGCTCCCCGACGGCAGCAACTGGCAAGTTGGTCTCATCTGCGGCACCTCCTGCCGTTGCGGGGTTGGGATTTGGCGATCCTGGGCACGGTACTGCTGTTGCTGCTGCTGGTATTGCTGGCGCCGCAGCCTGTTCTCCAACATCTGCAACTGGTCCTGCTGGATCAACACGTTGCGGTCGGCGGGACTGACGACCTGTGCCGATGCAGCAGGATTTACGCCCGGCAGCATCGCCGCAGTCAGCATTGCCGACCCTAAAAACGTCAATAGACGAAGCCGTGGCATTCGTTCATTCCCGCACAAAACCGATCTTTCCGTAATATAGGGCTTTTGTCCGGCGACACCATGGCCGCCGCTGGTTTGAAGCGGATTGGAAGAGGCATTCGGCTTCGGATGCTCGTCGCGTCAATCGACTTCGCGCAGCCGGTATCCGACGCCGGTCTCGGTGGTGATATAGCGGGGCTGGTCGGGCGTTTTTTCGATCTTTTGCCTGATCTGCCGGACGTAGACTCTGAGATATTGAACGTCGGTGGAATCGCCCCAGACCTGCTTCAGCAGGAATTGGTGGGTGAGAACCTTGCCGGCATGTTGTACGAGGATGCGGAGGATGTCGTATTCCTTCGGCGAGAGCTTTATCTCCTTGTCCTCGACCTTGACGATGCGCTTCACCAGATCGACGGAGAGGTCGCCGGTCTGGAACACCGGTCTCTCACCCTGCTGCTGGAACTTGTGGCGAAGCGCGACGCGGATGCGTGCGACAAGCTCGTTCATACCGAATGGCTTGGTTACATAATCGTCGGCGCCGAGTTCGAGGGCCGAGACGATGCCGGCCTCATCAGTGCGGCTGGAAAGAATAACCACGGGAATGTCCAGGCCATCATCCCGCCATTTGCGGAGCAGCTCATGCCCGCTCATGTCGGGCAGGCCGAGATCGAGCAGCACAAGGTCTGGCTTTTCCGTCTCGATGAGTTCAATCGCCGCCCTGGCGTTCGGCGCCTCGCTGATCGCATAGCCTTGGCTGCCAAGCCCGACGCGAAGCAGTTTCCGGATCGGCGGTTCGTCGTCGACCACCAATATCCTGACGTCCAGGCTCGTCATGGCAGATCGTCCATATTTTGATGGCCCGCCTCGGGTTCGCCGAGATTGGGCAGTTCCGCCGGCACCAGCTGCATCTTGATCGTGAAAACCGCCCCCGAGCGGTCGGACCTGTTTGCCGCCGAGAGCGTCCCGCCCATCGCTTCGATGAAGCCGCGGCAAATCGACAGGCCGAGCCCGGTGCCGGCACGCACCTGGTCACCCTTGCGCACACGGTAGAAAGTGTCGAAAACGCGCTCCAGGTCCGCTGGCGGAATGCCTGGTCCCTCGTCCATGATCTGCAGGATGATGAAGCCGTTATCGGCCCAGGCCTGCAGGCGGATCGTCGAACCTGGCGGCGCGTATTTTGCAGCATTATCAAGGAGGTTGAACAGCACCTGTTCGAACAGAACGGGGTCGACCCGCAACATCGGCAGATCCGATGGGATGTCGATCTCGGTCTTATGCTCGCGGACGATTTTGCGGGCCCGATGCAGAGCTGAGCCGACAATGTCGCCGAGATAGTGAAAGGCGTAGTTCGGCTCCATCGTGCCGGATTCGATCTTGGTCATATCGAGCAGATTGGCAATAAAGCGGTTAAGCCTCTCCGCCTCATCGAGCACGGTCGACAGCAGTTCCGTCCGGTCCTGCTCGGGAAGCGCGGCCTCGAAGTCCCTGAGTGTTCCGGCCGCGCCCATGATGGCGGCAAGCGGCGTTTTCAAATCGTGGGAAATGGAGGTGAGCAAGGCCGAGCGCAGACGGTCTGCCTCGGCCGCAAGCTTGGCCCGGTCAACGTCGGCGACGAGCTGGATGCGCTCGATGGCGACCGCCGCCTGGTCGGCGAGCGCATCGAGCAGACGCTGCTGCTCGGGTGTCAGCAGCGGACCTTGCTTATCGTTGTCGAGGCCGACAACGCCCACCGCCGTGCGTCCGGTTCGCAAGGGCAGATAGAGGCGTTTTGCTCCGGGCAGCGTGTC
The DNA here is from genome assembly GCF_040318745.1 of Mesorhizobium sp. M1027. Lineage (NCBI taxonomy): Bacteria > Pseudomonadati > Pseudomonadota > Alphaproteobacteria > Hyphomicrobiales > Phyllobacteriaceae > Mesorhizobium > Mesorhizobium sp. M1027. The sequence goes on along the minus strand of NZ_JAMYMW010000003.1, from coordinate 266,704 downwards.
GGCGCCGCGCCCCGCGGCGCGGTTATGCTCCCAGGCCCAGCGGGCTGCTGCAATGTCGGCCTCGGCCAGCGTGTCGTCGGGTGGGTAGCCGGCTTTGACCGCAATTGTACCGTCCTCCGGCAGAAGCAGCACCACGTGCAGCTTCAGCATCGAGGCGATCTGGAAGGCAGTCGCCCAGAGAACGTCGTCGAGCGTGCCAGCACCGGCGAGCTTCTTTGAGAAGAGATAAATATCTTCAGTGGCGCGTGCCCGCGAGCGCGCAGCGACCGCCTGACGCTGCACGCGCGCTGTTAGATTGCTGGCAATGACCGCAACAACCAGGAAGACAGCCAGCGCAACGATGCTCTCCGGATCCTCGATCGTCAGCGTGTAGCGTGGTTCCAGGAAGAAATAGTTGAAGGCAATGGCGCTGATGAGGCAGGCATACAAAGCCGGCCAGAGACCGCCGGTCACAGCCGACGTCAGGACCCCAATGAGAAAGATGACCGCCAGGTTGCGGACGTCGAGAAACTGGTCGAGAAGGACGGCGAAGGCGAGCGAGCCAACAACATAGGCCGTGGCCCTGAGATAGGGCCAGATCTCGAACTGCCACTGCTCGTCCGCCGCCTTGACGGTCCTCGACGTCGCTTCGGCGTTGCGTTCGTTTCCCGAAATGACATGGACGCTGATGTCGCCGGCATTGCGGATGAGATCGTAAGTGAGCGAGCCTTCGATCAATTCCCGCCAGCGCGATCGGGTCGGCCTGCCGATCACGATATGGGTGAAGTTGTTCGCCGTCGCATGCCGAACGATGTCTTGCGCGACGTTCTGACCCGGAATGGTCGTCACCTCGGCACCGAGCTGCTCGGCAAGGCGCAGCTGCGTCGCCAGCCGATCCTTGTCCTCCTCGGGCATGGCAGCTGAACGAGGGGTATCGACATGAAGCGCCGTCCAAGGGGCGCGGAGCCGGTCGGCCAACCTCCGCGCATAACGTACACGGGCCGCCCCGCCCGGACGCGCATCGACGCAGACGAGAACCCTTTCCCCCGCCGCCCAAGGCCCGGGTATCGCGTGGGCCTGCATGTGGGTCAGCAACTGCTCGTCGACCCGCTGGGCAGTGCGGCGGAGCGCCAATTCCCGAAGCGCCGTCAGATTGCCCGGCGAGAAATAGTTCTCGATGGCGCGCTGGGCGGTGCTGGGGATGTAGACCTTGCCTTCCTCAAGCCGCTTGATCAGATCGTCGGGGGTCAGGTCGATGATCTCGATATCGTCTGCCTGGTCGATTATGGAGTCTGGGACAGTTTCCCGCACCCTGACGCGGGTGATCTGCGTCACGACATCGTTCAGACTCTCGACGTGCTGGATATTCAGCGTCGTGTAGACATCGATGCCGTGCGTCAGGATTTCCTGGACGTCGAGGTAGCGCTTGGGGTGACGGCTGCCCGGCGCGTTGGTATGGGCAAGTTCGTCGACCAGAACCAGCGCCGGGTGCCGGGCGAGGATGGCGTCGAGATCCATCTCCTCGAGGATCCGCCCTTTGTAATCGATCTCAAGGCGAGGAATGACCTCGTAGCCTTCGACCAGCGTCTGGGTTTCATTGCGGCCGTGCGTCTCGACGATACCGATTACTACGTCGATCCCGTCGGCCAGCCTGGCGCGGCCCGACATCAGCATCTCGTAGGTCTTGCCGACACCGGGGGCGGCGCCGAGAAATATCCTCAGGCGACCGCGCTCCTCTCGCTGGGCATGCTCGAGTAGCGCGTCGGGAGAGGGCCTGGTTTCGGCGGTGCGGCTGTCGTCTGGCATAAGCGTCAATCATGAACGGCGCCGGCTTCGGTGTCGATCCCGGCGCCGGTCCTTTACTGTTTCATCGCATCGTCCAGCGCAAGGTTGAGGGCCAGCACATTAACTACCGGCTCGCCGATGAATCCCAATTCGCGATCTTCGACATGGCTGTCGACAAGCGATTTGATCCTGGATTCATCGACGCCCCTGGCCTTGGCCACCCTGGCGACCTGAAAATAGGCCGCGTCGGGGCTGATATGCGGATCGAGACCGCTGCCGGACGTGGTGACCAGATTCATCGGTACCGGCTGGCTCGGGTTTTCGACTCTCAGCTTTTCGGCGTCGCTCTTGATCCTGTCGATGAGCTTCGGGTTGGTCGGGCCGAGATTCGAGCCGCCCGAGGCGGCGGCATTGTAGCCGTCGCCGGCAGCCGACGGGCGGCCATGGAAGTAGCGGTCGCTTTCGAAAGCCTGGCCGATCAGCTCGGAACCGACGAGCTTGCCGTCCTTCTCGATCAGGCTGCCATTGGCCTGGCGCGAAAACAGCGCCTGGGCAATGCCGGTCATGCCGATCGGATAGACCAAACCCGTCAGAATGGTGAAGAAGACGATCATGACGATCGCGGGCCTGATTTGATTGAGCATCGACGTGGTTCCTTAGGCGAGACCGAGAACGGTGATGCCCATGTCGATCACCTTGATGCCGACGAAGGGGACGACCACGCCGCCGAGGCCATAGACAATGAGATTGCGGCTGAGCAGCGCACCGGCGCCGACCGCGCGGTATTTGACACCCCTCAGCGACAGCGGGATCATCGCAATGATGATCAGCGCGTTGAAGATGATGGCCGAGAGGATAGCGCTCTGCGGCGTCGCCAGATGCATGACATTGAGCGCTTGCAGCGGCCCGGCGGTCTGGCCCGGGGCGATGTAGAAGACGGCGAATATTGCCGGGATGATGGCAAAATACTTGGCTACGTCGTTGGCGATGGAGAAGGTGGTCAGCGAGCCACGCGTCATCAGCAGCGCCTTGCCGATTTCGACGATCTCGATCAGCTTGGTCGGATCGCTGTCGAGATCGACCATGTTGCCGGCCTCGCGCGCCGCGACCGTGCCGGTGTTCATGGCAACGCCGACATCGGCCTGCGCGAGGGCCGGCGCATCGTTAGTGCCATCGCCGCACATCGCGACAAGTTTGCCTTTGGCCTGCTCGTCGCGGATCAGCTTCAACTTGTCCTCGGGCGTCGCTTGGGCAAGGAAGTCGTCGACGCCGGCTTCCGCCGCGATCGCCGCCGCGGTCATCGGATTATCGCCGGTGATCATCACCGTGCGGATGCCCATGCGGCGCAATTCGGCAAAGCGTTCTGCGATGCCGCCCTTGACGACGTCCTTCAGATGGACGACGCCGAGGAGGCGCCCGTCGCGCTCGACCGCGAGTGGAGTGCCACCCGATTTGGCAATCTCGTCGGCGATCGCCTGAAGGTCGCGGACGGTGTCGTTGCGCGTACGGCCTGTGGCAACCGTCGAGAGGTTGACGTGGGCAAGTACCGCATCGACTGCGCCCTTGCGGACCGAGGAGCCTTCCAGATCGACGCCGCTCATGCGGGTTTGCGCGGTGAAGGGCACGAAAGTCGCGTGCAGGCTTGCCATGTCGCGGGCGCGGATGGCGTATTTTTCCTTCGCCAGGACGACGATCGAGCGGCCTTCCGGCGTTTCGTCGGCAAGCGAGGCAAGCTGGGCCGCGTCGGCCAGTTCCTGTTCGGTGACGCCCTTGACCGGACGGAATGCCGTCGCCTGGCGGTTGCCCAGCGTGATGGTTCCGGTCTTGTCGAGCAGCAGCGTGTCGACATCGCCGGCCGCCTCGACGGCGCGGCCCGACATGGCCAGCACGTTGAAGCGCACCAGGCGGTCCATGCCGGCAATGCCGATCGCCGACAGCAGGGCGCCAATTGTGGTCGGGATCAGGGTAACGAACAGGGCGACCAGCACCGTCACCGAGATATAACCGCCCGAATACGAGGCGAAGCTCGGGATCGTCGCCGTGGCCAGCACGAAGATCAGCGTCATGCCGACGAGCAGGATATTGAGCGCGATCTCGTTGGGTGTCTTCTGGCGCTCGGCGCCCTCGACCAACGAGATCATGCGGTCGAGGAACGTATGGCCGGCAGCCGCGGTGATGCGCACGCGGATCCAGTCGGACAAGACCTGGGTGCCGCCGGTCACCGCCGAACGGTCGCCGCCGGATTCGCGGATGACCGGTGCGGATTCGCCGGTGATGGCCGCCTCGTTGACCGACGCCACGCCTTCGACCACCTCGCCGTCCGAGGGGATGATGTCGCCGGCTTCGACAAGCACGATGTCGCCGACCTTCAGGCTGGTGCCGGGCACCAGTTTGAACTTGCTGCGGTCGCCATCGTTCAACAGCTTGGCCTGCGTCTCGGTTCGCGCCCGGCGCAGCGAGTCTGCCTGCGCCTTGCCGCGACCTTCGGCCACCGCTTCGGCGAAATTGGCGAAGAGCACGGTGAACCACAGCCAAATGATGATCTGCAGCGTGAAGCCAAGATCGCCGCCGCTGGTAACGAGATCCTTGACGAACAGCACGGTGGTGAGCGCCGAGACGACGGCGACGACAAACATCACCGGGTTTCGCATCAAGGTGCGCGGGTTCAGTTTTCTGAAGGAACCGCCGATAGCGGGCCACAGAATGCGGGTATCCATGATGCTCACGGATTTCGACGGGCTCATTTGGTAGCTCCAGTGTCGATTTTGTTGACCGGTCGATCGTGTGCCGAACGAAGGTGCGGCGGCCCGTAAGCCAGCAGCCAGATCATGATCAAGGCTGCCGCAATAGCGAGGAATGTGGACAGCGTCGGGAAAGGAGGGGGCGTTTTCTCCCCCTCCGGCTCGGGGCGATGCCGGACCTTCCGAGGTATGATCTTGAACCAGGGCATGGCCGTTTCAGAATGTCTGACCGTGAATCATCGCCAGGTGCTCGACGATCGGTCCGACCGCCAGGGCCGGGAAGAAGGTCAGGCCGCCGACGATCAGGATGACACCGGCCAGCAGGCCGACGAACAGCGGACCGTCCGTCGGGAAGGTGCCGGCGGAGGCAGGGACGGTCTTCTTCGCAACTAGCGAGCCAGCAATCGCCAACGCCGGAATAATGACCAGGAACCGGCCCATCAGCATGCCGATGCCGAGCGTTACGTTGTACCAGGGCGTGTTGCCGCTGAGGCCGCCAAAGGCGGAGCCATTGTTCGCCGCGGCCGAGGTGTAGGCATAGAGAACCTCGGAGAAGCCGTGCGGGCCGGCATTGGCGATGGAAGCAACGCCGGTCGGCAGCACCACCGCGATAGCGGTGAAGATCAGCATTGCAAGCGGCAGGCAGAGCACGGCCAGCATAGCCATCTTGACCTCCTTGGCCTCGATCTTCTTGCCGAGATATTCGGGCGTGCGTCCGACCATCAGCCCGGCGACGAAAACGGCAATGACGATGAACATCAGGATACCGTAGAAGCCCGCGCCGACGCCGCCGACAATGACCTCGCCGAGCTGCATATTGATGATGGGGATCATGCCGCCGAGTGCGGTGAAGCTGTCATGCATGGCGTTGACCGCGCCGCAGGACGCGGCGGTGGTGATGACGGCAAACAGCGCCGACAGAGCGATGCCGAAACGGCTCTCCTTGCCCTCCATGTTGCCGCCGTCGACGCCCAGCGCATGGACCAGCGGATTGCCTGCGGCTTCCGCCCAGTAGCAGACGGCAACGCCGGCGATGAACAGCACGCCCATAGCCGACAGAATTGCCCAGCCCTGGCGCTGGTTGCCTACCATGCGGCCGAAGACATTGGTCAACGCCGCGCCGAGGGCGAAGATCGTCACCATCTGGATCAGGTTGGAAATTGCATCGGGATTTTCGAAGGGATGCGCTGCATTGGCGTTGAAGAAGCCGCCGCCATTGGTGCCAAGCATTTTGATAGCGATCTGCGAAGCGACAGGCCCGACTGCGATGGTCTGCTGCGCACCTTCGAGCGTCGTCGCGTTGACGTAGGCAGCGAGCGTCTGCGGCATGCCGAGATAGACATAGACCAGAGTTAACACGATGCAAAAGGGCAAAAGCAGGTAGAGCGTGCCGCGGGTCATATCGACCCAGAAATTGCCGATCGATTTGCCTGAGGCTCTAGCAAAGCCGCGGATCAATGCGACCGCAATGGCGACGCCAGTCGCCGCCGACAGAAAATTCTGCACGGTCAAGCCGGCCATCTGCACGAGATAGGACATCGTGCTTTCGCCGCCGTAGTTCTGCCAGTTGGTGTTGGTCATGAAGCTGGCGGCGGTGTTGAAGGCCAGCCCAGGTTCGACTGCGGTCATGCCGGCCGGATTGTAGGGCAGGCCGCCTTGCAGCCGTTGCAGCGAATAGAGCACCAGGAAGCCGGCCAGGTTAAAGAACAGCAGGGCCGCCGCATAGGAGGTCCAGTGCTGCTCCTCGCGCTCGCTGGTCCCTGATATGCGGTAGAGCCCGCGCTCGAGCGGGGCCAGAATTGACGACAGGAATGTGCGCTCGCCGCTGAAAACGCGATGCATGTAGCCGCCGAGCGGCTTGGCCAGCAGAACGACGATCCCGCAATAGACGAGGATCTGCAGCCATCCGTTGATTGTCATGGGGTTGGCTCCTTGCCAGCGGAGATCAGAAGCGTTCCGGGCGAACGAGGGCGTATGTCAGGTAGGCGAGAAGAAACAAGGTCACGGCGCCGCCGAGGATATGGTCGAAAAGCATGTTGCGATCCCCTAAACTTACAGCTTGTCGCAGGCTTTGATGTAGCCGAAGCATAGCGCAAAGAACGCGATTCCAATCGCGACAACAACTATGTCCACCGCGCATTTTTCCTTATGTTGTATTTGTTTGTTTACTTTAACAAACTATCCAAACGCGTCGCCGCATCATATCGGCGGCTGGATACACCGCTCCTGTGAATATGGATCAAAGTGCCATAAAGGTTCGAGACGGGACGCGGAGCAAAGAAATCAAAATCCCATAAGGATTTCGCCGCCTCGGCGCTGGCCACAGCTTCAGGAGGGAGGTGCGCACCGGCGAGCGAAGCTGCCGGGGCTCAGTCCGCGCGGGTGTAGATCACCGCGTAGTCGTCCGCATAGGCCCGCTTCCAGCCCAGTTCGTCGAAGAACGGAATGCGGCTGTCGTCGGCGGTCAACAATGCCCAGCCTATCGTATATTTCTCGAGTTGGGCTTTCAGGATCGGCTTGCCCCGGCTGTGCCCAGTCTGCTCATCCGTTTCCGTAAAGCCATTCAGGAAGAGCTGATCCGCGCGGCCGTCGATAAACGTCCTGATGCCATGGAAAATCAGCGTACCGCCAAAATCGTAGGAGTTCAGCAGATTGCCCGACAGATTATGGGTTTGGGCGAAGGCCAGTGCGTCGCTGGCCGAGGTCTTCTGGCTCGGCGCGACCGGATAGGTCGTGAAGGCGGCAGCCGCCAAAACCAGCAAAACGGCAAGTCCAGCGCAAATCCTGGAAAATTGCCGTGCGAAAAATTGTTCAAGTCCGTCGCGCTTTTCCGCCGCCCATTTCTCGGCTGAAAGCGCTGGATATTGTTGCGCGACCTCAACGGCAAGGACCACCGGGACAAGAAGAAAGAACAAGTACATGAACCGTATGTGGGTGAGATAGGCGTGCAGCGTGAAGACAAGGAACAGCGCCTTGGCCCAGCCAATGCGCAATCTCGACACGAGCAGCCCGAAAAACGCCACCAGCAGGGCCACCTCCTGGAGGGTGTGCCGCGAGGCGTCGAAGGGTTGCCACTCCGCAATGTAAGGCACCGCCTCATTGCCATAGGCCACGGTGAATGTGGCGAGTATGGCCTTGACGCCATAGGGATTGAGCAGGCTGACCAGCGGGCAAAGCAGCCCGAAAACGATCCACTTGGCCAGCAGCCGGGGGTTCGACAAGCGCGTGCGCATGACGAGATCGAGCCCGGCGAAGGCGGCGATCACGAAACCGAAGGTGAAGGTGGCATGGAGATTGGCCCACAGGCAAAGCAGCGTCAGCAGCCACAAAGGCGGCGCTTTCTCGTTGCGTGCGGCCTGGAAAAGACCGGCGGTCCAGACGACGATGATGGGCAAGGTAAAGATGTGCGGGCGGGCGACATAGATTGGCCCGATCAAGAGCGCGAGAACCAGCGTCAGTCCTATCGCCAGCGTCGGCTTCAACCACGCGCTGAGATACCACGACATCAAGAAGACCGTCAGCGCGATTACTGCAGTCGCCAGCAGCACCACGCCGTTCCAGCCGCCGGCTTCAAAGGCAATTGCAAGGAGAACCTGGCTAAGCCATTCCTTGGCGATCCATGGCTGGCCGGCAAAAGTGTAGGAATAGATGTCGACGGTAGGGAATGTGCGGCTTGCCAGCATATCCATGCCGACCTTGATGTGCCACCAGCTATCGGGATCCTGCAGGAGGGAGGTGGCAAAGGCGAGGAGCGCCGCCGCTATCACGACCGCCGCCAGCAGGCAAAATACCAATCTCACATGCCGTATATCGCCTATCGACCGCTTCGCCTCACCAGATATCCCGCGCATATGGCATCCCTGAGCCGCGATAGCGGAAGGGATAGGCCGAATTTGTTAGAAAACCGATAAGCTGCAGGATTGCAGCAACAACCCTGTGCCGCGTCCAACCGGCTCGGCGGCTCAGCCCTCGGCCTTGAAGTTCTTGGCTTCCTTCTCGACCTTCGGGCTGTCCTTGCCGTGCTTGCGCATCAGATCCTTCGCCTGCTTCGGCGAAACGTCGGTGGTTTCGGCCAGACGCAGAGCCTCCTTTTCGTCCGGATCGCGCGTCTTGCGGTCGGCCATTGCGGTTTTCTTGTCAGCCATTACGACGCTCTTATGCTTTCGGCGATTTCGTTCAGCACCTTGCGGTCGGTGCCGTGACGCTTGATCAGCGTGCGTGCCTGATCCGGGGTGATGCCCGCTTCCTCGGCGAAGTGACGTACCTCGTAGTCTTCGCTGCCCGCCACTCGTGAGCGGTCGCGACTGTCGGTCTTGGTTTTGTCGTCGGCCATGGCAGCTCTCCTCATCTCGACGAGAGCATAACGGGCAAGATTTCAGCGAGTTCCGTCGAGCGTGTCGCTCTGCCCTCGGGCATGACCCGGCATGCGCGGCGGTTTTGCTCAAAGCAGGGGCTTGGCGTCAGGCCGGCCTTCGCGCACAAATAGGCTGGCCTCTTTGGCGGCGCTGCCAACCGCCCGCCACTGCTCCTGGGCGCAGCCTGGTATTCGTTCCGGATTGTTTTATTGGGACCGATGGTCGAACACGACGCCCATGGTCCTACCAACGGCCGTCATGACGATAAGCTCGACCAGATCGTCGTCACTGTTGCCGCAGGCCGGGGCCGTCCTGCGAACGATGTCCAGCATCGCCCTCGTCGATATGGTGTCGCCGGCACCGAACCGTGAAAGCGCAGATGAAACAAGCTCTTGGGCCGTCAAGTCGGCGACAGTCACCCTCTGCACCACGTTCATTGGCTTCCTCCCACCATGAACTCTCTCCGGGGAGAATGATACGCCGAACGTCGCGTTTCGCCAGCAAAATGGTGGTCCTACCAGCGCGTGGGCAGCGACCGAAATCGTCGGTTTTGCGGGAGGCAATCCGAGCGGGAGGCGGCAGCGCTTTTGTGCCATGCGACTTCGCCATAGACCCAATCCCGGCGGCCGGGATCGGTCTCAATTTTATTTACTGGCAGTCTGATGCTTGGCAGTGTGGTCTGCTCGGTTGCGGCTGAAAGCCAGCGCAGCAAGAACCACGGTGCGGGCAGGACCGGGACGGTTCGTCGTTTCACGGAAACGCCGAACGGTCTGTCTTTTTTGTGACGCAACTCCGGCCAGAACCGTTCACAGGTTTTCCTGGAATTGCTTGTCTTGTGACTCTAGGCGGCCAGATCGCTCGGAAGCTTGCCGCCATTCTCGGCCAGCTTTTTCATCAGTGCGTCGTGCAGCCACAGATTCATCGTTACAGTGTCGTTCATATCGCCGGTGTAGTTCAGCTCGTGGGCAAGCTCCTTGCGGGCGCCAAGGCTGCTGTCGATATTCAGGGCCTTCATCAGGTCGACGATCGAATTCTTCCAGTTGAGCTTCTGCCCCTTCGCGGCCACGGCCTTGTCGAGAATGGCAGGGATGTCCGGGGCAGAGGACAGCGTGGCCGGCGCGGCCGGAGCCGGGGTTGCAGCCGGGGCGGATCGGGTAGGCGCCGTCGGCTGGGTGGCCGTGCTCGAAGCAGGCGCGGGAGACGGTTGCGCCGGCGGCGCTTCGGCCGCAACCGCGTTTCCGAAAATCGCACCTTTGATACTGTCGAAAATGCCCATTGCTATCTCCTGTGTTGGCTCGACGGTGTGTTGCCTTGACGGTCGGTGAGGCGACCGTTGCCGAATGCCGCATTGAGCGCCCTGGTTGTACCAGGACCACGAACGCAACGCAGGGGCAACTCAAAAGTGGCTAAAGGGTAAAGGCTTGGTTGCATTGGGGAATCGGCCCAGCAATCCGGCCCGAGAGTAGAATAGGCCGGATCGCGGTCCGACAAATCGTCACGCGCAATGGGCGAGGGAATGGTTGCCAGCCAGTTTTGCTGACGCAGACTAGAAAAATCATCTAGATTCGTGTTCGCAATTCGCTGAGAGGAACGAAGCCATGACAGCAGTCGTCGCATCTGACAGGCTCGAACGTTCGCCGGTTTGGGCAGTGGACGATCCGTCGGTCAAATGGGCCGGCGCTTTCGCGGTTTACGGCGGGCACGGCACCACCCAGTCCCCGGTCATTGTCTACGAGATCGAGTCCGGCAAGCGGCTCGGCTGGCACAGCGACGCCACCGAAGAGACGCGTTCTTTGCGGCGGCGATGTTCATGCAGACATTCGACGGCGTCATGCTGCCGCCGGAAATCCCATGTCCTCGGCACGCCCAATCGTGCGGGCTGAATGCGTGCCGGCGGGAATCAACAGGCCTGCGGATATCGGACTTGGAGCTGATATGAGGGCGCGGTTCGGCGTCGTTACGCGCCTGGGTCACCGGCGGATCGGCTGATGGCGCCCGTGAAGGTCGACCCCGCCAAGGTGCGCGAGTTCAGGGATGCCGAAAGCTTCCATGCCTGGCTTGGCGAGCATCACGACAGCGAGGACGAAGTCTGGATCAAGATCCATAAGCTCGATTCGGGGCTGCCGTCGATCACGCCGAAGCAAGCCATCGACGTGGCGTTGTGCTGGGGCTGGATCGACGCGGTGCGCAAGGCGTTCGACGGCAAAAGCTATCTGCAGCGCTACACCCCGCGCGGCAAGAAGAGCACCTGGAGCCAGATCAATGTCGACAATGTCGCCCGGCTGATCGAGGAGGGCCGGATGACCGAGCACGGGCTGAGGCAGGTCGATGCGGCCAAGGCCGACGGCCGCTGGGCGCGCGCCTACAAGAGCGGCAAGGAGATGAAGATCCCCGACGACCTCCAGGCGGCAATAGACGCCGAGCCCAGGGCAAAAGAGATGCTGGCAAAGCTCAGCGGGCAAAACCGCTTCGCGCTCGCCTTCCGCATCCACAACATGAAGACCGAAGCCGGGCGCAAGAAGAAGATCGCGGCGTTCGTGGCGATGCTGAAGCGCGGCGAGACCATCTATCCGCAGGGCAGAAAGTAACATCTGACGAGGCGTGCCGGCGCTGCGTCTTGTGCTTGTCCCTGTCGGCGAGCCCCGAATGCGGCCGGGTCGCTGCTCAGGCCCATCTCCGATCCAGGCGATGTCGCCGACGATTTGTTTTTGACGAGCGTCGCCCGGCACTTCGACACCAGCTCTCATTCGTTTAGTTGATGCAGGAAAAAGTCTCGTCCTCACAGTCGGTATAGTATATTAGCAGGCGCTGTTATGAGGTTTTTGCCCGTTCAGGAGCCGACTGGCACGTGGGCCGTGTTTGATGCGACCGTGGACGTGCCTGCGGATTTCGCTGGCAGTTGCCTTATCGGCTTGCCGCGGGAGCGGGCGGAGTGGCTCGCAGCAAGAGCCAATCGAGATGCTGCAAAAGGCACTTCGATTTGCCGGTTGCCAGCTGCCGGACCGGCACAAGCCGCGGTTCTTAGACTTAGACCGATCGGAGAGATTTCGATGATGCACGAAAGGGAAATGGCGGCTGCGTTGGCAGCCAGGAACCAGGAAGCGGACATTCGTGGTGTCTTCGACATCACCAACAAAACCGACGCGCCAATTGGCTCTCGCCGATTGGGTGAGGCTATCCACTTTGTCGCCAATGCACCTATCGTTGGCTATGATGTTCACGCCGCCGTCATCAGATATGGCCCACTCGGAACCCCCAGCCTCAGAGCTACAGATTGCGCTCAGCTGTGGGAGAAGTTCGGCGAGGCCTTGCTGGAACACTGACGGGCAGACCTTTGGCGCGTATGGCACCACGATTGTGCAGGACTTCCTTAGTGAGAACGACATGGAAGCCTGGCGGGTGATATTGCAATTAAATTAGGGTGAGCGCATATTTTTTGCCGGCTGGACTCGCAACCGGCGAGGCCCGGCTGCCGACGGGCCGTCAGGCCGGCGACAAATGGTGCCGCAGGCCCGACGGTCCCCTTGGCAAGATCGCCGGAACCAGAGCATGATGCGGCGGCAAAACGGGTTTGGGGGAATGATATGCCTAAGGTTTCGGAGCTTTTTTTCAAGACAGCCATCGTCTTTCTTATTCTGGGAATTGCAGCTGGCCTGCAGATGGCAATTTCAGGCGATCACGGCGCGTTTCCGGCTCACGCGCACATCAACCTGCTGGGATGGGTCACCAGTGCAATATTCGGCGGCTACTATGCGCTGAACCCGGCAAAGGCTGCTCGCAGGACCGCGATGATCCACTATGGCGTCTACAATCTCGGCCTGGTCGTGATGCTGCCGGCGCTTTACCTGATGCTGCAGGGAAATCCGGCGCTCGAGCCGATCGTCGCCACCGGCTCGATGATTGTCGCTGCCGCCGTGCTGATCTTTGCCTTCGTGGTTTTCTCCGGCGAAACAGAGCGCTCAGTCTCGGGAATACCAGCGGTCCCGCGGTAGACGGGGCGGCGATAGTGCCGAGCCTATCAATGCCCGTGCTTCTGGTGAAGCGCGGGCCGATTGGTTGTAGGCTGATCTGAGGCAAGAGTGCGGCGAGATGAAAGCCGCTCAGTAGCCTTCGCGCGCCCCTCTGCCTGCCATGCTGCTTATCGCGGCCTTCATTTTGGCGTTGTGCCTGCGTCCCCAGGAAGGTGAAAATATCGACACTTCTTGGATCTTCGCCGAAACGACTGCCTTGTGCTTTTGGGGCGCGACGCCCAGCGAGCGCAGGTGCGACGTTGATGCAGCCTTGTTGTTGGCGACGCAGCATGACGGGGTCATCGTCAAACGACGGTAGAGCGCGCGGACCTACTGTTGCGCGAGCCGGTCCCCGAGCGTGTTTGCTTCGGCCAATCTTGCCAGCGATTGTTCGATTTTCTGCGCCGAGGCGTCTGTGCGCTTGATGTGCCGTATCATTTGCTGCCTCAGCAGCGCTAGCCTTGCGACGCGATATTCGTCGCCGTATCTCGCAGTTTCAAGGTGGAGGGTCGCGAGCATCATGGGTCAATTCTTCCGATCGATCTTCGTCATGCGTTCCCGGGCCTCAATCACGCGTTTTTGCTCAGACCGTATGCGGTCGCACAACGCGAGATTGACGGCGACACAGCCATCGTTCAACAACAGTTCATTCGCACGCTTCAGCGAGCGCTCGGCCCGTTTAACGCGCAGCCTGGCATTGGCCAGTTCGAAGCTAAAAATATCAATCATCATCATACCGCTTCGTTTGCGGTCCCTTCGATTGTTAACCGGCGTCGATCCCATTTGTTCCAACTGCACGCGGCGCAGCGCCAGGAAGGAGCTTGTCTTTCGCCCGTGCTGGGCCGTTCGCGATGGCGGGGCATGCTAGGTGGGCGGGCTGGTGCAAGGCGAAGGTGTGAAGGCCTGGCCCGTAATCACGTTCTGTTCACTCTGGCTAATGTAAGCTGGCCGCCTAGAATTCGCCGCGAAGCTGTTTGACGCGGAGCTTCACGCCAGGCTTGACCCACTGCGCCGCGAGCACAGCCATGTGGTCACCGTGGCTCGAGTGTCAGCAGATGTGGTAAGGGTGAGTGTCGGCGAGTAGCAGAGGTCCAGCAACAATGACTTTGAGGCGAACCAGAGCTTACGGCACATCCGGCTTGGTTCTAGCGGTTTGCACTGTGTTTGCTTGGCAGAACGCCGCTGCCGCTCAAAATTGCGACGCCGCCGCGACGCCTGGCGTCAATTGGCAAGAGTGTGACAAGAAGCTTCTCATCCTAGACGGACAGGACCTGAGCGGGGCGAACCTGTTCGGTGTTGATTTCACTTCGACCGACCTCAGGAACACCAATCTCCGTGCGGCAAATCTTGAGAAGGCAACGCTTGTGCGTGCTTCCCTGGCCGACTCGACCGCCAAAGGCGCCCGGTTCGACAGAATCGAGGGCTACAGGACCGACTTCAGCCGTATGGACGCGCAGGGCGCTGTGTTTGCGAGCGCGGAAATGCAGCGCTCGAATTTCCAGGACGCCAATCTGACCAATGTTGATTTCACAAAGGCAGAACTGGGGCGTGCGCAGTTCCATGACGCCGATATCAGCGGCAGCCGCTTCTCGTTTGCCAATCTCGCACGGGCGGACTTCCGAGGAGCGACGTTCACCGCGCCGATAGACTTTGACCGCGCCTTTTTCTTTCTGACCCGTATCGAGGGCCTCGACCTTTCCAATTCGGCGGGTCTGTCCCAGTGGCAGCTCAACATGGCTTGCGGAGACGCCCGGACCGAGTTGCCTTCTGGCTTGACGAGGCCTGAAGATTGGCCCTGTCAATTCCAGCAGGAATAGTTGTCGGCAAGCGAACTGCGGCAATGCTGCACCCGACAGGATTCGAACCTGTAACTTTGTGCCGCGGACATGCCCATTAAGGTCGAAGCCACCACCCGAGACGGCGAACTCCGGATATCCCTGTCTAATGCCGGAGAGCCCATTCCGCACGAGACAATGCAGGGGATCAGCATTAAGGAATATAATCCTCCCGTTGCGGCGAGCCCCTTCAACGGAGAATCGCCATGACTCGAAAGACCCTCGCCGACACTCTGTCCGCCCGCGAAACCATCTATGTCAATTGTGCGCACCCGATGTGCTGCAAATCGACGAAACTTGACATCCAGGCGCTGATTGACAGGCTCGGCCATGACCACGGCTCGATGCATGACGACTTGGTCGGGCTCTTTGTCTGCTCAAATTGCAAGGCTGCCGGCCGTGACCGACCTTCTTCGCATGCATTCCTGACTACGAAGGCCATCAGCGGGCGCGCAATCGCGACTGGAAGCGAACTTTCGAACGAAGGGGCTGAAAGTGGCCGGCGCCGCTTGGGGGGCGTTGGGGTAGATTGCCTGTAGGCGCCGGCGGGGCGGATTGGGGTCCGCAGACGCGAATCCTGCGGGCTGCCCTGCGGTTTTTTCCGGACACTCCGATTCCCAAGCAAAGTCAACAAAGGGGCGGCGGCATGGTGGCCGAGCTTCATCGTTTGCGGACGTTAGGAACGGAAAGGCCGCAACTCACAAAGCGAAACAATAACAGACGCTTAAGTGGGTATCTGGCGGAGAGAGCGGGATTCGAACCCGCGTTACGGTTTCCCGTAAACACACTTTCCAGGCGTGCGCCTTCAACCACTCGGCCACCTCTCCGTCTTTAGCATTTTCGACGCGGCCGGTTTCGCCGCGCGGGTTGGGGAGATGCATCTCCTTTGGGATTCCGGACCGGAATTCCGGCCGTGGGCGCCGTCGACCAGCGGATACCCTTTCCCCACACCTGAGCCGTCAAAGCAACAGGCGCGGGGCTCATCTAGTCGATCCGGTGCCGAATGCCAAGACATAACGATAGTCTATTCGCTTTGCCGGATACGGATGCTCACCCCATGTTACCGGAGCACCCGTAGGGAGCCTATCGAAAGGGGCGGCCGAGGTGTGCTCGCCGTCCGGCGCGCCGCCGGTTCCAGCGAACCGGCGGTCGCCGGTTCAACTTCGCGTGTCGCGATTGCAGGCGAAGCAAGTAGATCCTATCTAACAGTCCGATACGACATTCTGATAATCTCCTGGGGAGGAAGGGTCTGGATGTTCCGCTTCATCTTTCGTCTCGCTGCAATGGTCGCGCTGTCGGTTTCGGTCATCATGGCCGTGCTCGATGCGACACGGTCGGTGGCGGCTTCGGCGCTGGTGATGACACCGCTTAATTCCAGCTGGCTCGCGGTCTCGCCGGATACGCGCAGCGCCTTCGAAAGCTTCGTCCGCGACAAGGTCAATCCGCTGCTGTGGGATGGCGCCATCGCCTGGGTGCTCAGCCAGCCCGGCTTCGCCGTGTTCGCGGTGCTGGCGTTCATTCTTTACGCCATCGGCTACAGGCGGCCGCGCCCCAGCGGGCGGTTCGCCGCGACCTGACATTTCCAGCCTGACCCGGTGTTCCCGTGCCGGGGAAGGCTCAACCAAGAAGAAAAGGAAACCGCACTATGTTTCTCAGCGACATGCTGAACAAGAAGCTCAACCTGCCGAAGCCCTCCGAGGCGCTGCCCGGCCGCGACCGGCCGATCCCGACTGCATCGAAGCACTTCGTCTCGAACAGGCCGCTCAAGGGTCCTTATCCCGAAGGGCTGGAAACGGCGATGTTCGGGCTGGGTTGCTTCTGGGGCGCCGAGCGCCTGTTCTGGCAGGTCGAGGGCGTCTGGGTCACGGCGGCCGGCTATGCCGGCGGCGTCACGCCCAACCCGACCTATCAGGAAACCTGCACCGGGCTCACAGGCCATGCCGAAGTCGTGCTCGTCGTCTACGATCCCAAGATCGTGTCCTATGCCGAGCTTTTGAAGCTGTTCTGGGAAAGTCACGACCCGACGCAAGGCATGCGCCAGGGCAATGATGTCGGCACCACCTACCGCTCGGCGATCTATACGTTCAACGACGCGCAGTACCAGGCGGCGCTCGCCTCGCGCGATGCCTACGAGGCTTCGCTGCGCGGTGCCGGACGCGGCAAGATCACCACCGAGATCGCACCGGCGCCGGAATTCTACTTCGCCGAGGAAGACCACCAGCAATATCTGGCGAAGAACCCCTACGGCTATTGCGGCCTGCGGGGAACCGGCGTCTCCTGCGCCATTCCGGCCGCCGTCTCCGCCTGATTATGCCCCTGACGCAAGGAATATGCTGTGGCGCCGCGATGCGGCGCCATGCTTTTCCAAAGGGTCAAAATTCCACGTGAATTTTGTTTCGGGCCGTGCCAGATTGACCCGAAGCGGGAGGAAGACACTCCTGCCTGACGCTGCATGCCTGCCGGAGAACCGGGCCGGCATGCGGTGCATAATGGACAAATAACCGACAGGGGTGTGGATCACATGAAACGTATCGTTCTCGGCCTTATGGCCGCAGCTGCAATGGTTCTCCCGGCCTTCGCCGCGGACATTCAACCCGCGATCCTCTATGATCTCGGCGGCAAGTTCGACAAGTCGTTCAACGAAGCGTCCTTCAACGGCGCCGAAAAGTTCAAGACCGAGACCGGCATCCCCTATGTGGAATTCGAGGTCAGCAACGCCACCCAGCGCGAGCAGGCGCTGCGCCGCTTCGCCGAGGACGGCCGCAATCCGATCGTCATGGCTGGCTTCTCCTGGGCCGACGCGCTTGACAAGATCGCCACCGAGTTCCCCGACACCAAATTCGCCATCATCGATATGGTCGTCGACAAGCCCAATGTCCGCTCCCTGGTCTATAAGGAGCAGGAAGGCTCGTACCTCGTCGGCGTGATGGCGGCGATGGCTTCCAAGACCAAGAAGGTCGGCTTCGTCGGCGGCATGGATATTCCGCTGATCCGCAGGTTCGGCTGCGGCTATGTAGGCGGCGCCAAGGCGGCCGGCGCCACCGACGTCATCCAGAACATGACCGGCGATACGCCGGCAGCCTGGAACGATCCGGCCAAGGGCGGCGAGATCGCCAAGACGCAGATCGACCAGGGCGCCGACGTAATCTACGCGGCGGCAGGCGGCACCGGTGTCGGCGTGCTGCAGGCAGCGGCCGACGCCGGCAAGCTCGGCATCGGCGTCGATTCCAACCAGAACGGCCTGCAACCCGGCAAGGTGTTGACCTCCATGGTCAAGCGCGTCGACGTTGCCGTCTACAACACCTTCATGGATGCCAAGAACGGCAAGTTCACGGCCGGCGTCAACGATCTCGGCCTCAAGGAAGGCGGCGTCGACTACGCCATGGACGACAACAACAAGGCGCTTGTCGACGACGCGATGAAGGCAGCGGTCGAAAAGGCCAAGGCCGACATCATCGCCGGCACCATCAAGGTGCACGACTACATGTCGGACAATGCCTGCCCGTATTGATTGATCGACATTGAAGACTGACGAGCCGCCGGGTGAAAGCCCGGCGGTTTTGCATTGTCAGCCGCTCACCAGTGCGGCGGCTTGGTCACCGGCACGTCGGGTGCGGCCTGTTCCTCCAGCGCCAGGAAGCGCTCGGCCAGCGCGTCGAGCTTGCGCTGCATGCGCTCGATCACCTTCCACTGCTCGGCGATCTGGCCTGACAGTTCCTCGATTGTCTTCTCCTGCTCGGCGGCGCGGATTTCCAGCGTCGTCAGCCGGTGGTCGGGCATGTGGGCGGGCATGGTCATCTCAAATCCTCGATCAGGCGATTGTGCAGGCTGCGGCCACGTTGGAAATTGACAAGCATGGCGGGATTTGTCGAGAGTGAACCCTGCTCCGGGCAATTGACATAGACCCAATTGGCACAGACTGGGCGTCATGCTAGGCGTTTGACCAAGCGGTAAAAAAATAACAGTGGGAACAGGCTGCATGGCGCAAGCCGCAATCGAGCTGATCGGCATCGACAAGAGCTTTGGCGCCGTGCGCGCCAACCGCGACATCAATCTGGAGATTATGCGGGGCACCATCCATGGCATCGTCGGTGAGAACGGCGCCGGCAAGTCGACGCTGATGTCGATCCTCTATGGTTTCTACCAGGCCGATTCCGGCGAAATCCGTGTCGGCGGCCAGCCGGCATCGATCAAGACACCGAATGATGCGATCGCGCTCGGCATCGGCATGGTCCATCAGCATTTCATGCTGGTCGACAATTTCTCGGTCCTGGAAAACGTCATTCTCGGCGCCGAAAGCGATGCACTGCTGAAGAAGAGCATCGCCAAGGCGCGTTCCGAGCTGGAGCGGCTCGAGCGCGAATACGGGCTCGAAGTCGATCCCGACGCCATCATCGAGGAGTTGCCGGTCGGCCTGCAGCAACGCGTCGAAATCCTCAAGGCGCTCTATCGCGGCGCCGAAATCCTGATCCTCGACGAGCCAACGGGCGTGCTGACGCCGGCCGAGGCCGACCATCTGTTCCGCATCCTCAGGCAGCTAAAGGAGCAGGGCAAGACGATCGTGCTGATCACCCACAAGCTGCGCGAGATCATGGCGATCACCGACACCGTCTCGGTGATGCGCCAGGGCACGATGGTGGCGACACGCGAAACTAGGAAGACCACGGTCGAGGAACTGGCGGAGCTGATGGTCGGCCGGCGCGTGCTGCTGCGCGTCGAGAAGGGCGAGGCGAAGGCCGGCGGCGTCAAGCTCGCGGTCAAGAACCTGACGGTCAAGGATTCCCGCGGCGTCACCATGGTCGACGACGTCTCCTTCGACGTCCATGCCGGCGAGATCGTCGGCATTGCCGGCGTCGCCGGCAACGGGCAGTCCGAATTGCTCGAGGCGATTTCCGGCATCAGGCATGCCGTTTCGGGCTCGGTCATGCTCGACGGCAAGCCGATCGACCTCACCGGCGCCGCCGACCCTGGCGAGCTGCGCGAGCGCGGCCTTGCTCATGTGCCGGAGGACCGCCATCACGTCGGGCTGGTGCTGGCCTTCGAGGAGAACGAGAATTCGATCCTCGGCTACCAGGACGATGAGCGCTATCTGAAGGGGCCGTTTCTCGACATCGACGCCATCCGTGACGATGCCCGGGACAAGATCGTCAAATATGACATCCGCCCGGCGGACTGCCGCCTCAAGACC
The DNA here is from genome assembly GCF_040318745.1 of Mesorhizobium sp. M1027. NCBI lineage: Bacteria > Pseudomonadati > Pseudomonadota > Alphaproteobacteria > Hyphomicrobiales > Phyllobacteriaceae > Mesorhizobium > Mesorhizobium sp. M1027. Next base: position 246,811 of record NZ_JAMYMW010000003.1, on the reverse strand, counting down.
GCCAATTTCTCCGGCGGCAACCAGCAGAAGATCGTGCTGGCGCGGGAAATGGAACAAGATCCCGGCGTGTTGATCGTCGGCCAGCCGACGCGCGGCGTCGATGTCGGCGCCATCGAATTCATCCACAAGCGCCTCATCGCCATGCGCGACCAGGGCAAGGCGGTGCTGGTGGTTTCGGTCGAACTCGACGAGATCCGCTCGCTGTCCGACCGCATCCTGGTGATGTTTGCCGGCCGCATCGTCGGCGAACGCGGCCCCGACGCGACCGAGGGCGAGCTCGGCCTGCTGATGGCCGGCGTCGAGCAGCGCGAGGCGGCGGAATGAGCACTCCCTATGCCAAGCTCCCGGCCTGGGCCGACTACGTCCTGATCCCGCTGATCAATCTGTTCGTCGCCTTCGTCGTTGCCGGCTTCGTCGTCATATTGGTCGGTGAGAACCCGTTGCGCGCGGCTGTCATCCTGGTCGAGGGCGCCTTCGGTCGCGGCCAAGGCATCGCGTTTACACTTTTCTATGCCACCACCTTCATCTTCAGCGGGCTTTCGGTGGCGGTTGCGGCGCATTGCGGCCTGTTCAACATCGGTGGCGAGGGCCAGGGCTATATCGCCGGTCTCGGTATCGGCATCGTTTGCCTGGCCTTCGACAGCGTGCTGCCCTGGTGGCTGACCTTCCCGATCGCCATTATCGCCGCCGCGGCGATGGGCGCGCTGTGGGCGCTGATCCCGGCCTATCTGCAGGCCAAGCGCGGCTCGCACATCGTCATAACCACCATCATGTTCAACTTCATCGCCGCCAGCGTCATGGTCTATGCGCTGGTGGGGATGCTGAAGCCGCCCGGCTCGATGGCGCCGCAGACGCGCACCTTCCTCGAAGGCGCGCAATTGCCGAAGCTCAACTGGGTCCTCGAATTGTTCGGCGCCAAAATCCGTTCGGCGCCATTCAACGTCAGTTCCCTGCTGGCGCTAGCCATGGCCTTTCTGGTGTGGGTGCTGATCTGGCGCACGAAGCTCGGCTACGAGATGCGCACCTACGGCCACAGCCCGAAAGCGGCGCGTTATGCCGGGATTTCGGAAACACGCATCATCATCATTGCGATGATGATCTCGGGCGCGCTGGCCGGCATGATGGCGCTCAACCCGACGATGGGCGACCAGCACAATGTCGCGCTCGAATTCGTTTCGGGCGCCGGTTTCGTCGGCATCGCGGTGGCGCTGATGGGTCGCCTGCACCCGGTCGGCATCGTGCTGGCGGCGATCCTGTTCGGCATGCTCTACCAGGGGGGCGCCGAACTCGCCTTCGAAATGCCGGCGATCAGCCGCGACATGATCGTCATCATCCAGGGCCTCGTCATCCTGTTCGCCGGCGCGCTCGAGCATATGTTCCGGCCCTATGTCCAGGCGTTGTTCGCCTCGCTCAGCCCGAAATCGGTCGGCATGGAAGCGGTCAAAGGGAAGGGCGCCTGAGATGGATTTCTTCAACGCCATCGTACAAGTCCTGGACTCGACCATCCGCCTTTCGGTCCCCTTGCTGCTCGCCTGCCTCGCCGGCCTCTATTCGGAGCGGGCCGGCGTCTTCGACATCGGGCTCGAGGGCAAGATGCTTGTCGGCGCCTTCGCCGGTGCGGCCGCCGCCTCGGTCTTCCACTCGGCCTATCTCGGCCTCGGCACGGCCATCCTCATCTCGGTTGCCTTCGCGCTGATCCACGGCTTTGCCTCGATCACCCATCGCGGCAACCAGATCGTTTCCGGCGTCGCGATCAATTTCATTGCCGCCGGATCGACGATCATGCTCGGCCAGGCCTGGTTCCAGCAAGGCGGGCGCACGCCGGCGCTGGCTGCCGGCGAGCGCTTCGAAGCAATCATCTGGCCGGGCGCGGATGCGCTCAGGGGCGTTCCGATTCTCGGGCCGATCTATTCGGAACTCATCTCCGGCCACTCCGTGCTGGTCTATCTCGCCTTCCTGGCCGTGCCGTTCACCTGGTGGGTGCTGTTTCGCACCCGCTTCGGGCTCCGCCTGCGCGCTGTCGGCGAGAACCCGGCGGCGGTCGACACCGCCGGCATCTCGGTCGCCTGGCTGCGTTACCGGGCGCTGATTTGCACCGGCGTGCTCACCGGCATTGCCGGCGCCTATCTGTCGATGGTGCAGAATGGCGGCTTCGTGAAGGACATGACCGCCGGCAAGGGCTACATCGCGCTGGCCGCGCTGATCTTCGCCAAATGGAAACCGGTCAACGCCATGTTCGCCTGCCTGCTGTTCGGCTTCCTCGATGCCGCGTCGATCCGCCTGCAAGGCACGCCGCTGCCGCTGATCGGCAAGGTGCCGGTGCAATTCATGCAGGCGCTGCCCTATGTGCTGACCGTCATCCTGCTTGCCGGCTTCATCGGCAAGGCAATCCCGCCGCGCGCCGGCGGCGTGCCTTATGTCAAGGAACGCTGATCTATCATGGCTCATGATCTGTTCGAAGCGTCGAAAGCCGCCATGGCCAAGGCCTATGCGCCCTATTCGAAATTTCCGGTCGGCGCGGCGTTGCGCACCGAGGACGGCCGTGTCTTCACCGGCGCCAATGTCGAGATCGCGTCCTATCCGGAGGGCTGGTGCGCCGAAACCACCGCGCTCGGCCACTACGTCATGGGCGGCGGCGGCAGGATCACGGAAATCGCCGTGATCGCCGAACGCGTGGCAAAATGCTCGCCCTGCGGCGGCTGCCGGCAGCGGCTGGCCGAATTCTGCCGGCCGGAAACGAAGTTCTATCTCTGCGATGACAGCGGCGTGGTCGAGACTGTGACCATGGGCGAGTTGTTGCCATACGGGTTTGAAGGCGATGTGCTGAAATGAAGGAAGCGCTCGATCACCTCGTCGAAAGGCTGGATGGGCTGGCGCCGACCACCGCCTTGGTGCTGGGGTCAGGGCTTGGCGGGCTCGTCGACCAGGTCGAGGATGCGGTGCGCATCTCCTACGCCGACTTGCCGGGGTTTCCCCGAAGCGGCGTCAGCGGCCATGCCGGCGAGGTGGTGGCGGGGCTCTTTGCCGGCACGCCGGTGCTGATGCTGTCCGGCCGCGCACACTACTACGAGCACGGCAACGCAGCGGCGATGCGGCCGGCGTTGGAAGTGCTCGCCGGCCTCGGCATCTCCAGGCTGATCCTCACCAACGCCGCCGGTTCGGTCGATCCCGGGATGGGGCCGGGCTCGGTAATGCTGATCACCGACCATATCAATTTCTCGGGGTCCAACCCGCTGATCGGCGAACCGAGCGACCGCCGTTTCGTCGGCCTGACCGAAGCCTATGACGCCGGTCTCCGCTCCGCCATAGAGCAGGCGGCGAAGGCCACCGGTACCACGCTGCACAAGGGCGTCTATATGTGGTTCTCCGGCCCATGCTTCGAGACGCCCGCCGAGATCCGCATGGCGCGCGTCATGGGCGCCAACGCGGTCGGCATGTCGACGGTGCCGGAGGTCATTCTCGCGCGCTTCCTCGGGCTGCGCGTCGCCGCCTGTTCGGTCGTGACCAACCTTGCCGCTGGCATGACCGGAGCCGAGCTGTCGCACCAGGAGACCAAGGACATGGCGCCGGTCGGCGGTGCGCGGCTGGCGACCATCCTGCAGCGTGTTTTTCAGGACGGGCTTCCGGAGCACAGGGTCGACGCCTGATGCTTCCCCAGGAAATCATCCGCCGCAAGCGCGACGGGCAGAAGCTGTCGGCTGAGGAGATCGCGTTCTTCATCGAGGGCCTGACCGCCGGCACCGTTACCGACGCGCAGGTCGGCGCCCTCGCTATGGCGATATTCTTCAACGGCATGAGCCGCGACGAGGCGGTTGCGCTGACTATGGCGATGCGCGATTCCGGCGATGTGCTCGACTGGTCGGATCTGCCCGGCCCGGTCACCGACAAGCATTCGACGGGCGGCGTCGGCGACAATGTCTCCTTGATGCTGGCGCCGATCGTCGCTGCCTGCGGCGCCTATGTGCCGATGATTTCCGGCAGGGGTCTGGGCCATACCGGCGGCACGCTGGACAAGATGGATGCGATCCCCGGCTATATCAGCCAGCCGGATGTTGCGCGCTTCCGCAAGACTGTGCTCGAAACCGGCTGCGCCATCATCGGCCAGACCGCAGACCTCGCACCCGCCGACGCCAGGCTCTACGCGATCCGCGATGTGACGGAAACGGTCGAATCGGTGCCGCTGATCACCGCCTCGATCCTGTCGAAGAAGCTGGCGGCCGGCCTTGGTTCGCTGGTGCTGGACGTCAAGGTCGGCAACGGCGCCTTCATGGAGAAATCGCGCGACGCAACCGCGCTGGCCAACAGCCTGGTCGAGGTCGCCAATGGCGCCGGCCTGAAGGCATCGGCGCTGGTCACCGGCATGAACGAGCCGCTGGCCTCCGCCGCCGGCAATGCGGTCGAGGTGCGCAACGCCGTCGATTTTCTCACCGGCCGCTTCCGCGACCGGCGGCTGGAGGACTTGACGCTGGCGTTGGCCGCCGAGATGCTGCAATCGGCAGGCCTGGTGTCGTCCAACCAGGACGGCCTGCGCCGCGCCGCCGAGACGCTGGCCGGCGGCCGCGCCGCTTCCATCTTCGCGCGCATGGTGGCGGCACTGGGTGGTCCCGCCGACTTTGTCGACAATCCGGAAAAATATCTGCCGAAAGCGGCAACGGAATTCGCGGTCAAGGCGAGCGCGAACGGCTTTGTCTCCGGCATCGCGACGCGCGAGATCGGGCTTGCCGTGGTCGGGCTTGGCGGCGGGCGGACGCGGCCCGACGACAGGATCGATCACGCCGTCGGCATCACCAGGCTGTTGCCGGTCGGCGCCGAAGTGCGGGCCGGCGAAGCGCTGGCACTGGTCCATGCTCGCAATACCGGGGATGCCGAAGCGGCCGCGGCCGTCGTGCTTTCGGCCTATATGATCGGCCCTTCCAAACCGGCCACGGAGAAAACCGTCATCCGGCGGATCCTGCCGCGCAGATAGAGCCCATTCCGATGGCATCGGATGGGCTCTATCTTTCTTGGACCATGATCTTGTCCGACGACCGGTCCCCTTTTCGCTGGCGTGGACCTGCGGTTCGGGATCACGGCCTACTGAACCAGCAGCAGCGTGCCGTCTTCGACCTGGTATTTTTCGAGCCGCTGCAGAAAGCTCATGCCGATCAGGTTGGTGTGCAGCGCCCTGTCGTCGAGCACGACGGCCTCGACGCCCTCGACGGTGATCCTGCCGATCTGCAGCCGATCAATTGTCACCACGGCGGCCTTGATCGCACCGTTGGCGGTGTTGACCTGATGGCTGAAGTCCGTCGGATTGAGCGAGATGCCGATCCTGCGCGCGGTCGAACTGTTGATGGCAACGAGCGTCGCGCCGGTATCGATCATGCCGTCGATCTGTCGGCCGTTCAACTTGAAGGCCGACATGAAATGCCCGCGCGCGTCCGCGGTGACGACGACCTTGCGGCCGAGCGGCTGCGGCGTCGCCGGCCTGTCCCGAACGGCGGCGAGATTCAGGTCGGTTTGGGTGTCGGCCGGCCTGGCTCCGATGGCGGATTTCAACAGCCGCTCGATTACCTGTGAATTGGACTGATATACGATCGGCAGCGATGCCGACGTTCCGGCAAACACGCCAAGGATGAGAAGCTTGCGCAGCATGGACCGGCCTTTGTGGTTGCCGATCCTTAGTCCGACATGGTGTTCGCCGCTTTAACGAATGCGGAAACCAGCCGTTTGCGTAAACAATCGGTAAACGGATCTATTTGGTGCCGTACATGCGGTCGCCGGCATCGCCAAGGCCGGGCATGATGTAGCCCTTCTCGTTGAGCTGGCGGTCGATGGAGGCGGTGAAGACGGGAACATCGGGATGCGCGTGGGTGAACCGCTCAAGGCCCTCTGGTGCCGCCAACAGGCAGAGGAAGCGGATGTTGGTGGCACCGCGGCCTTTCAGCTTGTCGATCGCCGCGATCGCCGAATTGGCGGTCGCCAGCATCGGGTCGACGACGATCACCAGCCGGTCGGCGAGGTCGCCCGGCGCCTTGAAGAAATACTCGACCGCTTCCAGCGTCTCATGGTCGCGGTAGAGGCCGATATGGGCGACACGCGCCGCCGGCACCAGATCGAGCAGGCCTTCGAGCAAGCCGTTGCCGGCGCGCAACACCGAGGCGAAGACCAGTTTCTTGCCCTCCAGCGTCGGCGCCTCCATCGTTTCGATCGGCGTCTCGATCGTCGTCGTCGTCAGTTCCAGGTTGCGGGTGACCTCGTAGCCGAGCAGCAGCGAGATCTCGCGCAGCAGCCGCCGGAAGCCGGCCGTCGAAGTCTCTTTCTTGCGCATGATGGTCAGCTTGTGCTGGACAAGCGGATGGTCGACGACGGTGACGCCCTTCATGGTGTTCTCCAACTGCGCAAGTGAATGGTGAATGGTGAATAGTGAATAGTGAACTGGTTTGCGAGTCCTTGGTGCGCGGCAAAGCTCGCGGTTGACGGACCGAAGCGCCGGGTGAGCCATTCACCATTCACCTGCCCTTGGCGCCGAGCCTGCCCAGCAGCACTGCCCTGGTCTTCCTGTCGACGAAGGCTGCCTCGATGGCCGTCCTGGTGACGGCGGTGAGCGCCTTGTCGTCCATCGCAAAATGCTCGGCGGCGATGTCGTATTCGCGTTTCAGCGAGGTCCAGAAATAGGGCGGGTCATCGGAGTTGAGCGTCACCTTGCAGCCCGCCGCCTTCAAGGCGGGAAAGGGATGGTCAGCGAAACTGTCAAAGATTTTCAGCGCGATGTTGGAGCCGGGGCAGCATTCGAGCACGACGCCTTCGTCGGCGATGCGCCGCACAAGATCGGGGTTCTCGATGGCGCGCACGCCATGGCCGATGCGAGACGGGCGGATGTGGTCGAGTGCCGCCTCGACGCTCTCCCAGCCCATCAATTCGCCGGCATGCACGGTGATGCCGAGGCCGGCCTCGCGGGCGATCTCGAAGGCCCTGACATAATCTTCCAGATCGCCTATCCGCTCGTCGCCGGCGACGCCGAAACCGGTGACCAGCGGATGCCCACAGCGGGCGGCGAAACGTGCCGCCCGTTCGATCGATTCGACACCGAAATTGCGCACGCCGGTGACGATCATGCGGCCTTCGATGCCGGTCTTCGCCTTGGCGCGGGCCATGCCTTCGCCGAGCGCGTCGGTATAGGCCTTCGGCGACAGCCCAGCCTTGCTTGCATGGTCGGGCGAGGTGAAAACCTCGGAATAGATGGCGCCGTCGCGGGCGAGGCTGGTCAGGTAGTGATCGGCCAGCCGCGCATAGTCTTCTTCGGTGCGGAACAGGTCCGACGAGAAGTCGTAGGCGGCGAGGAAAGAGGTGAAGTCGTGCCACACGAAGGAGCCGTCCTGGATGTAGGGCGAGGCATCCTTGCCGTATTTCTCAGCCTGGAGGAGGACGAGTTCAGGCGCCGCTGCCCCTTCGATGTGGCAGTGCAGTTCTGCTTTCAAAGGCATTCAATTATCCCGTCAGGCTTTTTTTCTTATGACGCAAGTTCCTGTCGGAACCGTGTGACACTTTTCCGGAACCTGCTTCGAAGCGCGGCCGAACACCGCGCCTTAAACAATAGCGCCCGCACCATCGATCGGCTATGGTCCCGCCGATTTTATGGCGGATCAAAACGATGTCGGTTGAAAGAACCACTGCTGCGGGCGGCATGGAAACCTCCTATGGTTTCAAGCGGGTAGGACCAGGCGACAAGCAGTCCCTGGTCAATGATGTTTTCCACAAGGTGGCGAACCGCTACGACCTGATGAACGACCTGATGTCGGCTGGGTTGCATCGGTTGTGGAAGGACGCCATGGTTGCCTGGCTCAATCCACCGAAGCGGCCGGGCTGGAGCGTTCTCGACGTTGCCGGCGGCACCGGCGATGTCGCCTTCCGCATCGTCGAGGCGAGCGGCAGGCACGCTCATGCAACGGTTCTCGACATCAACGGCTCGATGCTCGCGGTCGGCCGCGACCGGGCCGAGAAAAAGGGCCTGTCGGCAAATACCGATTTCGTCGAAGCCAATGCCGAGGAACTGCCTTTTGCCGACGCTACTTTCGACGCCTACACCATCGCTTTCGGCATCCGCAACGTGCCCCGCATCGATGTGGCGCTCGCCGAAGCCTATCGCGTGCTGAAGCCGGGCGGGCGCTTTCTCTGCCTTGAATTCTCCGAGGTCGAGATGCCGCTGCTCGACAAGGTCTACGAAGCATGGTCGTTCAACGCCATCCCGCGGATCGGCAAGGTGGTGACCGGCGATGGCGAGCCATATTCCTATCTGGTCGAATCGATCCGCAAATTTCCCAATCAGCAGAATTTCGCGGCGATGATTTCGCGCGCCGGCTTCGAGCGCGTCTCATTTCGCAACTACTCCGGCGGCATCGCCGCGCTCCACTCGGGCTGGAAGCTTTGAGGCTGGCCCGTATCTTTCGTACTCAATGTGCTCTTCGCCGGTCTAGGAAATCGGCGAGGCAAAGCCAGCCATGAGCAGCATCGGCGCTGGTTTCAGGCTCGTGCGGGCCGGCTGGGTGCTGGTCCGCGAGGGTGTCATCGCGGCTTTGCCCGGTGACGAGCTCTTCGGCTTGCCGAAATTCGGCTGGCGCATGGCCCGGCTGTTCACCCGCCGTCACGCGCTTGCCTATGAGCGTGGCGACAGGCTGGCCAAGGCGGTCGTGCGGCTCGGCCCGTCTTACGTCAAGCTCGGCCAGTTCCTGGCGACACGGCCGGATGTCGTCGGAAACGATATCGCGCTTGATCTTGCCATGCTGCAGGACAAGATGCAGACGTTTCCGAAGGCCGAGGCTGTCGCCGCGATAGAGGCCTCGCTCGGACGCAGGGTCGACGAGCTCTATGTCAGTTTTGGCGAGGCCGTCGCCGCCGCCTCGATCGCCCAGGTCCATACCGCCGAAATCCTGCAGAACGGCGTCGTTACCCGGGTGGCGGTGAAGGTCATCCGGCCGGGCGTGCGCCGCCGCTTCTTTCGCGATCTCGAGAGCTATTTTCTCGCCGCCCGGCTGCAGGAAAAATACATCCCGTCGTCGCGCCGGCTGCGGCCCGTCGAGGTGACCGAGACACTGGCCCAGACGACCAAAATCGAAATGGACCTGAGGCTGGAGGCGGCGGCTTTTTCGGAGCTCGGCGAGAATACCAAGGACGATCCCGGCTTCCGTGTGCCGTCGGTCGACTGGGAGCGCACCGGTCGTGACGTGCTGACCATGGAATGGGTCGACGGCATCAAGATGAACGATATTGCCGGCCTAGCCGCCGCCGGCCACGACCTGAAGGCGATTGCCGCCAACCTCGTTCAGTCGTTTCTGCGCCATACGCTGCGCGACGGTTTCTTCCATGCCGACATGCACCCGGGCAACCTGTTTATAGAAGCCGACGGCACCATCGTCGCCGTCGATCTCGGCATTGCCGGCCGGCTCGGCAGGAAGGAGCGCCGGTTCCTCGCCGAAATCCTCTACGGCTTCATCACGCGCGATTACCAGCGCGTCGCCGAAGTGCATTTCGAGGCCGGCTACGTGCCGCGCCAGCACAACGTCGCAGCTTTCGCCCAGGCGATCCGGGCGATCGGCGAACCCATACACGGCCAGCCGGCCGAGACCATCTCGATGGCCAAGCTGTTGACGCTGCTGTTCGAGGTGACCGACCTGTTCGACATGGCGACGCGATCCGAACTGGTGCTGCTGCAGAAGACCATGGTCGTTGTCGAAGGCGTCGCCCGCACACTCGATCCGGCCTTCAACATGTGGAAGACGTCGGAGCCGGTGGTCAGCGGCTGGATTGCGCGCAATCTCGGCCCGCGCGCGCTGCTGGCCGATGCGCGCGACGGCGCCAACGCGCTGCTGGCGCTGGCCCGTCAGGCGCCGGACCTCGCAGCCCGTACCGAGCGGCTGTCGCGTGAGATCGACCTGATGGCCGAAAACGGCCTGCGCTTCGACGAGGGGACGGCGGACGCGATCGGCAAAGCCGAGGCGCGCCACACCCGCTCCGGCCGGCTGGCGCTGTGGGTGATCGCGCTGACGCTGGTGTATATCGCCTGGAAGCTGCTCTGATTGCAATGACAGCAGTGCTGTCATTGCAATCACGCCGCTTGTCGCTTATGTAACGGCGAGGAGCTACGCTATGAGCACTATCACAATCCGTAATCTTGATGACGAAGTGAAGCAGGTGCTGCGCGAACGCGCTGCCGCGCGCGGCGTTTCGATGGAGCAGGAAGCGCGGGATGCCTTGCGCAAAGTGACGATCCCCGAGAGCAAGCTCCAGAACGGGGAGTGGCGGCTGAAAGCGTCACGTGACGAGATCTTGGCGCTCGGACGGAAATCAGAACACCCCATTGACCTCAAGGCGCTTACTGATCACATGTGGGATGAGGGACTTCTGTGACCGTTGCAGTTGATACGTCTGCGTTAATCGCAATCATCGGCGCAGAGCCGGATGCGGCTGCATTCGTCGATGTTTTCGGCACCTCATCTGCTGTACTGATAAGCACTGCAACACTTCTGGAGGCACATTGTGTGGCGAACCGGTCCGGCGGTGGCATCAACCCCGCCGAACTTCAGGTGCTCATCGATCGCCTCGAACTGACGGTCGTTCCTTTTGATCTGGCTCAGCTCGAGGTCGCACGACTTGCCTACTCTCGGTACGGTCGCGGATCCCGCCATCGTGCTGACCTCAACATGGGCGACTGTTTCGCCTATGCCCTGGCCAAGACCCGAAACCTGCCGCTACTTTTCAAGGGTGACGATTTCATCCATACCGACATCGAATCGGCGCTGAAGCCGGCATGACATTGGACAAGAACTGGCCTCGGGCATGACCCTCTCCGGCAAGCGCATCCTGCTCATCATCGGCGGAGGCATTGCTGCCTACAAGGCGCTCGACCTGATCCGTCGGCTGCGCGAGCGCGGTGCGGCAGTGCGGGTGGTGATGACCGCCGCGGCGCAGGAATTCGTCACCACGCTGTCGGCCGGGGCGCTGTCCGCCGACCATGTTTTCACCGAACTGTTCGACCGGCAGGACGAGCACGATATCGGCCATATCAGGCTGTCGCGCGAGGCCGACCTTGTGGTCGTGGCGCCGGCCACCGCCGACCTGATGGCAAAGCTCGCCAATGGCCATGCCAACGACCTTGCCTCGACCGTGCTCATCGCCACCGACAAGCGAGTTTTGATGGCGCCGGCGATGAACCCGAAAATGTGGGCGCATCCGGCGGTCCGCCGCAACCGTGCGGCGCTGAGCAAGGACGGCGTCGCATTCGTCGGCCCGGCGAAGGGCGAGATGGCCGAGAGCAACGAGGTGGGCGAGGGCCGCATGGCCGAGCCGCTGGAGATCGTCGCCGCGATCGAGGCGCTGCTCGACGGCCGGCCAAAGCCGCTGGCAGGCAGGAAGATCATTGTCACCTCCGGGCCGACGCATGAGCCGATCGACCCGGTCCGCTACATCGCCAACCGGTCGTCGGGCAAGCAGGGCCACGCCATTGCGGCGGCGCTGGCCAGGCTCGGCGCCGATGTGCGTCTCGTCTCCGGTCCGGTTGGCATTGCCGATCCGGCCGGCGTCGCCACGCTGCATGTCGAAACGGCCGTCGAGATGAAGGACGCTGTCGAGCAGCTGCTGCCGGCCGACGCGGCAGTGTTCGTCGCGGCTGTCGCCGACTGGCGCTCTCAAAGTTCGGCCGGGGAAAAGATCAAGAAGGTGGCGGGCGAGGGGCCGCCGGCGCTGCAGATGGTGGAAAATCCCGATATTCTTGCCGGTGTCGGGCAGCACAAAAAGCGGCCGATGCTGGTGGTCGGTTTCGCTGCGGAGACGCAGGATCTGATCAGGAATGCCGAGGCCAAGCTTGCAAAAAAGGGGGCCGATCTTATCGTCGCCAATGATGTCTCGCATGAAGATGGTGCTCCGGGCGTGATGGGCGGCGACCGCAACAAGGTGCGGATCGTCTCAAAGGCCGGCGTCGAGGAATGGCCGGAGATGAGCAAGGATGAGGTGGCGACGCGGCTCGCGGCACTGATCGCCGAGCGGCTGAAGACGGTCGTCGTCTAAAGCGCGTCGCGTTCGACCGGCCTCATGTGACGCGCTTTAGGTTCTTGTTTTGATGCATGTCGTTACCGCAAAACCGCTGCACACCTTTGCGCGACATGCATTAGTCAATCTTCCCTGCGAGGGGGGAGATCGGCAGCTTCGCTGGCGGTGCCCCCGAAATCCGCAAGGCGGCAAGGCATCCCAGGATTCCGAGCGGGATAAACGCCAGGAACAGCCAGGCAGCGACGTTTGCCGCGGCCTCGCGGTTCAGGCCCTCTGAAAAGCCGCTGGCGTTGGCTACGATGCCGGTCAATGCCGCACCCACCGCATAGCCGATGCGCTGCATGGTCGGCACGGCGGCCGAGGCGATCGTCTGCTCGCCCTCCCGCGCCGATGCCACGATTACGCGCGTGACGAACGGCCAGGCGATGCCGAAGCCGCCGCCTTGCAGCAAGGCACAAAGCAGGATCAGCGGGATCGAGCCCGCCGGCACAGTATAGGCGAAACCAGCAACGCCCGTGGCGATCATCAGCGCACCGCCGACAATGATCAGCCGCTCGCGTTCCGGCGGCGCATTGGCGACGAGGATCGACAGGATCGACCAGGCGATCGATTCGGCGGCGATGATGTAGCCGGTGGTCAGGATCGGGATGCCGTGCAGGCTGGTCAGCAGCAGCGGTCCGTAGACGGTAAAGGAGCAGGTCGCCACCGAGAACGCCGCGACCATGGTCATGCCCGCGCCGACCGGCGAGCGCCATGAGAACAGCCGCGACGGGAACAGGCGCGAGCGCGGCTTCAGTGCATCGATATAAATAAACAGCGCCAGGCCGATCAGGCCGAGGCTGAGCAGCAGCGACGAGCGCAGCAGGGCGATGTCGATGCCGGCGGTGGCGATCAGCACGACGCTAACGGCGAGGCAGCCAAGTGCTGCGAAGGGGAAGGGCGGCGCTGAGCCGCCGGTCGCTTGCGGCCTTGTTGCTTCCGGTGTGTCGAGCACGATGAAGCTTGCCAACGCCATGGCCGTGCCGCCGAGGGTGAAGACGCCGAAGGCCCAGCGCCAGGACAGCAATTCGGTCATGACCGCGCCGAGCACCGGCCCGCTGAAGGCGGCGACACCCCAGATCGCCGACATGACGCCGAAAAGCTGCGGCCAGATCGCGCGGGCAAACAGCCGCTCGACCGAGACGAAGGCCAGCGACACCAGCGCGCCGCCACCGAGCCCCTCGATCAGGCGGCCGCAGAGGAACAGTGGCATCGAAGGCGCGGTGGCGCAAACCAGCGCGCCGCCGGCATAGAGCATCGCGGCGACCATCATGTTGGTGCGCAGCGCGACATAGCTCACCAGCCGTCCGGCGGCCGCACCGGCAACGATGGCGCCGAGCTCGTAGATCGCCAGCGACCAGCCCACCAGTTGCACGCCGGCGAGCTCGCCGACCATGGCCGGCATGACCGTCGCCACCATCGTTTCGTTGGTGGCGTGCAGCAGGATGCCGAGGCTGATGAAGCAGAAGCGCGCCAGATCGCCGCTCGCCCACAGCGCGCGCCAGTCGACCCTGTTTGTGCTTGTCTTGGTCATCCGGCCCCCCAGGCTTTCTTAGACGCTGGTCTAAAGTATTGGAGCGTTCTTCACGTCCAAATGAGTACATGCCGCAGTATGGGAGGACTTCTAGGACCTCAACCGCAGTTGAGATCAAGCGGCTGTGATCGCCGTTGACGTGGCGGATTTCAAATTGTGCGATGGGGGACGATCACGAAGCGTTGAGATTCTGGTCAGACCGAAGACAAGCAATATTGGATCGCCGCAATCTTCGGTCACGATAACGGCATGAACACAGTTGCCATGCCGTGATCTTCGAGCGCCGCAACTTTGAACATCAGGGCGGCCCATTCTCCGCGGAGTGGGCCTGCCGGAAACTATGAGCCTTCGGCAGCTATTCGCAGGCCGACACCTACGCTCCCCGCCGCTCGGGAGCCATGCTACGCCGCTATTTCAACGAGTGGATCAGATCCAGCGAGGTGACGGCGACCGCCAGGTTGACGCCGTCTGTGCCTGGACACTGAGCGGCTGCAGCGAAAAGGCGCTGTCGAGGCCGCCGACCAGGAGATTGGCGCCGCCACCGGTGACCACACTGGCCTCGGCATTCACGCCATAGTAGCTGCCGGCAAGGTCGCCTTCATCGTGATTGCGGGTCGCCGCCAGAACCGCCCATACCAGCTGGCCCTGATGCGTCCGGCCGACATCGACGCCGAGCTTGGAAATCACCCCGGTATAGACTTCGGAGGGGCCGCCACGATGTGGACGAAAGACACAGGAAACACCCTTGTTGGAGGTGACGAGATAGGCCGTGCCGCCGTCGATGGTGCAGTCGAGCACGCCGAGCTGGAGCTTGCTGGCGCTGGCGGGAGCGGCAACGACGGTCGTCGCGAGAGCGGCGGCACAAGCGAGTTTCTTGATCATGGCAGGGTCCTTTCGAAATTGCCTTGTACAAACGGCTGAGCACGCCGAGCGTTCCGCCGACAACTTGGCGCCAGCAAGGCAAGGGTAAACGCAGGGTTGTCGGGGCGCGGAAAGGGCCGCCCGATTAACCGGCCGCTCAGCCGGTGCTGGTGCGGGCCAGGCCGTCCTTGGCCGGCTGGTAGGTCGGATTGAGGTGCACGGCCTCGCGGTATGATTTCGCTGCCCTGACCTTGTCGCCGCGCCGCTCGTAGATCAGCGCCTGGTTGGACCACGCCTCGGCGTTCTTACCGTCGAGCTTGATGGCCATATTGAAGTCGGCGAAGGCATTGTCCTCGTCGTTCATGGCCAGGTAGGAGAGGCCGCGTCCATTGTAGGGCTCGGAGGCGTCCGGCGCCAGCGAAATGGCGGTCGAGAAATCCTCGATGGCAAAGGCGTGCTGGCCCTGCCTCTGGTAGATCAGGCCGCGATTGTGATAGGCGCGCGCGTCGGTCGTGTCGAGCTGGATGGCCTTCTGGAAATCGTTGAAGGCTTCCTGCACCCGGCCCGCCCTGCGGTAGAGATTGCCGCGGCCGATATAGGCGGCGTCATAGTTGGGATTGATCTGGATCGAGCGGTTGTAGTCGGCAAGCGCGCTCGCCTGGTCGCCGAGGAAGCGCTGGATGAGCGCGCGGTTCGAATAGGCCTGGTAAAAATTCGGATTGAGCTGGATGGCGGTGTTGAAGTCCTTCAGCGCCGCCTGGTACTGGCCGCCACGGCCATAGGCCGAGCCGCGCACATTGTAGGCTTCCGGATCCTGGGGGTTGCGCTGGATCACCGCCGACAGCGAGGAGATGTTCTCGCTCGAGGCTTGCGCCTTGTCGATGTTGTTGAACTCGCCGGTCGGAACGCTCTGGCAGCTGGCAAGCGCCATCCCGGAAAGCAGGGCTGCCGTCAGGGCGAGGCCGCGCCACGCGGTTCTGCGCTCTACGGTAATTGCGTCCATGTCTGCCCTGTCCTTACTGCGCCGTCTGGTCCGTTCCCCCTCCGAACCGGCATCTCTCCCAACCGGTCCTTTCGGACCGGGTCTAAATCACAACAAAAAGGTGGCGGCGATTCCGCATCGCGCCACCCTGGATATCCTTGGAAAAGGACGAAAAATTGGCGTTAGAACCGCGGCGGACGCGGGGCACCGGCACCGGCAGCACCGGCCGCGACCGGACGCGGCGTCATCGGCAGCAGGCCTTCGCGCTGGGCACGCTTGCGGGCCAGCTTGCGGGCGCGGCGGACGGCTTCCGCCTTTTCACGGGCGCGCTTCTCGGAGGGCTTCTCGTAATGTCCGCGCATCTTCATTTCGCGGAAGATGCCTTCGCGCTGCATCTTTTTCTTGAGCGCGCGAAGCGCCTGATCAACATTGTTGTCGCGGACGAGTACCTGCACGGGCAATCCTGTCTTTCGGGTTTGAAATCAATAGGCAAGCGGCCATAGCCACAAGCCTCCGCGGCGCGTTACACCACGAATTGGGGCGGCTGATAGCAGAATCAAGGCGCTCTGTCCACTGCCGATTGAGAGGTGGTGCCGACCCCGAAACGAAAAACCCGCCTCAGCGGCGGGTCGTTGGTCTGAATCAGCACCATACCGAGATTACTAGCATAGCTGCCGGCACAAAGCAAGAACAAAATTCGCCTTGGGCCAGATAGGCGACGCTACGCCGTGGCCAGGTGGAGCTGCTCGAAACCCTCGAAGAACTCGCCGTAGTCGCAGGTTATCTCCTCGCCGGCGGCGATGTCGCGGGTCGCAGTGGCCCCGCCATATTGCGAAAAGTCGGTGTTCGGTTTGTCGGCGTGGTTCATGAAGCGGCCATTGTCGACCTCATAGACCATGAAGCCCGGCCGGTCCGGACTGGGATAGGCATATCTGTCGAGCAATTCCTTGAGGTGCGGCGGCGCCGTCTCGTATCTTTCCACCGGGATCAGCCGGTCGAAATCCGGATCGAGCCGCCAGATCTGCGCCCCTTTCCGGATCGGCTCGGCGGCGAACACGCCGACGCCTTCGATTGCGCTTGCAGCGATATAGGTCCTGATCAGCAGCATGTTTCCAACCCGTTTTCGAGGAGAAGACGGAATCGTCAAATCGCCGGGAAAAGCAAGACCGGTTTTCAGGCATTGCGGCTGGCGGGCCTACGCCGACCGCGAAACGCTTCACGTGCGGGTGATCGAGACGCCGCCGTCGGCGAACAACGCCGTGCCGGTGGTGAAGCTCGATGCATCGGAAGCCAGATAGAGCGCCGAGCGGGCAATCTCGTCAGGCTCGGCGACGCGCTTCAAGGCATGCAGGTTTTCGACGAAGGCTCGCGATTCAGGGGTCTTGAACGTTGCCGAAGGCGTGTCGGTGCCGCCCGGCAACAGCGCGTTGACCCGGACGCCCCTAGCGCCATATTCGGCGGCCAGCACCTGCGTCAATCCGATCAGTCCGGCCTTGCTCGCGGCATAGCTGGTCATGCCGGGCATGCCGACCGTGTGGCCGACAAAGGTGGAGGTGAAGATCAGCGATCCGCCGCCGCGGTCGACCATCGCCGGCACCTGATATTTTGCGCCGAGAAAGGCGCTGGTCAGGTTGGTGTCGAGCGTCTCGCGCCAGCCCTCCAGCGACAGCTCCGAAACCGGCCCTGTCTTGCCGACCGAACCGGCATTGTTGAAGGCGATGTCCAGCCCGCCGAATTTCTCGACCGCGAGGTCGACCAGGGCCTTCGCGTAGGCTTCGTCGCGGACATCGCCGGCAAGGGCGATGGCGGTGCCGTCGGCGTCTTCGATTTCGGCAACGAGCGCGTCAAGCTCCGCCTTGCGGCGGGCAGCGACGACCACCTTGGCGCCTTCCTCCGCAAACAGCTTGGCCGTGGCGCGGCCGATCCCGGAACTGGCGCCTGTGACGAGGGCAACTTTGTTGGCAAGTGTGAGCATTTTCCTGCATCCTTTTCGCGCCGGCCCTTGCCGGCAATCGGGATGCTTGGTCGCAAATCGAGGCGGCGCGAGCCACCCGATACCTGCGAGGTCGTGTCGGCCTGGACTATTGCCTAAGCAGCCAGCCGAGCCGATCGAGCGAAAATGCGTAGCTGACGGCGATCAGCAGTGCGACGGCTATGCCGGCTGTCGTGCAACCGGCCAGGTGGAATCCGGCAGCGCCGCCGAACAGGATGACGAGTTCGAGCACCAGCCGCAAACCGCCCGGCACCGGAACCGGCGCCCGCCCCGAGCGGCTCGGATCGTTCGGCACCGCGAAGATTCCCCAGAGCGCGGCGGCGCCGAACGGCAATGCCACGGCAAGGATCCAACGCCACATGCCCGCTGAGAGGCTCCAGCCCGCCATGCCGAGGCCGAGCAAAGCGGCGAGCTCCAGCAGGAAGCGCAATGTCAGATTCCACCAGACGTTACCCACCGCCATAATCCTCCGATCGTCAGTCAACGGATAGCGCTCGAAGGCAATTGCATCAACCTGCCCGCATGCCTCTTCTCCACCATGGCGCAAAACGGCAAGCGCCGTCGCAAACAGTGCAAGGCTGGCAGCGCCGTTTCGCTAGTGATACAAGCTCGCGCGCCGGGGTTGGCTGATCTGCCCGGCCGTCATTTGCGAGGCCTGCGACGTTGAAGAAATACTCGGTATTCGCCATCGCCCGCGAGGCCATGCGCGGCCATAAGGGTTGGGAGGAGCAGTGGTCCTCGCCGGAGCCGAAGAAGGAGTACGACGTCATCATCGTCGGCGCCGGCGGCCACGGCCTGGCCACCGCCTATTATCTCGCCACCGTGCACGGCATCACCAACGTCGCGGTATTGGAAAAAGGCTGGCTCGGCGGCGGCAATACCGGCCGCAACACCACCATTATCCGCTCGAACTATCTCTACGACGAGAGCGCCGGCATCTACGACCACGCGCTGAAGCTGTGGGACGGGCTCAGCCAGGAACTCAACTACAACGTCATGTATTCGCCGCGCGGCGTCATGATGCTGGCCCATAACATCCACGACATCCAGGTGCTGAAGCGCCACGTCCATGCCAACCGGCTGAACGGCATCGACAATGAATGGCTGACGCCGGAGCAGGCCAAGGAATTCTGCCCGCCGCTCAACATTTCGCGCAATGCGCGCTATCCGGTGATGGGCGCCTCCCTGCAGCGCCGCGGCGGCACGGCGCGTCACGATGCGGTCGCCTGGGGCTATGCGCGCGGCGCCTCGGCGCGCGGCGTCCACATCATCCAGAATTGCGAGGTCACCGGCGTCAAGCGGGCGCCGAACGGCGCGGTCACGGGCGTCGAGACGACGCGCGGCTTCATCGGCGGCAGGAAGGTCGGCGTGGTCGCCGCCGGCCACTCCTCGGTGATCATGAACATGGCCGGCGTGCGTATGCCGCTGGAAAGCTATCCGCTGCAGGCGCTAGTGTCGGAGCCGGTCAAGCCGGTGGTGCCCTGCGTAGTCATGTCGAACACGGTACATGCCTATATCTCGCAATCCGACAAGGGCGAACTGGTAATCGGCGCCGGCACCGACCAGTATGTCTCCTATTCGCAGACCGGCGGGCTGCACATTTTGCAACATACGCTCGATGCGATCTGCGAGATGTTCCCGATCTTCACGCGGATGAAGATGCTGCGCTCATGGGGCGGCATCGTCGACGTGACGCCGGACCGTTCGCCGATCCTGGCCAAGACGCCGGTGCCCGGCCTCTATGTCAATTGCGGCTGGGGCACGGGCGGTTTCAAGGCGACGCCGGGTTCGGGCCATGTCTTTGCCCATACCATCGCCAGGGACGATCCGCACCCGATTAACGCGCCCTTCACCATCGAGCGCTTCCGCACCGGCCGCCTCATCGACGAGGCGGCGGCGGCAGCGGTGGCGCACTGATGATGACCGAGATGGCCGTCGCCATGCCGCTGATGCTCGCCGGCGAGCAAGGCCTGTTCCATTTTCCGTCGCCGGACGAGGTGCGCACGCAGCCGATCAGCCGCGCCGAAAACGAGACCGAATGGCCGTTTTCCGTCGACGACGGCATTCTGGCCTGCGTCTGGAGCGGCGGACAAAGGGTCGTCTCGTTTCTTGAAGGCCGGCCGGCGGACTTGGACGACGACGAGCCGTTCGAGCCGCGCGTCGTCATCGTCACGGTCGATCCGGTCCTGCTGACGATCGGCAACATGGCCAACCGCGACCTCTTCAGCCCTGCGGCAAGCATCGAGGAGCGCATCCGGCTCGTCGCGCCCTTCGTGACCTTGGGCCAGAGGCTTTGCGACCAACCGGCCGGCGCCCGCGTCGGCCACGGCGAATTGTAGGACCAACCATGCTTCTCATCCGCTGCCCCTATTGCGAGGAAGAGCGTCCGGAGCTCGAGTTCCGCAACGCCGGCGAGGCGCATATTGCGCGTTCCCCCAACATCGCCGGGGAGAGCGACGACGATTTCGAAAAGTTCTTCTTCATCCGCTCAAATCCCAAGGGGATCATCTATGAGCGCTGGCGGCACATGCACGGCTGCGCGCGGTTCTTCAACGCGGTGCGCGACACCGTCAGCGACAGGTTCCTGATGACCTACAAGGCCGGCGAGCCGAAGCCCACGAAGCTGCCGGGAGCCGCAAAATGAGCGCGACATTCCGCATTGCTGGCGCCGGGCGGCTCAAACAGGCAAAGATAGCTGGCTTCAGCTTCGATGGCCGTCCCTATACCGGTATCGAGGGCGACACGCTGGCCTCGGCGCTGCTTGCCAATGGCGTCCATCTTGTCGGCCGCTCGTTCAAGTACCACAGGCCGCGCGGCTTCCTGTCGGCCGGCGCCGAAGAGCCGAACGCGCTGGTCGAGATCAAGCGCGACGCGGCACGCAAGACGCCGAACGTCCGAGCTACGGTGCAGGAGCTCTATGACGGGCTGACCGCGCAGTCACAGAACCGCTGGCCGTCGCTCGCCTTCGACGTCGGCGCCGTCAGCAGTATCGCCTCGCCGATGCTTTCGGCCGGCTTCTACTACAAGACGTTCATGTGGCCGAAGACCGCGTGGAAAAACCTCTACGAACCCAAGATTAGGGCCGCCGCCGGCCTTGGCGTCGCTCCCGACCAGCCGGACCCCGACCATTATTCGGCGCGCTTCGCCCACTGCGATGTGCTGGTGCTGGGCGGCGGTGCCGCGGGTATCGCCGCGGCATTGGCCGCGGCTGAAACCGGGGCGCGTGTCATCCTTGCCGACGAGCAGGCGGAATTCGGCGGCAGCCTTCATTTCGAGAGCGGCGCCAGGATCGATGGCCAGGATGGTTTTGCCTGGGCGCAGTCCGCCGTCGCCAAGTTGAAGTCGATGGACAATATGCGCGTGCTGCCGCGCACCACGGCGTTCGGCTATTACGCGCAGAATTTCGTCGGGCTGGTCGAGCGCGTCAGCGACCATCTGCAGAACCCCGGACGCGACCTGCCGCGCGAGCGGCTGTGGCAGGTTCGTGCCAAACGCGTGGTGCTGGCGACCGGCGCCATCGAGCGGCACATGGTGTTTGCCGAAAACGACCGCCCCGGCATCATGCTGGCGTCGGCGGCGCGCACCTATCTCAACCATTACGGCGTCGCCGTCGGCAGGAATGTCGGCGTCTATACGGCGAACGATTCCGCCTACGCGGCGGCGATCGATCTGAAGAAGGCCGGCATCAACGTGGCGGCGATCGTCGATCTGCGCGACAACCCGACCGGGCCGGTGATCGACGAGGCGAGGGCGCTCGGCATCGAGGTCAATTTCGGTCGCGCGGTGATCCGCGCCGGCGGCAAATTGCGGGTGTCGTCGATGACCGTGCAGCCGAAGAACGGCGGCGGCGAGCGCACCATTCCGGTCGACGCGATCCTGATGTCGGCGGGCTGGACGCCATCGGTGCATCTGTTCTCGCAATCACACGGCAAGGTCGCCTTCAACGACGAGACCAAGCGCTTTGTGCCCGGAATTTATGCGCAGGACTGCGTCTCGGTCGGCGCCTGCAACGGCACCGACGGGCTGTCGGCGACCATCGACGAAGCTTACGCCGCCGGCGCCAAGGCGGCCAAAGATGTCGGCGGCAAGCCCGCCAAGAGCGCCAAGCCGAAGGTCGATGCCGGCGAAAGCTGGTCGCGCGGCATGCTGGGTGCAGCACCCGGTGCCGGCGCGGACACGACGGTGAAGGCGTTCGTCGACTTCCAGAACGACGTCACCGCCAAGGACATCCGCCAGGCAGTGCATGAGGGCATGCGCTCGATCGAGCACGTCAAGCGCTTCACTACCAATGGCATGGCGACCGACCAGGGCAAGACCTCCAACATGCACGGCCTGGCGATTGCCGCCGAGACGTTGGGCAAGCCGATCCCGCAGGTCGGGCTGACGACGTTCCGCGCGCCCTATACGCCGGTGACATTCGGCTCGATCGTCGGGCACGCGCGCGGTCTCCTGTTCGACCCGACCCGCAAGACGGCGATCCATCCCTGGGCCGAGCGCCAGGGCGCGGTGTTCGAGGATGTCGGTCAGTGGAAGCGCGCCTGGTATTTCCCGAAGCCGGGCGAGGACATACATGCCGCCGTCGACCGCGAATGCGTCACGGTGCGCAAGACAGCCGGCCTGTTCGACGCCTCGACGCTGGGCAAGATCGAGGTGGTCGGGCCGGATGCGGCCAAATTCATGGAACTGCTCTACACCAATCCATGGGAAAAGCTCGAGCCCGGCCGCTGCCGTTACGGCATCATGCTGCGTGAGGACGGCTTCATCTATGACGACGGTGTCGTCGGCAGGCTTGCCCCCGACCGTTTCCATGTGACGACGACGACCGGCGGTGCGCCGCGGGTCATGAACCATATGGAAGACTATCTCCAGACCGAGTTCCCACATCTCAACGTCTGGCTGACCTCGATCACCGAGCAATGGGCGGTGATTGCCGTGCAGGGACCGAAGTCTCGCGACATCATTGCGCCGCTGGTCGAGGGCATCGACATGTCGGATGAGGCGCTGCCGCATATGTCGGTGCGCGAAGGCCGGATCTGCGGCGTGCCGACCAGGCTGTTTCGCATGTCGTTCAGCGGTGAGCGCGGCTTCGAGGTCAACGTGCCGGCCGACTACGGCGAAGCGGTCTGGGAAGCGTTGTGGGCCGAGGGCCAGAAGCATAGCGCCTGTGCCTATGGCACAGAGTCTATGCATGTGCTGCGCGCCGAAAAGGGCTACATCATCGTCGGCCAGGATACCGACGGCACGGTGACGCCGAACGACGCCGGGCTCGACTGGGCGGTCGGCAAGAAGAAGACCGACTTCGTCGGCATTCGCGGCATGGCGCGGCCGGATCTGGTCGCCAAGGGCCGCAAGCAGCTTGTCGGCCTGAAGACCAGGGATCCCAAGGTGGTGCTGGAGGAGGGCGCGCAGATCGTCGCGGACCCGAAGCAGGCAATCCCGATGAAGATGATTGGCCATGTCACGTCGAGCTATTGGTCGCAAAATTGCGGCCGCTCGATCGCGCTGGGGCTGGTCGCCGGCGGCCGCGATCGCACGGGCGAGACGCTCTATGTGCCGATGCCGAACGGGGTGATCGAGGTGGAGGTCACCGGCATGGTGTTCTTCGATGAGAAGGGGGAGCGCCTCAATGGCTAAGGCCGCCGTGAAAACCAACGCCGCCGGACCCTCAGTCGAGCGCCGTCCGGCTCTCGCCGGCCAGTCGCTTTCCGCCGCCGGCGTTACACTTGCCGTGCTGCCGCCGGCCGAGCGCATATCGTTGCGCGCGCCGGAAGCCTCGATTGCGGCACTTTCGAAAGCGCTCGGTGTCGTCCTGCCGCAAAGGCCGAAAACCTCGGCGGCAAAGGCCGGACGCACGGCCTTGTGGCTCGGGCCGGACGAATGGCTGGTTATCGACGAGAACGGAAAAGATCCGCTCCCCGACTGCGCCAGCATTTCCGTACTGCATTCGGCGGTCGGCATCTCGCACCGCAACGTCGCCATATCGGTTACCGGTCCGGCTGCCGCGGCGACGATCAATGCCGGCTGCCCGCAGGATCTGTCGCTCGACGCCTTTCCGGTCGGGGCGGCGTCGCGTAGCATTCTCGGCAAGGTGGAAATTGTGCTGTTGCGCACGGCGGCCGACGCGTTCCGCGTCGAATGCTGGCGTTCCTTTTCCGATTATGTCTTTACTTTTCTGTCGGAGGCAGCGCGCGACGCGGCAGCATAGGCATGTTCGCCGCGCCCGCCCGTTCTGCGACAGCGAGCCGAGGGAGAATGCACATGCCGCCGAACTCCGCGCCGAAGTCGCCGGTCAAGACGCCGGCCGTGCGCTCTTTTGAAGACGAGCAGCGCACTGGGACGGATATCGAAGAGGAACTCGAGGAAGGCCTCGAGGATACATTCCCGGCCAGCGATCCGGTGTCGATCACCGGAACGGCCATTCCCGGCGCACCGGCAAGACCCGGCAAGCGTAAAAACGTGGCGGGACAGAAGCGCAAGAAGTGATCTGCACGCCGCGATAAAGCAGGGCTGAAGCAGACAAGATCGGCGGCCGGAAAGTCCTGCCGCCCTTTCGTTTCCTTACCGCGTATTGTCGCCCGACCGGCTCAGAAGCTGCTTGGCACGATCCACGGGTCGATGCCGATGCCGAGTCTCGGGCCCTTGCTGCCGGCCTTGTGTGTCGGGGCATCGGCGTTTTCAAGCGATCCGGTCGGCGCGCAATCGAGCTTCACATCGGCCTTGGTGTCGATGCAGGCCGCTTCTTGCTTGGCTGGCTGACTGCTGCCGGCAAATGCGGCGCCAGAGAGTGCCAGCAGGGCGGCGAGCGTGAGGACTGCCTTCTTCATCGTCGGTCTCCGGTTCAGCTATTGAATTTCTCGTACGTGTACGGAACTGCGTACAGATACGCCCTGAACTCCCGGTGTTCAAGCAAAATCGTACGCGTACGGAGAATTGCCGAACGCTCGGCGCCGCAGCGCAGAACGTTCGGAGAAGATCCTGCAGATCGGGAGGAGCGCCGCTCTTCAGCAGTTGACCGACGGCGTGAGCGGCGCAATCTCGTGCGCGGCGATGGCTTCGAGCATGATGTCGCCGATCCGTGTGATGAACGTCGTCTGGTCGCCGAACGGGTAGAACGGGAAGGTGATCAGCAGCGAGATGGCGCCGTGGCCGACCGCCCACAGCATGGTAGCGATGGCGCGTGGATCGCCTTTGAGCCTGCCGGCGGCAACGCAGGCTTCGACCCTCGCGATCAGCACTTTCATCGCCGGGTTGCCGCTCTCCATTTCGGCGAAGGTCTTTCCGGCTGGCGGCCCGACTTTTTCGGTCATGAAGACGGTGCGGTATTCGTTGGGATTTTCCAGCCCAAAGGCGGCGTATTCGACAAGCACCGCCTTGAGCGCCTCGATCGGGTCGTCGGCCGTATGATTTGCGATGCGCCTGGCCAAGGTCTCGAAGGCATCCTCGGCCAGCGCGAACAGGATGTCCTGCTTGTCGGCGAAATAGGAATAGACCGACATCGGCGCATAGCCAACGCGCTCTGCGAGCTTGCGGATGGTGAGGCCGTCATAGCCTTCTTCCTGGACAAGCTTGTGCGCGGCGTCGACAAGTTCGGAACGCAGTTCGGCCTTTTGTTTTTCGCGGCGCTCCTGGACGCTCAGCTGCAACTTTCTACTGCCTTATGACTGATGGCTGGATGCAGCATATATACGCTGTACGGCGTCGGGCAAGGGTGGCACGAAGCAGAAGGCTGACTGTCGCAATACCCATGTAACCCGGCAATAAAGCCGGCAACATCGGACTGTTACAGACAAAGACTAATTCGCGGCTCTGCAAGAATTTCGTTTCGGGAGGCCGTTATGACCGGAACTGAGCTTTCGTCCGGCGTGCCGGACGTGGACCCGCTTTCCCATCGCGCCAGGATGGCGCTCAGGCGCGTCGTCATGGTCGCATGGCTGGCGATCGCGCTCGGCTTTGCCATGGAAGCTCTCATTCTGACCGTCAGATTTGCGGCTGGTGCCTACCCGGCGACGACGCAGGTTCTGATCGAACTGGCGCAAGGCGTGACCTGGTCGTTCTTCGTCTGCGCCGGCGTCAGCCTCGGCACGGCGCTCGCCAAGGTGCGAGCCTCGCTCGGCGGCTTGATCAGCGCGATTTCAGCGCCACTGGCGATGGGCATCGCCAAAGGGACGCAAAAGGTCATGGTCAGCGCGCTGGACGCGGCGGCAAAGCCGGCCATCCTGTCGCTCACGACCCTGGGTGTGCTGCGGGCGATCGAATACGGGCTGCTCGGCTGGACACTGGCGTCGCTGGCATCGAAGGAAGAACCGCGTCCGCTCCATTTCGCGCTGGCGGGCGCCCTGATAGGCGCGGTATTCGGCGGCGGGATCACGGTGCTGACCATCGAGACGGCCGCGGCAAACGACGCTGCTCTCGCACTGCCGCAGGCTATCGCAACCGGCCTCAACGAGATCGTGTTTCCAATCGGTTGCTCACTGGTCGTCTACATTGCGCTGCAGGTCAGCCGCCATATGAAGTATGTCGCGGCCGAAGCCAAACAGATTTAGGTCCCCAGGCGTTGGATACCTCAAACCGCTTCCGGTTGGCGTTCGATCAGCGTCAGCGTCAGCCAGCGCGCGGTCAGCGCCGGTTTTTTCGAGCCCTCGATCTCGATCGTCACGTCGTGCGCCGTCTGCACCCAGCCGGACGGCCTGACCTTGACGTCGGCCAGCACGAAACGGGTGCGGATGCGCGAGCCGGTCTTCACCGGCGCCAGGAAGCGCAGCGAATCGAAGCCATGATTGACGCCCATCTTGCTGTTTTCCAGCGGCGGCATGGTTTCGAAGGTCATCGCCGACAACAGCGAAAGCGACAGGAAGCCATGCGCGATGGTGCCGCCGAACGGCGTTTCGCGGCTGGCGCGTTCCGGATCGCAATGGATGAACTGATGATCGTCGGTGGCATCGGCGAACTGGTCGATCATGCGCTGGGTGACGACCCGCCATGGCGACACGCCGACTTCCTTGCCGACGTTGGCCAGAAGCACATCGAGACTGATCGGTTCCACGCTGATGTCCTCCATCTTCACCCCCGGCATTTCACTCGCCGGATGGCGTGCGTCTCATTCCTTGAATAATGTCAGCCCGTGTTGCACCGACTGCCCGCCATCGATCGGCAGGATAGCGCCGGTGACATAGCTGCCGGCACGGCTGCACAAATAGAGCGTTGCGCCGGCAATGTCATCCGGTGCGCCGATGCGGCCGATCGGAACATGGTTGCCGACATGTCTTGCCTGGTCTTCGGTGCCGGTGGCGAAGGCCGTCATCCGGCTCCGGAAAGGGCCAGGCGCAAAGGCGTTGACGGTGATGCGGCGGCCGGCGAATTCGATCGCCAGGATGCGCGTCAGGTGGTGAACCGTGGCCTTCGAGGCCGAGTAGGAGTAGGCATCTTCGGCCAAAGGCTGCGTGCCCATCACCGATCCGAGGTTGATCACCCGGGCCGGGTCGGCATCGCTGGCGGCGGCCTCGAGCAGTGGCAGCAACTCGCGCGTCAGGTGGAAGACCGCGGTCACATTGACGCCGAACACCTTGGCCCAGGCATGGTAGGGAAAGCTTTCCAGCGGCGCCCCCCAGGAGATGCCGGCATTGTTGACCAGGATATGCAGCCGCTCGGTCCGCGCCCTGACCTCGGCCACAAGCGCCGCAATGCCGGCCTCGCTGGAGACGTCGCCGGCAAAACCTTCCGCCCTGCCGGGCGCGCCAAGGCCGTTCAACTCGCCGGCTACCCCGACGCAATCCTCGCCCTTGCGCGAGGCGATCATCACGGTGGCGCCGGCCTTGACCAGAGCGGTCGCCGCCATGCGGCCGATGCCAGTCGCGGCGCCGGTGACCAGCGCCGTCTTGCCGGCGACTGAGAACAGCTCGTCCAGATAGCTCATCGATTTCCTCCGCGCAGTTCACCGCTGTTTGACTGATGGTTCAAGGAGCGGCTTCGCATCGACAAGGCTAGCCGAGCTACGATTATCCTTGCCACGGCTAAAGTATCCGGATTGGGGCAATGGCACGGTTTGCGGCTGAAATGGTTAAGCCCGAACGGCAAGGTGGTCATTCGGCCGTGACATGGGTCGGATGAATGATGCAGCCGTCCCTCCAAGCGAGCACCTTGGCTCCAGCGGTTCATTTCGCGCGTGAAGCAAGTCGTCATTACTCCTCCGCCAAGCCGCAGGCGGGTCTTGATGACGTGGGCCGGTGGTTGAGCGATAGGGTAGGACTGACATTCGTTCGTGGACGGGAGCTATGCTTTCCCGGGGGAGCTGTGGGTAAGAAACAACGCATCGTCCTGCTGGCAGCTGTTTTGGCGTCTGCCTTTGGCGTTTTGTTGCTGATCCTGATCCTGCAGATGGTCAGTTTTTTGGTTGACTAGGCACGGCCAGGAGCGTGCTTTTCCAAAAGCCTGCGCTACCGCAGGCTTTCCAGCTCGCGGATGCGTTTGGCGCCGTCAGCCTCGAGCTGCCTTGTGACGGCGCCGATCAGCGCTTCGGCAACGACGAAAAGGGCGGCGGATGAGTCCCAGGCCGAAGGCACTGCGGTGCGCCCGGCGATGACGTGGCGGGCGAAGCGGGCGATCGGCGACAGCCACTGATCGGTAAACAGCACGATCTGCACGCCGCGCTGGTTGGCGGTCTCGGCAAAGCGGACGAGGCTGTCCTGATAGCGCCTGATGTCGAAGATCACCAGCACGTCGCGCTTGCCCATGTCGATCAGCCGGTCGCGCCAGACGCTTTCCTGGCCGGCGAGATGGAAGACGTTGGGTTTGATGATAGCAAGGTGGGCCGCCATGTAGCGCGCCAGCGGGTCGGTGAAGCGGCCGCCGATCAGGAATGTCTTGCCGCGCCGGTCGGCAAGCTTGGCGACGATGTCGGCAAGCTGCTTGTCCGAGAGATGCCGGAATGTCTC
The DNA here is from genome assembly GCF_040318745.1 of Mesorhizobium sp. M1027. NCBI lineage: Bacteria > Pseudomonadati > Pseudomonadota > Alphaproteobacteria > Hyphomicrobiales > Phyllobacteriaceae > Mesorhizobium > Mesorhizobium sp. M1027. The sequence continues at coordinate 218,447 of NZ_JAMYMW010000003.1, read as the reverse complement.
GCGCATATTGTCGAGCGTCGCTTCCAGCATCGGCGAGACGGCGCTGCCCTGCGACGGCGGATTGAGCGTGCGCGAGGCCGGCGACTGCAATTGCGCCGCCAGCTCGTCTTGCAGCGTCGACTGGAATTCCGGATAGTTCTGGAAGCCGAGCCGGGCGACGAAACGCAGGATCGTCGGCGACGACACGCCGGCGGCAGCCGAGAATTCGGCGACCGTCTTCAGCCCGATCAGCGGATAGCTGGCGATCAGTGTTTGTGCAGCGCGCCGCTCGCCGGCCGGCATGGCGCCGATGCGGTCGGAGATCAGTTCGGCAATGCTGGAAACCATGTTTTCCCCCACCCTGGCCGTGCCGTTACCGCATTATCGAAATCGCGTTTGACAAAGCCGGCCAAACTGTATGAAATCATCCGCAGGGACGCAATGAGGCAAAATACGTAACATACGATACAGCGCTCCCCGGGGACAGCAGACAATGGAGACAGCACGGCCCGCCAGCCTTGCATCGCCTGAAACCGTAAGGGTGACGAACCCTGGCGGATCGAGCCCTTTCGTGCTGACCTGCGACCACGCCTCAAACTTCCTGCCACCGGAATTCGGAACGCTCGGCCTTGCCGCCGAGGATCTTTCCCGCCACATCGCCTGGGATCCCGGCGCCTTGCCGGTGGCGCGCCGCATGGCCGAGGCACTCGATGCGACGCTGGTCGAGACCTGCATCTCGCGGCTCGTTATCGACTGCAACCGGCCGCTCGACGCGCCGGACCTGATAGTGACGGTCAGCGCCAGCGAAAAAACCGTGGTCCCGGCCAACCAGGGACTTTCGGCCGACCAGCGGGAGGCGCGCATCGCGCTGGCGTGGCGACCGTTTCACGAGCGGATCGCAACCATCATCGACGAGCGCCTGGCGTCCGGGCGGGAGACCAGGCTGGTCTCGATCCATTCCTTCACGCCGCTCTACAAAGGCAAAAGCCGGCCGTGGCACATCGGCATCATCCATGACGAGGACCGCCGGCTGGCGGCGCCGCTGATCACGGCGCTACAGCAGCTTGCCGGCGTCACCGTCGGCGTCAACGAACCCTATTCGCCGGCCGACCGGGTCTATTTCACGCTGGAGCGCCATGCGCGCTCCCGCGGGCTGCCTTGCGCGATGATCGAAGTCCGCAACGACGAGATCGCCGGCGCAGCCGGGCAGCGGAAATGGGCGGATCTGCTCTCGAGTATTTTTCTCAATCTGGAGCCCGAGGCGGCCAAGGCCTCCAGACCAAGCGCAGTCGGAAAGTCAGTTCAATCGGCCAGCTAAGAAACCAAAAGGGGACTAAAAATGGCAGCATCGGGCTACACTGAAGTTGACAAGGCGGAGGACGTAAAGGTCCTCCACAATATGGGCTATGCCCAGGAACTGGAGCGGCGCCTCAGTCGCTTTTCAAATTTCGCGGTCTCCTTTTCGATCATCTGCATCCTGTCCGGCGGCATCAACTCGCTGGCGCAGGCAACCTCCGGCTCCGGCGGCATCGGCATCGGCATTGGCTGGCTGGTCGGCTGTTTCGTTTCGCTGACCTTCGCTGTAGCGATGTCGCAGATCAGCTCGGCCTATCCGACCGCCGGCGGCCTCTATCATTGGGGCTCGATCCTCGGCAATCGCGGCACCGGCTGGGTGACGGCCTGGCTCAACCTGCTCGGGCTGATCACCGTGCTCGGCGCCATCAATGTCGGCACCTGGACGTTTTTCCTCGGCGCCTTCGGACCGGCGCTCGGCATCGAGGGTACGCTGACCAACCAGATGATCTTCCTGGTCATCATCACGGGCGCCCAGGCACTGATCAACCACCTCGGCATCAAGCTGACGGCCAAGCTGACCGACTTCTCGGGGTATCTGATCTTCTTCGGCTCGATCCTCATCGCCGTCGTCTGCCTGATCTCGGCCGAAACCTGGGATTTCAGCCGGCTGTTCACCTTCCACAATTATTCCGGCGATGCCGGCGCCGGTGTGTGGCCGTCGGTATCCAATGCCTGGGTGTTCGCGCTTGGCCTGCTGCTGCCGATCTATACGATCACCGGCTACGATGCGTCCGCGCATACTTCCGAGGAGACAATCAAGGCGGCGAGCTCCGTGCCGCGCGCCATGGTCATGTCGGTGATCTGGTCGGCCGTCTTCGGTTATCTGTTCCTCGCAGCCTTCGTGCTGATGATCCCGAACATGGACGATGCGGCCAAGCAGGGCTGGAACGTGTTCTTCTGGGCCTTCGACCAGCGCGTCAGCCCGGGCGTCAAGGAGTTCGTCTACCTCGTCGTCTTCCTGGCACAGCTGCTTTGCGGCCTCGCCACCGTCACCTCCGCTTCGCGTATGATCTTCGCCTTCTCGCGGGACGGCGGCCTGCCGGGTTCCTCGGCACTGGCCAAGGTCAGCCCGACCTACCGCACGCCGGTGGCGGCGATCTGGACGGCGTCGATCCTGTCCGTCCTGTTCGTCTGGGGCTCGACGCTGGTTTCAGTCGCAGGCACCTCGGCCTACACCATCGTCGTATCGTGCACCGTCATCTTCCTGTTCCTCTCCTTCACCCTGCCGATCGTGCTCGGCATGCTGGCCTGGGGAACGCCGAAATGGGACAAGATGGGGCCGTGGAATATGGGGCGCGCCATTTTCATGCTGTTCGGCGTGCTTTCGATCCTGTCGATGCTCCTGATCTTCGTCATCGGCATCCAGCCGCCGAACGACTGGGCGCTCTACATCACCGTCGGCTTCTTCATCCTGACGGCGATCGTCTGGTTTGCCTTCGAGCGCAACCGCTTCCAGGGCCCGCCGCTAGGCGACATCATCGCGGCGCGCCAGGCAGCGATCAAGGCTGCGGAACAGGCCGTCGGCGAAACCGGCCACTGAGGCAAGTCCTCCAGCTATGGCCGGCGCTTTACCGGCCATAGCTTCCCACATCTTCAAAGTGGTCTTTTTTACAGGCCCGAAACGACAAGCGCTGGAGTGCCAAAGGAATGGCCGGAAATTTCTCCTTCGATCAGTTGAAGCAAGCGGTCTCCAGCGGAGAGGTCGACACCGTGCTGGCCTGCATCGTCGACATGCAGGGACGGCTTGCGGGAAAGCGGTTCCTGGCCCGGTATTTCGTCGATTCCGCGCATGACGAGACGCATGGCTGCAACTACCTGCTGGCCGCCGACATCGATATGGAACCGGTGCCCGGCTACAAGGCGGCGAGCTGGTCGAAGGGCTATGGCGATTTCGTCATGAAGCCGGACCTTGCGACGCTGCGGCGTATCCCCTGGCTGGAGAAGACAGCGCTGGTGATCTGCGACGTGCTCGACCACCATACCCATGACGACTTGGCGCATTCGCCGCGCGCTATGCTGAAGAAGCAGGTCAAGCGGCTGCAGGAACGCGGCTATATCGGCTATTTCGCTTCCGAGCTCGAATTCTATCTGTTCAGCGAAACGTACGATTCCGCCCGCAAGAAGCACTGGCAGGGCCTCGAGACGGCATCGCCCTACATCGGCGACTACCAGATCGGCATCACCACCAAGGAAGAAGGCGTCATGCGCCGGCTGCGCAACGAGATGGAGGCGGCCGGCATCCCGATCGAGAATTCGAAGGGCGAGTGGGGGCCAGGCCAGGAAGAGATCAATGTCCGCTATGCCGAGGCGCTCGATATGGCCGATCGCCACGTCATCCTGAAGAACGGCGCCAAGGAAATCGCCGAGTCCGAAGGCAAGGCGATCTCGTTCATGGCCAAGTACAATTACGGGCTCGCCGGCAATTCCAGCCACATCCATAATTCGCTGTGGAGCGCTGACGGCAAGACACCATTATTCTACGACAAAAATGCCGAGTGGACGCTGTCGACACTCGGCCAGCAATGGGCGGCCGGCCAGCTCAAATATGCCAAGGAATTCACCTGGTTCCTGGCGCCCTACATCAACTCCTACAAGCGCTTCCAGGCCGGCACGTTTGCGCCGACCAAGATCATGTGGAGCGAGGACAACCGCACCGCCGGTTTCCGTCTTTGCGGCGAGGGCACCAAGGGCATCCGCATGGAATGCCGCATCGGCGGCGCCGACCTCAATCCTTATCTCGCCTTCGCGGCGCTGATCGCAGCCGGCCTTGCCGGCATCGATGAAAAGCTTGAACTGCAGAAGCCCTTCGTCGGCGACGCCTACCAGGCCTCGCAGCTGCCTGAAATTCCAAAGACACTGCGCGACGCCACCGCAACGCTGGCGGAATCGAAGATGCTGAGGCACGCGCTCGGCGACGATGTGCTGGAGCATTACGTCCACACGGCACACTGGGAACAGTTCGAGTACGACCGCCGGATTACGGACTGGGAACTGCACAGGGGGTTCGAGCGGTATTGAATGGCTGGCAATGTCGGCGCCGCCCGCCCCTCACCTTTACCCTCTCGTGAAGAACGGGGAGAGGGGGTCGCCAGCGCTGGAGCTTGTCCCTTCTCCGTCACTATAGGCGGAAAGGTGCCGGCAGGCGGATGAGGGCGGCGTGACCAACGATAATTATTGTAGAATGCGAGGACCCAAGGCATGACCGAAACGGTCAAGATAAAATCCCCTGTCGACGGTTCGATCTATGCCGAACGGCCTCTGGCGACGGACCAGGCGATCGGTGCCGCAGTTGAGCGCGCCAAGGCGGCGCAGGAGAAGTGGGCGCAGACGCCAGTCGTCGAGCGCGGCAAATACATGCTTGCCATGCTGGAAGCGCTGGTCGCCATGACCGGCGAGATCGTGCCGGAGATCGCCTGGCAGATGGGCAGGCCGGTGCGCTATGGCGGCGAGTTCGGCGGCGTTAGCGAACGCGTCAGCTACATGGTCGAGATCGCCGAGGCGGCCCTAAAGCCAGTCATGGCCTCCAACCCGAAGGATGGCTTTCGCCGTTATGTGAAGAAGGTGCCACTCGGCGTGGTCATGGTGATCGCGCCTTGGAACTATCCCTATCTCACCGCCGTCAACACCATCGTCCCGGCGCTGATGGCCGGAAGCGCCGTCATCCTCAAGCACGCGGCGCAGACGCTGCTGGTCGGCGAACGTTTTCAGCAGGCGTTTGACACAGCAGGCCTGCCCAAGGGCCTGTTCCAGAACCTTGTCATGAACCACGCGCAGACCGAAAGGCTGCTCGGCTCCGGCAAGATCGACCATGTCAACTTCACCGGCTCGGTCGCCGGCGGCCGCGCCATTGAAAAGGCCGCCGCGGGCACCTTCATGACGCTCGGCCTCGAACTCGGCGGCAAGGATCCGGCCTATGTGCTGCCGGACGCCAAGATGGACCATGCGGTTGCCAATCTGGTCGACGGCGCCTTCTACAATTCCGGCCAGTGCTGCTGCGGCATCGAGCGCGTCTATGTCCACGAGAAGGTCTACGATGAATTCGTCGAGGGCTTCATTGCCGAGACCAGGAACTACGTCGTCGGCAATCCGCTCGACCAGGCGACCACCATGGGGCCGATGGCGCAGGCGCGCTTCGCCGACCTGATCCGCGAGCAGAAGGCCGAGGCGTTGCGCAAGGGCGCCAGGGCACACATCAACATGAAGGTGGCCAACGACAGGCAAGGTTCGCCCTATCTGGCGCCGGAAGTGCTGACCCAGGTCGACCACCAGATGAGCGTCATGCGCGAGGAAAGCTTTGGCCCAATCGTCGGCATCATGAAGGTGCGCAACGACGAGGAAGCGATCGCGCTGATGAACGACAGCCCCTATGGGCTGACGGCCTCTATCTGGACGCGCGACATTGAGCATGCGGCGGCGATCGGCGATCGTGTCGAGACCGGCACCGTGTTCATGAACCGCTGCGACTATCTCGACCCGGCGCTGGTCTGGACCGGTGTCAAGGACACCGGCAAGGGCGCGGCACTGTCGGCCATCGGCTACGACAATCTGACCAGGCCGAAATCATACCATCTGCGCGAAGCCATCTGACTTTTCGAAAGACAAAAATGACAAAACTCGTTTCCAAATGGAATTACCCGACGACCGTCCGCTTCGGCGCCGGACGCATCAAGGAGCTGCCGGAGGTGCTGGCGGCGACCGGCATCAAGCGGCCGCTGTTCGTTACCGACCCGGGACTGGCCAAACTGCCGGTGGTGGCTTCGACGCTGAAAATACTGGACGATGCCAAGGTGCCGTATGGCGTGTTTTCCGAGGTCAAGCCGAACCCGGTCGATTCCAACCTGACCGCCGGCATCGCTGTGTTCAAGCAGGGCAAGCATGACGGCGTCATCGCCTTTGGCGGCGGCTCGGCGCTCGACCTCGGCAAGCTCATCGCCTTTCAGGCCGGCCAGACCCGGCCGGTCTGGGATTTCGAGGATGTCGGCGACTGGTGGACGCGCGCCGATGCCGATGCGATCGCGCCGATCATCGCGGTGCCGACCACCGCCGGCACCGGCTCGGAGGTCGGGCGCGCCGGCGTCATCACCAATGAGGCGACCCACACCAAAAAGGTCATCTTCCATCCCAAACTCTTGCCGGCGATCGTCATTGCCGATCCGGAGCTGTCGGTGGGCATGCCCGGTTTCATCACCGCCGGCACCGGCATGGATGCGCTTGCCCATTGCCTCGAAGCCTATTGTGCGCCGGGCTATCACCCGATGGCCGACGGCATCGCGGTGGAAGGCATCAGGCTGGTCTTCGAAAACCTGCCGAAAGCCTATGCCAACGGCAAGGATCTAGTCGCCCGCGCCAACATGATGAGCGCGGCCGCCATGGGGGCCGCCGCCTTCCAGAAAGGGCTTGGCGCGATTCATTCGCTGTCGCATCCGATCGGCGCGCTCTACGACACCCACCACGGCATGACCAACGCCGTGTTCATGCCTTATGTGCTGGCCTTCAACCGCGAGGCGATTGAGCCGCGCATAGCCCGGCTCGCCGCCTATTGCGGCATCAAGGGCGGCTTCGACGGTTTTGCGAAGGCGATCATCAAGCTGCGCAAGGAGCTCAAGGTGCCGCACGCGCTGCCCGGCCTGATCAAGGGGCTCGACATGGACAAGAAGCGCAAGGGCCTGATCGCCGACATGGCGATGGTCGACCCGACCGCCGGCGGCAACCCGGTCAAGCTGACCAAGAAGGCGGCGCTGACGCTGCTGGAAAATGCCATCGCCGGCGCCGTCTGAGACAACTTCCGCATTGGAAATCCACTTTGGAAAAGAGGCGAAGAAAGGGGGAAAGGATGAACGGCAAGGTCGAAACTAGTTAGCCGGAAAAATAGCCGCGTAGCGATTGCTACAGCCGGTTAAAAAGAGTTTACTTTTTCGTACTGCAGGGCATCGCTTTCACAAAGCTTTCATCTGGCTGTCACACGAAAACGATACCGCATCGCAGGCGTCCAACGGCGTCAGTTCAACGGAGAGAACACATGTTCAAATTCACGGGAAAACTGCTTTCCCTTACGGCCGTCGCCCTGATGGCGACCTCTGCCATCTCGTCGGCCCAGTCCATGGATGAACTGGTCGCCGCAGCCAAGGCTGAAGGCCAGCTCACCACCATCGCGCTGCCGCATGACTGGTGCGGCTACGGCGCGGTCATCGACGGCTTCAAGGCAAAATATCCGGGCATCACCGTCAACGAGCTCAATCCCGATGCCGGCTCCGGCGACGAGGTCGAAGCGATCAAGGCCAACAAGGACAACAAGGGCCCGCAGGCGCCTGACGTCATCGACGTCGGCCTGAGCTTCGGCCCGACCGCAAAGAAGGATGGCCTGATCCAGGCTTATAAAGTATCGACCTGGGACTCGATCCCGGACAGCGCCAAGGATGCCGAAGGCTTTTGGACCGGCGACTACTACGGCGTGCTTTCGTTTCTGGTGAACAAGGACCTGGTCAAGGAAGCGCCGGCCGACTGGGCCGACCTGCTGAAGCCGGAATTTGCCAATACCGTGGCGCTCGCCGGTGACCCGCGTGCTTCGAATCAGGCCATCCAGGCCGTCTATGCCGCCGGCCTTTCCAGCGGTGCGGCCGCCGGCGAAGCCGCCGGCACGGCTGGTCTCGACTTCTTCAAGAAGCTCAATGCCGCCGGCAATTTCGTGCCGGTCATTGGCAAGCCCGCGACGCTTGCCCAAGGCCAGACGCCAATCCTGGTGACCTGGGATTATAACGCGCTTGCCGGCCGCGACACGCTGAAGGGCAATCCGCCGGTCGACGTCGTCGTGCCGAAGACCGGTGTCGTCGCCGGCGTCTATGTTCAGGCGATCAGCGCCTACGCGCCGCATCCCAATGCTGCCAAGCTATGGCTGGAATATCTCTATTCCGACGAAGGCCAGATCGGCTGGCTGAAGGGCTATTGTCACCCGATCCGCTTCAACGACCTCGCCAAGAATGGCAAGCTCCCGGCTGACGTGATGGCCAAGCTGCCGCCGGCCGAGTCCTATGCAGCCGCGGTGTTCCCGACGCTCGACGAGCAGGGCAAGGCCAAGGAAGCCATCACCAAGAACTGGGATGCCGTCGTCGGCGCCAACGTCAAGTAAGACTTGAGATCAGCCGGGCGGCTTAGATCGCCGCCCGGCATACCTCCAGGACGGTAGCCGGCGCATGACCGATATCTCGTTGTCCGATCACGCTGTTGCCGGGAAGACCGCGCCTCCTGCCGACGCCCGCAGTATGAGGCTGCCGACACAATGGCTTGGCGTTGCGCCTTTCTTCATCTTCGCCATCATGTTCCTGATCCTGCCCACGCTCTATCTGATGCTGGGCGCATTCCGGAACGATGCCGGCGAATTCACTTTCGAAAACATAGCGGCCTTGGCGCAGCCGTCGATCGTTGCCGCCTACTGGATCTCAATCAAGGTCAGCCTCGCCTCGTCGCTGATCGGTGCTTTCGCGGGGCTTGCCATTGCCATCGCCATCGTGCGCGGCGGACTGCCGGAATGGATACGCTCGGCGACACTGACCTTCTCCGGCGTGGCCTCCAATTTTGCCGGCGTGCCGCTGGCCTTCGCCTTTCTCGCGACGCTCGGCCGGCTCGGGCTCGCCACGGTGCTGCTCAACGTCTTGGTCGGCTTCAACATTTATGCCCATGGTTTCAACATTCTGTCGTTCTGGGGCCTGACACTGACCTATGTCTATTTCCAGATCCCGCTGATGGTGGTGATCATCGTGCCAGCGATCGACGGGCTGAAGAAGGAATGGGGCGAAGCGGCAGCAACGCTTGGCGCGACCCAGGCGCAGTTCTGGCGTATGGTCGTCATTCCGGTGATCTGGCCAAGCTTCCTCGGCACCGTCATCCTCTTGTTCGCCAACGCCTTCGGTGCCATCGCCACCGCTTACGCTCTGACCGGCTCCTCGCTTAACATCGTCCCTATCCTGCTTTACGCGCAGATCCGCGGTGACGTGCTGCACAATGCCCATCTCGGCTATGCCATTGCCTTCGGTATGATCGTCATCACCGGGCTTGCCAATGTCTTCTACATCTGGTTCCGGACGCGCTCGGAAAGGTGGCTTAAATGAAGAGCGGACGTTTCTGGGCCTGGGTCGTCTTCGCGCTGGGCGCTGCCTACTTCTTCATTCCGCTTATCGCGACGGTGGAATTTTCCATGCGCATGCGGCGCGGCGCCTATTCCTTCGATGCGTACAAAGTCGTGTTTGGCGACCCCCGTTTCCAGGCGACCTTCGGCTATTCCGTACTCGCTGCTGTTTTCACCATCATTCTCGGCGTGCTGATCGTGGTGCCTACCGCTTATTGGATCCGCCTGCGGATGCCGCAGCTCAGGCCCGTCGTCGAGTTCATCACGCTGCTGCCGCTGGTCATTCCCGCCATCGTCATCGTCTTCGGCTACATTAGAATGTACGGGTCGAACTCACCGCTGCCGTTCCTGGGCAGCGAGACAGGAGCCAATGCCTTGCTGGTCATCGGTTATGCGACACTAGCACTGCCCTACATGTATCGCGCCGTCGACACCGGACTTCGCACGATCGACGTGCGGACACTGACCGAGGCGGCGCAGATTCTCGGCGCCGGCTGGGGCACGATCATCACCCGGGTCATCCTGCCCAATGTGCTGATCGCGGTGCTGTCGGGCGCCTTCCTGACCTTCGCCATCGTGATAGGCGAATTCACCATGGCTAGCCTGCTCAACCGGCCTGCCTTCGGACCCTATCTGCAGAACGTCGGCGCTAACCGAGCCTACGAGCCGGCGGCGCTTGCCATCATCGCCTTCGCCATCACCTGGGGCTGCATGTCGCTGATCCAGATCCTGTCGCGTTTCGCGCCGCGATCGGCGAACCGTCCGAACTGACCCGAAGGAAAAAGCCATGACCGAGCCCTTCCTCTCAATCCAGCATGTGCGAAAATCCTTCGGCCCCATCACCGTGGTGCAGGATTTCAACCTCGACGTCGAGCCGGGCGAATTCGTCTCTTTCCTTGGGCCATCGGGCTGCGGCAAGACGACGGTGCTGCGCATGGTCGCTGGTTTCGAAGAGCCGTCCGCCGGCAAGATCGTCGTGGCCGGCAAGGACATCACCCGGCTGAAGCCCAATCAGCGCAATGTCGGCATGGTGTTCCAGGCCTATGCGCTGTTTCCGAACCTCACCGTGGCGCAGAATATCGGCTTCGGGCTGAAGGTCGCCGGCATGCCAAAGGCCGATGCCGACAGGCGCATTGCCGAAATGCTCGATATCATCAAGCTGCCGCAGATGGGCGACCGCTATCCCTACCAGCTTTCCGGCGGCCAGCAGCAGCGCATCGCGCTGGCGCGGGCGATTGCGCCGAAGCCGAAGCTGTTGCTGCTCGACGAGCCGCTGTCGGCGCTCGACGCGAAGGTGCGCGTGTCGCTGCGCGAGGAAATCCGTTCGATCCAGAAGAAGCTCGGCATCACCACCATCTTCGTCACCCACGACCAGGAAGAGGCGCTGTCGATCTCCGACCGCATTGCTGTCATGTATGGCGGCAAGGCCGAGCAAGTAGGCACGCCGTTCGAGATCTACAACCGACCGGCAACCAAATTCGTTGCCAATTTCGTCGGCACGCTGAACGTGCTTGAAGGCACGGTCACCGACGCGGCTTCGGGCAAGGTGCGCGTCAATTCGCAAGAGGTTTCGCTCAAGGGCAAGCTCAACGGCTCGAAATCCGGCGACACGCTGTCGTTGGCACTGCGTCCGGAAGCGATTTCGCTGGGGCGCCACCCCGGCCGCGACTCCAGCCTTTCGGGCGAAATCGCCGAAGTGCATTTCCTCGGCTCGGTCATCCGCGTGCGCGTCGGCATCGGCGGCGCCACGGTCTCGCTCGACACGTTCAACAGCCCGGCCACGCCGCCGCCGGCCGTCGGCGAAAAGGCCGAAATTTCGTTCTCGTCGGGCGACATGCTGGTGCTGCATTAGGGGAAGAGGGAATAGTGAATAGTGAGAATGCGCTTTACGCGCCAAATTCCTCTACACGCAGCCATTCACCATTCACCATTCACCACTCACCATTCACCAGCAGCCAAAGGCGCGGCCGTTTTTGCAGTGCCAATCGCCCGGCTTCACCGCTACGATAAGGCATGGCGCTTTTTGAACTCACCCTTGTCCTGCTTCTCATCGCGGTCGCCCTGACCGCGCTGTCGCGGCACCTGCAGATTCCCTATCCTTCATTGTTGGCGCTGGCCGGCGCTGGCATCGCCTTCTTGCCATTTGCACCGACTATCGAGATCGACCCGGAGTTGGCGCTTGCTTTGTTCATCGCACCGGTGCTGCTCGACGCGGCCTACGACACGTCGCTGCGCGATCTCAACCGCTACAAGGTTTCGCTCATCCTGCTGGCGCTTGGCGCCGTCATCTTCACCACGGTGGCGGTCGCTCTGGTCGGCTGGACGATGGCACGCCTGCCCGTCGCCGCCGCCATAGCGCTTGGCGCGATTGTGGCGCCGCCCGATGCGGTGGCAGCGGCGGCCGTGCTCGGGCAGTTCAAGGTACCGCACCGCATCACCGCCATCCTGGAAGGCGAGAGCCTTCTCAATGACGCGACGGCACTGCTGATCTACCGAATGTCGGTTTCCGCAGCCGCCGGCTCTATCCTGTTGAGCAGTGCCATACCAATGATCCTGCTGTCGACGGTCGGCAGCCTTGCCGCAGGCTATGTGCTAGGCCGGTTGTCTCTCGCCATACTCGGCCGTATCGACGACCCGGCGAGCGGCACCGTGGTGCAATTCGCCTCAACCTTTGGCGTCTGGATCCTGGCCGACAGGATAGGGCTGTCCGCCATCATCACGATCGTCGTCTATGCCATGACGATCGCACGTACATCGCCGCGCCGCATGCCGGCAAGGAATCGTGTCAGTTCCTACTCGGTCTGGGAGACGGCGGTGTTCGTGCTCAACGTCCTGGCCTTCGTCCTGATGGGCCTGCAAGCGCGATCGATTGTCGGTCGACTTGCCGAGCAAGGACAAAGCGAGGCGTTCGTCTTTGCCCTGGCGGTGCTGGCCATTGTCATCGTATCGCGGCTCGTCTGGGTGCTGGGCTGCGGCGCGATCCTCAGAGCGCTGGCACGTCTGGGCGACGAGGACAGGCGGAAGGACGCACCGACATTTCGCGGCGGCGTGCTTATCGGCTGGTGCGGCATGCGCGGCCTGGTGACGCTTGCGGCAGCCTTCGCCTTGCCGGCCGACTTTCCGGGCCGTGATCCGATCGTGCTCGCCGCTTTCACGGTCGTGCTCGGCACGCTGGTGCTGCAAGGCGTCAGCCTGAAGCCGTTGCTGAGTGTGCTCAATCTCAAGCCCGACCAGACGGTCGACCGGGAGGTGGCGCAGGCGCGCGTCGCCATCATGCAGGCTGCGCTCGACGTGCTCAGCGGCAAGACGTCGAGCGCCGCAGGGGCGGTGCGCGAGCAATATGCCGCCCAGCGCGCCATCGCCGAGAACCCGGAGGATGCCCAGGCGGCGACCGAGTATGACAGGTTGCGTCTTTATGCCATCAAGAGCCAGCGCGATGCACTGGAGCGCCTGCGCATCGACGGAACGATCGGCGACGAGGCCTACCACCGCCTCGAGGAAGAGATCGACTGGTCGGAACTGGCGGCATCCCCGCCCGGGCGGTTCCAGCCACTGACGACTTAGCATCTGGCCCAAGCTCCCTCCGTCCGGCTGCACATTGCAACCAATCCACCGAACGGCTACTGCCAGCAGGAAACTGAGCCGGATAAGCAATGAAGCTGGTCAGCTATAACATCCAGTACGGCTTCGGCGGCGATGGCCGCTACGATCTGGCGCGTTGCGCCAAGGTCGTCGCCGGTGCCGACATCATCGCCTTGCAGGAAGTCGAGCGGCACTGGTTACGCAGCAACGAGGACGACCAGCCGGAACTTCTTTCGCGATTGCTGCCCGACTACCATTGGGTCTACGGCCCGGCATTCGACATGGATGCCAGCCACAGGCGTGACGGCCGCATCGTCAACCGGCGGCGGCAATTCGGCACCATGGTTCTGTCGAAGCTGCCGATCGTCTGGTCGCGGCTGCACACGCTGCCGCTCAGGCGCACGCTGCGTCCGCTCAACACCCGCAACGCCGCACTTGAATGCATGATCCGCACCCCTGCCGGCCCGGTGCGGTTCTTTTCGCTGCATCTGGCGCATATCGCGGCCGAGGAGCGGCTGGAGCAGATCGAGTATTTGCTGGCCGAGCATCGCCGCGCGCCGTCCGAGGGCGGCCCATGGAGCGGCGCCGACGACGAGCCGGCGCGCAACTGGAGCAATGGCGAACAGGAGCCAGAAAACCCCGTAGCGGCGATCTGGTTGGGCGACTTCAACATGGAGCCGGATAGCGCCGAGTACCGCTGCATCGTCGGCAGCGCGCCCTATCATCGCGGTGCCGCCTATCTCGATGGTTTTGTCGACGCCGCCGCCGTCGCCAGCGAACCGACGTCGGACTTTCACACCCATGTGAAGACCATCGACGGCAGGATCGCAAAGCGCCGGCTCGACCATTGCTTCGTCGGCGGTATGTTTGCGGGGCGCGTGCGCTCGGTCAGCGCCGAAATCGGCCAAATCGCCTCCGATCATTTTCCGCTCTGGGTCGATATCGACCTGGAGACGCCTATCGCCATAGGGACGGGCGGCGGATGAACCGCCGATGAGCCTGTTTGTCTTTTTCGCGGTGCTCGCCGCCGCTTCCATGCATGCGATCTGGAATGCGCTGGTCAAGGTCCATCTCGACCGTTTCCTGTCGATAACGCTGATGACGCTCGGCATGGGTGCCGCCGCGCTGGTGACGTTGCCCTTCGTCGAGGTGCCGAAGCCGGAAGTGTGGCCATACATCCTCGCCTCGGTTGTCTTCCACATGGGCTACAGGACGTTCCTGATCGGCGCCTACAAGGCCGGCGATTTCGCCCAGACCTATCCGCTGGCGCGCGGCACCGCGCCCTTGCTGGCCGCTTTGGGGGGCGTTGTGGTGGTTGCCGAGATGCCGGCGCCGCTCGCCATTCTCGGCATTCTCTTGTTGTCGGCGGGCACGCTGGTGCTGTCGTTTCGCGGCGGCGCGCATCTGGAGAAATTGAACTTGCGCGCTGTCGGTTTCGCGTTGGGCACATCGATCTTCATCGCCAGCTATACGCTGTCGGACGGCAGCGGCGCGCGGCTGGCCGCCACCGCATCGAGCTATGCGGCCTGGCTGTTCGTCTGCGATGCGCTGTGGGCGCTGGTGCTTTGCGTCGTCTTTCGCGGCCCACAGGCGCTGCCGGTGCTGGCCCGCGACTGGAAGGCAGGAATCTATACCGGCGTGCTCAGCGGCGGCGCCTACTGGATCGTGATGTGGGCGATGACCAAGGCGCCGATCGCCTCGGTGGCGTCGTTGCGCGAAACATCGATCCTCTTCGCCATGATGATCTCGGTGTTCGCGCTCGGCGAGAAGATGACGGCATGGCGGGGTGCCGCGGTGCTTAGCATCGTTGCCGGTGTGGTTGCGCTGAGAATGGGATAATCACGCGATCTCCAGGTCGAACACCATCAGCCCGTCCGTGCCGCCTTCGAGCGCCGCCACCAGCCGGGCGCCGGCTCGCCGATGCGCTTCATGCTCCAGATAGGCATCGCGTGCGGCGACATCGCGAAAGTCGATGGTGAAGCCGTGCGTGAAGCCGCGGGCGAAGGGTTCGGGGCTGGTGTTGGCGCTGAATTCGACCTTGCCCATACCGTCGATCATCGACCGCAACGCTTCGAGTTCGGCATGGATCGCCGCCCGCTCGGCGTTAGCGACATCGTTGCGGACTCTGACGAAAACACAGTGCCGGATCATTCCTTGTCCCTCATGCCGCTCGGTTGGTGGAAAACACTGCCGGCGGCAGCGGCTCGCGGCCAAGGATCAGATCGGCGCCTTTTTCGCCAACCATGATCGTCGGGGCATTGGTGTTGGAGGAGGGGATGCGCGGCATCACCGAGGCGTCGCAGACGCGCAGGCCCTCGATACCGCGCAGCCTGAGATCTGGCGTTACCACGCTCATCGCATCGTGGCCCATGCGGCACGTGCCGACCGGGTGGTGGTCGGTCTTGGAACTGCGGCAGGCGTAGTCGAACAGCTCGTCGCCGCTCTGCAGGTCGGGTCCCGGCAATACCTCGCGCAGCACATAGGGCTGCAGCGCCTTCTGCCGCATGATCTCGCGCGCCAGCCTCAGCCCCTTGATCGACATATCGCGGTCATAGGGATCGGACCAATAGTTCGGATCGATCAACGGGCGGTCGGCCGGATCGGCGCTGTTCAGCCGCACCGTGCCGCGCGAGTGCGGACGCAGGAAGGCCGAGTTCAATGTCACGCCCGGATTGTTCAGCTTCTCGACGCCGGCCTCGATGCCGGAGCCGAGGCCGAGATGCAGCTGGATGTCGGGAGAGGCGGCGGTCGGATCGGCGTACCAGAAGCCGCCGGTCTCGAACAGGCTGGAAGCCACCGGGCCTTTCTTCAGGAGCAGATACTGCAGGCCGGCCCAAGCCGTCCAGTGCAGCTTGGCGTAGTTGTCGTAGGTGTGATCGCCGGTGCATTCGGCGATGACGAACAGGTCGAGATGATCCTGCAGGTTGGAGCCGACGCCGGGCAGATCGTGCACCGGTGTCACGCCGACCGCCTTCAGATGGTCGGCCGGGCCGATGCCCGACTGCATCAGAAGCTTCGGCGAGCCGATAGCGCCGGACGAGACGATCACCTCGCGCTCGGCGCGCAGGATCGTTGGCTGGCCGCCCGGCCTGTCGACGATCTCGACGCCGACGGCGCGGCCCTTGTCGACGACGATGCGTGTCACCAGAACGCCGGTCCTGACGGTGAGATTCTTTCGCTCGCGGATCGGCCGGAGATAGGCGACAGAGGCGGAGGAGCGCTTCGCGTCCTGCTGCGTCAGCTGATAGTAACCGACGCCCTCCTGGGCTACCCCGTTGAAGTCGGGATTGAAGGGGATGCCCATCTCCTGTCCGGCACGGAAATAGGCCTCGCAGATCGGCAGCGGCGCGATCGGGTTCGACACGCCGAGCGGGCCCTGGTCGCCGTGAAAATCGTTGGCATAACGCTGATTGTTCTCGGCGCGTTTGAAATAGGGCAGCACGTCGCGATAGCCCCAGCCGGCAAGACCTTCTTCCTTCTCCCAGGCGTCGTAGTCGCGGGCGTTGCCGCGCGTGTAGATCTGCGCGTTGATCGACGAGCCGCCGCCGATCACCTTGGCCTGCGTGTATCGGAAGACACGGTCCTGCATGTGCTTTTGCGGCACCGTCGACCAGCCCCAGGCGGCGATGCCCTTGGTCATCTTGGCGAAACCGGCCGGCATGTGGATCAGCGGATGCCAGTCCTTGCCGCCGGCTTCGAGCAGCAGCACCTGATGCGACGGATCTTCGCTCAGCCGGTTGGCGAGTACGCAGCCGGCCGGGCCAGCGCCGACGATGATGTAGTCGGTCATGGCGTCACCTGTTCATAGCCTCGGCACCGACAGCGCGCCGTCGACATTGATGACCGAGCCGGTCGAAAAGCCGAACTTGCCACCGGCGAGTGCTGCCACGGCTGCACCGATATCTTCGCTCTTGCCCCAGCGCATCGCCGGCACCAGCCCGCCGTCGATCAGCCCGTCATATTTGGCGGTCACACCGGCGGTCATGTCGGTGCGGATGATGCCCGGGCGCACCTCGAACACGGCGATGTTTTCGGCGGCAAGCCGCAGTGCCAGGTTCTTCACCCACATCGAAAGCCCGGCCTTGGAGATGCAGTAATCAGCACGTTCCGGCGAGGCCATGGCGGCACTGACCGAGGTGATGGTGATGATCGATCTCGCACCATCGCTCGGCAGGCCGAGCATCGCTTTGGCGACGTGCTGGCTGAGGAACACCGTGCCGCGCAGATTGATGCCGAGCACCCGGTCGAAATTTTCCGGCTTGAGCTCGAGCAGATCGCCGCGCAGGACGGCGCCGATGCCGGCATTGTTGACCAGGCAGTCGATGCGGCCGAAGGCGCTTGTCGCGGCATCGATCAGCGCTGCATGGCCGTCGAGGTCGGCGATGTCGCAACTGACATAGGCGAATTTCGCGCCGCGCCCGGTGATGTCGGCGGCGAGCCCGTCGGCGGCTTCGTCGGCAAGGTCGGAGACGAGGATGTCGAAGCCTGCGTCGGCCAACGCCTCGGCGCAAGCAAGGCCGATGCCGCGCGCGCCGCCGGTGACGATCGCTGCTGGGCGGCTCATGTTGCAAGCTCCGTCTTGCGGATATGATCGGCGACGCGCAGCGCCTGTGCGGCGATCGACAGCGCCGGATTGACGGCGGCCGAATTCGGCAGGAAGCCGGCATCGACGACGAACAAATTGCTGTGGTCGAAGGAGCGGCAGAACGGATCCAGCGGCGAGGTCGCTGGATCGTTGCCCATCTTCACCGTGCCGCACTGATGTGAGGGCGTGCGCTTGTCAAACGGACGCGACAGGACGATCGGATAGCCGCAGGCGCGGAAATTCTCGCGCATCACTTTGGTCAGTCCGTCGAGCGACTGCATGTTGGAGCGCCGCCACTGCATGACGATGTCCTTGCCGTCGACCATGATGCGGCTCTCGGGATCGGGCAGGTCCTCGCACATCAGATACCAGTCGACGGCGCGGCCAGCCATGAAATCGAGCGCGAATTTGGGCGCGCGCCTGACATTGGCCTTGAGGATGTTGCCGTCGATCTTGCCGAGGAGCTGGACATTGCCGAGCGGCTTGCCGCCCTTGCCGTCGGACAGATAATAATCGTTCAGCATCAGCGTCTTCTGGTAGACGGATTTGTTCCGGCGGCGTGGATCGATCGCCAGCATGGCGCTCGAATTGTGGTTCATGAAGTTGCGGCCGACCTGGTCGGAGCGGTTGGCCAGGCCTTTGCCACCGCCTCTGCCCTGAGGGGTGGGCGAGCGCAGCAGGATGGCGGCGGAATTGACTGCGCCGGCCGATAGGATGACCAGCTTCGGCGCGACTTTCTTCAGCGTACCGTTCTGTCGATAATGGACGGCGATGATCGTCCTCGCATCCGGCGATGCCTCGAGATATTCGACATGGGCGCCGGTCTCGAGCTTGATCTTCTGGTCGGTAAGGGCGGCGGCCAGCGGTCCCGTTTGGGCGTCGACCTTGCCGGTCCCGGTATTGGGAAACGCGTCCCACGGCGTGCTGCCGTCTTTCAGCCAGGCTTCGATGTCGACGCCGAGCGGCAGCGATGCCGGGTGCAGGCCGAGGCTCCTGAGCTCGGCGCGGGCGCGCGCGATCGGCGGCTCGTCGGGTATCGGCCCGAAAGGGTAGGGCATCGAGTGGAATGGCTCGGTCGGGTCTTCGCCGAGTGCACCGCGCACGCGGAACAGCTGCTCGGCCCTGGAATACCAGGGTTCGAATTCCTCATAGGAAAACGGCCAGGCCGGCGAGATGCCGCCATAGTGCTCCATCTCCGAAAAGTCTTCCCTGCGGTAGCGGATCAGCACCGCGCCGTAGAATTTCGAATTGCCGCCGACATAGTAGTAATTGCCCGGGTTGAAAGGCGCTCCGCCGGCCTCGAGCCACAGCTCCTTCGGCCGATAATGGCCGTCGACGAAGATCGCGTGGGTGTCGCGTGTGTGCGGGGTTGCCGGCAGGGCTTCACCGCGCTCCAGCATCAGGATCGAGACGCCACTGCCGGCAAGGCCGGACGCGATCGTGGCGCCGCCGATGCCGGAGCCGATGATGACGATGTCTGGATTTGTCATGGCGGTCAGACGATGCGTTTCTCGGTCGCCGGATCGAAGAACACCGCCTTGGTCAGATTGAAGGCGAGCGGCGTGACCGTGCCGGGCTGGATGTTGGCATCGGCGCGCAGCCGCGCCACCACCGCCTTGCCGCCGAGATTGGTGACCGCGAACGTATCCGAGCCGGCCGGCTCGATGACCTCGATGTGACAGTCGGCGCGGGCGATGTTCGAGGCGTTGCGTTCGGCCCCTTCGGGATCGGTCAGTGCTTCCGGGCGGACGCCGAAGATGATCGGTTTTCCGTGGAATGCCGACAGGCCGGCCGGCGCATTGGCCAGCGGCAGCGAGATCGGCTGGCGCGCCTCGCGCTCCATGACGACCGAGAAGCCGGATCCGTTGCTGCCGATCGTCGCCGGGATCAGGTTCATCGCCGGCGAGCCCATGAAGTCGGCAACAAACAGGTTGACCGGATTGTTATAGATTTCAGCAGGTGTGCCGAACTGCTGCACCTCGCCGTCGCGCATCACCGCGATCTTGGTGGCCAGCGTCATCGCCTCGATCTGGTCGTGGGTGACGTAGACGATGGTGGTGCCGGTGGTGGCGTGCAGGCGCTTGATCTCGATGCGCATGTCGACGCGCAGCTTGGCGTCGAGATTGGACAAAGGCTCGTCGAACAGGAACAGCTTTGGATCGCGCACCAGCGCCCGACCCATGGCGACCCGCTGGCGCTGGCCGCCGGAAAGCTGGCTTGGCTTGCGCTTCAGCAAATGGCCGATCTGCAGGACCTTTGCCACCTTGTCGATCGCTTTCTGGCGCTCATCGGCCGGCACGCCGCGCATCTCCATACCGAAGGCAATATTCCCGGCCACCGTCATGTTCGGATAGAGCGCGTAGCTCTGGAACACCATGGCGATGTCGCGCTTGGAGGGGTGAAGATCGTTGATCGTGCGTCCGTCGACGCGGATTTCCCCTTCGGTGATGGTTTCCAGGCCGGCAATGGTGTTGAGCAGCGTGGACTTGCCGCAACCGGAAGGCCCGACCAGCACGAGGAAGCCGCCCTTTTCCAGGTCGAGGTCGATGCCTTTCAGGATCTCGACCGCTCCGAAACGCTTCTTCAGCCCGTCAATTTCCAGAAAAGCCATGCGATTATCCTTTGACGGCGCCGGCCATAAGGCCGCGCACGAAATAGCGGCCGGCGAGCACATAGACGAGGAGCGTCGGCAGCGCGGCGATCATCGCAGCCGCCATGTTGACGTTGTATTCGACGACGCCGGTCGAGGTGTTAACGACGTTGTTCAGCGCCACCGTCATCGGCATCACGTCGCCTGAGCCGGCATAGGCGGAGGCGAAGAGGAAGTCGTTCCAGATGTTGGTGAACTGGTAGATCACCGTCACCACGATGATCGGCAGCGAGTTGGGCAGCATGATGCGCCGGAAGATCTGGAAGAAGCTGGCGCCGTCGATCTGCGCCGCCTTCACCAGCTCGTTCGGAAACGCTTCGTAATAATTGCGGAAGAACAGGGTGGTGAAGCCGATGCCGTAGACGACGTGAACGAACACCAGGTTCACGGTTGGATTGCCGAAGCCGAAGGTGAGGCCAGTCGCGTTCTGCAGCTTGACGCCGAACCGGCCGAGGCTGCCGAGGATCGTTGCCATCGGCAAGAGGACGGACTGGAACGGGATGAAGCAGGCAAACAGCATCAGCCCGAACACCAGCGTCGCCCCGCGAAAGCGCCACTTCGTCAGCACATAGCCGTTGAGCGCGCCGAGCAGGGTCGAGATGATGACGGCCGGAACCACCATCTTGATCGAGTTCCAGAAATAGCCCTTCATGCCGACGCAGGTGAGGCCCGAGCAGACTTCGCTCCACGCCCTTATCCAGGGTGCGAAGGTCGGCGCCTGCGGCAGCGCCAGCATGTTGCCGTTCTGGATCTCGTCCATGGTCTTGAACGAGGTCACCAGCATGACGAACAGCGGCATCAGATAGAACAGCGCAAACAGCGCCAGCAGCCCGTAGATGACGATACGGTTGACCGTCCTGGCGCTGATACCGCCTGTGCTCTGGCGAGCAGGAGTGGCTATGGCGCTCATCGCGGCTTCTCCCGAAGCTCGGAATAGAGATAGGGAACGATGATCGCGGTGATAGTCATCAGCATGATCACGGCGCTGGCCGAGCCGACGGCCATTTCGTTGCGCTTGAAGGTGTACTCATACATGAAGTTCGACGGCAGCCAGGCCGAGCCGCCCGGCCCGCCGCTGGTCAGCGCGACGACCAGATCGTAGGACTTGATGGCGAGATGCGCGAGGACGATCAAGGCGGACAGGAAGATCGGCCGCAGCAGCGGGATGACGATGCGACGGTAGAGCTGGAAGGTGGTGGCACCGTCGATCTGCGCCGCCTTCAGGATCTCGCCGTCGATGCCGCGCAGGCCGGCCAGGAACATCGCCATGATGAAGCCTGACGCCTGCCAGACACCGGCGATGACCACAGTGTAGATGACGAAGTCCTTGTTCTTGATCCAGTCGAAATGGAAGCTCGTCCAGCCCCATTGGTGCAGCGTCTGCTCGAGGCCGAGGCCGGGGTCGAGAAACCATTTCCAGGCAACGCCGGTGACGATGAAGGACAGTGCCATCGGGTAGAGATAGATCGGCCGCAACATGCCTTCGCCGCGGATCTTCTGGTCAAGCAGGATCGCCAGGAACAGGCCGAGCGCCAGGCAGATGGAAATATAGAGGAAGCCGAAAACCCCCATATTGGTGATCGAGGTGTACCAGGAGGACGGCGGATCGCTTTCGAAAGTCCAGCGCCACAGCCGCTGATAGGCGCGTGGCCCGGTGATCGCATAGGAGGGAAAGGTCTTGGAATTGGTGAAGGACAGATAGATCGTCCACAGGATGAAGCCGTAGACGAAGACGATGGTGGCGGCGAAGCTCGGCGCCAGCACGAGCTTCGGCAGCGCATCCTGCAGGCGCGAGCGCACCGAAGCGCCCGGACGGGCACCGTGCTCCGGCGTCAGCGTGATACTGGTTTCAGCAACTATGCTCATCGATCCATTCCGTATCGCGGGTCCGGAATTCTGTCGTCGCGGCCTCTGCGGCACGAAGCGTGCCGGTCAGCGCAACCGCAAAACCCCTCCGCAGGGAATCTCCCCGGCTTGCGCCGGGGAGATCGTTCACATGGGCGCGTGCTTACTTGGCGTCTTCGATCGCACTGACCAGTTGGGTCACCGCCTCGTCCGAGGTCTTGATCTGGCCGTGGACGAACTTCGAGACGACATCCTTGTAGGCGTTGGCAACCGCCGGAGGGGCGCCGTAGCCTTGCGCCAGCGAGCCGAACAGCGTGCCGCCTTCATTGGCGGCCTTCAAATCGGCCATGCCCTTCTTGCCGCATGCGTCGAAGTCGGTGTCCGGCACGTCGGTGCGGGCCGGGACCGAGCCCTTGACGACGTTGAAGGCCGACTGGAAGCTCTTCGACAGAGTTGCGGTGGCCAGAGCGATCTGGGCGGCCTTGCGGTCTTCCGGAACCTTGAACATGCCGAACATGTCGGAGTTGTAGATCACGCTGCCGTCGCTGCCCGGGAAGCGATAGCAGAGAAAGTCGGTGCCCGGGACCTTTTTGGCGGCGTTGAATTCGCCCTTGGCCCAGTCACCCATCACCTGCACCAGCGCATCACCCTTGATGACCATGGCGGTGGCGAGGTTCCAGTCACGGCCCGAGAAGTTCGGGTCGACATAGGTGACGAGCTTGGCGAGGTTGTCGAACGACTTCTTCATCGTGTCGGACTTGAGGGATTCCTCGTCGAGGTCGTTGAAGGCCTTCTTGTAGAACTCAGGCCCGCCGGTCGACAGCACGACCGAGTCGAACATGGTCGCTTCCTGCCAGTTCTGGCCGCCCAGCGCGAGCGGGATGACGCCCGCCGCCTTGGCCTTGTCGAGCAGCGCGATGAAGTCGTCGAAGGTCTTGGGCTCGGTGCCGCCGATCTTGTCCATCACCGCCTTGTTGATCCACAGCCAGTTGACCGAGTGGACGTTGACCGGAGCCGCGACCCACTTGCCGTCATAGACGGAGAATTTCTGCAGGGCGGCGGGAACGGACTTGTCCCAGCCTTCCTTTATCGCCGTCTCGGTCAGGTCGCCCATGACGCCGGCCGCGGCGTAGTCGAGCACGGTATAGCCAAGCATCTGCGAGGCGGTCGGGTAGTTGCCGGCCGCCACCATCGCCTTCAGCGCGGTCATGGCGGCGTCGCCGCCACCGCCGGCCACCGGCACGTCCTTCCAGGCAAAGCCTTCCTTGGCCAGATCTTGCTTGAGCACGTTCAGAGCGGCAGCTTCGCCGCCCGACGTCCACCAATGCAGCATCTGGACTTCCTTGACGTCCTCGGCATGGGCCGCGAACGCAACGCCCGCTGCGAGACCCGTCCCGATAAGCAGTTTGCGCAACATGTACTTCCTCCCTTGTTGAACTTACAACGACCGGCGGATGGCCACCGGGTTCTTCCCAACTCAGCCGACCCACCATCCGGTGCGCTGGCCGCGATGAAACTGGATTGTCTTTTCCTCGGTATAATCCTCGACGGCGCGCTTGCCGAGTTCGCGTCCCAGACCGGACTGCTTGTAGCCGCCGAAAGGCAGTTCGGGATAACCTTCCATGAACGTGTTCACCCAAACAGTTCCCGAACGCACATTCCGCGCCACCGACATGCAGGTATCGATGCTGGCGCTCCACACGCCCGCCGACAGACCATAGGGCGTGTTGTTGGCGATGTGCAACGCCCTTTCAATCGATTCAAAAGTCAGCACCGAGAGCACCGGACCGAACACTTCCTCGCGCGCAATGGCCATGTCTTCGGTGATCGCGAACGATGGTTGGATCAAGATACTGGCCGGCGCTCGCAGCAAGCTGCTTGCCGCCGCTATAGATCCGGCCGCCGCCGTTTTCCGCTGCCGTCACGTAGCCGGTGACCTTGGCCATGTGGTCGGCGGAGATCATCGCGCCGACCTTGGTGCGGTCGTCGAGCGGGTCGCCAACAGTCACCTTGGCGGTGAGGGCTTTGACGGCGCCGAGGAACTCATCGGCGATCGCCTCATGGACGATTAGCCGGCTGCCGGCATTGCAGCATTCGCCGGCGTTGAAGAAGCCGCCGAATACCGCCGCGTCGGCGGCGGCATCGAGGTCGGCATCGGGAAAGACGATCTGGCCGTTCTTGCCGCCGAGCTCCATCGAGACTTTCTTCAGCGAGTTGGCGGCAGACGCCATGGTCATCCTGCCGACCCGGGTGGAGCCGGTGAACGACACCATCTCGACCAGCGGGTGGCTGACCATCGGTGCGCCGATATCGGCGCCCAGACCGGCAAGGATGTTGACGACGCCATCGGGCAGGCCGGCCTGCATCAGGATCTCGCCGAGCACGAAAGTCGAGGCCGAGGTCATCTCGCTCGGCTTGACCACCGCCGTGCAGCCGGCGGCGAGCGCGAAGGGCAGTTTCTGGCTGACGATAAGGAACGGGAAATTCCACGGCGTGATGATGGAGACGACGCCGATCGGTTCGCGCAGCACGACGCCGAGCATGGCGTCGCCGAGATTGGCGTAGCTTTCGCCGTGAAGCGTGCGGGCAAGTGCCGCGGCATAGCGCCAGATATCGACGGCGCCGCCGATCTCGCCGCGCGCCTGGGCAATCGGCTTGCCGGATTCCAGCGCGTCGAGCCGGGCAATCTCGTCCAGCCGCGCCTCGATCAGGTCAGCAGCCTTGAGCAGGATCGCGGCGCGTTCGGCTGCCTTCATGCGCGGCCACGGGCCGGTCTCGAAGGCCTTGTGCGCGGCCTGTACCGCCGTCTCGACGTCCGCCGCGCCGGCCTGTGCATAGCGCGAGACGGTGAAGCCGTGGCCGGGGCTGCTGCGCTCCAGCGCGCGGCCGTCCCGAGCGTCGACGAACTTGCCGTCGATCAGCAGCCGGTAGCTTTTCGGCGCTGCGGCTGCCTCGGCGGGCATGGCGATGTTGAGAGGTGCGTTCATGTGAGTTTCAGGTTCCTAAGATCTTGAGAACGCCGGTTTCTGCTTGGCCTTGAAAGCCTCGACGCCGGTCCTGAGATCGCTTGTCAGCGCGATGAAGCCGCTGGCCAGCGCTTCGGTCGCGGCAGCACTCTCCTCGCTTTCCGCGATGGCAATCATCAGCTTGGCGGCCTCGGTCGCGAGTGGGCCGCGCTCGGCGATCTTGCCGGCCCAGGCCTTGGCTTCGGCGAACGCCTTGCCGGTCTCGACCACCCGATCGACAATCCCCAGAGCAAGAGCCTCGGTCGCCAGAAACACCTCGCCGCCGAGCGCCATCCGCCGCACCGCCTGCGCGCCGAAGCGGCGCACGGCGCGCTGGGTGCCGGACCAGCCGGGAACGACGCCGATCGAGGTTTCGGGGAACCCCAGCTTCACCTGTGTTTCCGCCACGCGGAAGTCTGCAGCCGCCGCCAGTTCCAGCCCGCCGCCCAGCGCATGGCCGGCAAGCACGGCGATCGTCGGCTGCCGCAACCGCGCCAGCCGATCAAAGACGCGGTGGCCGTAGCGCACCCATTGCACCTGGAAATCGGCGGCGCTCATTTCTGCCCAAGCCTCGACATCGCCGCCGGCGCAAAAGCCTTTGCCTTCGCCGCAGATCAGCACGACGCGGACGGTCTGCGCCGCCTCGGCTTCGTCGAGCGCTGCTTCCAACCCCCGCAGCATCGGAATATCGAGCGCGTTGAATTTCTCCGGCCGGCGCAGCGTGACAATGCCTATGGCGCCGTCGGTTTCAAAGGTTACCAGACGCTCAGCCATGTGCGCCTCCAAGCGACGCGCCGCCATTGAGCGACAGGCCGATCGGCCGGTCCCGGTAGAGCGCATCCGGTGTGATTTTCAGGTCGTTGGCGACGGCGAGCGGGATCTCGGCCTGCGCCAGCACATCGCGCGCGAGGTCGATGCCCGGCGCCAACTCGGTCACCATCAGCCCCGCCGGCGTCAGTTTCATCACGCAGCGCTCGGTGACATAGGTGATGTCTTGTCCCTGGGCGACGGCACGCTTGCCGGAGAAGGAGATGTGCTCGACCTCGCCGACGACTTTCTTGACCTTGCCCTCCTGGTCGATACCGATGCCGCCATCGGCCAGAGACAGCTTGGCGCCGGCATTGAAGAAGCCGGAAAACACGATCTTCTTCGCCCGCGCGGTGATATCGACGAAGCCGCCGGCGCCGGCGGTGACATGCGGCCGCGCCGAAAGCCTGGACACGTTGACCGAGCCGTGGCGGTCGATCTGCAGGAAGGACAGCAGCGACGCATCGAAGCCGCCGGCCTGGAAATAGGTGAACTGGTGCGGCGAGGGCATGAAGGCGTCGGCATTCGACGAGCAGCCGAACTTGAAGTCGAGCAGCGGCACGCCGCCGACCGCGCCCTGTTCGATGACCCAGGTGACCTTGCCGTGCTGGCCTTCCTCGAGCAGGATACGCGGCACATTGGCCGAGATGCCAAAGCCGATATTGACCGCCATGCCATCGGCAAGCTCCATGGCGACGCGCCGGGCAATGACCTTCTGGACATTCATCTCGGCGTTGCGGAAGCTCGACAGCGGCCGGAAGATCTCGCCGGAGATGGCCGGATCGTAGGGCGTCAGCGTCGTCTGCAACTGGTCGGGCGCCACGACAATATGATCGACCAGCACGCCGGGCACGCGCACATCGTGTGGCTTCAGCGTGCCGTTCTCGACGACGCGCTTGACCTGCGCGATGACGATACCGCCATTGTTGCGGGCGGCCAGCGCCTGTTCGAGGCCGCCGAGATAGGCACCTTCATGCTCATAGGTGAGGTTGCCGCGCTCGTCGGCGGTGGTGGCGCGAATGACCGCGACCTGCGGCACGATCGCGCGGAAATAGAGCCATTCCTCGCCGTCGAACTGCTGCACCGAAACGATCGGCTCGCTGGCGGCGGCATTCATCGCGCAACCCTGGTGGCGCGGGTCGGCAAAGGTATCGAGCCCGACCTTGGTCAGCACGCCGGGACGCTTGGCGGCGGCCTCGCGATGCATGTCGAACAGGACGCCGGACGGCACGTTGTAAGCGGCGACCGTATTGTCGCCGATCATCTTCCAGATCTGTGGTGGCTCGGAAGATGACGGGCCGGAGGGATACGAGCCGCACAAGGTGCGCTTCAACAGGCCGGGCTTGGCTAAGTGATCGATCCCCTTGATGCCGTACATGTCACCGGCAGCGATCGGGTGTAGCGTCGTGATATCCTTGGGATGCCCTTCGGCGTCGAAGCGCTCGCCGATCGCGGCAAGCACCGCATCCGGACAGCCGAGGCCGCTCGACGACGACACGGAAACCACCACGCCATCCCTGAT
Source organism: Mesorhizobium sp. M1027 (assembly GCF_040318745.1). Lineage (NCBI taxonomy): Bacteria > Pseudomonadati > Pseudomonadota > Alphaproteobacteria > Hyphomicrobiales > Phyllobacteriaceae > Mesorhizobium > Mesorhizobium sp. M1027. The sequence continues at coordinate 190,994 of NZ_JAMYMW010000003.1, read as the reverse complement.
CAGGCCGGCCGCCTCAGCCGCGGAAACGAGCTTGCTCATCCAGCACTCCCGAGCTTCGGGTCGATGGCAACGGCCTTGCCGGACCTGGCCGACTGCAATGCCGCTTCGGCTGATGTCAGCGACCAGACGCCGTCTTCGCCGGTGGCGGAAGGCTGGCCCTCGCCGCGGATCGCCGCGTGGAATTGGCGCAGCGAACGGGCATAGAGATCTTCTCGGTCGAAGCTCAATTCCTCCTCGCCCTTTGCCGTTTGCAGCAACACAGTGCCGATTGGCTTCTGCGTCATCACATCCCTGGCGATCAGCGAGCCTTCGCTGCCATGCACCTCGAAGCCGGTGCCGGCGAATTTGGTGGTGAAGCCCTCATGCGACTGGGCGATGACGCCCGATGCGAAGCGCCAGAGGCACATGGCGCCGTCTTCCAGCCCGCAGGCGGCCATGCCAGCCGATTGCGTGAACGCCGAGATCTCGACGGGATCGTCGCCGAGCACGAAGCGCAGCGTGTCGGCATCGTGGACGGTGATGTCGAGCACCACGCCGCCGCCGGCGTCCGGCCTGGTGATGCGCCAGCCCTGCAGGTTTTCCGGCAGATAGACGGAGTGGAAGACGCGCGCGGCGATCGGTCTGCCGATGCGGCCGGCAGCGATCGCTTCGCGCATCGCCCGATGCGAGCCCGCATTGCGCAGATGGTGATTGGTGCCGAGCACGACGCCGGCGGCCCTGGCCGCTGCGACCATCTTGCGGGCGTCGGCGCTGGTCAGCGCCAGCGGCTTTTCGCAAAGCACATGCTTTCCCGCCTCAATGGCGGCGAGTGCCTGTTCGAGATGCAATTCGTTGGTGGTCGAGATGTAGACGGCGTCGATGTCGGAGCCGAGCAATTCATCAAGCGTCGAGACCGCCGCCGGAATGCGGTTTTCCCGAGCATAGGCGGTAGCCCGCTCCGGGCTGGAGCTCATCACTGCGGCGATCTCGCCGTCCGGCTGCGCGCGGATGGCGCCGATCATGAACTGTCTTGCGATCGTGCTGGCGCCGATCAGCCCCCAACTGACGGTCATGCCGCGTCTCCCATTCCTGCGCAGCCATGCTCCTTGCGATCGGGACCGCAGCTTTCCCTGACCACGAGGTTGACGGCGCCGATATGATCCTCGGCGCGCGTGGTGCGCGATTGGATCATCTTCAGCACGACATGGGCGGCGCGCTCGCCGAGGCCGGCGGTGTTCACCGCGACGCTGGTCAGCGCCGGCATGTAGTGCTCGGCCTCGGCGACGTCGTCGAAGCCGACGACGGCAAAGTCCGCGCCGGGCTCAAGGCCGCGCTTGCGCAGCGCCAGCAAGACGCCGAAGGCGACCGCATCGTTGAAGCAAAGGGCCGCGGTCGGCGGCGCGGCCATGGCGAGCGCGGTTTCCAGGCAGGCAATGCCGCCCTTGCGGCTGGTTTCGCCCTCGAAGACCAGCCTGTCGGCTGGTGCGATGCCGAGCGCTTCACAGGCCTCGCGAAAGCCGCCCAGCCGCTCGTGATAGACGACAAGGTCGGACGAGCCGCCGAAGAAGGCCAGCCGGCGGTGGCCCTTGCCGATCAGATGGGCGGTGGCAAGATAGGCGCCGCGATGATTGTCGGGCGTGATCACCGGGATGCGGCTTTCGGGGAGGCGGCGCATGACGAAAACGACCGGAACGCCTGCGGTCTCAAGGCGGCGGAACGCGCCAGGCGTGGTGCCGCGCGCCGGCGACACGACGAGCCCGGCGACACCCTGCTCCATCAGCGATTTCAGAACCTCTTCCTGGCGCACCGGGCTCTCCGCCGTGTTGGCGATGAAAGGCACGATGCCGGCCGACTGGAAGACGCGCTCCATGCCGACCGCCATCTCGGCGAAAAACGGATTGGTAAGATCGTTGATGACCATGCCGATGACGTTGGAATGGGCCTTGCGCAGATTGGCGGCGCCGCGGTTGTAGACATAGCCGACATCCTCGATCGCCTTGCGCACCTTGAGCGCGGTCTCAGGCCGGATCAGCCGGCTGCCTTGCAACACCAGCGATACCGTCGATTTGGACACGCCCGCCTCACGGGCGATGTCGAGTATCGTTGCCTTGGCCCGGCTGGCCATCCAGATCTGTCCTCCCGGAGGTTTCTTATGCGATTTCTATTGGAACGATCTAATCTCCGCGAGGCATTTGAGTCAATCGTGTTTTTGCGAACCCGAGAAAAGTGCGGCTCAGTGGGTGCAATCGTCTACTAAATACGGCTTCACCTGCTGCGATGCAGCAATTTGAGCTGCGCGAGGCAGGGCGGCAAAGTCTCTTGATTTATTGGAACGTTCCATTTAATAGGCGCTGGGAAGGAGAGAGCCATGGACATCACCTTGCCCGGGGAAGGCGGCGGCCGCGTCCTCTACCGGCTTATCGGCCAGCCGGTGCAGCCTGTGGCCAGCGCGCGGTTCTCGCGTATCGCCTACGCCGCGGCCCATGTCGTCGCCGATCCTTTCGCCATGACCAATCCATGGTCGAGGCCCGCGGTCGACTGGGACAAGACGATGGCGTTTCGCCATCACCTCTGGCGGCTCGGCTTCCGTGTCGCCGAAGCGATGGATACCTCGCAGCGCGGAATGGGCTTCGACTGGGTGAATGCCAGGGAATTGATCCGCCGCTCGATCGCCGAGGCGCGGAGCGTCGAGGGCGCCACTCTCGCGTCAGGCGCAGGCACCGACCATCTGACGCCGGGGGCGGCGAGCACGCTCGACGATGTCATCGCGGCCTATGAGGAGCAGTTCGGGTTCATCGAAGGGCTTGGCGGCAAGGTGATCATGATGGCCAGCCGCGCGCTTGCGGCGATCGCCAAAGGCCCCGACGATTATGCCAGCGTCTACGACCGCATCCTGTCCCAGGCATCCGGCAAGGTTATCCTGCACTGGCTGGGCGACGTGTTCGATCCGGCGCTGAAAGGCTACTGGGGCAGCAGCGATTTCGAAACTGCGCTCGAGACGGTGATCGCCATCATCGAACGCCACGCCGGCACGGTCGAGGGCATAAAGATATCGATGCTCGATGCCGGCAAGGAGATCGCGCTCAGGGACCGGCTGCCCGAGGGCGTGGTGATGTTCACCGGCGACGACTTCAATTACCCCGAGCTGATCGCCGGCAACGGCGACAGACATTCGCACGCGCTGCTCGGAATTTTCGATGCGATCGCGCCGGTCGCCAATGCAGCGCTGGCAAAGCTGGCCGACGGCGACCGCGCCGGCTACGACGCGCTGATGGCCCCGACAGTGCCGCTGTCGCGCAAAATCTTCGAGGCGCCGACCGAATATTACAAGGCCGGCATCGTCTTCATGGCATGGCTGAACGGCCACCAGGAGCATTTTTCGATGATCGGCGGCATGCAATCCGCGCGCGGCATCCGCCACTATTCCGATGTCTTTCGCCTTGCCGACCAGGCAGGGTTGCTGGCCGACCCCGAGCTTGCCATTGCCAGAATGACAAGCCTCTGCGCGGTAGCGGGCGTCTGATCGCGAGCGCTACAGCGTCCGATCCAAAGGTTGCTTCGGGTGGCTTTGCGATTTGCCTTGTCTGGGCAAATCTGTATGCGGTATGCGTCCGGCAACAGAGAAGCCGATCCGGCGCTCCGCCGGCCAACTGGCATAGCTGCCGTTCTGCATTGGGGTAAGCTGATGACCTTCGACCTTCAGGGCAAGCGTGTTTTCGTGGCCGGACATCGCGGCATGGTCGGCTCGGCCATCCTGCGCCGATTGGCCGACGAGGATTGCGAGATCCTGACCGCCTCGCGCACCGAGCTCGATCTTCTCGACCAGTCCGGCGTGCGGCACTGGATGGCCGACCGCAAGCCGGATGCAGTGGTGATGGCGGCGGCCAAGGTTGGCGGTATCCTGGCCAACAACAGGCTTCCGGTCGATTTTCTGCAGGACAATCTCGTCATGCAGAACAATGTCATCGACAGCGCCTTCCGCAACGAGGTGCAAAAGCTGCTGTTTCTCGGTTCATCCTGCATCTATCCCAAATTCGCGGCGCAGCCGATCTCCGAGGACGCCTTGCTGACCGGGCCGCTCGAGCCCACCAACGAATGGTATGCGATCGCCAAGATCGCCGGGCTGAAACTGTGCCAGGCCTATCGGCGCCAGTACGGCGTCGACTACATCTCGGCGATGCCGACCAATCTCTACGGTCCGGGCGACAATTTCGACCTCAATTCCAGCCATGTCGTGCCCGCTCTGATGCGCAAGGCGCACGAGGCCAGGCGCGCCGGCCGCAAGAGCCTGGAGGTGTGGGGATCAGGCACGCCGATGCGTGAATTCCTGCATGTCGACGACGCCGCCGACGCGCTGGTCTGGCTGCTGAAGAATTATTCGGGCGACAGCCACATCAATGTCGGCTCTGGGGAAGACATCACCATTGCCGATCTTGCCCGCACCATCGTGTCGGTCGCCGGCGCCGATGCTGCGATAACGTTCGATGCGACGAAGCCGGACGGCACGCCGCGCAAGCTGATGGACGTGTCGCGTCTGTTCGCCACCGGCTGGCGCCCGCGCTACTCGCTGCGCAGCGGATTGGAACAGACCTATGCGTGGTTTCTGGAGCACGTCGAGACCGGTGATCTCCGCCTCGGCGCGGCCTGAGGCTGGTATAGGCCGGGAACGTCAGTCGACGAAAAATACCAACGGCCAATCGAGGGATTGTCTGGATGGTGGGCGTGACAGGGATTGAACCTGTGACCCCTGCAATGTCAATGCAGTGCTCTCCCGCTGAGCTACACGCCCATCCGAAGCCGCGCATACACCATTTTTGGTTCGGCACGTCAATAGCGGGAAAAGCGAAAGAATGGCTGGCTTGCGGCGTTGGTCAAGACGCGACAAAAAGCGCGTCAGGCGGCCTGCAGCATCTTTTCGACTTCGTTGACGAGGTCGCGCAGGTGGAACGGCTTCGATAGCACCTTGGCGTCTTTCGGCGCCTTGGAGTCAGGGTTCAGGGCGACCGCGGCGAAGCCGGTGATGAACATCACCTTGAGGTCGGGATCGATCTCGGTAGCGCGGCGGGCGAGCTCGATGCCATCCATCTCGGGCATGACGATGTCGGTCAAAAGCAGCGAAAAAGGCTCCTCGCGCAGCCGCTCATAGGCACTGGCGCCATTGTCGAAATCGCTGACCTGATAACCGGCGCGCTCCAGCGCCTTGACGAGGAACCGGCGCATGTCGTCGTCGTCTTCCGCCAGCAGAATGCGTGCCATCTTGTCCCGTCCGAATCACCCAACCGACAATGCCGTGCGGCAAGCCCGTTAACCATGCTGTATATGAGGAGGTGACGGTAAACATCAAGTGAACGTTGGGCGCACAATCCTGATTTGGCTGACGCTTCGGCGGCTGGACATGCGGGCGGCGAGGTGGCACTTTCCTATCATGATGCATTGGTATTCCCGGGTTCGTTCAAATTGAAAACGGCAGCCGAGGATTTTTCGGTCGTTCCACCCTTCGAAATCCGATCGGGCGCCGAACAGCGCGTTCCCTTCCTCTTCAACTCGCCGCATAGCGGCCGCTACTATCCGGACCGGTTCATGGCGATGGCCAAGCTGGACCGCAACGCGATCCGTCGCTCCGAGGACTGCTATGTCGAGGAATTGTTCGGCGGTGCCGTCGCGCTAGGGGCGCCGATGCTGGCGGCAAACTTCCCGCGTGCCTATCTCGACGTCAACCGGGAGCCGTGGGAACTCGACCCGCGCATGTTCGCCGAACCGGTGCCGTCATTCTGCAACATCCGCTCAGCGCGGGTGGCCGGCGGACTCGGCACCGTGCCCAAGCTTGTAGGCGAGGGGCTCGACATCTATTCCGGCCGCTTGCCGCTGGCGGAGGCCGTGGCGCGCATCGAAGCGGTCTACAAGCCCTATCACGAGACGCTGAAACGGCTCTTGACCAGAACCCATGCGCGCTTCGGCTATGCCGTGCTGATTGACTGCCACTCGATGCCGGCAAGCATAAGGGTCGGCGACAGCGGATTGCGGCCGGATTTCATCGTCGGCGACCGCTTTGGCATTTCCGCCGCGGCGGCGTTGACCGAGACCGCGATCGGCCTGCTCACCGGCATGGGCTACAGCGTCGCCCACAACAAGCCCTATGCCGGAGGCTTCATCACCGAGCACTATGGCCGCCCAGTGCGCCATCTGCATGCGCTGCAGATCGAGGTCAATCGCGGGCTCTACATGAATGAGCGGACGTTCCAGAGATCATCTGGTTTCGACGCCCTGGCGGACGATCTGGCGCGGTTTTCAGCCGAACTGATGGCGATGCCCGATCACAATTTCATGGATCTGCCGCTGGCCGCCGAATAGCCGCGGAATCGCGGCACTCGCCGCTCATGCGGCGGCATAAAAAAAGACCGCATCGTTTGCACGACACGGTCGAAGTCTAGGGAGGAAACGCCCAAGGAGGGCATGGACAGGGAACCCCTGTCCGAGAACAAACGTATTGTGCGCTGCACAAATGTCAAGGCGCGTTCCGGCTTTTTTAATTCACTGTGAAGTGGAAATTGCATTTCCACGATGATTGCGTTGCATTCGAGCAACAGTTAGCGTCCAGCGAAAGGCTCCGAACGCCCTTGTTTCGGCATAAACGCCCTTGTTTCGGCCTAAAACCGTGGGCTAACGGGCATCTCAAAACATGCTGGAGCGGGAGAATCAGTTGGACGTCAGCATCGAGTTTATGCGGCGCGTTGCGCATGCCGCCGCGGCGGAGACCTTGCCGCGCTTCCGCAATCAGGGCGCGGTCACCAACAAGGAGCGCGGCAGCTTCGACCCCGTCACCGAGGCCGACCGCGAGGCCGAGCGGGCCATCCGGGCGCTGATCAACGCGCAATACCCCGATCACGGGATCCTCGGCGAGGAGCATGGCAGCGAAAACATCTCCAGCCGGCATGTCTGGGTGATCGATCCGATCGATGGAACACGCGCCTTCATCTCCGGCCTGCCGGTATGGGGAACACTGGTCGGGCTGACGGTCGACGGCGACGCCGTCGCCGGCATGATGTCGCAGCCCTTCACCGGCGAGCTGTTCTACGCCAATGCTTCCGGCTCGCACTATGAAGGTCCGGGTGGCTCGCGAAAACTCGCAACGCGCAAGACGACGAAGCTCGCAGAGGCGACTCTGTTCACCACCACGCCGGCGCTGTTCAAGGGAGACGCGCGCCTGCGCTACGACCTGTTCGAGCAACAGGTCCAGCTCGCCCGTTACGGCACCGACTGCTATGCCTTCGCCATGGTGGCGGCGGGCAGCGTCGATATCGTTGCCGATCCCGGATTGAAACCCTACGACATCGTCGCGCTGATCCCGATCATCGAGAAGGCAGGCGGCGTTGTCACCACCTTCGAAGGCGGGCCGGCGGAAAACGGCGGCGACATCCTGGCGGCGGCGACACCGGAACTGCACGCGGCGGCGATGGCGGCGCTGCGCGGCTAGGGATCCGTGCACCCACGCGTCTGGTTTTTGCGCAAATCCGACGGAAACCGCGGTACGGTTCCAAAGTGCGTCGCGCGTTGAATGGCGCGCGCTCGCATTTTTTGTATGTCGTTATCGCACAACCGCTGCGCACTTTTGCGCGACATGCATTAGCTATCGGCAGGCCAAGCATCCGAGAGACGCAGGCCCCACAAAATGAGCACGAAAGAGATGAGGCCGGTCGGCGCGGACGAATACGCCACACCTTTGATCACTGCTTCCTGAAGGGCACTTCCGTGGAAGGCTCCGGCCGCTAACGGCATAGTCTCGTTGCCGGCCGCCCAGGCGCTGGCGATCACGTAGGCGGCCAGGATCGCCAAAGCCGAATAGATCAGCAGCCAGAATGCAATCCGCGACGTCGCCGCGCCGAGATTGAGCCTAGACCATGTGAGGCCTAGCGCCAGCAAGAGAACGCCCTCCAGGGCGCCGAGCGTGTGCGCGGACAGTCCGAGCCGCGGTGCGGCGAGATACGGTATTGCAAACCCTTCGAATGACGAAAACAGCAGCAGCGCGACGCCAATCTGCAGTAGCCGATGCCCCTGACGTGACAGCGTGTTCGATGCGTTCATGGTCGTTTTTCTCCCGGCGAATGGCCTCCAACCTCTTTGGCAGCAAGCTAGCGCTCGATGCCTGAACGGGAATAAGGGGGGCACGCTGCGCCGGACAAGCGACCCGTGCGGGCCTTGTCGGCGGGCGCCGGCGAAGCGGTCAAACAGCGTCGCCGGTTCCGGGGATGAAGGCATCGAATGCCGCAAGCAACTGCTCGCGATAGAGGTCGGCTTCCTGGAGGATCTCATGGCGGGCGCCGTCGATCATCACTAGCGAGCCGACGCGCAGACGTCTCGCATAGGCTTCGACTGCCCTGGTCGAGACGACTTGGTCGGCGCCGGCGGCGATCATCAGCAAGGGCACCTGGATCTTGGCCATGAAATCCGGGTCGCTGACGATCAAGGATGCCTCCGTGGCCGCCTTCAGCCAGCGGATCGTCGGTCCGCCGAGCGCCAGCTGCGGATAGGTTTCGTAGATCAGCGTATTGCGCCGATAGCGCGCCGGGTCGCTGGTCAGCTTGTTCATGGCGAAGGGCACCGATTCCTTCGGCCGCGGCCCCCATGCGGCATAGATCCGGCCGAGGCCGAGAAGGCAGAACAGCGAACAGATGCGGCGAACGGTTTTTACCGAAACCGGCAGGTCGGGCACTGTGAAGAACGGTGCGATCAGCACCATGCGGCGCACGCGGTTCGCCATTGAGGGCGCGGCAAGCAGCGCAATCACCGCGCCAGCCGAATGGGCCAGTATGTAGTAGGGCCCTCGGCAATCGGGCAGCACGATCTCTTCGAAGAACTGCTCCAGATCACCGGTATAGTCGAAGAAGCTCCGGACGTGGCCGCGCTGTCGGTCGCCGATCATCCGGTCGGAAGCGCCCTGGCCGCGCCAGTCGAGGGTTGCCACGCCAAAGCCCCGGTCGGCAAGGTTGCGAATGGTCTCGAAATACTTCTCGATGCACTCGTTGCGGCCGGTCAGGACGACCACGGTGCCCTTCATGGGGCGGGCAACCGCGGCAAACAGCCCATAGCGGATCTTCTTGCCGTCGCGCGTGGTGAAGAAGCCACCGGCTGCGTTTTCCGGCAGCGGATTGTCCGGAGTTTCGTGGAAGACGGGTGTCTGGTGGAAAAGATCGGTCATACGGTGTTTGGCTAGTGTCGGTGCCGACGGGCGCAAGTCAGGCATAAACGCCCATGCGCCAAAAGCAAAGGAATTCGGGACGCCGGGGAGGTCGACAGGCAGCGAAGAAATAAGGCCGGAAGCAGCCTTGGGCGTACTTCCGGCCTCTGTCGACCCGGGAGGAAGGGACGTTGCACCCGGTTCGGCCTCGTCGTGTCGCCTTTTTTCGCGACCTGTTCGTTATCTCGAGAACAGTTTTAATGCCGCCTGGCTGAACGCTCGCCGAAGCCACGGTTCATCTGCCGTTCATCGGCATCGGGACGTCGGCCGAGACCGGTCCCGTTTGGACGCGGAAAATCTTGAAATGCCGTCGTCCGCTTCCCAAATTTGTCATGCGGTCGCCAATGTCGGGGCCGCTGGCCCATCCGGAACGCTGTTACGGGTTTCGCACCGGCCATACGCAACCTTGTTGCTCAACAGGAGAACACATCATGCGTCACGTTGATTTTTCCCCGCTCTACCGTTCGACCGTCGGTTTCGACCGGCTGTTCACCATGCTCGATTCGCTTGCGCAGCCGGAAGGCCAGACGTATCCGCCTTACAACATCGAGCGCACGGGCGAGGATGCCTATCGCATCTCGATGGCTGTGGCCGGCTTCTCGGAAGATGAGATTTCGATCGAAGCTCACCGCAATGTGCTGACCGTCAAGGGTGAGCGCAAGGAGGAAGGCAATGGCGAAGGCTCCGAACTGCTCTATCGCGGTATCGCCAGCCGAGCCTTCGAGCGCCGCTTCCAGCTTGCCGATCACGTCGAGGTTGTCGGCGCCGCGCTGAAGAACGGGCTGCTCTCCGTCGACCTCAAGCGCAACATCCCCGAAGAGCTGAAGCCGCGCAAGATCGCGATCACCTCGGCTCCGGCCAAGGCCAAGCAGATCGAGGCCAAGACTGCCGCCTAAGCCAGGCAGCTAAGTTCTCTGGGGACGCCAACTCCCCGGGAAGAAAGGGCGGTGCAGCAATGCGCCGCTCTTTTTGCTGGGTAAGGCTTGCTATCCGGCGAGCAGGTAGCCGAAACGGTCGACCTCGTCGGGCGTGGTCGCGAAGCTGGTGACGAAGCGATAGAGCGCTTCGTCCTCGCCGATGTGGCCGTCGTAGCCGAGCGGCCTGTGCCAGTCATGGAAGGCCGCGCCTGCCGCTTGCATGCTTTCGGCCTCGGCCTTTTTCATGACCGCGAAGACCTCGTTCGCCTGCGGCAGCCAGGCCAGCCGGGCGGAAGGGGAATCTTCTATCGCCGCGGCAAGCCGTGCCGCCATCGCATTGGCGTGCCGTGCCGTATCGAGCCATAGCCCACCCCTGAAATAAGCATCGAATTGCGCGGCGATGAAACGCGATTTCGAGAACAGCTGGGCCGCGCGCTTGCGCAAAAAGGCCAATTCCTTGGCTCGCTCGAGGTCGAACAGCACGATCGCCTCGGCGCACCAACAGCCATTCTTGGTGCCGCCGAAGGAGAGGATGTCGATACCGTGCTTCCAGGTCATTTCGGCCGGCGTCGTTTCCAGCGCGACGAGCGCATTGGCAAAGCGGGCCCCGTCCATGTGCAGCGGCAGTCCATGCTGCTTTGCGATCGCCGAAATCCTGGCGATTTCGTTCAGCGTGTAGACGGTTCCGACCTCGGTCGACTGAGTGATCGAAACGGCAACCGGCCGCCCGGAATGGACGTTTTCGGGTGCGAAACGGTCCACCGCCCGTTCCAGATTGCCGGCATCGATCTTGCCGAGCGCGCCTTCGACTGTATAAAGCCGCGAACCGCCGGTGAAATATTCCGGTGCACCGCATTCGTCCTCGATGACGTGCGATTCGCGATGGCAGAAGGAAATGCCGCCTGGCTTGTTATAGGTAGTCAGCGACAGCGAATTGGCAGCGGTGCCGGTGGCGACGAAAAACACCGCGACTTCGCATTCGAAGATCTCATTGAAGCGCTGGTAAACTGCCTTGTCGAGGACGCCGTCGCCATAAGCGGTGGAGAAGCCCTCGGCATGGGCCGAGAGGCCGGCAGCGATACGGGGATGGGCGCCTGCCCAATTGTCGGAAGCGAAAATCATGCGTCTGCCTATGTTGGGGAAATCGGTGCGAGCTTGGCCGCTTTCGCATGCCGGCCGCAAGGGGCAGATACCGAAAATCCGCTAAAGCCAGCGAAACGCATGAGCGTACATGCAGCGACGGAAGGTTACGCTGGCACCGGGTTTCCGCGCAATTTTCTGTCGCGAAAGCTTCAAGAATTTTGTGAATCGGTCTTGTGTGCATCCAAAATTTCTGTCATAAAAATTTAGGACAGTAGTGCTGTCTTATTTTGTCGCACAAAACTGGCCGCATAGGCATATGATTGCGCCTCTGCGGCCGTTTACCGCGAGCGACAGCTAGACAGCCTGACTCTGGCCTGTACGAATACCATATGCGAGCGATGCGGAAAGCCGCACCGTCGGCAAGAATTTCGCAAGACGTGCCGCAAGATTGAAAGGGGAGCCACGCGCTTCCCGACGGAAACCAGCGCCCGAAGGGGACGGAACGGAGGACAGGACGATGACGGACATGACGCCATCTGCGACGAAGGCCGCGCAGACGAAAGCGGCAGCCGTCAAAAATCCGTCCCTGACCAATATTCGGCGAACCAACACCGGCTATGCCGCGCGCGGCCTCTACGATCCGCGCAACGAGCATGATGCCTGCGGCGTCGGCTTCATCGTCAACATGAAGGGCGTGAAGTCGCACCAGATCGTCGAGGACGGCCTTGCCGTGCTCGAAAACCTGACGCATCGCGGCGCGGTCGGCGCCGATCCGCTGATGGGCGACGGCGCCGGCGTGCTGGTGCAACTGCCGGACCGCTTCTTCCGCGAGGAGATGGCCAAGCAAGGGGTCGAACTGCCGAAGCCCGGCCACTATGCCGTCGGCCAGGTGTTCATGCCGCGCGACCCGGAGCTGCAGGCGCATATCGAAGGCATCATCGCCGAGGTGGCGCAACTCGAGGGCCAGCCGCTGCTCGGCTTTCGCGACGTGCCGGTCGACAATTCGTCGCTGTCCAAGGCGCCCGACATCGCCGCTTCCGAGCCGGTGCACCGGCAGGTGTTCCTGGGCCGCGGCGCCGAGATCGAGAACGACGACGATTACGAGCGGCGGCTCTACATCCTGCGCAAGGTCATTTCCGGACGTATCCACGAGGAGACCAAAGGCGTCGACAACGGCTTCTATGTCGTCTCGATGTCGTCGCGGACCATCGTCTACAAGGGCATGTTCCTGGCCTATCAGGTCGGAGCCTACTACAAGGACCTCACCGACCCGCGTTTCGAGACGGCGCTGATCCTGGTCCACCAGCGCTTCTCGACCAACACGTTCCCGTCGTGGAAGCTGGCGCATCCCTACCGAATGGTCGCCCACAATGGCGAGATCAACACGCTGCGCGGCAACGTCAACTGGATGGCGGCGCGCCAAGCTTCGGTCGATTCCGAACTGTTCGGCAACGACATCTCGAAACTGTGGCCGATCTCCTACGAAGGGCAGTCGGACACCGCCTGCTTCGACAATGCGCTCGAATTCCTGACGCAGGGCGGCTATTCGCTCGCCCACGCCATGATGATGCTGATCCCGGAAGCCTGGGCCGGCAACAAGCTGATGGGTCAGGACCGCAAGGCCTTCTACGAATATCACGCAGCCCTGATGGAGCCGTGGGACGGGCCGGCGGCGGTTGCCTTCACCGACGGCCGCCAGATCGGTGCCACGCTCGACCGCAACGGGCTGCGGCCGGCGCGCTACATCGTCACCGACGACGACCGCGTCATCATGGCCTCGGAAGCCGGCGTGCTGCCGGTGCCGGAGGAAAGGATCGTCAAGAAGTGGCGGCTGCAGCCCGGCCGCATGCTGCTGATCGACCTGGACAAGGGCCGCATCGTTTCCGACGAGGAGATCAAGTCGGAGATCGCGACCAGGCACCCCTACAAGAGCTGGCTCGCCAACACCCAGCTCATCCTCGAAGATTTGAAGCCGGTCGAGCCGCGCGCCCTGCGCAGGGACGTCAGCCTGCTCGACCGCCAGCAGGCGTTCGGCTACACCCAGGAAGACACCAAGTTGCTGATGTCGCCGATGGCGACCACCGGCCAGGAAGCAGTCGGCTCGATGGGCACCGACACGCCGATTTCGGCGATGTCGGACAGATCGAAGCTGCTCTACACCTATTTCAAGCAGAATTTCGCCCAGGTCACCAACCCGCCGATCGACCCGATCCGCGAGGAACTGGTGATGAGCCTGGTGTCCTTCATCGGGCCGCGGCCCAACATCTTCGACCTGGTCGGCAATTCGCGCCGCAAGCGGCTCGAAGTGCGCCAGCCAATCCTGACCAATGGCGATCTCGAAAAGATCCGCTCCATCGGTCACACGGAGGACCGTTTCGACACCAAGACGATCGACATCACCTATGCTTCGAATGAAGGCGCGGCCGGCATGCAGGGCGCTATAGACCGGCTATGCGAGCGCGCCGAGGCGGCGGTCGCCGGCGGCTACAACATCATCATACTGTCGGACCGTCAGCTCGGCCCGGACCGCATCGCCATTCCGGCGCTGCTGGCAACGGCGGCCGTGCATCATCATTTGATCCGCAAGGGATTGCGCACCTCGGTCGGGCTCGTCGTGGAATCCGGCGAGCCGCGCGAGGTGCATCATTTCTGCTGTCTCGCCGGCTACGGCGCCGAGGCGATCAACCCCTATCTCGCTTTCGACACGCTGCTCGACATGCACAAGCGTGGCGAATTGCCAGCGGAGGTCGATGCCTACGAGGTCGTCTCCCGCTACATCAAGTCGATCGGCAAGGGCATCCTGAAGGTGATGTCCAAGATGGGCATCTCGACTTATCAGTCCTATTGCGGCGCGCAGATCTTCGATGCCATCGGGCTGAAGTCGGAGTTCGTGCAGAAGTACTTCACCGGCACGGCGACGCTGATCGAAGGCGTCGGGCTGGACGAGATCGCCGCCGAAACGGTCAGCCGCCACACCGACGGCTTCGGCAACGACCCGGTGCTGCGCAACAGCCTCGAGGTCGGCGGCGAATACATGTTCCGCATGCGCGGCGAGGCCCATATCTGGTCGCCCGATGCAGTGGCGACCTTGCAGCACGCCGTGCGCCAAGGCTCGTGGGAGACGTTCAAGGACTATTCCGCCCAGATCGACAGCGAGACGGCGCAGGCGCAGACCATTCGCGGCCTGTTCAAGATCAAGCTTGCGCAAGAGACCGGGCGTAAGAAGGTCAAGCTCGACGAGGTGATGCCGGCGGCCGATATCGTCAAGCGCTTCTCGACCGGGGCGATGTCCTTCGGCTCGATCTCCAGGGAAGCGCACACGACGCTGGCGCGCGCCATGAACGCCATCGGCGGCAAGTCGAACACCGGCGAGGGCGGCGAAGAGGCCGATCGCTATCTGCCGCTGCCGGGCGGCGGCAAGAACCCCGAACGCTCGGCGATCAAGCAGGTCGCCTCGGGACGCTTTGGCGTCACGGCGGAATATCTGGTCAATTCCGACATGATGCAGATCAAGGTCGCGCAAGGGGCGAAGCCCGGCGAGGGCGGCCAGCTGCCGGGCCACAAGGTCGACGCGACCATAGCAAAGGTCAGGCATTCGACGCCGGGCGTCGGCCTGATCTCGCCGCCGCCGCATCACGACATCTATTCGATCGAGGATCTGGCGCAGCTCATCTACGACCTGAAGAACGTCAATCCGGCGGCCGACGTATCGGTCAAGCTGGTCTCGGAAGTCGGCGTCGGCACGGTTGCGGCCGGCGTCGCCAAGGCGCGTGCCGACCACATCACCATATCAGGCTATGACGGCGGCACCGGCGCTTCGCCGCTGACCTCGCTCAAGCATGCCGGCAGCCCGTGGGAGATGGGCCTTGCCGAGACGCACCAGACGCTGGTGCTCAACGGCCTCAGGTCGCGCGTCGCGCTGCAGGTCGATGGCGGCCTGCGCACAGGGCGTGACGTCATCATCGGCGCGCTGCTCGGCGCCGACGAGTTCGGCTTCTCGACCGCGCCACTGATCGCGGCCGGCTGCATCATGATGCGCAAGTGCCATCTCAACACCTGCCCGGTCGGCGTCGCAACGCAGGATCCGGTGCTGCGCAAGCGCTTCAAGGGCACGCCCGAGCACGTCATCAACTTCTTCTTCTATGTGGCGGAAGAGGTGCGGGCGCTGCTTGCCGAGATGGGCTACACCCATCTCGACCAGATCATCGGCGACACCGACCTTCTGGAAAAGCGCGAGCTGATCCAGCACTGGAAGGCGCGCGGACTCGACTTCAGCAAGATGTTCTACAAGCCCGATGCGCCGCACGCGGCGGTGCACTGGACCGAGCGGCAGAAGCATCCGATCGACGACGTGCTCGATCGTAAGCTGATAGAACTGGCAAAGCCGGCGCTCGAAGCCAGGCAGCCGGTCAGCATCGAACTGCCGATCCGCAACGTCGACCGTTCGACGGGCGCCATGCTGTCGGGTGAAGTGGCAAAGCGCTTCAAGCACAAGGGCCTGCGCGAGGACACGATCTCGGTGAAGCTCACCGGCACGGCCGGCCAATCCTTTGGCGCCTTTCTGGCGCGCGGGATTTCATTCGAACTGGTGGGCGCTGCCAATGACTATGTCGGCAAGGGTCTGTCGGGCGGCCGCATCGTCATCCGCCCGCCGGAGAACACGAAAATCGTTGCTGCCGAGTCCATTATTGTCGGCAATACCGTGCTCTACGGCGCAACCGAGGGCGAGGCCTATTTCTGCGGCGTTGCCGGCGAGCGTTTTGCTGTGCGCAATTCGGGTGTCGCCGCGGTCGTTGAAGGGGTCGGCGACCATGGTTGCGAATACATGACCGGCGGTATCGTCGTCGTCATCGGCCAGACCGGCCGCAACTTCGCCGCCGGCATGTCGGGCGGCGTCGCCTATGTGCTCGACGAGGCGGGCGATTTCGCCGAACGCTGCAATATGGCGATGGTCGAGCTGGAGCCGGTTCCGGAAGAGGACGACCTTATGGAAAAGCTGCTCCACCATGGCGGCGATCTCGACCATAAGGGCCGTGTCGACGTATCGGGCGATATGACCAGCCACGACGAGGAGCGGCTCTATCAGCTGATCTCCAACCACGTCCACTACACGGGCTCGGTACGAGGTCGCGAAATCCTCGACGATTGGGCGACTTTCCGGCCGAAATTCCGGAAGATCATGCCGGTCGAATACCGCCGCGCGCTGATCGAGATGGAGCGGATGCGCATGAACGTGGCGGCGGAATAGATTTGGAAATTGCCGGGAGGCCATGCGTCCTGGCAACCATCTTCATCAACAATCCTGACCTCGGACTGAAGGTTGCCACGGCTGCCTTATGAGGTTAACGGGTGCGTCGCCAGGCGTGCCTTCCGGACAGCAGGGACTGGACTATGGGCAAGGTAACAGGATTTCTCGAGATCGACCGGCAGGTGCACAAGTACCAGCCGGCTTCCGACCGCATCCGGCATTTCCGTGAGTTCACGCTGCCGATGTCGGACAAGGAGGTCGAGAAACAGGCCGCGCGCTGCATGGATTGCGGCATTCCGTATTGCCATGGACCGACCGGCTGCCCGATCCACAACCAGATCCCGGACTGGAACGACCTCGTCTACAATGGCGACTGGGAAAACGCGATCCGCAACCTGCATTCGACCAACAATTTTCCGGAATTTACCGGCCGCATCTGCCCCGCACCTTGCGAGGAAGCCTGCACGCTGAACCTCGAGGATATTCCGGTCGCCATAAAGACGATCGAGCAGGCGATTGCCGACAAAGCCTATGAAACCGGCCATATTCGGCCCTATCCGCCGGAACGGAAGACCGGCAAGCGCGTCGCGATCATCGGCTCGGGGCCGGCGGGAATGGCGGCTGCCCAGCAACTCGGCCGCGCCGGCCATGACGTTCACGTCTATGAGCGCGAGAGCCGGCCGGGCGGGCTGATGCGCTACGGTATCCCCGACTTCAAGATCGAGAAGCATTATATCGACCGGCGCATCGAGCAGATGCAGGGCGAAGGTGTCAGCTTCCATTGTGGCGTCAATGTCGGCGTCGACAAGCCGGTCGCCGAACTGCTCGCCGAATATGACGCGGTCCTCTATTGCGGCGGTTCCGAAACACCGCGTCCGGCCAACATCCCTGGCGACGATCTCGACGGCGTGCACGACGCGATGCCGTATCTGGTTCAGCAGAACAAGCGTATCGGCGGCGAGCCGATCCAGTCGGTGGCATGGCCGTCGCGCCCGATCGTCGCCGGCGGCCAGCACGTCGTCGTCGTCGGCGGCGGCGACACTGCCTCTGACTGCGTCGGTACCGCCTTCCGCCAGGGCGCGGTGCGCGTCACCCAGCTCGACATCCGGCCGCAGCCGCCGGAGAAGGAGGACAAGCTGTCGGTGTGGCCCTACTGGGCGACCAAGATGCGCACGTCATCCTCGCAGGCCGAAGGCGCCGAGCGCGAATTCCAGGTGGCGACGCTTGAATTCATCGGCGAAGACGGCCAGCTGACCGGGGTAAAATGCTGCGAAGTCGACGAAAAACGCAAGCCGATCGCGGGCACGGAATTCGTCATCCGCGCCGATCTCGCGTTCATCGCCATCGGCTTTGCCGGGCCAGCCGCTCGCGGGCCGGTCTCGGAACTCGACGGGCAGATGAAGATCGTCACCGACAGCCGCCGCTCGAAGAATGTCGAGGCCAATGACCGGGACTACAGGACCAGCGTCGAAAAGCTCTATGCGGCGGGCGACGTGCGGCGCGGCCAGTCGCTGGTCGTCTGGGCGATCCGCGAGGGCCGCCAGGCGGCGCGTGCCATCGACGAGGCGCTGATGGGATCGAGCGTGCTGCCGCGCTGAGCCCGTTCCGAAACTCTACAGAAACAGGCGCCAGCTTTACTGCCGGATCGCCGTCGTCGTATCGGATGCGGCCGCCGTCGCAGGCTGTGTCTTGGGTGGCCAGGAGAAATCGTCGGCGCGGCCCGGTGAGGCGTCGGGCGCCTTGCCCTCGACGATCAGCCTTTCGCCCGGCAAATTCTTGTCAGCTTTTGCCGGCGGGGCGGCGCCGAGAAGTTCCGAACCGCCGTCCAGCGCCGGATCGCTGAGCAGCATCGGCACTGTGCGATCGACAGCTATCGGCGCGGCAGCAGGTGCCGGCGCCTCGACGGGAGCGCCGGCCGGGGCAGAAGCCGTCACCACGCTTCCCGGCGCGGCCAGCCCCAGGATCTTCATCAGCGGCTTTTCGGTATAGAAGGCGAGCTTGCGCTTGCCGGCCTTCGACATGTTGATGCCGTCGTCGGAGCGCAGGCGCACCGATTGGCCGTTGATGTCCGGTCCGCTGGTGATGAAGGCGCCGTTCTCGTCGACAAACCCGTCCCAGACGTCGACGAATTCGCCGCCGTGGCTTTCGGCGGACGAGCGGAAGATATCGTTGAAGGCCAGCATGTCGGAGGTCATTTTCGAGACCCGGAAGGCCGGCATGCCAACCCACAAATACGGCACCTTGGTTGCGGCGATGGCCTTGCCGAACGCATCGGTCCGGCGCTCGTATTCCTTGGTCCAGTTCTCGGATCGCGGCTGCTCGCGCACATCGCCGACGCGCATCTGCTGCCGGTCGTTGGATCCGAGCATGACGACGACGGCTGCCGGTTTTTCGGCAGCGATCAGGGACTTGATCTGTCCTGGCCAGTTGTAGACATCGTCACGCACGAAGCCGGACGATCCGTTGGCACGGACGACGATCCTGACGCCGGTGTTTTCGGCAAAGGCGGCGTCGAGCCCCTCAGCCAGCCCAGACGCCATGAAATCGCCGACCACCAGAACGACGCGTGCATCCGGCGCCTTCTCGGCCACTGGGCTTGTCGGCTCGGCCGGCGGCGGCCGGCGAACTGACCGGGGCTTTCTCAGCTTGGGCCTAGGCTTTGTTCTCTGGAATTCTCTCTGGAATTCGGGCGGCGGCTGCTCAAACCGCTCGCTTCTGCGCGGAAACAACAGGTCGCGCAGCGACCAGCCACGACTTTCCGGCTCCTGCGCCATGGCCGAGGTATGAAAGGCACTGGCGGCGCCGACTGCCAGAACAGCGATCGCCAGAACCAGAATCGGCACGCGACGAACGATTAACCGGATGCCCGCAGCCGAAACCAATCACCCTCTCCATCCCGTAACTGGCTCTAGTTCTGCCTGAGCCATTTGAGCACTTCCTTGCTCGGATACCCGTCCTGGGTCAAGCCGGCCTTTGCCTGGAAGGCCATGATGGCGGTTTTCGATCCGTCACCGATCTTGCCGTCGAACTTGCCGTCGTAAAAGCCGTGCTCGGAAAGTCGCTTCTGAAGCTCCTGCCTTTCCTCGAAGGAGAGCTTGGTAAACGGTCGCTTCCAGTCCTGCACAAGCCCGCCATAGCCGGCGATTTCGTCGGCAAGAAGGCCCACGGCGAGCGCATATTTGTCGGCATTGTTGTAACGCTTGATGACCGAGAAATTCGTGATCATCAGGAAAGCCGGCCCACCGCGGCCGCCGGGCAGCTTCAACGTCGCCTTGTCGGCACCGTTCTTGAACGGCTTGCCGTTGGCACGGGTGACGCCCAGCGCCTGCCATTGCGACAGCGACTTCGAGCCTCCGGGCAGCTTCTTGCCGTCCGGAAGGCTGACTTCATAGCCCCAGGTCTTGCCTGCCTGCCAGCCGTTCTTCCGCAGCAAATTGGCGGCTGTCGCCAGTGCGTCGGGAATCGAATTCCAGATGTCGCGCTTGCCGTTGCCGTCCATATCGACCGCATAGGACAGGTAGCTGGTAGGGATGAACTGGGTATGGCCCATCGCGCCGGCCCATGAGCCGCTGAGATGGCTTTCGTCGATGTCGCCGGTCTGCAGGATCTTCAGCGCCGCGATCAGCTGGGTGCGGGCAAATTTCGCTCGCTTGGGGTCCGCATAACCAAGCGTCGCCAGCGAGCGCACGACATTGCGCATGATATCATCGCGCTTGAGGGTTTCGCCGTAGTTCGATTCCATCGACCAGATGGCCAGCAGGATGTAGCGGTCGACGCCGTATCTTGCCTCGATCCTGTCCAGCCAAGGCTTCCATTTCCTTGCCATTTGCTGGCCGACGGCGACCGACTGGTCATGGACGCGGTTGTCGAAATAATCCCAGGCGGGTGCGGTGAATTCGGGCTGAGTACGAGCCTTTTCCAGCACCACCGGGTCAGCATCGTTGATGCCCTTGAATGCCTGGTCGTAGACGGAGCCGGAAACGCCGCTCGCCACGGCGGTAGCACGGAAGCTGGCGACCCATTGGCGGAAGCCGGCATCGGCAAAAGCCGGCCCGCTGGGCATGAGCAAAGCAAGCGAGAGGCTGGCGGCCGTCAGGACGCTGGTGAAGCGCCTTGCGGCGTTGCGAACGGACATCTTTTCCTCCTTCTTCATCTCAGGAAGACTATTCATCGCCGAACCCGGTTAGCATTTGGTTTACCATAGGTGCCGTGCGGGGTGAAAAGATGCGTCAATGCTTTATCAGCTGAGATTTATGACCCGCATCAGCTGAGATTTATGACCCGCCGTTCAGTAATCCTCGATTTCGGCATGAAAATGTCTCGAATCGGGATTGCCGAACAGGCATGCAAATGGATAATTGGCACATGAAGAGAGTTCGCAAGGCAGTGTTCCCGGTTGCCGGTCTCGGCACGCGCTTTCTCCCTGCTACCAAGGCCATTCCCAAGGAAATGCTGACGGTCGTCGACAGGCCGGTCATCCAGTATGTGGTCGATGAGGCGCGCGATGCCGGAATCGAGCATTTCATCTTCGTGACCGGCCGCAACAAGGCGGTCATCGAGGATCACTTCGATGTCCAGTTCGAGCTCTACGACACGCTTGCGCAGCGCGGCAAGGACGACCAGCTCGCCCGCCTGCAGCGGCTGCAGCCGGCGCCGGGGCAGACCAGCTTCACCCGCCAGCAGGTACCGCTCGGCCTTGGTCACGCCGTCTGGTGCGCGCGCGAGCTTGTCGGCGACGAGCCCTTTGCGCTGCTGTTACCCGACATGATCATGCAGTCGGAAAAAAGCTGCATGAAGGATATGGTCGAGCTTTACGCCGAGACCGGCAACAACATCGTCGCCGTGCAGGAATGCGATCCGGCCGAGGCGCACAAATACGGCATTGTCGGCCGCGGCGATGACGCACATCACGGTTTCCGCATCACCGGCATGGTGGAAAAGCCGAAGACCGGCACGGCGCCGTCGAACCTCTACATCAACGGACGCTACATCCTGCAGCCTGAGATATTCAAGATACTCGAAGGCCAGGAAAAAGGCGCCGGCAACGAGATCCAGCTCACCGATGCAATGCTGAAACTGCAGAAACAACAGCCCTTCTACGGCTATCATTATCGCGGGCGCACGTTCGACTGCGGCTCGCCCGAAGGCTTCGTCGAGGCCAACGTTGCCTTCGCGCTGTGGCGCAGCGACATGAATGGAAGCATGGCAGGTGTCATTCGCACACTTCTCGACGAACTCGCGCCGTCAGAGCGCCGCGGCCTAGCCTTATAGTGTCAGCACCGGTTGCCGCGCTGGTCGGCGAAAGCGCGCCGCGTTCGACGGGCCTCATGCGACGCACCTAGGTTCTTGTTTTTATGCAAGTCGTTATCGCAAAACCGCTGCACACTTTTGCGCGATATGCATTTAGCGCTGCAACTTCAAGCCAACGAAGATACTGTTGGCCGTGTAGTCGCGCCCAACCAGGTTGCTGGTCAGTTTTTCAGTCCTGGCGCGGGTGGTGAGCCCGGTGTAGCGGTTCAGCCACCACGTCAGCCCTGCCTCGGCGCTCAGCGTCAAATCATGATCGTCGGAGCCGGTATAGTCGCGCCATTCAAGGCCGAGCGCGGCATTTCCGGTCAGGTTGGCGCGGATCTGCCGCTCGCCCGTGAGGCTGCCGGAATAGAGCATGGAGCCGCTTTCGCCCGCATTCGTCGTGTTCTCGGCGGTCGTCTGTGCGGTGAGCCCGATCGTGGTGCCGCGTTCCGGCGACCATTTGAGATCGGCATTGACCGTCGCGCCCGAAATCGCCGGCAGGGCGTCGTCGTCGATAGCTTCGCGCAGCCAGCCGACCGAGAACTCGCCGGTAAGCTTCTCGCGGAGATCGAGCTCGACGCCGGCCCGTGCGCCAAGCCTTGTCGAGGAGCGCTGGAAGCCGTTTGGATCGACGCGCAAATCATAAGCGCGCCGGCCGATCTCGATTTCGGTGAACGGCGTGATGGCAGGCGAGATCTCGTAACCAGTGCGCAAAATGGCCGTGTAGAGCGTCGAGTCGCGGCCCTTCTGCGACAGTGATCCGCCCGACGAAAGCTTAGCGTCGCCAAAGATGTCGTGCTCGACCGCGCCGGTCAGCGCGAAGCGCATCTTGCCGGCATCCTTCTCGACGGCGAGACTGCCGTTCACTGTCTGGCGCACCGGCTGGCCAACGGCGCCGACGACTGCGTCCGGCGCCGAGGCCGATTCGGGCACGGCCTCATAGCCCAGCTTGGCGATAGCGCGCAGATCATTGTCGAGATCGATGTTGAGTGTGCTGTCGATGTGGCCTTGCGCTTCGTGAATGTCATAGCCGGACAAGGTCTCGCGGAAGATGCCATAGCCCTCAACCGTCGCCGAATTCTCCCGCCAATCGGAGACGGCGTTGAAGCGCAGCGTCGTTTCCGACAGCAGGGCCGGCTTGCCGAGGCTGCTCGAATCAGCGTTTGTCGAAGACGTCAGGCCTTGCTCGAGCGTCGGCCGGATCACGAACGAGCCGAGCTTGATGCCGGTGGCGGCGAACGGGTCGTCCTCATTCTTTTTGCTCTGGCCTTCGATGGCTTCGGTGCGCTCGGCGCCGGGGTCGAGCCTGAGCCTTTCGGCGGAATCGATGGTCACCGCACGGCGGTTGGCCGTATCCTGCTCGTCTATGGCGGCGGTATAGGTGTCCTTGGTCGTCGCTGCAGTCGCGGTTCTCTTGCTCGTATGGCTGTCCGTGGTCTCGGCTTCGGCGTTGGCCGCGTTGGCGGCGCGCGTTGCGCTGGGCCGCCGTCGCGGCGGCGGAGCAGGGTTGTCGGGAAATGGGTCGCCGCTGGCCGCCGGCGGATCGAAAGTGCCGCCGGTTGCGGCCGCTTCGCCCGTGCCGTCGTCAGGCAACGCCCCCTGGCTGGCCGGACGATAGGTAGGCAGCGGCGTATTGTCGTTGGGGATTGCAGCCGCCTGGGCGGCTTGGGTTCCAGCCATGCTCGTTTGCCTGATCTTGTACTGCTGGTCGTCCAGGATTGGCGAATCCGAAACCTCGCCGCGCAGCTCGGTTTCCTGGGCGCAAAGCGGTGTCGGGCGCGACAACGCAAAGACAGTGGTTACCAGCAGCAATGCGCGAACCGCCTTGCCCTTTCGTCCCATTTTGTTTTGAGGCTGAAACCCGGACATCGGCACCACTGCTTGCGCGGCGCACGCGCGCCATACTTACGAAACCGTAAATGGGGATGGTTAACGGAGCGTTGAGGGATGGCCCGCCAGGGCGTCCGGGGCGGCAATTCCGTTGGACAGGCGCGCGCCGAAGCGCTAATCGCATCGTCCATGGACGTGAAATCCCCAGACAGGAAGCGGCACGACGGGCAGGCCGCGATTGCCTCGGCGCTGAGAACGGTGGCGACAGAGCAGGCCGGCGTCGCGGCATTGGCCGACGCGCTCGAAAACGGGCTGGCCGAGCCGTTCGCACGGGCCGTCGACATGGTGTCGCAGATCGATGGCCGCGTCATCGTCACCGGGGTCGGCAAAAGCGGCCATATCGGCTCGAAGATTGCCGCAACGCTCGCCTCGACCGGCACGCCGGCCTTCTTCGTTCACCCTGCCGAAGCCAATCACGGCGACCTCGGCATGATCGCCAGGAACGACGCCATCATCGCGCTGTCGTGGTCGGGGGAAAGCCTCGAGCTCAAGGGCATCATCGCCTATTCGAGGCGCTTCTCGATCCCGCTGGTTGCGGTCACTGCGGGCGAAAAATCGGCACTGGCGCGTGCGGCCGACGTGGTGCTTCTGCTGCCGCGAGCACCGGAAGCCTGCCCGCACGGGCTTGCGCCGACGACCTCGACGCTGCTGCAAATGGTGATGGGCGATGCGCTGGCCATCGCGCTGCTCGAGGCACGCGGCTTCACCCCGGACCATTTCCGCACGTTCCATCCCGGCGGCCAGCTCGGAGCCAACCTGACGCAGATCCGCGAGATCATGCATGTCGGCGACAGGCTGCCGCTGGTGTCGTCCGGCACCGGCATGCGCGAGGCAATCCTCGAATTGTCGCGCAAGGGGTTTGGCTGCGTGGCGGTCACTGCCGCGGACGGCAAGCTGATCGGCATCATCACCGATGGTGACATCAGGCGCCATATCGGCAGCGATCTCTTGGCCATGAGCGTCGATCAGGTGATGACCAGAGAGCCAAAAATGGCCGCGCCCGACACGCTGGTGGCGACGGCGCTGCAGACGATCAACGACTCGGCCATTACCAGCCTGATGGTGGTCGAAGGCAGGCGGCCGATCGGGCTCGTCCATCTGCACGACCTGCTGCGTATCGGTGCTGCCTAGTCTGGCGAGTTTTCTAGACCGCCTCGACCGTCAGTTCCAGATCGGTATCAGCGGCACCCGTCACGCGCACCTGCGTGCCGGCCGGGAGGTCGGGGCCGGAGACACGCCACAAGGTGTCGCCCAGCTTGATGCGGCCGCGCCCGTCCTTGATCGGCTCGGCAAGGGTCGCCGTCCGGCCGACCATCTGTGCGCCGCGGCGGTTGAGCAGGGGCTGGTCGGTCTCATCGTGGCGTCCGCCCACCACCCGCTTGCCGACATAGGCCGAGACCAGCGACAGCACGAGGAAGGCGACGACCTGGACCTGCCAGGTCCAGACACCGGCGTCCCAGATGAGCAGCGAGACGACGCCGATCAACAGCGCGGCAATGCCGATCCACAGCATGAAAATGCCGGGCGCGATGACCTCCATCACCAGCAGGATGAGGCCGAGGACCATCCAGCTCCACGGGCCGAGTTCGGAAACAATGCGGTCGAACATGGCCTCAGGTCTCGCTGGGACGAACCACGGGCGGGCGGGCCTGTCGTGCTGGACCGGCGGTGCCTTCGCCCTTGAAAACTTCCCTGGCGATTTCGCCAATGCCGCCAAGCGTGCCGATCAGTGAGGAAGCCTCTATCGGCATCAGCACAAGTTTACTGTTTGTCGCGGAGCCGATCCTGGTCAGCGCTTCGGTGTATTTCAGCGCGACGAAGTAGTTGAGCGCCTGCACGTCACCCTTGGAAATCGCCTCCGACACCACCTGCGTGGCGCGTGCTTCAGCCTCGGCCGATCGCTCGCGCGCCTCGGCGTCGCGGAAGGCGGCTTCCTTGCGCCCCTCGGCCTCCAGAATCTGCGACTGCTTGAGGCCCTCGGCGGCGAGGATCTGGGCGCGCTTATTGCGCTCGGCCATCATCTGGCGGCCCATCGATTCGACGAGATTGGCCGGCGGGTTGATGTCCTTGATCTCGACACGGGTGATCTTGATGCCCCAGGGATGCGCCGCCTCGTCGACGACGCGCAGCAGGCGCTCGTTGATGGCGTCGCGGTTCGACAACAGCTCGTCGAGGTCCATCGAGCCCATGACGGTGCGGATGTTGGTCATCGTCAAATTGAGGATAGCGTTCTGCAGGCCGGCGACCTGGTAGGCGGCCTGCGCCGCGTTGAGCACCTGATAAAAGGCGACGCCGTCGACGGCAACGGTGGCGTTGTCGCGCGTGATGATCTCCTGCGTCGGGACGTCGAGCACCTGCTCCATCATGTTCATCTTGGCGCCGATACGATCGACGAAGGGCATGATGAGGTTGAGGCCCGGGCTCAATGTCTTGGTGTAACGGCCGAAGCGTTCGACGGTATAATTATAGCCTTGCGGAATTGTCCGGATGCCTTTGAAAAGCACCAGCACGACAAGGGCGACAAGAACAAGAAGCGCGATATCGAAACCACTGAAACCCATTTGGCTCTCCCCTCAAAGGCCGGCCACGCCGGACAGTTCCACGCGGCCGGCTTGATCAAACACTTAAGTGTGTTTCAGCAACGTTACAATCAGGTGATCATGGATTGCCGGTGAATAGACGGGTGATCTGTTCAGGCCCAGCCGGACAGCTCGCGCCGCACCATTGCCTCGATCACCGCCATGCCCTCGGTACTGTCGTTGAGGCAAGGGATGTGTGCGAACTTTTCGCCGCCGGCATGATGGAAGGTCTCGGCCGCTTCCCTGCCGATCTCGTCCAGCGTCTCGATGCAGTCGACGGAAAAGCCGGGGTTGACGATGGCGATCGATTTCACGCCTTCGCGCCCTAGTCTTTCGACCGTCTTGTCGGTGTAGGGCTGCAGCCATTCCTGCGCGCCGAAGCGCGACTGAAAGGTGGTGATCAGCTTGTTTTCATCCCAGCCGAGCTTTTCGCGCAGCAGCCGCGTCGTCTCGAGGCAATGGGCTTGGTAGGGATCGCCCTTGTCGGAATAGGGTTTCGGAATGCCGTGATAGGAAGCGATGACAATTTCCGGTTCGAAGTCGAGGTTCGCCAGATGCTTTTCGATCGAACGGGCGAGCGCCTTGATATAGGCCGGCTCGTTGTAATAGGGCGGCACGCTGCGAATGGCCGGGGCGCGGCGCATCTTCATCAGCGCGCGAAACAGCTGGTCGTTGGCAGTCGCAGTCGTCGTCGCCGAATATTGCGGATAGAGCGGGAAAGACAGGATGCGGTCGCAGCCTTGCTCGACCAGTCTCTCGGCCACGCTCGCGGTCGAAGGGTTGCCGTAGCGCATCGCCCAGTCGACAACGACATTGGGGAGGTCGCCGAGCGCGAGCCCGAGCTTCTCGGCCTGGCCGCGGGTGTAGGTGCGCAGCGGCGACTCGTTGCGCTCCCGGTTCCATATCCTGGCATAGTTGGCGCCCGACTTCCTCGGCCGGGTGGTGAGGACCAGGCCGTAGAGGATCGGATACCAGATCGCCTTGTTTAGCTCGATGACGCGTGGATCGGACAGGAACTCCCGGAGGTAGCGCCACATCGGCTTGAAGCCGGTGCCGTCGGGGGTGCCGAGATTGATCAGCATGACACCGACCTTGCCGGTCCTGACCGAAGGGCGCCCTGCCGACGGCGAGGCGGCGGTCTTCTCGGCTTTGATTTCAGCAGGGTTGGCAAGCGTCATGAGGTTCTCCAACACCGCGAACCAACGGTGCCGCGGCGAAAGTAGCGATGCCGCGCCGGTTTTCAAATGCTGCGTCTGGCCGCACCTTATCCCAGAAATGCAACACCCGCCCGGTCTGCCGGGCGGGTGCATTGCGTTCCTGAGGCCGGATTACTTCGACGCCGCCGGGATCGTCAAGGTCGCGCCGACCGGCAGCCGGCGTGGCTCGTAGGCTTTGTTGGCATCGGAGATTATCTTCCATTTGGTGCCGTCGCCATAGGCCTTCACCGCGAGATCCCAATAGGTATCGCCGGCGACGATTACATGGCTGCTTTCGGCCGGTGCCGGCTCAGCCGGCTCGGCAGGTTTTGCCGGCTCGGTTGGCGCCGGTTCACTTGGGGCCGGCTGATTCGGGGCAGGCGCTGTCTCGGCGGGCTTGGCCGGAGCAGGGGTCGCCGGAGCCGGTGTGACGGGAGCCGCAGGTGCCGCCGGCGCGGTTTCCGCCGGGACGGCCGGCGGCGTCTTGGAAATGTCGCCTGAGCCGGCCGGCATTTCGGGCATTGCCGGTTCAGCAGGCTTTACCGGCGCAGCCTCAGCAGGTTTTGGCGGTTCGGCAGGCTTGGCCGGTTCCGCGGCCGGAGCCACGGTCGCGGCGATCTCGGTGATGCGGCCGTCGAGCTTGGGCGTGTAGGGCCGGTGCGCGCCGAGGTAATCGGCGACGACCTGTTCCAGCCCCGGGCCGTAATCATAGGCGTTCTTGGCCTTCTCGGCGAACACCTTATAGCCGTCGCCGCCCTGGCGGACATAGTTGTTGGTGGCGACGAGGTAATCCTTGTCCGGCTTGATCGGCGTCCAGACGCCGCCTTCCATGACCTCGACCGATTTGACGCGTCCGTTAGGCGGCGCCGATTTGTCGAACGCATATTTCATGCCGGCAACCTGCGGAAAGCGCCCGGCGCCGTCCTCGACCTGGCTGAGGCCGCTTTCGAGGCCGGCAACCAGATCCTTGCCGGAGATCTGGAAGGTCGCCAGCGTGTTCTGAAACGGCAGAACGGTGAGAATCTCACCCATGGTGACGGTGCCCTGGTCGATCGAGGCGCGCAAGCCGCCGCCATTCGAGATGACGATCTCGACACCCTGGCCCTTGACCCGGTCGAGGACGGCGTCGGAGACCAGATTGCCCATCTCGCATTCGCGGGCGCGGCAGTTTTCCCGGCTGCCGTCGATCGCCTTGGTGGTCTCGGCGACTTCCTTGTTCTTCAAAGCCTCGATCGGCGCGCCGAGTTCCTTGATGCGGGCAAGCACGGCGGGGTCGGGCGTGATCGATTTGTCGAGATGGATGGGATCGCCGCTGGCCTCTTTGACAACGCCGTTGTCGTCGAACACGACCTTGAGCTCGCCGAGATATTTCGAATAGGACGCCGCCTGGACGACTGGCACTTTGTAGCCGTCCGGATTGTCGACCATCGTCGGATAAGGGCCTTCCGCCTTGGGGTCGGTGTTGGAGAGCAGCGAATGGCTGTGGCCGCCGACCACCACGTCGACGCCCGGGATCTTGGCGATCACGTCGCGCTCGCGCTTGTAGCCGATATGGGTGACCGCGATGATTTTGTTGACGCCCTCTCCCTTCAGTTTCTCGACCTCGGCGGTGATCGACTTGACGTCGTCTTCGATGGCGATGTTCGGGCCAGGCGAGGCAAGCTCCGGCGTGTCGTTGGTGACCGCGCCGACGATGCCGATCTTCTGGCCGCCGACCTCGACCACGATCGATGGCTTGACGCGGTCGCCGAGCTTGGATTGCGCATTGGCCTTCACGTTGGCGCCGAGCACCGGAAACTGGATCATGTCGAGAAACGGCGCCAGCGCCGACTCGCCATCGTCGAACTCATGGTTGCCGAGAGCCTCGGCATCGAACTTCATCTGGTTGAGGAATTCGCCTTCTGTCTTGCCCTTGTAGGTCGTGTAGAAGAGTGAGCCCTGGAAATTGTCGCCGGCGCTGAGCAGCAGCACGTTCTGGCCTTCCAGCTTCTTGCGCTCCTGCGCGATCGCTGTGACGAGGCGGGCGGCGCCGCCGACGCATTCACCCTTGGTCTCCTCCTCGGCCGAGCAGGTCGATTCGTACTTGTTGTTGCTCTCGATGCGGCTGTGCCAGTCGTTGATGTGCAGGATGTTCAGCGTGTAGTCGGCAAAGGATGCCCCTGCCGACAGGCCAAGCGCCGATGCCGACAGCGCGGCGATGGCAGCGATCTTCTTCATTCTCGTCTCCCGGATGACTCGAGTACAGCGCCGCGCGTCATTTGGGACGCGCAAAGGACGCGGTACCATTGTTATTTTGCGCATGATCCTTTCCGAAAATCGACTCCGATTTTCCGGGTCATGCGCAGACGCGTTTAACGCTCTTGTTTGACTTGGATGTAACAGCCCTCTCGGGCCATGTTCACATCGCGTTTCAGTCGATGCAAGCGGAAATCGGCATCAGCTTTGCCGGCGCAAGAAAACGGCGGCTTGAAGCCGCCGCCTTGTGCAAAGTCAATTCGGAATCGAACTTCAGGTGCGCCTGGTCAGCACAAAATTTTGTCCGCTCGCGCTGGTGCAATTGAGTTGGCTGGTCGAGACCATCAAGCAGTTGAAGCTGATCGGCGTCTGGCGGATCAGCGAAGTGCCATGGATCTCGACCGAGGTGCCGCCGGTCATGGTGTAGCTGCCATCGGCAAGCTTCTGGCCGGTGTCGGTGGCGACGGTCGCGAAGCTGCCGCCCTTGAAGGTGGACAAGCCGGTGCCCTGCGCGTCGATCCAGGAGCCTTCGACCCCTTTGGCGGTGATCACCGGTGGCTCGCCCGGGCCGGTGGTGGTGCAGGCCGCCAACGTGACGGCAGCGGCCGCTGCAATGCCAGCCGAAAGCAGTCTTTGCGCAATCGTCATCATCAAGATCCTCTCCTCTCGCATCGGCTCGAAAATCGATCCGATTTTCGGAAAGCACGATGCGCACATTCAAAGTGCTGGAGCGTACTTTGTGCGTCCAAATGGACGCACGTCGCTCTAGGCCGCCCCTCTTCAATCGCCCGATTTCCGGGCGATTGCAAGCTGGCGGAGTGTCGAGGCAACGCTGCTATCGAACGAGGATGTTGCGGAATTGCCACGGGTCTTTGCTGTCGAGGTCCTCGGGAAACAGACCAGGCCGATTGTCGAGCGGTGTCCAGTCCGTATAATAGCTCCTGACCGGCCCGAGATAGGGGTTCTGCACGTCGAGGCAGCGCTTGTAATCCATCTCGTCGGCTTCGACGATGCCGGCCTCCGGATTTTCCAGCGCCCAGACCATGCCCGCCAGCACCGCCGACGTGACCTGCATGCCGGTGGCGTTCTGATAGGGCGCCAGCTTGCGCGCCTCGGCCAGCGACAGCTGCGAGCCGTACCAGTAGGCGTTCTTGGCGTGGCCGTAGAGCAGCACGCCGAGTTCGTCGATGCCATCGGCCAATTCGTTTTCGTCGAGTACGTGATGCACGGGCTGAGCCTTGCCGGCGGCACCGAACATCTCGTGCAGCGACAGAACGGCGTCGTTGCAGGGATGATAGGCGTAATGGCAGGTCGGCCGGTACTGCACCTTGCCCTTCTTGCCATGCAAGGTGAAGAAATCGGCAATCGAAATCGCCTCATTATGTGTCACCAGGAAGCCGTATTGCGGACCGGCCGTCGGGCACCATGTGCGCACGCGCGTGTTGGCGCCGGGCTGCTCCAGAAAGATAGCGGCCTTCGAGCCGTTCTTGTGCTTTTTGGCGTTCTTCGGCATCCACGCCTCGTGCGTGCCCCAACCGAGCTCGGCCGGCTGCAAGCCTTCCGAAATGAAGCCTTCGACCGACCAGGTGTTCCAGAACACGTTCATCGGCTTGGGTTTCTTGGTGCGCTGGGTGTCGCGCTCGGCGATATGGATGCCCTTGACGCCGGCCTTCTTCATCAGCTTGGCCCAGCCTTCGCGATCGTGCTGCGCGGGTTCCGCGAAGTCGAGGCCAAGATCTGTGGCGAGGTTGACCAGTGCCTGCTTGACGAACCACGAGACCATGCCGGGATTGGCGCCGCAGCATGAGATCGCCGTGGTGCCGCCCGGGTTCTTCGCGATTTCGGTACGCACCGTTTCGCGCAGCGCATAATTGGTGCGTGAGGCGTTGTCGGCCTTTTCGTCGAAATAAAAGCCGAGCCAGGGCTCGACCACGGTGTCGATATAGAGGACGCCAAGCTTGCGGCAGAGCTTCATCAACTCAAGCGAGGAAGTGTCGACCGACAGGTTGACACAGAAGCCCTGGCCGCCGCCATTGGTCAAAAGCGGCGTCAGCAGCTTCTTGTAGTTCTTTTTGGTCACTGCATCCTGCATGAAGGTGATGCCGCGCTCGTCGAGCAATTTGCGGTCGGCGTCGCGCGGGTCGATGACCGTCATGCGCGACTTGTCGAATTTGAAATGGCGCTCGATCAGCGGCAGCGTTCCCCGTCCGATCGAGCCGAAGCCGATCATCACGACAGGGCCGGTGATCTCACCGTAAACGGGCCAGTTTTCATTCGCCATTTATCGATTACTCCCTCAAAAAACGCTTCGGAACAGCGGCTTGGCCGCGGCGCGACAAACCATAGATCATTGTCACAATAAAGCGAAAAGCGGACGGCCGGCCTCACGCCGCGCCATCCCGGCTACGGCTCGACCAGTCTTGCGAATTCAGGCTTGAAGAGGGCACGTGCCTCGGAGACCGGCAGTTCCAGCAGATCGTCGGCGCAGGCCTGGATGGCATGCGGTAGGGTCTGGAGCCCGAACACCAGAACCTGCTTGTCGCCCTCACGCCAGAGGCTGACCGCCAGATATTCGCCGATGAGATCGTCCATGCCGCATTCGGCTTCGTGATCGATGTCGGTCTGATCGGTCGGTTTCTTGCGCCGCTGCTTGACCAAGGAGGCGAGGGAAGGACCTGGCTTGCCATCCACCGTATCCGAGAAAATGTCCTGGAGGCCAAGCAGGACGCCGCGCCGCACATCCATGATGTAGGCGTCCGAATAGTTGGTCGGATGCGCTCCGCCGCAGAAGATGCTGCCGGATTCCCGCCAGCTTATCAGCCGCGGCGTCAGCGAGCTCACTTCGAATGTGCTGTCCGCATAGCCGCCGAGCGTGCCGTCGTTCACACCGTCAATCGGCCCGCCTTCGTTGAAACCGGCATATTGCGCCGCCACGCAGCCCAGTGCGCCGATGTTTGCGCGCCAGTGCCTGTCTTGCAGCAGAGCATTCGCGGCCTCGACCGAAACGTTGCCGGACAGTTCGACGATGCGCGGCGTGGCGAATTTGGTGCGGGGGTCGACGACATAGCGGTAGGTTGCGTCCGGCCAGCCAGTCGCCTTGCCGTTATCGAGCCGAGTGTCCATCCGCAGATAGTCATAGGGGGACGTTTCCATGGTGATCGGCGTGTCATTGCCGAAGAACTTCATGAAGCTGAAATCGTAGAGATCGAGAGGGCTGCCGGGCTCGTTCCCGGTCACCTGCCGACTTGCGACCCGCTCCAATCTGAGCGGCAGCGCCCTCTTTCCGTTCCAACTGCCTTCAAGGGTCTTGCCGTTACTGGACGAGGCCAGGCGCCACACGGCGGCAATCGGCGCGGCCTTTCCGTCATCGCAATTGTCGGCGCCGCATGCCTCCTCCTCGGCTAGTTCGAACCTGCTGCCCTTTTGGGACCGGGCCTGCAGCGGGATGTCGATGCCCTTCGAGCGGTAGAAATAGCGGCCGGCCAGCGGGCTGCCGGGCGCCGCGGGGTCGCCGGTGAATTCGACGACGATATCGCATTTTCCAAGCTTGCCGGCATAAGTCACCGGCTCCGCCTCGGCTGCTGTCGACAGTACCAGGATCGCGGCCACGAACGTGACCGGCCTGCCAAGATGCTGGATCATTCTTCCCCAAGCCACAAGTTACAGTTGTCTGCCGCCGGCAGTCACGGTCGGCTGTCAGGCACTTATAGTCAAGTTGTGCCTCGTTCAGTGCCAGACGCTGCTCAGCGAAAAGACGCTGCGAGCGCCGCCCCTTGGTGCGGATGGCACGTCCGCCCGTTTCAGCGGATTTTTGCCCTCGGCGCGGCTGTGGAGGCTCGAACCACCAGTTCTACCGGCAGAACGACCTGGCGGGGGGCTTCATTGTCAAGAACCATTCGGGCGGCAAGCCTGCCTTTTCCGATCACGTCTTGCGCGACAGTGGTCATCGGAGGCGTGGTGCGTGCGGATTCAGCGGTGCCATCGAAGCCGACGACCGATACGTGGCCCGGCACGTTTATGCCGCGGCGAACCGCCTCGTCCAATATCGTGATTGCCTGCCAGTCCGACATGGTCAGGATCGCGGTTGCTTCAGGCGCCCTGTCGAACACTACTGCTCCGGCAGACGGCTCGCCTGGGATCGTCTCGATGATCGGGACATTATCGATTGACAAATTCGCCTCCGCCAAACCCTGTTTGAAACCGTCGAGCCTTTCATCGTCGAGCGGGAAGCCGACCAGAAGCCGGCGCGTTGCCTGGCTTGGCATGTGGACAATCGGCGGGCCGGGAGTCCGGCGCACCGAAAGGATGGCAAAATGCCGGTGCCCCAGCCCGGTCAAATGCCGGACGGCAGCTACCGCGCCGCTCCGGCCGTCGATCTTTATCGAGTTGATATCGGGACCTGCGTCGCTTTCGAGAATGACGAAGGGCAGACGCCGTCTCTGCGCCGAAATTATGAGACCAATGTCGGCGCTGTGACCAAGGATAAAGCCGTCAACCAGGGCATCGCGGATGCTAGCGAAACGCGTGTCATCGGTGCCGTTTACAAGGCTGAGCGTCGTTCCAGCCTCGTCGCAGGCGAGCGAAACGCCGAGCACCAGCTCGCGGCCGTATGGACTTCTCATCACTTCGGAGATGGCATAGGCGCCAGGCGGCATGAACCCGATGGCATTGAACTTGCCGTCCCGCAGCAATCGTCCTTTCGGATCGGGGCCGCCAAACCCGAGCGCTCGCGCGGCCGCTTCGACGCGCTCGCGCAATTCAGGCCTGACCAGCTCCGGCCGGTTGAAGACGTTGGAGACAGTCCCCCGGGAAACTCCGGCAGCCTTGCCGACATCGGCTAGGGTGGGCATTGGCGATTCACTCGTTTTCCCTGAGGTAGACCATTTTTTGGAGCGCTCCAAGAATTTTATTGACTCAAAATCGGTATTGGCGGATCGTGTCTCTTGGAGCGCTCCAAGAACATTTATTCTGAGGATTTTTGCGACTAGACATTGAAGATCGTCAAATGGCTGGCCGCAGCGGCCATGCCCAAGGAGAGGATGATGGCAGAAACCGATGTTTTTCCAGCCTCGCTCGTCGGCAAGACTTTCGACTGCGTTTTCGGCCCCTTCGTACCGCGGTTGACGTTTCTCTCGCCTCAGGAATTGCATATCCAGGCGTCGATCGGGACCACCGAAATCGATGAGGTGGTCAACGTCGGCCTGATCAGCGTGCGCCCGAATCTCGTGCTCGCGAGCTGGACGGAGCAGAGCGGCAACTTCATTGTGCAGTTGCAGGACCACGAGGAGGGGATCGTTCATAATTATGCGCGGCTGGCCGATGGGCAGCTCTTCTGTGCCCAGGGCGCCATTCAAGTCGTTCCTGCATAAGGGAGGAAAATGCGATGGAACTCGCTTACGACAGTCATCTGCTTGCTCGAATTCTGCTGAGCGTCGCGACCGTGGGCTACGGTGTGGCGACGATCAAAGCCGACTTGAACGCCACCCACGCCACCAATCCGCTCTGGACTCCCCACGCCCGGTTTCACGTCGTCTGGCAGGTGTTGAGCTATACCGGAGTGGCGCTGATTGCGCTCGGACTTATCTGGATCAAGGGGCAACTCGAAGCCGAGCGGCTCTATCTCGCGGGCGGATTGGCCGCGGCCATGTATGGAGCATTCTTCGCGGCCATGCTCTCGCGGCCGATCTACGGCGGCGTGCTGTATGACGAGAACGGCTATCTGCCGTTCCGGCCGCCGTTTGGACCGGCGGGCTGGCGGTGGGATGTCAACGTCACCGTCTTTACCGCGATGTCCGCGATCCTGCTGCTGGGCGTGGCTGCGATTTAGGGAATCCGAGGAAAAGTGTGAAACGGTTTTCCGTCCGGAATTGCGCAAGAACAAGCAAGGACAAAGAGATAGAGCGGTTCGGCGCTTCCGTGAAACGACGAACTGCTCTAGCAACTGTAGTACTAGGACAGCGCCAGCGCCCCGAGCCGCTCGACCAACCTGTCACGGTCGGCGGTCATCCCCTTGTAGTCGAGCTGTGCCTCGTCCAGCGCCAGAAGTTGTTCGGCAAAGGACGCTGCGAGCGCCGCGCGGTCGCGGTGGCGCTCCAGCACGGCGAGCGGGTCGAGATGAATGCGGATGGTGAAGAGTATGTCGCCCGAGACCGGGAGCTTTCTCAGCGTCTGACGCTCGACGCGTATGAAAGCATGAGCGTCGATGTCGCCGTCCGGGAATCTCGACGGGCGATTGCTGGCGCGGTCGATGCGTTCGATGTTGGAGAGCGGATGGTAGAGTGCGTCGCCCGCCTGGATCGACCAGTTGTAGCGCTCGACGGCTTGGCCCTGGAGGCCATCGAACATGCGGTCGATGAGATCGGCCGGGCGTGTGCCTGGACCGAAACCCGGTACCGGCGCGTGGATCTGCTGCAGCGGCTTGCCGAATTTTTCGATCAGCGACCATGACGACGGGAAGCAGAGCGAGCCGGCCGCCAGACGCCAGCCGCTCTCGTCACGGCGCATCAGGATCAAATCCTCCTGGACGAGCAACGAGGCCGCGACAAGCGGCGCATCGCTGAAAGAAGCTGAGGTGCCTGAACCCTCGAGATTGTCGATGCCGTCGATCACCTCGATCGCATTGTCGGTACGCCTGTGGGTCTCAGGAAAGTTCGCCGCCAGATGCACACCGAGCAGATCGAGCACTTCGCGCTGGGCGTCGCGCGTTGCTTGCTCCTCGACAAAAACCTTGTCTGGAATTTCCGTGTAAAGCCGGCGTTTCTCGGCAAGATAGGGCAGCAGATATTCGTCGACCTCGATCCAGCTATCGAGATTGAGCGGCTTCAGCCCGATGGTGAACAGTTTCGACGAGCCGTCATAGGGTGTGTGGGTCGGTGGGCGGAAACTCATGCTTCTTTGTAGACTTCCAGTGCGGCGGCGGCCATTCTCGCCGTGAATTCGGTGATTTCGTAGTCGGCGGCACCTGCCTTGGCGAAGGGATCGTCCGCCAGTCTGGCATCGAGCACTTCGCGTGGACCGCGCGCGATGATGATGCCGCCGGTCCTTGGCCGCTTTGGCCCGGAGGCGACAAAGATACCTTGCGTATAGCAGGCCTTCAGCCACTCGGCATGCGCTTGCTGCAGACGGTCGATCTCGGTCAGCGGCACCTTGTAGTTCAGCGAAACCACGAACATTGTTGTCTCCCGATGCTTCAGCCCAGCCGCGCCGGGATCAATCCGCGCAGCGAGTTGCCGACGAACAGCGCCTTGGCCGATTTCAGTTCGTTCCACGTGTAGACCGCTTCACCGGCGCGGCCTTGATCCAGCAGTTCGCCGCGCAGGACGCCAGCCAGCAGGCCGCAATCGAGCCGCGGCGTGGCCAGCACGCCGCCGCCGAAATCGGCAAAGACGTTGGTGATCGTGCCCTCGCAGATTTCGCCGCGCTCATTGGCGAGCAGCACCTCGTCGGCCCGGCCGGCCAGATATTCGGCGCGGGCGCGCGTATAGGTTTGTCGGCGGCTGGTCTTGTGACGCAGCAGCGTGTCGCTCGAATCAAGCCGCACCCGTGCCAGCTGCAGGGTCCAGACCTTGTCTGCGGCGAGCGGCTCGTAGGGCTGCACCGAAACCGCTGCTTCGCCATTGCGCGACAGGACGAGGCGGGTGCGCAACGCGATGTGCTGGCGGCCGACCGCATTCATCAGCGCTTCGCCGACCCGTTGCGGATCGCAGGCGAAGCCGAGTTCGTTTGCCGAGCCGTAGAGCCGCGCGAGATGGCGGTCTAAACGGAGGAAACCCGAGCCGGGTTCCCAGCGCATTGTTTCGATCAGTTCGAAATCGGCAGTGTTCCCGTCGCGAAACGGGCTTTCAGCAGACACTCCTGGTACTCCTCTTCGGCTGTCGAATCGAAGACGACGCCACCGCCGACATTGTAGACCGCCTCGCCATCGG
Organism: Mesorhizobium sp. M1027; assembly: GCF_040318745.1. Lineage (NCBI taxonomy): Bacteria > Pseudomonadati > Pseudomonadota > Alphaproteobacteria > Hyphomicrobiales > Phyllobacteriaceae > Mesorhizobium > Mesorhizobium sp. M1027. The sequence goes on along the minus strand of NZ_JAMYMW010000003.1, from coordinate 153,415 downwards.
CAAAGAGCGAGATGGTGCGGATCGCCACCGAAAAGCGCATCCGGCCGCCGGGCGCGATCCAGCCTATGGCGCCGCAGTAGACATCGCGCGGGCCAGCTTCCAGCTCGCGCAGGATCTCCATGGCGCGGATCTTCGGCGCGCCGGTGATCGAACCGCAGGGGAACAGCGCGGCGAAAATCTGGCGGATGGTAAGGCCGGGCAAGAGTTTCGCCCGCACGCGGCTCACCATCTGGTGGACGGTCGGGTAGCTCTCGATGCGGAAAAGCTCCGGCACATCGAGCGTGCCAACCTCGCTGATCAGTGAGATGTCGTTGCGCAGGAGATCGACAATCATCCGGTTCTCGGCCTGGTTCTTCTCGTCGTTGCGCAAGAACGCTTTCAGGCGATCGTCCTCGGCTTTTGTTGCGCCGCGCGGCGCGGTGCCCTTCATCGGATGCGTCTCGATCATGCCTTCCGCGTCGACCTCGAAGAACAGTTCGGGCGAACGCGACAAGACGATCGGATCGCCGAGCGCGACCAGCGCCCCATACTTCACCGGCTGGCGTTCAGTCAGCGCGTTGAAGGCGACCAGTGGATCGCCCGACCATTGTGTGTGGACCGGAAAGGTCAGATTGCCCTGGTAGCAGTCGCCCTTGCGGATATGGTCATGCAGGCTGGCAAAGCGTTTGGCGTAGTCATCCGAAGACCAGGCTGCCTTGGCGTCGAAGATTGGGCCGTTGCTGGCCGGCAGATCGCCTGGCGCGATCGTCTCTTCGGCTGGCGCATCGAACACGCCGAGGCAGAAAAGCGGGGCGCGGCGGCCGGCCGGCAGCAGCGGAACGAGCTTGGGTTCGAGCAGGTAACCGGCCTCATAGGAGAAATAGCCGGCCAGCCATTTGCCGCCGTCATGTGCTGCCTGCGCTGCTTCCAGGGCCGGCAAAAAGTCCGCCTCGCCATGCGCTGCGATTATCTCGGCCGGCCGGTCGAAAACGAGCTGACGCGCGGTCTCGTCGTTCCGGAAAATTGCAAAGGGCAGGGGCATAAGGCTCGAATGCTGCGGTCACCAGCGATCGATCTATATGGGGGCTCGACCGTGTGCAATCGAGGGAGCGGCGTCTCAAGACGCAAAGGCGCGGGGCAAAAACAAATGCGGCGCCAGTGGGCGCCGCCTTGTTCCAAAATGCCACCTCGCGATGGGTCAGGTGTTGCTGGCTTCCCCCGCGGTCGGGAAGCGGCGCGCAAATTCCTTCTCGTCACCGGCGGCAAGCAGTTTCGCCTGCTCGATCCAGCGTTCACGTTCGATGCGGCCGTCGAAATTCAACGTCGCCTCGATCCGCTTGACATCGTCGGGCGTCCAGGCGGCGATCTGGGCATAGGTCGTGACGCCAAGCCCTTTGAGCAGCCGCTCGTTGGTGGGGCCGATGCCGATCAGGCGACGCAGATCGTTGGCTTTGCCTGCCGCGGTGGCTGTTGCCTTGCCGGTCGCGGCTTTCTTTGCAATTGGCGCAGCCTTGCTTGCCGCCGGCGCGGTCCTGGGCGCGGCGCTCGCCTTCGATACAGGCGGTTTCTGCGTTGCCGTTTTCGCGGCACTTGCGCGTGGCGCGGTGGCGGCCTTGGCCGTTGCAGATTTCTTCGGCGCCGGTTTGGCTGGTGCGGATGTCGACATCAGCGTTGACGGCGCCTGCATCGCCGCCTTGGTCGCGCCGGTCTTGGCGGCTGGCGCCTTGGCTGTTGCCGCCTTCGCGGTTGGCGCCTGCTCGCCCAGCCGGCGTTCGAGATCGGCGCGGGCGCGGCCGCATGCATCCAACTCGCCGGTCAGACGGTCGCTATCGGCCCGCAATCTGTCACGTTCGCTGCGCGTGCGGTCTAGATCGCCGCGCAAACTGTCGAGCTCGCCACGCAGGCGTCCCCAAATGAACCAGCCAACCAACACACCTACCAGGAACGCCAGGAGCATGTAGAAAAAAGTGCCCATTGTCTTTCTCTCTCCAGTCCGATCTGTCCGCCCTGGCCTGTAGAGCCATGACCTCGGCGAAGGACCATTCGATGGTGGTTCCGCAATTTGCAGAACAGCCGGCTTCGATCGAGCTGTCGGCGACCGGTTTGCCCCTGGCCAACAGCCATTGTCGCATCCGCCGACACGCCATGACTAGGTCGGGGCTTTCCGACCAGACCCATTTGTGCCCGGCTGAGCTTGAGGGCGGACGCTATCATACAGCTTACGGGAATCTAACGGAAAACTTCCATGGAAAGTTATTTAAGAACAAATAACCAAGACAAGAATAGAACCACCGCCAATATGCATTGCAGCTAAACTGTTCTGGAAACCCGGTCATCCGGTGTTGCGCATCACCCAGTGTTGCGCATCAATTGTCCAGTGCTTCCAGCTCGTCGATCAGTCCGCTGATCACGCCAAGCCCGATTTGCCAGAAGGCAGGGTCGGCCGCGTCGAGGCCGAACGGCGCCAGAAGCTCGGAATGATGCTTGGTGCCGCCGGCGCGCAGCATGGCAAAATATTTCTCCTGAAAGCCGCGCTCGGCGTTCTGGTAGACCGCGTAGAGCGAGTTCACCAGGCAATCGCCGAATGCATAGGCATAGACGTAGAAAGGCGAGTGGATGAAATGCGGAATATAGGTCCAGAAAACCTCGTACCCGTCGCGCAGCTTGATCGCCGGCCCGAGGCTTTCCGCCTGCACTTCCAGCCAGAACTGGCCGAGCTTGTCGGAGGTCAATTCGCCGCTCTTGCGCTCGGCATGCACCTTGCGCTCGAACTCGTAGAAGGCGATCTGGCGCACGACGGTGTTGATCATGTCCTCGACCTTCTGCGCGAGCATGGCCTTGCGTTCGCGCTTGTCGGTGGTCTGCTCGAGCAGCGAGCGGAAGGTCAGCATCTCGCCGAACACCGATGCCGTTTCGGCCAGCGTCAGCGGCGTCGACGCCATCAAGGCGCCCTGGCCGCCGGCCAGCACCTGGTGCACGCCGTGGCCGAGCTCGTGCGCCAGCGTCATCACGTCGCGCGGCTTGCCCATGTAGTTGAGCAGCACATAGGGATGCGCCGAAGGCACGGTCGGATGCGCGAAGGCGCCAGGCGACTTGCCGGGTCTCACCGGTGCATCGATCCAGTTGCGGTCGAAGAAAGTTCTGGCGATCTCCGCCATGTCGGGCGAAAAGCGCTGGTAGGCGGAAAGCACGGTGTTCTTGGCCTCGTCCCAGCCGATGACCGCCTGCGGGGTCTCCGGCAGGGGCGCATTGCGGTCCCAGTGGTTCATCACCTCCATGCCGAGCCAGCGCGCCTTCATCGCATAATAGCGATGCGACAGGCGCGGATAGGCGTCGCGAACCGCGGCGGCGAGTGCATCCACCACGCTGCGTTCGACGCGGTTGGCGAGATGGCGGGAATCGGCAATATCCTCGAAGCCGCGCCAGCGGTCAGAAATCTCCTTGTCCTTGGCCAGCGTGTTGGTGACCAGCGTAAAGACGCGCAAATTCTTGCGGAAGGTCGTGGCCAGCGCCTCGGACGCCCGGCGGCGCACCTCGCTGTCTGCGTCCTGCAGGCGATTGAGCGCCGGCTCCAGCGTCAGCTCCTCGCCGTCGACGTCGAAGCGCAAATCGGTCATCGTCTCGTCGAACAGGCGGTTCCAGGCGCCGCGCCCGGTGATCGATTTTTCATGGAAGAGCTGCTCGATGCGGTCTTCGAGCTGATAGGGCTTGTCCTTGCGCAGATCGAGCACCCAGGGCCGGTAGTGGGCGAAGGCCGGATCGGCGGCGAGTGCGTTTTCGATCGCGCCATCGTCGATGAGGTTCAGCTCGAGCGCGAAAAACAGCAGGTGGGCGCTGGCATCGGTCATCTTTTCCTGGATGTCGCCATAGAGCTTGGCGCGCTGCGGATCCGACGTGTTGCCGGCATAGACAAGCCCGGCATAGGAGACGATGCGGCCGATCAGCTCCTCCAGCGCTTCATAGGCCTGAAGCGCCTCGCCAAGCCTGCCGGCGCTGCCACGCCCGGCCTCGGCGGCGAGCGTGCCTTTCCAACGACTCTCGAAGGCGATGGCATCGGCGGCGGCCTTGGCGATGTCGCGCTTCAACTCGGGCGCTTCCATGCCCGAATAGAGATCGGCCAGATTCCATTCCGGCAGATCGCCAAGCTCCGCCACGCCCTGACCGGGCGCCGCCGCCAGCTTTCGAGCAAAAACCATGCGCATTGCCGATCCTTCCAGACACAAAAATTCGAGGAAACGAGAAGCCGGTCAAATCCTAAGGAATTCGTTCACCGGGTTTTTTGAAAGCTTATTTAGAACCCTGTGCCAAGATGATCCATAGGGCGCATTCTCGGGCGGGCACGGTCGGATCAGTCATGGCAGCTTCCATACTCATAGTCGATGACGATCCCGTGCAGCGCCGGCTGCTCGAGGCGGCGGTGACGAAATTCGGCCACACCGCGATCGTCGCCGATGGCGGCGAGGCGGGTCTCGAGTTTGTCGACGGACCCAATGCGCGCGACGTGTCGGTGGTCATCCTCGACCTTATGATGCCTGGGCTCGACGGCATCGGCGTGCTGAAGGCGATGCGCGAGCGCGGCATCCACATCCCCGTCATCGTGCAGACCGCGCAGGGCGGCATCGAAACCGTCGTTTCGGCAATGCGTCACGGCGCCTTCGACTTCGTCGTCAAGCCGGCCTCCCCCGACAGGCTGCAGGCGTCGATCGGCAACGCCCTCAAGGTCGAAGCGCTCGAAGGCGAAGTGAAGCGCTCGTCCCGACAGCGCGGCGGCCATCTGACGTTCAAGGACATGATCACCCACAGTCCGGCGATGGATCGGGTGATTCGGCTCGGCCGCAAGGCGGCGGCGTCCAACATTCCGATCCTGATCGAAGGTGAATCCGGCGTCGGCAAGGAACTGGTGGCGCGCGCCATCCAGGGCAGCGGCGACCGCCGCTCGAAACCCTTCGTCACCGTCAATTGCGGCGCCATCCCCGACAATCTGGTCGAATCGATTCTGTTCGGGCACGAGAGGGGCTCGTTCACCGGCGCCACCGAAAAACATACCGGCAAGTTCGTCGAAGCGCACACCGGCACGCTGTTCCTTGACGAAATCGGCGACCTGCCGCTCGACGTGCAGGTCAAGCTGTTGCGCGCGGTACAAGACGGCGAGGTCGATCCGGTTGGCGGGCGCTCGACCGTCAGGGTCGACATCAGGCTGATCTCGGCAACCCATCGCAACCTGCTGCAGCAGGTCAAGGACGGCAAGTTCCGCGAGGACCTGTTCTATCGGCTGAACGTCTATCCGATCTTCGTGCCGCCATTGCGCGACCGTCGCGACGACATCCCCTATCTGGTGGAGCACTTCATGGAGAAGGTGGCGCCCGCCAATCCGCGCCACCGTCTGCGAGGCATCTCGGCTGCGGCGCTTGCCATGCTGCAGGCCTATGACTGGCCGGGCAACATAAGGCAGCTCGAAAACGCCGTCTTCCGGGCCTCGGTGCTCGCCGACGGCGACATGCTGACCGAAGAGGAATTCCCGCAGATCCGGGCGCAGGTCGAGGGCACGGTCAATCTCGATTCGGGTATCGCCTTGCCCAATTCAGTGGGGCCAGCTTCAGGGTGGCCAGTTTCCGGGTTGGCTTCGGGAAGCCTGCCGCGTGATAACATATCGGCCGCTGGCGGCATCGCAGCCGCCGACGCCGATGCACCGGCCAAGCCTCGTTTCGGCACGCTGCGGGCGCTCGACGAGCGCGGCAATGTGCGTGCGCTGGCCGACGTCGAACTCGAAATGATCAAGCTCGCCATCGATCACTACAACGGCCAGATGAGCGAAGTCGCCCGCCGCCTCGGCATCGGTCGGTCGACGCTCTACCGCAAGCTCAAGGAATACGGCATCGACCCGGAAACCGGCCGCGTCGAACGGCTCGCTTCGTGAGTTACAGGGCCAAGCCGGTTCGCATCCGGACATCATTCCACGCAACTGCGCCTCGAAATGATGTGTTCGCCACAGTGTTCACGTATTAAGGCGGACGGTAACAGATCGTGTTTCGAGCTGGCGCCAAAACATGATCTAAACCAGCGGTTTACCAAGATATCCGGCGCAATATTTTTGGCGGGATATCGCCACCGTGTTACCGCATTTCGGCTTCAATAAGCGATGATTAACCATTAGGATCGATATTCGGATGCACACACCACGCATCCGTTTGGTCAAATCCGGGGACAAAACGGCAGCCTGCAAGGCCTTTTGATTTGAACAGAATCGAACGACACGAAAACGGGCGGCATTATCACATGAGCGTCTGGCCGAGATGGCTGGCAGCGGTGATTGTTGCCGTCGGGTTCCTTGCAGCGGCGGCAACCGGCGCCAGCGCCGAGACACGTTCGCTGAAGCTCTATCATCTCCACACGCATGAAAAGGCGGAGATCGTCTACAAGCGCAACGGCCGCTACGACCAGGCGGGCTTGCGAAAGATCAACATCATCCTGCGCGACTGGCGTCGCAACGAGCCGACCAAGATGGATCCGCGTCTGCTGGACCTGGTCTGGGAAGCGTACCGGGAGAGCGGCGCCACCGATTACATCCAGGTCGTCTGCGGCTATCGTTCGCCGGCCACGAATTCGATGCTGCGCAGCCGCAGCAGGGGCGTCGCCGAGAAGAGCCAGCACATGCTCGGCAGGGCGATGGATTTCTACATTCCCGGCGTCCCATTGAAGAAGCTGCGTGATATCGGCCTCAGGATGCAGGGCGGCGGCGTCGGCTACTATCCCAGCTCCGGCTCGCCCTTCGTGCATATGGATGTCGGCAATGTGCGCCACTGGCCGGGCATCAGCCGCCAGGAACTGGCGCGCGTGTTCCCCAACGGCAAGACGCTGCATGTGCCGAGCGACGGCAAGCCGCTGCCTGGTTATCAACAGGCGCTCGCCTCCTACAAAGCCCGCAAGGGCGCCGGCGCGCCGGCCATTGAACTGGCCAGCGCAAGCGGCGGCAAAAAATCCCACGGGTTCCTGGCAGCCTTGTTCGGCGGTGGCGAGGACGAGGCGGACGACAGCGCCGATGTGGCGATGGCCGAGCCGGCGCCAAAGCCCCGTAACGTGAAGCCGGCGCCGTCCGCCAAGAGCAGCAACCTGCCTGGTATTGCCATCGTGGCGCCTCAGGATGCCAAGCGCGCCGAGATTCCGGAAGTCGCCGATGCTCCGGCGCCTGAACCGGAGAACGACACGCCGGAGACGATCATCGCGGCATTGCCGGCGCGCAGCATTCCGCTGCCGGATTTTGCTCCGCGTCCGAAGACCGACGTCGGCGCTCAGCCGCCTGAAAACGTTCCGTTCGGCGTGGCGGATGCGGCTGGATCGACTGAACAGGCGGTGGCGACCGCGCAAACGCCGGCAAGCGTGGCGCCGGCAAATGTTCCGTTCGGCATGGCAGACGCGTCTGCTGCGGCCGGCCCGGTGCAGGTCGCGGCAAACAACATTCCCGTGCCGAGCTGGCGGCCCGATCATTCGCTGCCGGCCGACCTGTCGCCGGCGGGTCTTGCGCCGCAGGACAAGCAAGTGTTGCTGGCGCTGGCGAGTGCGACAGAGCGGAGCAACACCGCCACCGACGCATTCTCGGTATTGCCGTCGGCGCGGCCCGACACTTCCCAGCCCGACGAGGTCAAGGCCGTTCTGGAAAGGGTCAGCGCGACCGACGAATACAAGGTCGCGTCGCTTTCCGAGCAAGCATCGGTGTTCGAGGAACCGGCTAGCGACGACCGGGAATCGAACGACGGGGCATCGCCGCGCGAGGCCATCGTTGCCCGCCCGGCCGGCTCCGATCCGGCTGCCGTCATCGGTGCAGGCGTGAAGACCACACGCAAGGAACCCAGGGCAACCGCCCGCGACCTGAAACCCGGCCCCAAGCCGGTGGTGGTCGCCGCCGCGCCGCAGGCCGCCCGATGGGCGCTGCACAGCGGTGAGTATGTAGCAACCGTTTCAGATGCGACAACGGCGCCGCGCTACGCCTACGACTTCGTCCGTACGGCGCCGAGCGAGGTCTATACGGTAGGCTTCCGGCCGGGCAACGAGATGGCCGACGCCAACCGGTTCACCGGCAAGGCCGTCAAGTTCATGTCGGTGGCACGCTTCAAGACCGAGTAGGCCGCACTGGGCACCTCGCGCGGCTGCCTCCACACCGGCACTGGATTCCTTCATCCCGGGATGCTAACCAGCGGTCAGCATTCTCCCGCTTCGTCTAATGGTAGGACAGCGCCCTTTGAAGGCGTGAATCGTGGTTCGAGCCCATGAGCGGGAACCAGCCGGCGAACCAGATCGGCGGCGACTTTGATGCAGATGATGCTAGCGCCCGAGCTTGCTTGCCGCGCGTGCCAAGGCTTCGATCTCGTCCCATTTGCCGGCCTTGACCAGATCGTCCGGCGCCACCCAGGAACCGCCGACGCAGATGACGTTGGGCAGGCTGAGATAGTCGGCGGCGTTCTTGCCGGTGATACCGCCGGTCGGGCAGAATTTCACGTCGGCAAGCGGCGAGGCAAAAGCCTTGAGCGAGGCAATGCCGCCCGACTGTTCGGCCGGGAAGAATTTCAGAAAGCGCAGGCCGGCTTCGCGCGCGGCCATGACCTCTCCCGGCGTGATGGCGCCGGGCAGCAACGGCACGTCGCTGTCCTTGGCTGCCGCGAGAAGCTCGCGGGTGATGCCGGGGCTGACGATGAATTTCGAACCGGCGGCCGCCGCCTCGCCGAACTGGCGGGCGTCCAGGATGGTGCCCGCGCCGACGACGGCGTTTTCAACCTCACCCGCCACCCGGCGGATCGCCTCCAGCGCGTCGGCGGTGCGCAGCGTGATCTCGATCGCCGCCAGGCCGCCGCGGGCCAGCGCCCGGGCCAGCGGCACCGCGTCGGCGGGATTGGCGATCTTCAGCACCGGTATGACCGGCTGGCCGTTGAGGAGCGACAGGAGCTTTTCGGTCGTGCTGGGCATTCGTCTTCATCTCCTCTGTTAATCAAGTCGACCGGTTAGCAGAAGGCGATTTTTCTGTCCACGAAACGCGGCGTGTCGCGATGTCACGCGTGGTGTTCGAAACCTCCGCGGTCAGACCACTCCCGGCTCCGCCTTGATCCGGCTGTCGTGAGCGTTTAGTGGCATGGTGATGACACTGCCCAGCCAAGCCTTCCGGGTTGCCGCGCTTTACCGCTTCGCCCGGCTCGACACGTTCGAGGTGCTGCGCGCGCCGCTTGCTGCCTTCTGCTGCGCGCGGGGCATCAAAGGCACGCTGCTGTTGGCGCGTGAGGGCATCAACGGCACGGTCGCCGGCAGTGAAACGGCAATCGCCGCGCTCATCGATCATCTCGAATCCATCGACGGTCTCGCCGGCCTCGAGATCAAATTCAGCAGCGCCGCAACGATGCCGTTCCACCGCATGAAGGTGCGGTTGAAGCGCGAGATCGTCACCATGGGCGTGGACAATATCGATCCGGCGGCAGGTGCAGGCACCTATGTCGCGCCGGCCGACTGGAACGCACTGATCTCGGATACGGACACCATCGTCATTGACACGCGTAACGCTTACGAGGTGTCGCTCGGCACCTTCAAGGGCGCTGTCGATCCCGCCACCACCAGCTTCCGCGAATTCCCGACCTGGGTCGAGCAGCATCGGCATGAACTCGACGGGCGCAAGGTCGCCATGTTCTGCACCGGCGGCATACGCTGCGAGAAGGCGACGGCCTATGTGAAGTCGCTCGGTTTGGAGCATGTGTTCCACCTCAAGGGCGGCATTCTGAAATATCTCGAGGATGTGCCCGCAGAACAGAGCCTCTGGCAAGGCGAATGCTTCGTCTTCGACGAGCGCGTTTCGGTATCGCACGGGCTGGTCGAAGGCGAGGCCGAACTCTGCCGCGCCTGTCGGCATCCGCTAGCCGCGGAAGACCGGCTGTCGCCGAGATATGCTACCGGCGTTTCATGCCCGCATTGCTTCGATGCCCGCTCGGACGAAGATCGCGCCCGTTACGCCGAGCGCCAGCGCCAGGTCGAGTTGGCGCAAGCACGCGGCGCCCGCCACATCGGAAGTTAGCTCACGTGAAGCAACTTCACGTCAAGCAACAGAGAAGCGATCGATGACCCACAGCCATGTCCCGTCGTTCTGCTGGCGCGCGACCTCGGTGGTGATCGTGCCGTCGGGAAGCCGGGTCGAGGTGAGCGCCAGGTCGCCATTGACGACAGCCGGACGCTGATCTCCGGATTGAAATTTTCGGCCGGTTGCGGTGATCTCCGCGAACAGCGCCCGGATGGCTTCGCGGCCGAACGTCAGCTGTCCGCCACCGCTGTCGATGACTGCATGCGGCTCGAAAAGCGCGGCCATGCCGTCAATGTCTCCGATCCATTGCCGTGAAATCAGCAGGCGCTCCAGTTCCTGGGGGTCGCGTGCCGGCTGGCGGTCTGTCTCATCGGTCATGCCAGGCTCCTTCCAAGCGACATGCCGCGACACTACCCGAAGTCGAGGGCGGTTTCGACACATCCCATGTCCCCAGCGCCGCGTGTTTTTTTGGGCGCGGCAGGAGGCTGCAGCACTTTGAGTTCCGCGTGAAATCCCAGCAGATGTCGGTGCGGGGTCATGCGTGGCAGCGGGTAAAAGGATGCACCCGTCATTGTAATGTCAAACTGCGGGACCTAGGTCTTCGACGTCCAAACCTGCCCGCGCACCTTCGGCCGGGCCAATTCTGGAGGCATAGATGTTCGATCCCAAGAAGCTCCTCGACGATCTGCTCGGCTCGCAAATTCCTGGCACCGGATCGACCGTCCGCGACAAGGCCGGGCAGGCGGTGCAGATGGCCAAGGACAATCCGCTTGCAGCCGGTGCGCTGGCCGCGGTGCTGCTCGGAACCGGCCCAGGCCGTCAGGTCACCGGTGCGGCGGTGAAGCTTGGTGGGTTGGCTGCGATCGGCGGCCTCGCCTACAAGGCCTACCAGAACTACAAGAACGGCAACGCGCCGGCCGAGACGCAAGCTGCAGGCGAACCGGAATTGCTGCCGCCGCCGGCCGATACCGCCTTCCATCCGTCGCAAGCGCCGCAGGGCGAAGACGAATTCACGCTGACCCTGGTCAGGGCGATGATCTCGGCGGCGAAGGCCGACGGCCACGTCGATGACGAAGAGCGGCAGAAGATCGCCGGCAAGCTCAGCCTCGCCGGCGTCGGCGCCGAAGCGGAGAAATTCCTGATGTCGGAACTGGAGGCGCCGCTCGATCTGGATGTGCTGATCGCAGGGGCCAAGACCGATGCGCAAAAGCTGGAACTCTACACCGCCTCGCGTCTTGCCATCGATCCGGACACGCGGGCCGAACGCGGTTATCTCGACCTGCTTGCCGGCCGTCTCGGCCTGCCGGATGCGCTGGTCGACCATGTCGAGGCGACGGTGACGGCGGCGAAGGTGCCGGCAGCGGGCAGCACAGCCAAGCCGGTCGCAGGCTCGCGCTGGTAGCTCGAAGAGGAAGCCTTGGAACTCGGCGCCGTTGGCGTTAGCTTCTCGTTAACCGAGGAAGCGCATGATTTCAGGCAGTCGGATCGGCTTTCCTCCTCCCAGGCCCGGTTCGGATCAGGGGCGGTCGCCAACGGCCGCCCTTTTTGTGAGCACAGGCTTTGGGCCGGCTTGCCATGGTTCCCGTCATTTGCGATGCCTCATCCCTTTCAGGGAGTACAGCCATGACCGACTATAAAACCGCCATCGTCACCGGCGCCGGCACGGGCATCGGCAAGAGCGTCGCCACAGCGCTGCTCAAGGCCGGCTGGAATACGGTCTTCTGCGGTCGCCGCAAGCCGGTGCTGGAGGATGCGATCGCCGCGGCCGGGCCGACGCGGGCCAAGGCATTGGCCTTCGCCTGCGACATCAGCAAGGCCGATCAGGTCGACGATCTGTTCGAGACGGTGGCAGCGGCTTTCGGGCGCGTCGACCTGCTCTTCAACAATGCCGGCACGAGCTACAAATCGACATTGATCGACGACATCCCGGTCGAAGTGTGGAACGACATCGTCGGGGTCAATCTCACCGGCTCGTTCCTGTGTGCTCGCGCCGCGTTCGGCGCCATGCGCAGGCAGCAGCCGATGGGCGGCCGCATCATCAACAACGGCTCGGTATCGGCCTATGCGCCACGGCCGGGCTCGGTGCCCTATACGGCGACCAAGCACGCCATCACCGGGCTGACCAAGACGCTGGCGCTGGACGGCAGGCCCTTCGACATTGCTTGCGGTCAGATCGACATCGGCAACGCGCTGACCGACATGGCGCAAGCGATGACGGTCGGCGTGCCGCAAGCCAACGGCACCATTGCCGCCGAAGCGGTGATGGATGTCGAGCGCGTCGCCGATGCGGTCCTCCATATGGCCAGCCTGCCGCTCGACGCCAACGTGCTGTTCATGACCGTGATGGCGACGAAGATGCCATTTGTCGGGCGAGGCTAAGTTAGTCTCAACCGGTCCTAAATCAGGGCCGGGTGACCGGAAGCGGCACGCCGGGTAAATATAGCGAAATCGGGCGGATTTCGTAGACGGCGGTCGGATTGACGCGGCGAAGGTCGCGCGCAATGTCGATAGCGGCGTCACGGTTGGCACAGTCGACAACATAGAGTCCCAGCAATTGTTCCTTGGTCTCGGCGAAGGGGCCGTCGATAACCATTCCGGGGCCTGGCCCGCGCAAGGTGCAGGCGTCTTGTGTCGCGCCGAGCCGGGCCGCAGGCCCAAGGGTGCCTTGACGGTAGAGCCGATCGTTGATCTGGAGAAGATCGGTCATCAGCGCCGCATCCTGCTCAGCCGTCAGCGCCGTGATCGCTTCTTCCTCGTGATAGGCAAGAATGGCATAGAACATCTGGCGTCTCCTTTCGTCGTCCTCACTTCGCCAGGAACGCCTCGATCCGCTCCAGCGCGCGCAGGATGTTCTCTTCGGAATTCGCGTAGGACAGCCTGACATAGCCTTCGCCGAGAATGCCGAAGTCGGGGCCGCCGATCAGCGCCACGCCGGCATCATCGAGCAGCGCCGAGGCGAGCTTCTTGGCCTTCCAGCCGGTCTTGGAAACATTGGGGAAGGCATAGAAGGCGCCTTTCGGCGTGATGCATGAAACGCCCGGCAAGGCATTCAACCCCTCAACCACGACCTTCCTGCGGCGGTCGAAGGCGCGCATCATCTTGTCGACGTCGTCCTGCGGGCCGTCGATGGCGGCTATGCCGGCATACTGGCTCGGCGCGTTGACGCAGGACCAGCAATTGACCGCCAACTTGCGCACCTTGTCATAGAGATGCGCGCCCTTGTCGCCGTTCGGCCAGATCGACCAGCCCATGCGCCAGCCGGTCATCGCCCAGGTCTTCGACCAGCCGTTGAGGACGATCAGCCGATTACGGATTTCGGGGAAGGTGAGCAGCGAACAGTGCGTCTCGCGGTCATAGGTCATCACGTCGTAGATCTCGTCGGAGAGGATGGCGACGTCCGGGTGTGCTTCCAGGCCCCTGACCAGCTTCTCGATCTCGGCTCGGGGGGTGACGCCGCCGGTCGGGTTGGCGGGCGAGTTGAGGATCAGCAGCCTGGTCTTCGGGGTGATCAGCGCCAGTGTCTCCGCAGCCGAAAAGGCAAAGCCGTTCTCCTCGCGCATCGGCACCGGGATGGGGGCAGCGCCAGTGAACTCGATCATCGAGCGGTAGATCGGAAAGCCGGGATCGGGATAGAGAATTTCGGCGCCCGGCTCGCCGAACATCAGGATCGCCGCGAACATGGTCGGCTTGCCGCCGGGCAGGATCATCACCGCTTCCGGCGAGACTTCGACGCCGGTGGTGGCCAGTGTGCGGCGTACCACCGCTTCGCGCGTCGCCAGCAGGCCGTTGGCCGGCGTATAGCCGTGATGGCCGTCGCGCAGCGCCTTGATCGCCGCCTCGACGATATGCTGCGGCGTCTTGAAGTCGGGCTGGCCGATGCCGAGATTGACGATGTCGCGGCCTTGATGGGCCAATAATGTCGCCCGCGCGAGCACCGCGAACGCATTTTCCTCGCCGAGGCGGTCGAAGGCCGAAATCGTGTGGAGCATTTTTCCCGTCCGTGTGGTTCTTTCAGCGAGCGTGCGTTTTTGTGAGCGTCCGCCCGAAAAAGTCAACGGATCGGAGCTTCGCGTGTCGGAAAATCTCAAGAATTGGCAACCGCGCCCGCGGCCGGAACGCAAGGTGCTGGAGGGACGAACTGTCAGGCTTGAGCCGCTTAACGCTGAAAAGCACGGCGACGGCTTGTTTGAAGCATCTTCGGTGCCCGACATAGATGGCCGCTTCGCCTGGCTGCCCGACTACCCGCCGCAGACCCGTGCCGCCTTCCAGCCCTGGCTGGACAAAGCCGAAGCCAGCGAGGACCCGCTGTTCTTCACAGTCATCGACAAGGCCAGCGGCAAGGTTGCCGGGCGCCAGACGCTGATGCGCATCGACGCCGCCTACGGCGTCATCGAGATCGGCAACATCTATTGGGGCCCGTTGATCTCGCGAAAGCCGGCGGCGACGGAAGCGCAGTTCCTGTTCATGAAGTATGTCTTCGACGAGCTTGGCTATCGCCGCTACGAATGGAAATGCAACAATCGCAACGAGCCGTCGAAGCGCGCGGCGGAACGTTTCGGCTTCAAGTTCGAGGGCATTTTCCGTCAGCATCTTGTGGTCAAGGGCGAAAACCGCGATACCGCGTGGTACTCGATCATCGACAAGGAGTGGCCGGCATTGCGCAGAGCCTATGAGGCATGGCTCGATCCGGCCAATTTCGAGGGCGACGGCCAGCAGAAGCGGCGGCTCGAGGATTTTCGCGCTGAGTTCGGCGCCTGACCATGACCCCGAAAAGTGGACGCCGGTTTTCGGATAAGATCATGGTCAAACATGAAGACAGAGCCTTCCCGAGTCTGCCGGGATGGATCAGGCTCTAGCGGGAGATCAAAGATGGCCCATACCCACGACCATGCTGCGCAGGGCCACGACCACAGCCATGGCGCAGGTCATGTGCACGGCTCGACCGACAAGAAGCGCGTGCTGATCGCTGCTTGCTTGACCGCCGGCTTCATGGTTGCGGAGACGCTGGGCGCCATCTTCACCGGCTCATTGGCGCTGCTGGCGGATGCCGGCCATATGCTTGCCGATTGCGTCGCGCTCGGCCTTGCCTGGTATGCCTTTCATCTTGCGAGCCGGCCGGCGACCGTGCGCCTCACCTACGGTTTCGGCCGGGTCAAGACGCTGGTCGCCTACACCAACGGCATCGCCATCTTCGCCATTGCGCTGTGGATCGTCTACGAGGCTTGGGGCCGCTTGCTAGCGCCGGCTCCGGTGCTCGGCGGGCCGATGCTGGTCGTCGCGATCGCCGGCCTGCTGGTCAATCTCGGCTCGTTCTACGTGCTGCACGGCGGCGACCGCGGCAGCCTGAATATGCGCGGCGCCATTTTGCATGTGCTGGGCGATCTGCTCGGCTCGGCGGCGGCGATCGTCGCGGCGCTGGTGATCCTGGCGACGGGCTGGACACCTATCGATCCGATCCTGTCGGTCCTGGTCTCGCTGCTGATCCTGTCCACGGCCTGGTCGCTGATGCGCGAGGCTGCCCACGTCCTGCTCGAAGGCGTGCCTGCAAGCCTCGACCGCGACCTGATCGCGAGGGACATCGAAGGTTCGATCAAGGGCGTGCGCGAGGTACATCACATGCATGTCTGGTCGCTCGACGGCTCCAGCAACATGGCGACGTTGCATGCCTGCCTCAATGACGGCGTCGACGCGCATATGGCGGTAAGCGCGATCAAGAAGCGGCTTGCGGCGGAACATGGCATAGCCCATGCCACGGTCGAACCGGAATTCGGTCAATGTGCAGACAGACATGAGTATGATGACGAGCACGAGCATGCGCATGACACGGCAGCGCACCGCGGCCATTATCACTGACTTCGGGAGTTCTGGGCATTGGCAACGATCGACATGAACTCTCGCCGCCCTGGTGCCGCGTGATGGACCGCGACACTCGCAATGCGGCGATCGGCGCCGCCTGGGTTTTGCTGCTGTTCGGCATCGCAGCCTATAATCTTCCAACAGTGATGCTGGCGGTCGGCAAGATCTCGACGGTTCTTGCCGGCGTCGTCGCGGCGATCTTCATGGTGGCAATCTTCGTCGTGTTCTGGCTGCGTAGCCGCAGCCAGCGCAAAAAGGGAAAGTGACATGCGCATTCTGATTACCGGCGCGGCAGGCATGGTCGGCCGCAAACTCATCGCCAGGTTGGCCAAGGACGGGGCGCTCGGCGGCCGCAAGATCGCCGCGCTCGATCTTCACGATATCGTGCCGCCGCAAGCACCGGTGCTCGAAGGTGTCAGCATTACCCCCCACACCGGCGACCTTGCCGCGCCGGGCGCGACGACAAATCTGGTCGCGCTGCGCCCCGACGTGATCTTTCATCTCGCCGGCGTGGTGTCGGGCGAGGCGGAGGCCAATTTCGATCTCGGCTACCGCGTCAATCTCGACGGCACAAGGGCGCTGTTCGATGCCATAAGGCTGGCGGGGTTTGCGCCGCGCGTCGTCTTCACCTCGTCGATCGCCGTGTTCGGCGCACCGTTTCCCGACGTCATTCCGGACGAGTTCCACCCGACGCCGCTGACCTCCTACGGCACGCAGAAGCTGATCGGCGAGGCGCTGCTTGCCGACTATACGCGCCGCGGTTTCTTCGACGGCATCGGCATCAGGCTGCCGACCATCTGCGTCAGGCCGGGAAAGCCGAACAAGGCGGCCTCGGGCTTCTTCTCCGGCATCATCCGCGAGCCGCTGAGCGGCCATGAAGCGATCCTGCCGGTGCCGCGCTCGGTCATCCATACACACGCCAGCCCGCGTTCGGCGGTGAATTTCCTGATCCATGCGGCTCAGATCGACGGTGCCGCCGTCGGACCGCGCCGCAACCTGACGATGCCGGGCGTCGCCGTCAGCGTCGGCGAGCAGATCGAAGCGCTGGAGCGTGTCGCCGGCGCCAAGGCGGTGAAACTGATCCGCGAGGAGCCCGACGAGACGATCTGGGCTATCGTCAAGGGCTGGCCGACACGCTTCGAGGCGCAGCGCTCGAGGGACCTTGGCTTTGCCGCCGAGACGAGCTTCGACGAGATCATACGCGTCCATATCGAGGACGAGTTGGGCGGCAATATCCCTAGTTAAAGCGCTCCGATCGGACGCAACGAGGTCAGGCGCCGGTCAGGCTGGCCGAGAGCAGCAGCAGGCCGAACAGGAAGACGAAGGCGGCGCCGCCGATCTCGACGAAGGAATGGATGCGGTTGCCCATGCGGCCGTCGCCGGCGAAATACACCGCCCAGTTCTTGGCGGTCACCGCAAGCGTTGCCAGGGCCGAGACGGTGATTGCGGTGCCGAGGGCCATGGCCAGCACCGACAGGATGCCGCCGAACCATAGCCCGTTCAGCAAGGCGAAGCTCAGCACGATCAGCGCGCCGGAGCAGGGGCGGATGCCGACGGCAGCGACAGCCGACCAGGCCGTGCGCCAATCGAAGCGATCGCCGGAAAGCAGCGCCGGGTCGGGCGCATGCGAGTGGCCGCAGGTCTCGCAGACCTCGCCCGCCGCATGGCTGTGGTGATCGTGCGCAGCATGGGCGTGGTCGTGTGCGCCGTGGTCATGATGGTCGTGCGCATGGTCGTGATCGTCATGCGCATGAAGCGCGTGGGAATGTGCCGCATGGGCATGCGCGGAATGTGAATGGCCGGCATGTGAATGGCCGGCATGGGCAGCCGAGAGGCTGTAGCCGGGGCTTGCGCCGAACAGGCGAAGGATGGCCGGGCCGGCCTTGCGCCAAAGCAGCCAGGCGCCGAACAGGGTGACGAAGACATAGCTCATGATTTCGAGGAACCATGCGGCGTCGGTCATCGATATCGCGGTGCCGCGCAACACGAAATAGGCGAGCAGCATCACCACGATCGCGGTCAGCGCCTGCAGCAGGGCCGAGACGAAGGACAGCATGATGCCGCGCTTGAGCGCCACCTCATTGGCCACCATGTAGGACGAGATCACCGCCTTGCCGTGACCGGGGCCGGCGGCGTGGAAAATGCCATAGGCAAAGGACAGGCCGATGAGCAGCCACAGCCTGCTGCCATCCTGGCGCATCGCCTTCATCGCGCCGGCAAGCGCATGATAGAATTCCTGCTGGCGCAGATTGATCCACATCAGGATGTGGGCGAACGGGCCGGTGGCGGTTGGAGCCATGCCGTCATTGGTGCCGATGCCCAGCGAACTCTGGGCGTGGGCGGAGCCGAGAAAGTGCGTCATCACAAAGGCGGCGGCCAGAAGACCGAATGCCAAACGCAGGGACGGTTTCGCCACTGGATCTATCCTTCCGGCTGACAGGTCAGTTCGAGCTTGGTGGCAAAGATCTTGCTCATGTCGGTACCTGTCGGATCGTTGAAGAAGGCCTCGGTCAGGGTCTTCTGGTTTTCGGCGATCGCCTCGTCCGGGTTGGGGCGGACAACCTTGCTGGTGCAGGCCGGCGGCAAGCCATCGACCTGCAGATTGGCATCCTCGGTGAAATCGATCGCGGTGTAGAAGGTCGGATCGTAGACGCCGATATCGATCTTGCCGCTAAGTTTGATCGGCACCTTCGGTTCGGATTCAAACAGGATGATCAGCTGGTCATTATCGAAATTGGCCATCAGATGCGGCGGCGGGGTCATTGCCACGTCCTTGCCGTCGACGGTGACGAGCTGGAAGTAGTTGAATTCGGCAAGCGAGGCATGGACGGTGTCGGCAACATCCTTCAGCTCCTTGTCGTCGAGCTTCAGGTCGGAATTCTTGTCGAACTCCATCATCACCGTGCTCGAAAACAAATCGTCGAACCGCCAGACATGGCGCAATGCCTTCACAGTTTGGTGATCCGGGCCCAGGACCACTTCGAGGCGGGCTTCGGCGAAGACGTGGGGATGCACCTCAGCCGGTCCGACGGCGGCAAACGTCGCGGTCAAGGCCGAAGCCAGCATGATGGCTTGCTGTTTCAGGTGCATTCTCGGTCGCGATTCAATCGGCTTCGGTGAATTGCCGACAGTTACCAGAAAGGGGGCGAAAATGGGACCGCAAGGCGGCTGAAAGCTCATGCGTTGTCCAGCGCCTTGAACCACTGCACCAGGAAGTCGACGAAAACGCGAACTTTCGCAGGCAGATAGCGCCGGTGCGGATAGACGGCGAAAATGCCGCCACCAGGCAGGATGCGGTCATCCAGCGCAGTCACCAGCTTGCCGCTTTCGATGTCGGGCGCGGCGATGAAATCCGGCAGGATGGAAAACCCCAAGCCCGCCACGGCCGCCGCCCTTGCCGTCATCGGGCTGTTGACCTCCATCGGGCCGGAGACCGAAACGCTCACCGTATCGCCACTGTCGCCCTTGAAAGGCCAGTTGGTCAGCCAGCGGCCATTGGTGTCGATAATGCAAGGCACACGCGCAAGATCCTGCGGCCTGACCGGCATGCCGTGCTTGGCGATCAGCTCGGGAGACGCGCAAAGCCGCACCGAAAACGGCGCCAGGCGCCTGGCGATCAACGAGGAATTTTCCAGCCGCGAAATGCGCACCGCCAGATCGAAGCCCTCCTCGACCAGATCGACGAAACGGTCGTCGAGTTGAACGTCGAGTACGATATCGGGATGCTGCTTGGCGAAGTCGATCAGCGACTGGCCGATCGGCGCGTCGGCGAAAGTGCGCGGCGCCGATAGCTTGATCCTGCCGCGCACGTCGCCGGAGGATTCGCGCACCGCATCGGCAAGGCTGTCGACCTCGCGCACGATCTCCGAGGCGCGCCGGTAATAGGTGTGGCCCGCCTCGGTCAGGGAGAACTGCCTGGTGGTCCGGTTGAGCAGCAGCGCGCCGAGTTCGTCCTCCAGTTCGCGCACATATTTCGACAGCAGCGCCTTCGAGCGGCCGATCTTGCGCGCCGCCGCCGAAAAGCCTTCGGCCTCGACCACGTCGATGAAGGCGCGCATGCGGGTCAGCGTATCCATGTCATGCGCCTCCTTGGTGGGCTGAAAGGATGCGGGCGGCCAGCGCAATCAACTGCCGGTCGCTGTTCTTCGGACCGAGCAGCGAAAGCCCGAACGGCGCCCCGCCGACCTTGCCGAGCGGCAGCGTGATCTGCGGAAAGCCGGACAGGCCGGAAAGACACAGCAATCTCAGCGCGCGCTCGCGATAGGCCTGCAAATCGTCGAATGACGCGGCCTTGAGCGGCGCGGCACCCGGCGCGGTCGGCAGCACAAGAACGCCGTCATCGCCAAGCAGGCCGGCAAGCGCGAGGCGAAACGAAACGCGACGTTCCGTTTCACGTTGTGCGGTTGCCGCGTCGATGGTCGCGCCGTGCTCGAAACGCTCCTTGACACCGGGTCCCAGCATGCGGTCGCCGCCGGCGATCCAGGCGCCGTGACTTTGCCAGGCTTCATAGCCTTGCAGCTTGCGGAAGCACCAATAGAGATCGTCGGTGGAATGCGACAGCGGGCCGACGGTGCGCGGTGCGCCCAGTACGGACGCGACACTGCGGATCATCGAGCGATATTCCGCGGCCTCCAGCGTGCCGAGCACGAGGCCGTCTAGTGCATCGAGAGCGATGGGGCGCCTCAGTTCGTGGCGATGCGGATCGTCGCCGAGCAGCAGCGTGCCGACTTTTTCGTAGATGACGATGTCGCTTGCGAACCAGCCGAACGTGTCCAGCGAAGGCGCCAGCGGCATGGCGCCGTCGAGCGAGATGCGGCCATGCGTCGTCCTGAGGCCGATCAGGCCGCAGAAGCTTGCCGGCGCACGGATCGAGCCGCCGGTGTCCGATCCGGTTGCAATGTCGGCAAGCCTGCCGGCAACTGCCGCGGCAGAACCGGAGGACGAGCCGCCGGTGACGCGGTCGGGTGCTGCCGGGTTGACCGGCGACGGGAAATGCGCGTTCAGCCCAAGCAGGGAAAATGCGAGTTCGTCGGTCTGCGTCTTGCCGACGAAGCGCGCGCCCGAATCAAGCAGCGCCTGGACGGCCGGCGCGGTCGCCATGGCCGGTGAAGCGTCCCGGTACTTCTGCGGGTTGCCGCAGCCGGTGCGGTAGCCGGCGACGTCGAAGATGTCCTTGACGGCCAGCCGCAAGCCGGCAAGCGGGCCGGATTGCGCATTGGCTACAGGGATTGGATCAAGGTCGAGAAAAGCGTTCAGCGGGCCGCGAGTGCCTGTCATGCGTTCGATATCCGGAATGTGCTTGCCGCAGCATTTTTCTTCTGGTTGCCGCAGCATTGTTCGATGCCACAAATTTTACAACCTGCCATACGATTTTTATTGATTGTGAAATCTTTCGATCTTATATCGCGCTTGCCCAAAGTCGCACGTGCCTGTGGGTGTCCGCCGATCCTCGAATGGTGAGGGCAATCGGTAAGGTAACTGGAGCCAACCCCTCCAGTCGGTTTAGCGGCCAACCGCCAACCGAGGACACCTTGAAGCAACGACGGTGCGGGCCTTTCTGGTGTTCTGCCGGTCGTCCAAAGACCGGGGTTACTGAAGAGGCACACCTTCATTGCCGGCAGTGCGGACGGGTCTCCCATCCAAGCCAAGGCAGACAAAGCGAACCGAGGCCGGGCAAGGCCAAGGTTCACCGCCGCGAGACGGCGCTTCATGGTTCCGGGGTCTCCACCGGCTGGTTCCATGGATTTGACGTCCCGCCTTTGTCCACCGCGTGTTCGCGAGGCCGAGGGCCCGCGTCCGCAAGCCTTTGTGCGCGCCGAAAGGCGCTGATGGAGAGACCCGATGGCTACCCAGCGCATCCTTGACTTTCTCGCCACCCGACGTCCGAACGGCCCGTGCCTCGTCGTCGACCTCGATGTCGTGCGCGACAATTTCCGCGCCTTCGAGAAGGCGCTTCCCGATTCCAAAATCTACTATGCGGTGAAAGCAAATCCGGCGCCGGAAATCCTGCGCCTGCTTGCTGCGATGGGCTCGTCCTTCGACACCGCTTCCGTTGCCGAAGTCGAGATGGCGATGGACGCCGGTGCGCCGGCGGACCGCATCTCCTTCGGCAACACCATCAAGAAGGAGCGCGATAT
Organism: Mesorhizobium sp. M1027; assembly: GCF_040318745.1. NCBI lineage: Bacteria > Pseudomonadati > Pseudomonadota > Alphaproteobacteria > Hyphomicrobiales > Phyllobacteriaceae > Mesorhizobium > Mesorhizobium sp. M1027. The sequence continues at coordinate 131,392 of NZ_JAMYMW010000003.1, read as the reverse complement.
CCAGCGCGCCTACCAGCTCGGCATCCGGCTGTTTGCGGTGGACTGCGTCGAGGAAGTCGAGAAGATCGCACGTGCTGCTCCCGGCGCCCGTGTGTTCTGCCGCGTCCTGACCGACGGCGAGGGCGCCGAATGGCCGCTGTCGCGCAAGTTCGGCTGTGTGCCGGCGATGGCGGTCGACGTGCTGCGCCATGCCAAGGCGCTCGGCCTCGACGCCCATGGCGTGTCGTTCCATGTCGGCTCGCAGCAGACCGACCTGACTGCCTGGGATCGCGCGCTGGCCGATGCCAAGAAGGTGTTCGCGACGCTGGCCGACGAAGGCATCGTGCTGAAGATGGTCAATATGGGCGGCGGCTTCCCGACCCGCTATCTCAGGGATGTGCCGGTGGCGCAGGCCTATGGCCAGGCGATCTTCTCGGCGCTCAGGAAGCATTTCGGCAACGCCATCCCCGAGACGATCATCGAGCCGGGCCGCGGCATGGTCGGCAATGCCGGAGTGATCAAATCGGAGGTAGTGCTGATCTCGAAGAAGGCCGACAACGACAATGTGCGCTGGGTGTTCCTCGACATCGGCAAGTTCGGCGGTCTCGCCGAGACGATGGACGAGGCGATCCGCTATCCGATCGTCACCGCGCATGACGGCAGCGAGACCGCGCCTTGCGTGCTCGCCGGCCCGACCTGCGATTCGGCCGACGTGATGTATGAAAAGACGCCGTATCCGCTGCCCTTGTCGCTGACCATCGGCGACGAGGTGCTGATCGAGGGCACCGGCGCCTACACGACGACCTACGCCTCGGTCGCCTTCAACGGCTTCGAGCCTCTCCGATCCTACGTGATCTGAAGGCTTCGGCCCTCAGATCACCCCGAGGTGGGCGCCTGTCGCCCGCCCCGGGTTCGCCTGTGGAACAGATCTCCGCTCGTGAAGGATCGCGGAAATGGACATTGTAGATTTCATTGTTGAAGGCGCCGCGGGAATCTCCCCCCTTGAGCGGGAGATGGCCACGAAGTGGCCAGAGGGGGTCGCCGCGCGTGAAGCGCCGACGTTCTTCGTCCACGATAGGGTGTCGCGTCAGGACGTGCCGACCCCCTCTGTCGCTTGCGGCGACATCTCCCCCTCAAGGGGGGAGATAACCGGCGCTTTTGCGATCGTCGCCGAAACTGCGGCAGATATTGCATCGCGCGAGGCTTTGCTCGATCGCGCCATGGGGCCGAAGCGCCGGAAGAAGTCGTCGGAAAAGCTGCGGCGCGGCCGCCGGCCGTCGGAGGGCCTGGCCTTTGTCGCGCGCGACGCGTCGGGCACTGTTGCCGGCACGGTACGGCTGTGGGACGTGGTGCTGGGCGAAGGCGGCAAGGCAGCGTTGCTGCTCGGCCCGCTTGCGGTCGACCCGGCGCTGAAAAATGCCGGCATTGGCTCGGCGCTGATGCACCACGCGGTCGCTGAGGCCGCGCGCCTTGGCCATGCGGCGATCCTGTTGGTCGGCGACGCGCCCTACTACGAGCGCTTCGGGTTCTCGGCCGAAAAGACCGGCTCGCTGGCCATGCCTGGACCTTACGAACGGCACCGCTTGCTGGCGCTGGAACTGGTGGAAGGCGCGCTCGACGGCGCGCAAGGCACGCTGAAGGCGGCCGGGCGCAAGCTGAAGGCACAGCGGCTGCCGCTCGCTGCGTGACGGATCAGAAACAAGCCGCCCATTGCACGGCGGCTTGTTTTCATTCCGGACCGGAGTGGATCAGCCGATCAGCTGGCTGAGCGCCATGGCGACGCTCATGTCGCCTTCGACCTTTATCTTACCGGACATGAAAGCCATGGTCGGGTTGAGATCGCCTGAGATCAGCGAGTCCAAATCGTCGAGCGACAGCTTTATCGTGCAATCGGCCGGCGCATCGGTGGTCGAGACATCGGCGCCGTCGATGACGATGACGCCGTCGCTGCCGGTGTCGAATTTCACGGAACGGTCGAACCCGGCGCTCGCCACGCGCGCGCTGATCTTGTCGGCAATCTCCTGAACGCCCATGGCGGTTCTCCTCGTCTCGTTGCGTTTGTCGCACATTGGCACTTCGATCCGGGACACTTCGATCTGGCCGAAGTCGCCGTCTTGCGCATTTCGCGATCACGGTCGCCGGCGCATATAGCTTCGGGTTGACGTTTACGTCAACGCGGCTCCCCGAGATGAAGATGGGGTTTATCGCCGCAGCATCACGCGGGCATGACACCTTGGGGGCGCTCATGTTGTCATGCGATGCCGCCGGGCGTATCAGGCACCACTCCCCCTTGGATATCGGCGAGCCGCCCGGTGCTTTCCAGAAACGAACCGCCCAGAAACGAACCGCAAGTCTATGCCCGCCGGTTGCGCGCGGTGCTGATCAGATCTATCCCGCTGCTCGAGGCACGTGGCATTGCCGTGGTCATTCTGGCGGCCCTGGTCGGGATGATGGCGGGTGCGCTGGTCACCGGCATGAGCGGACTGGTGCAGGTCCTGCATGGGCTCATGTTCGGCGTTCAGCCCGGCGGTCGGCTTTCGGCGATGTTTTCGCTGCAAAGGCCGGAGCAGGCGCTGATACCGGCGATCGGCGGCATCCTGCTCGGGCTGACGGTGATCTGGCTGAGAAAGCGGAAGTTCCGCACGCCGGTCGATCCGATCGAAGCCAATGCACTTTACGGCGGCCGCATGTCGCTGACCGACACTTTCATCATCGCCGGGCAGACGATGATCTCGAGCGGCTTCGGCGCTTCGGTCGGGCTCGAGGCCGGCTATACGCAGGTGGGTTCGGGCCTGGCGTCGCGGCTGGCGCGCTTGTTCAGGCTGCGCCGCAACGATGTTCGCATCCTGGTCGGCTGCGGTGCCGCCGGCGCGATCGCCGCCGCTTTCGACGCGCCGCTGACCGGCGCCTTCTACGGGTTCGAGCTGGTCATCGGCATCTACTCGGTCGCCAATGTCGCACCGGTAATGGCCGCCGCGATCTCAGCCTCGCTGACCGCCGAGGTGTTCGGCGGCGTGCCATTTCCGCTGGAACTCGCCGGTCTGCCGGCGCTCACCGTCAGCCAGTATTTGCCGTTCATGCTGCTCGGGCTTCTGGGCGGCGGCGCTTCCATCGCCATCATGCATCTGGTGAGCATGATCGAGCGCGTCTTTGCGCGGCTGTCGATCGACGCCTCGCTGCGCCCAGCCATCGGCGGCGTGATGGTCGGGCTGCTGGGGCTGGTCACGCCACAGGTCCTGTCCAGCGGCCATGGCGCGCTGCACCGCGAATTCGCGATGAATTACGGGCTGGCCGTGGTGGCCAGCGTCTTCGTGCTGAAGCTGGCGGCGTCGGCGATCTCGCTCGGCTCCGGCTTCCGCGGCGGCCTGTTCTTTGCCTCGCTGTTCCTCGGCGCGCTGCTCGGCAAGATGTTTGCCGGCGCTATGGCATTCGTCTCGCCGGCGACCGGCATCGACCCGGCCGTCGCCGCCGTCGTCGGCATGACCTCGCTCGCCGTAGGCGTCGTCGGCGGCCCGTTGACGATGACCTTCCTGGCGCTGGAATCGACCCGTGACCTGACGCTGACCGGCGTGGTGCTGGCGTCCTCGCTCATGGCGGCGATCCTGGTGCGCGAAACTTTCGGCTATTCCTTCTCGACATGGCGTTTTCATCTGCGCGGCGAAACCATCCGCAGCGCGCATGATGTCGGCTGGATGCGCAGCCTGACTGTCGGCTCGATGATGCGAAAGGATGTCCGCACCATCGACGCCTCGACGACGCTTGCGGAATTCCGCAAGCAGGTGCCGCTCGGTGCCTCGCAGCGCGTCATCGCGGTCGACGCCGACCTGCATTATGTCGGTGTGCTGATCGTCGCCGAATTGCACAGCCATTTGTCGGACGACGAGATGCCGGTGCTGTCCTTCGTCAAGTTCAAGGACGCGGTGCTGGTGCCGAGCATGAACGTGCAATCGGCCGCCGAGACTTTTCAGCGCGCCGGCGCCGAGGAATTGGCGGTGGTCGAGGATTTCACCGACCGCAAGGTGGTCGGGCTGCTGACCGAAGGCCATCTGATGCGGCGCTATGCCGAGGAACTCGACAAGGCGCGGCGCGATCTGTCGGGCGAGGGGTAGCGAACGTGACAGGCCAAGTCTTGGTCATCGATGGTAGTGAGACGGATGTCCCGGTTATCCCCCTGTAAGAGGCGGCATCAACGCAGCCTCGACAAGGTCGACCTTCCATGCTTCGGGTCTGCCGGTTATCATCGAAGGAGAGCATCAAGGTGAACGAAGACGCCGTCAGTCCAAGGCCGCTTTCGGAAATTGTCAGCTATCACGCGCACATCTACTATGACGGGCAGGCCGAGCGGCAGCATGCCGAATGGCTGCGCCTGCGCATCGGCGAGCGTTTCCGCGTGCGCCTGGGCAACTGGCGCGACGAGCCGGTCGGCCCGCATCAGCAGGCCATGTACCAGGTCTCCTTCGCCACCGGGATTTTCGCTACGCTGGTTCCATGGCTGATGCTGAACCATGGCGGCTTGAGCATCCTCATCCACCCCAACACCACCAACCCCAAGCGCGACCATCTGGTCGACCCGATCTGGATAGGGCGGCCGTTGGGGGTGAAGGGCGAGGTGCTTGGCGAGGAGGATGAGGCGGAGGAGGCGCTGGAGGTGAATACGCAGCCGACGGTGGGGGTGTAGCAGGGCAATCGCATAGGGCAACCAAGGTCTTCGCTCTACGAGTACCCCCACCCCTAACCCCTCCCCACAAGGGGGAGGGAAACTTCTGTTGGCGCTGACCTCGGCAAATTGCATGCCCTTTCAATGCCAAGGAGGACGTAAAGGTGCGCGGCAGCGTTCCCTCCCCCTTGTGGGGAGGGTTAGGGTGGGGTCCTCCTCGCAAGAATCTCATATGCGGTTGTCGGGGCGGGCGAAGAGTGCGGTAACTTTGGGCCGGTGTCTGCTTGACGAAGATCGGTGCTCTGTTTGAGAACGGGAGCTGCATGGGGAGACAAGCAAGCGGTGGGCAAATTGTGAGGCGCGTTCTTCGAATACTGGCCGCGCTGACCATGGCGTTCGGGGTGGCCGGCTGCACAAGCATTTCCTACTACGCGCAGTCGCTGGAGGGTCATGTTCGGATCATGGCGGCGCGCAAGAATGTTGGAAGACTGATCCGCGATCCTTCGACACCTGAGGCATTGCGCAGCAAGCTGACGTCGGCGAGCGCCATAAGACAATTCGCGACAGATGAACTGGCCCTGCCTGACAACAGCAGCTACCGCAGCTACGTCGACATCCACCGGGACGCTGTGACCTGGGCCGTTTTTGCAGCGCCGCAATTCTCGCTCGCGCCGAAAACATGGTGCTTTCCGGTTTTCGGCTGCGTTCCCTACCGGGGTTACTTCTCCCGGAAATCCGCGACGGACAGCGCTGTCGCGCTTCAGAGACAGGGACTGGACGTCTACGTCACAGGCATCACCGCCTATTCCACGCTGGGCTGGTCCAGCGACCCGCTGCTCAGCACCATGCTTCGTCAGGATGACACCTATCTTGCAAGCCTTGTCTTTCATGAACTGGCCCATCAGCGCCTCTATGTGGAGGGCGATTCCGCGTTCAACGAGGCTTTCGCGGTTGCCGTCGAAACCACCGGCACAAGGAAATGGCTCCGCGCCGCCGGCGATCGGGCCGGATTGCGCCGCTACGAAGTCGCTCGCAAGCGCAACGCCGATTTTCTCAAACTGGTGGCGAAAACGCGCGACGAGCTGGCCCAGATCTATGGAAGTCCCCGTACGCCGCAGCAGATGGCGGCCGCCAAGGCAACGGCGATCGACACGCTGCGGACGCGCTACCGGCACATGCGCGACAGGCGCTGGGCCGGATACCGGGGATACGACCGCTGGTTCGATACGCCGATCAACAACGCAAAGCTCGCCGCGACGTCCGTCTACGGCGAACAGGTTCCGGCATTTCTCCACTTGTTCGACCTGTGTGGCGGGGACTATCCAAGGTTCTACGCGTCTGTTCGACGCATCGCGGACAAACCGTCCCGTGCCGAAGCACTGAAGGCGGTGAATAGCTGTGAGTGACTTGAACAAGCAGCGGGCCGAAACATTCTCATCCACCTCAACACCACCAACCCCAAGCGCGACCGTCTGGTCGACCCGATCTGGATCGGGCCGGCCGCCGGGGTGAACGGCGAGGGTCTCGGCGAGGACGATGAGGCGGAAGAGGCGCTGGAGGTGAATACGGAGCCGACGCTGGGGCGTAGGGGGGCTGGGTAGCCCTTCGGTATGTGAGGTTCGGCGTCGGAAATCGCGTGTGCCTGCAGTGCAGTTCAGGCTGGCATGACCGGCCGCTTTGCGCCCAATACCAGTCACTACGACAGCGCCGTTCCTTCGCCAAAAGCGGCCATCACGAAATTCACAGGCCAAGCAACTTTACTCCCAAAGCAGAGGTCATCATCAGTGAAAGAAGTTTCGTTGACGATTGCTACCTCAGCGTAGCCAGAAGGTGCTCGGCAGCCATAACATCCGCAGTCTCCTGGCCCTCAACGAAATGCTCCACGACTGGTTGCAAGAGCTCGCGAGCGCTATCCGCCTCCCTTCGCCCGGCCATCAGCGTTGCCATGTCGATTGCGGTTCGCAACTCCCATGCCCGTGCGCGCTGACTTCGGCTCAACTCCAGTGCCTGCATGAGGTAGGCGGCAGCTTCATCACGGTTGCGCTCCGACTGGAGAAGGAGGCTTCCCTTCATCCGCAGCAACTCCGGGAGGTACAATTGATCGCCGTTCTTTTCGACTTGACCAAGCGACTCGTCGATCAACGCAATGGCTTCATCAACCTGACCAATCGCGGACAGTCCCCTAACTAGCGAGAGATTGAGCGGCGTCGTGAGCAATTCATAAGGCGCCGCGTGGAGCTTCTGAAGAGATGTCTGCAGGCCCTCGACGCCGCTTTTTGCATCGCCGTGACGGATCGCGACTTCGCTTTTGAAACCCCGACCGACCAGCAGGTAAGGAGTCATGGAATGGGATTCCGCGCGGGCGATGAGCATATCTATGTACGCCTCGGCGCTATTCAGGTCGCCGGTCCAAAGGAAGACCGATATCGCCCAGATCAACGCGATCGCCAACGTTAGAGAATGATCCATGGCGGCAGCCTCTTCGACGGCCTGTCGGGCGTGTGCCATGGCTTGATCCGGATGGCCTTGTAGCCAAAGGTTCCTCGCCAGGATGGCCCTGGCCAGGATTTTGCCTTCGAAGCCCAGATAGATCGTCGTGGTCCGCTGGGAGCGCGGCCCACGGTCGAGCGCCGCCTCCAGCTCTGCGCGGGCCTGCGCAAGGTCGCCTCGCAGGTGGAGCGAGATGCCCAGGATCGAGTGTGCCAGCGCGCTGGCGACCGAGTCGTCCAAGGTCGCGGCTGTGGCCGAACAACGCCTTGCAAACTCAAGGGCGGTTGCGAAATTGCCCGTCCGCAGATGGAACATGTTGAGCGGACCCAGCAGACGCACCCGGTCCAGCGGATCGCCGCGCTCCTCGGCGATCGCCAGGCTCCTCTCCAGAGCTACGCGCGCCCTGTCGCGTCCTCCCCGCATGAACATGAAGGACACGCCGAGGGCTGCCTGAAGATGCATCTCGTCAAGTCCGCCGCGGGCGGCATCGTCGAAAGCGAATATTGCTCTTTCAGACCAGCGATGACACTCCGGCAACAAGGACATTGCCAGGAAAACCGGCGCGACAGCGGTGGCGAGTCCGACGCCGATGTCGGCGTTTCCGCTGTCGCCGAAGCACCATTCCAAGGCAGCCCGGACATTATTGATGGCGGCGAAGTGAGGCGCCCGCTCCTCACCGGTCGCCAGGCTTGGCCACTCGATCCCGGTCTGCTCCAGCCATCTCCGATAGTAGGCGGCGTGGCGCACTGCCAGATCGGCAGCCTCGGCGTCATCGATCGGGATGTCGAGAACGTAGGCGCGCGTCGTATCGAGGAGCCTGTAGCGCATCATTGCTCCGACCGGACGCGTCGCCACGATCGATTTGGCGACAAGACTGTCCATGGCGCCAAGGACGGTCGATCGGTCGAGGGTCGCGCTCGTCACCACCTCCAGTGCGGCATCGAGCGTGAAATGACCGACGAATACAGCGAGCCTGCGAAGCACCACGCGCTCAAGGTCGGTCAGGAGGCCCAAGCTCCAGTCTAGTGTCGCCTGCAGGGTTTGCTGACGCGGCGGCGCGGTCCGCGAACCGAGCCACAGCAGTGTCAGGCGTTGATCAAGAAGCGCGGCGGTCTGTTGCAGCCCATAGGATTCGACGCGCCTGGCCGCCAGTTCGATGGAGAGCGCCACGCCGTCAAGCTTTCGACAGATGCTTGCGATGAGCAGGGCTTCCGCATCGCTGACGTCCAAACGAGCGCCGCCTGCCACCGCTCGTTCGAGGAACAGTTGGGTGGCCGGGAAGGTCTGGACAATGGCCGCCGTTAGTCCAGGTTCGTCGGGCGGATAGGCAAGCGCATCCAATCGATAGATATGCTCGCCCTCAACCCGAAGCACCTCGCGGCTCGTTGCCAGAATGTGGACCTGTGACGTCGCATCGACGATGCTTGCTGCCAAAGGCGCCACCGCATCCAAGAGATGCTCACAGGTATCGAGGATCAAGAGAATCCGCTTGTTGCGCAAGTAAGCGATTAGGTTTGGCGTGGCATCTTCTGTTTGAACGGACAGCCCAAGCATCGAGGCGACGGCTGTCGTCACCAGACCGGGATCACCGATCATTCCCAGATCGACGAACAGAACTGCCCCATAAAATGCGTCGATCAGATGATGCCCGACTGCGATCGCGACGGTGGTTTTACCGACACCGCCGGCGCCAACGATGGTGACGAACCGCGAAGCATTCAGCTGCGCCGAAAGCTTGAGAACGTCCTCATCCCGCCCGACCATTCTGCCCAAGCGGTTTGGAAGATTCGCATGCGGAAACCCAGCGGCGATCAATGGGGCTTCGTCGTGTGTGCTTGATCGCGAGACCGGTGCAACGAAGCAATAGCCGCGCCCCGGAAGCGTCGCGATGTAACGCGCGCCATCCTTTCCATCGCCCAGCGCCTTGCGCAGCCCGGTCATATGGAACCGCAGGCTGCCTTCCTCGACAACCACATCGGGCCAGACCCGCGACATCAGATCCTTCTTGCTGACGACTTCATTCGGCGCGGAAGTCAGGACGATGAGAATTTCAAGGGCGCGCGAGCCCAGCTCTACGGGAGCGCCCTCTCTTGTCAGGAGCCTTTCACCCGCAGCCAAGCAGAAAGGGCCAAACGACAATCTGTCTTTGGCCTGACTTGCCGTTATCGTCATGGCGTCTCTTCTTTTGGGAGCCGCCTGCACCCAGCGCCTCAGTTTAAGTCAAGGAACGCTCCCGCACCATAGGGAGTCTCCACTGTCTGGCCCCTCCTATCTGCTCAAAAAAGCGGCTGGCGGGCAGCGACTAACAAGAGCTCACGACGCATAACGGGCTAATCCCATCTCCCGGGGGTACGTCAAGCAGTGCAGATCGCATCCATCAACCCCAGGAGAGTCCCATGGACACGACCAGAACCTCCGAAACAATCGACCAGGATCGCCGGCGACTCTTGGGCACTGCCGCGGTCGGCATCGCCGCCGCAGGCGCCGCGAGCCTGCTCCCGTCACAAAAGGCCGCCGCATCAACCAGCGATGGCATCCGCCCCTTCACCGTTAGCTTCCCGCAGGAGGAGCTCACCGAGCTTCGCCGGCGCATCGTCGCTACGCGCTGGCCCGAGCGCGAGCTCGTATCCGACGAGGCCTCCCGGCGGATCTGGTCGACCCCTGCGACGGTAGGGCCAACGCAGGGCGTGCAACTCGCCACGATGCAGAAGCTCATGCAGTATTGGGGAACGGAATATGATTGGAGCAAATGCGAGGCGCGGTTGAAGGCGCTGCCGAATTTCGTCACCGAGATCGACGGCCTCGACATCCACTTCATCCACGTGAAATCCAAACATCGGGGCGCACTGCCTGTCATCATCACGCATGGCTGGCCCGGTTCGGTCATCGAACTCCTGAAGATCATCGATCCGTTCACCAATCCCACTGCGCACGGCGGTACCGCGGCCGACGCGTTCGACGTGGTGATCCCGTCGATGCCGGGCTACGGCTTTTCCGGCAAGCCCACCGAAACCGGTTGGGATCCGGGGCGCATCGCGCGGGCGTGGATCGTGCTGATGAAACGCCTCGGCTACGACCGCTACGTCGCGCAGGGCGGCGATTGGGGAGCACTCATCACGGAACAGATGGCCCTGATCGCACCTCCCGAGCTGGTCGCCATCCACACGAATATGCCGGGGACCATTCCGCCGGAGATCGTGAAGGCGCTAGCCTCCGGCGGTCCGCCCCCCGCTGATCTTGGCCCCGACGAGAAGCGTGCCTACGAGCAGGTAGCGTTCTTCTACAAAAACGGCCTGGGCTACGCCAACGAGATGGCTCTTCGTCCGCAAACTCTCTACGGGATCGTCGATTCACCGGCCGGCCTGGCGGCGTGGATCCTCGATCACGATGCGGACAGTTATGCGCTGATCGCCCGTTCCTTCGATGGAGAGCCGGAGGGCCTTACCCGCGACGACATCCTCGACAACATCACGTTCTACTGGCTGACGAACACGGCGATCTCGTCGGCGCGTCTCTATTGGGAACATACGCAAACGGCGAAGGCTGGCTTCTTCGACGCCAAGGGCATCACAATTCCCGTCGGTGCGACTGCGAACCCCAGCGAAATCTACACCGCACCGAAGAGTTGGACCGAACGCGCGTTCCCGAAGCTTCTGCACTATGGCCGCACGGACAAGGGCTGCCATTTCGCCGCCTGGGAGCAGCCGAAGAGTTTCACCGATGAGGTGCGCGCAACATTCAAGACGTTGCAGACATGACGTGTTGGCGGGGGATGGCGCGCCGGACGCGCGTCATCTTCCGCCCAGCGATAGCTGCGTAGCGAACCTCCGAAGGGAGCGACTGCAATGAACCCTCTCATCAAGACGCTCGCCGCACTCGCGGCTTGCACCGTGCTCGCCACGGGCGCGTTTGCCCAGAGTACAGTCGTTCCCATCGACAACGAGCCCGCACCCAAGCTGATCGTGGAGCCGCCGCTTCCGGGTCCGCTGGCCGGCGGCGTCGTGTTCATCCCGTACCGGGTGGAGAACTTGCGCATCCTGCCTGTGGGCGGGGCGGCCGCGCGCAACGTGTCTCCGCGGGTCGGGCATCTGCACGTCACCGTCGACGACCTGCCTTGGGCGTGGGCGGACTACGGTCAGAGCAACACCATCATCTTGGTGGGAATGCCAAGCGGCCAGCACATGGTGCTGATCGAGGTGGTGGATCCAGAAGGCAAAGTCTTCACCAAACAAACGGTGACGTTCCACACTCCGGACAAGACGGTGCAGCCATGAGGCTCGACCAACTGGCGGCCGTGCTGGCATTCGGGCTTTGCGTCCTTTCCGCGCCCGCCTCCGCCAACCCGGTTGAGGATCGCTCGATCCGGCCCTTCAAAGTCTATGTGCCGCAAGCGCCGCTCGATGATCTTCGCAGTCGCATTGCGCAGACACGGTGGCCCGACCGGGAGACGGTCGATGACCAGTCGCAGGGCATACAGCTCGCGAAGATCAGGCCGCTCGTCGAGTATTGGGGCACGGCCTACGACTGGCGGACAGCGGAAGCGAAGCTGAATTCCCTGCCCCAGTTCATGACCACGATCGACGGCGTGGAAATCCACTTCATTTACGTTCGCTCGAAACATCCCAATGCCCTGCCGCTGATCATGACGCATGGCTGGCCCGGCTCGGTGCTCGAACTGCTCAAGACCGTCGGCCCGCTCACCGATCCCACGGCGCATGGCGGTAGCCCGGAAGACGCGTTCGACCTCGTACTGCCGTCGTTGCCGGGTTTCGGCTTCTCCGGCAAACCCACAGATACTGGCTGGGGTACAGACCGCATTGCACGAGCCTGGGCAGAGCTGATGAAGCGCCTTGGCTACACAGATTACGTCGCCCAGGGCGGCGACTGGGGCTCTCCCGTTTCGAATGCAATGGGACGTCTGGCCCCGGCAGGCCTGCTCGGCATTCATGTCAACCTGCCGGCTGTCGTACCGCCAGAGATTGCCGCGGTGCTCGCCGCCGGCGGACCGGCGCCGTCGGGGCTCACGGACAAGGAGCGCGCGGCGTTCGATGCGCTCAGCATGGCCGCCAAGATGGGGAACAGATCCTACGCCACGATGATGGGCACCCGGCCCCAGACGATCGGTTACGCCATCAATGACTCCCCCGCAGGGCTCGCCGCTTGGATGCTCGGACATCCGGGCTTTTCGGGCTGGACCTACGACAAAAGCGACCCTGAAAAGTCGCCTGACGAAGTGCTGGACGATATCACGCTGTACTGGCTGACGAACACCGCCACCTCGTCCGGGCGAATTTACTGGGAGTACGGCGGCGGGCGCAGTCCCGTTTTTGCCGGCGCTGAAAAGACCAGCGAAGTCTCGCTGCCGGTGGCCATCACGGTCTTTCCGGGCGAAGGCTATCGGGCCCCCGAGACCTGGGCCCGGCGCGCCTACCCCAACCTGATCTACTTCCATGAGGTCGACAAAGGCGGCCACTTCGCCGCGTGGGAGCAGCCGGAGCTCTTTTCTGCCGAGTTGCGCGCCGCGTTCAGGCCGCTGCGGCAAACCAACAACCACCTCACTCGAAAGGAACGACAAATGTCTCAAACCATGAAAACGCCCCATGACGAAAAGCGCGAAACTGCGACCGGGACCCTCAAAAAGCAGGCGCTCGACATGAAGCTCGAGGTCGTGGTCATCCCCGTCTCGGACGTCGATCGCGCCAAGAGCTTTTATAGCGGCCTGGGCTGGCGGCTCGACGGCGATTTCGTCGTCGGCGATACGTTCCGGGGTGTGCAGTTCACACCTCCGGGCTCGCCTGCCTCGATCCACTTCGGCACGGGGATCACGACGGCGGCGCCCGGCTCGGCAAGCGGACTTTATCTTGTCGTGTCGGACATCGAGGCGGCGCGCGTCGAGCTCATTGGCCACGGCGCCGAGGTCAGCGAGGCGTTTCACCGCACAGGTCCCGGCAGGCCGGCGGTCAAGGGGCGCGATCCCGAGCGGCGCAGCTACTCCTCGTTCGCGACGTTCAAGGACCCGGACGGCAACGAATGGCTGCTGCAGGAAATCACCACCCGCTTTCCCGGCCGGATCGACTCCAATGTCACGACCTACGCTTCCGGAGCGGATCTTGCTGCCGCGCTGCGACGCGCGTCGGAGGCCCACGGCGAGCACGAGAAGCGCAACGGCGGCCAGCGCGATGAGAACTGGCCGGACTGGTACGCGGAATACATGGTGGCTGAGCAGGCCGGCAAAGAGCTTCCGCTTTGAAGGATTCAGCGCGCAGCGCGCCGCCGAATCGTCTGCGCGGCGATATCGATCGAAACTGAAAAGGCGTCGTCGATGAAAGCAACCAAGCTGCTCGTCGCCGTGGCGCTCGCACTGGCAATCGGGGCTCCGATTGCCAGTTTTCTGGGAGACACGAATGTGGCTCAGCCGATAGCCTCCGCACCGATGAGGGTTCCGTTTCTTCACGGACTTTTCTCCCTCCAGTTTGAGGGTCAATCCGAGCTTGCTTCGCTTGGCGTGGCGAACGAGTGGATAAATTCGCCGCCGCTGACGCCGTCGGCTTTGCATGGCAAGGTCGTCCTCATCGATTTCTGGACCTACACCTGCATCAACTGGCTGCGCACGCTTCCCTACGTTCAGACCTGGGACGAGAAATACCGGAAGCATGGTTTGGTGGTGATCGGAATCCACGCGCCGGAGTTCGCGTTCGAAAAAGACCTGAACAACGTGCACCGGGCGGTGAAAGACCTGGGGATCGATTACCCGATCGCCGTCGACAATGACCATCTCATATGGCGGGCTTTCAGCAACCAGTACTGGCCGGCACTCTATTTCGTCGATTCGCGAGGACGCGTCCGGTATCACCACTTTGGCGAGGGCTCATACCAACAGTCGGAAATGGTCATCCAGGAATTGCTGACTGAGGCTGGCGCCGGCGGATTCGACCGTGAGCCTGTGTTGGTGGATGCCCGCGGCATCGAAGCCGCGGCCGATTGGGAGACCCTCAAGTCTCTGGAAAATTATCTCGGCTACGAACGCACCCAGAATTTTGCCTCCGCCGATGAAGCGGTCTTGGACGCGCCGCACATCTACGACGTGCCGGCGCGACTACGCCTGAATGAGTGGGGGCTGTCTGGCAGTTGGACGGTAAGGAAAGAAACCGCCGTACTGAACAAGTCCGATGGCCGCATCGCGTACCGTTTTCACGCGCGCGACCTTCATCTGGTCATGGGTCCGGCAGCGCCGGGAACGTCTGTGAGATTTCGCGTGCTGATCGACGGACAGCCGCCAGGCACGGCTCACGGCATCGACGTCAATGAAAAGGGCGAAGGCGCAGTGACAGAGCAGCGCCTGTACCAACTGATCCGACAATCGAAACCCATCATCGATCGGCAGTTCGAGATCGAGTTTCTCGACTCAGGCGTGGAGGTCTTTGCATTCACGTTCGGCTGATCGCCCGCGCAAGGATAGAGGTTCCCAAATGCATTCGCTCAATATTCCGGATGAGATCGACCAAGATCGCCGTCGGTTCTTTGGCGCCGCCGCGATGGCTGTCGCCGCCACTCAGTTCGGCCTGATCGGCCCGGCACAAGCGCAACAGACGACTGGCGAGCCTGCGGCGTCCTTTGGGCCCTTGAAGCGGATCGAGGCCGGCGTGCTGAGCGTCGGCTATGCGGAACTTGGACCGACCGACGGCCCGCCCGTCATCCTGCTACATGGCTGGCCGTATGACATCCACACCTATGCCGATGTCGCTCCCCTGCTTGCCGCAAAGGGGTACCGCGTGATTGTGCCCTACCTGCGCGGCTACGGCACTACGCGCTTCCTGTCGAACGAGACGATGCGCAACGGTCAGCAGTCTGCGATTGCCGCGGACATTGTCGCCCTGATGGACGCACTGGCCATCGAAAAGGCGACGATTGGCGGCTGCGACTGGGGCGCCCGCACCGCGAACATCATTGCTGCACTATGGCCTGAACGCTGCAAGGCGATGGTCTCGGTGAGCGGCTACCTCATCGGCAACCAGCAAGCCGGCAAGCTGCCGCTGCCACCCAAGGCCGAGCTGCAATGGTGGTATCAATATTACTTCGCCACCGATCGCGGCCGCGCCGGCTACGAGAAATACACAAGGGATTTCGCCAGGCTGATCTGGCAACTCGCGTCGCCGCAGTGGAATTTCGACGATGCCACATTCGAGCGCAGCGCCGCAGCCTTCGACAATCCCGATCACGTGGCCATTGTGATCCACAATTATCGCTGGCGGCTCGGACTCGCCGACGGCGAGCAGCAATACGACGCGTTCGAGGAGCGACTCGCGCAGGCACCGGTCATCGGCGTGCCGACGATCACCCTCGAAGGTGACGCCAATGGCGCGCCGCATCCGGACGCCAGCGTGTACGCCACGATGTTCCCGGCCAGATACGCGCATCGGGTCGTCACCGGCGGCATCGGGCACAACCTGCCCCAGGAAGCGCCGCAGGCCTTTGCCGATGCAGTTGTCGAAGCCGACGCCTGATGGAGTTCGCGGCAACCGCCCAAGCGGCGGTTACCGCTACCAGCAAAAGAATGCCAATGAGCCACATCGCAAGGGTTGTCTATACGGCCAGGACCGCAACCACGGGCAGCCGCGAAAATGGCGCCTCGCGCAGTTCCGACGGCCTTCTGGACATCTGGCTATCGACGCCTGGATCGGCGCGCATCGGCACCAATCCGGAGCAGTTGCTCGCGGCCGGCTGGTCGGCCAGCTTCGCAAGCGCAATCGCATCTGCGGCCCACGAACGAAAAATCGCGCTGCCTGCAGGGATGAGCATCGAGGCCGAGGTGAATCTGAACTACGGAGAAAACGGCCACTTTCTTAGCATCCAACTGGATATTGCCGTGCCGAGTCTGGAGCGCGATGTGGTACAAATTCTGGTGGATGAAGCGCACGAGATTTGTCCCTACTCCAAAGCGACACGGGGCAATATCGATGTCATAATGAGGATCGTCTGATTTGACCTACATCGCTCTTCGGCGTTGAAGCTTTTGGCACCTCGCTCCCAGTCTGTTCCGGGTCAGATCATGATCATGCCCACATCGACGTGAATGTCCGCTTTCGATATCCGCGGGCTCGAAGCTGCCGGTCCGTTGTCGGCCCCATCAACGACGTTCGAGACCTTGATGCTAGGCAATGCCGACGACCCCACCTATCCCCCCGCCAACCGCGGCAGCAGAAAAATCTCCGCCCCTTCCGGCAGTTCCTTCGACCAGGTGTCGCGATAGATCGTCCCGTCGATGGCGACGGCGATGCCGCGATCGATGTATGGCTCGAGGCCGGGATACTGTTCGGCCAGTTTCCTGAACAGCTCCCGAATATCCTTGGCCTCGATTTCGACCTTGCTCTTGCCTCCGGCGATCGCGCCGAGCGACCCCCAGAGCGTTACTTCGACCATCAGCCTCCCCGTTCCGCCTCGAGCGCCGCCAGGATGCGCGGCGGCGACATCGGAATGTGCGTCATGCGCACGCCCGCGGCGTTCGACACCGCATTGGCGATCGCCGCCAGCGGCGGCACGATCGAGGTCTCGCCGACGCCGCGCACCCCGTAAGGATGGTTAGGATTGGGGATCTCGAGGATCTGCGTGTCGATCATCGGCAGGTCCGAGCAGACCGGGATGCGGTAATCCAGGAAGCCAGGGTTCTGCAGCCGCCCGTCCTTGCCGTAGATATACTCCTCGTTGAGCGCCCAGCCGATGCCTTGCGCGGCACCGCCCTGGTACTGTCCCTCGACATAGGTCGGATGCACCGCCTTGCCGGCGTCCTGAACGACGGTGTAGCGCAGCACCCTGGTCGAGCCTGTCTCGGGATCCACCTCGATATCGCAGATATGGGTGGCGAAGGAGACGCCGGCGCCGTCGGCGACGAGCTCACTATGGCCTGCGATGGGTCCGCCCGTCTTTCCGGAAGCGGCCGCGATCTCCTTCAGCGACAGCGGCGAGAGGTTGCCGTGCGTCGCGCCCTTGGCAATCGCATGACCCTCTTCCCAGACCACGTCGTCGACGGGTATGTCCCACATCTGCGCGGCGCGCTGCCTGAGGACCTTGATGGCGTTGCGAGCGGCGGAGATCGTCGCCATCGAAGACGAGAAGGTGCCGCGGCTGCCGTCCGTCATGTCGTTGTAGCCGAGGCTGGAGGTATCGGCGACCACCGCCTTGATCTGCTCATAGGGGATACCGAGCTCCTCCGCCGCCACCAGCGACAGCGACGCGCGGGAACCACCCACATCGACCGTGCCGACGGCAAGCGAGACCGAGCCATCCATGCCCATGTTGAGGTCGGTGCAGGTCTGGCCGCCGAAGTTGAACCAGAAGCCGCAAGCCATGCCGCGGCCCTGATTCTTGCCGAGCGGCGCCTTCATGTGCGGATGGTTCTTGGCCGCCTCCAGCGTCGGCCCGATGCCGATCGGCCCATATACCGGGCCGTAGGACGATCTGGTGCCTTCCTGCGCCGCGTTCCTGATCCGAAACTCGACCGGGTCCATGCCGATCTCCTTGGCCAGCTCGTCGACCGCGCTTTCCACCGCAAACGCTGCCATCGGCGCCGACGGCGCCCGATAGGCCGCGGTCTTGGGCCGGTTGACCAGCACTTCGTAGCCGACCGTCTTGACGTTCTCGAGCTTGTAGCAGGCAAAGGCGGTCATGGCGCCGATCTCGGCCCACATGCCGGCATAGGGGCCGCAGGAATAGCGCAGCGTCGCCTCGGCCGCCGTAATCGTGCCGTCCTTGCGGGCGCCGATCCGAACATCGATCGAGGTGGCGCTGGTCGGGCCGGAGGCGCGGAACACCTCGTCGCGCGTCATGACCAGCTTGACCGGCCGGCCGGCCTTGCGTGACAGCGCCAGTGCCACCGGCTCGGCCCAGACATGGGTCTTGCCGCCGAAACCGCCGCCGATCTCCGACGAGGTGACGCGCAGCTTCGAGGCTTCCATGCCAAGCAACTGGGCACAGTGCTGGCGGTAGACAAAATGGCCCTGCGTACAGACCCAGAGGTCGGCGGTGCCGTCGGAGCTGACATTGGCCACGCAGGCATGCGGCTCGATATAACCCTGGTGCGTCTGCTCGGTCTTGAAGGAGCGTTCGACGACGTAATCGGCCTGGCCGAAGCCTTCATGGATGTCGCCATGGCCGTACTGGGTTCGCTTGGTGACGTTTGAAGGCTTGACGGGCTTTTCCTCGAGGCCCTCGGTGAAGATGGCGTCGTTGATCAGGGGTGCGGAGTGCTTCATCGCCTCGTCGACGTCGGTGACATGCGGCAGCACCTCGTAGTCGACCTCGATCAGCTTCAGTGCCTGCCTCGCCGTGCGGGCATCGACCGCAGCGACCGCGGCCACGGCATGGCCGTCATAGAGCGCTTTCTTGCGCGCCATGCAGTTGTCGAGGATGTCGTACATGGCGGCATCGCCGTCGGTCAGGTCGGGCAGGTCGGCCGCGGTGATCACCGCCTTGACGCCGGGGAGCATCTGCGCCTTCGACGTGTCGATCTTCCTGATCGTGGCATGCGCATGGGGGCTTCTGAGAACGCGCCCGACCAACTGCCCGGCCATGTTGAAGTCGGCGCCATAGCGTGCGCGGCCCGTCACCTTGTCGACACCATCGGGACGAATGGGACGCGTGCCGACAGAGGTGAAATTGCGTCCGGAGTAACGCGGATCGAAATTCATCGTTATGCTCCCTTCATCACGCTTGTTTCATTACGATGGCGGCGTCCTGAACGGCACGCACGATCTTGTCATAGCCGGTGCAGCGGCAGAGGTTCCCGGCGAGGCCGAAGCGGATCTCCTCCTCGGTCGGATCGGGGTTCTTGGCCAAAAGGTCCTTGGCCGCCATGAGGAAGCCCGGCGTGCAGACGCCGCATTGAAGTGCGGCGTGCTCCAGGAATTTCTGCTGCAGCGGATGCAGCCTGTCGCCATGCGCCATACCCTCGATGGTCTCGAGGTGACGGCCCTCGGCTTCCGCACCGAGCACCAGGCACGAGCACACCAGCCGATCGTCGAGGATGATGCTGCAGGCGCCGCAGTCGCCGGTGCCGCAGCCTTCCTTGGCGCCCGTCAGCCCCAGGCGATCGCGCAGGACATCAAGCAGCGTCTCGTCCGGCTGGCAAAGGAACTCGACATTGTCGCCGTTGATTGTCGTTGATACTGCTACACCGGCCATCACTTGCCTCCTGCACGTGCATAGGCGGTCGTGGCGGCCCGCTTGGCCAGCACACCCGCAACTTTCCGTCTGAATTCGATAGTGCCTCGCTTGTCGTCGATCGGACGGCAGGCGCCCGAGCAGACTTTGGCGAGCCTTTCCAACGTGGCTTCGTCCAGCTTGGAGCCGATGAGAACCTCGGCAGCCTCCTCGACCAGAACCACCGTCGGCGCCACGGCGCCTAGCGCCAGGCGGGCGGATTTGACGCGACCTTGCTCATCGAGCGTCAGGTTCACGCCGGCGCTGACCACCGCGATGTCCATCTCGGTACGCGGAATGAAACGCAGATAGGCATCGCCCGAACGCGGCAGACGTTTGTCGAGCAGGATTGCCTCGATGATCTCGCCCTTGGCCAGCGACGTCTTGCCCGGCCCAGTCGGCACCGCTTCCACGGCAATCGGTCGCCTGGTTCCAGGGCCGACGACCACCGCCTTGGCGCCAGCGGCCACCAGTGCCGGCACGCTGTCGGCGGCCGGCGAGGCGTTGCAGAGATTGCCGACGATGGTGCAGCGTCCCTGCACCTGCTTCGAGCCGATCAGCTTGGCCGCTTCGACGACGCCGGGCCATGCCTTCTGCAGGGCCGTGTTCTCGCCCAGCACGGCGCATGGGACCGCCGCGCCGATGCTGAAGCCCTCGGCTGTTTCCCTGATCTCGCCAAGCCCGTCGATCGCCTTGATGTCGACGATCAGGTCGGGTTCGATAAAGCCGCCCTTCATTCTTACCAAGAGGTCGCTGCCTCCGGCGAGGATGGCGGCCGTGCCGGCTGAGTCGGCCAACAGGCCGGCGGCGTCTTCAATTGAAAGCGGACGTATGTAACGCATCGTCTCCCCTTACTGGTCATAGTCACATCAACTGATATAACCGTCTCTCGACAATGGCCATCCTGTTCGTGCATTCGCGGATTGGGCCAGGCGCCGCAATTTCATTTTGCTCGTCCAACTGGACGCACCGCCAGCCACTAATGCTCGATCGGCCCCTTCGGCATGACCAGCGCCGTGCCGGCTGTCGTCGGGCGCTCGATCATGCGGCGGACGCGCGGTGGCTCGTTGCCGCTGTGCAGCGCCCTTATACGCTCGCCGATGACGGCGTCCGCGTAGGTGGCGCGCCGATTGTGGCGGATATACTCGACCCAGGTCGGCGTGTGGTAGTGCTCGATCCATATCGACGGATTCTCGAGATCGCGCGCCAATGTCCAGTTGCGGGCGCCGTCACGGCGGCGGATGCGGCCGCGCTCGGCCATGGTGGCGAGGAATTCCGGCACGTCCTCGTTACGGATGACATATTCGATCATGATGGCGATTGGACCGCTGCGCGGCTTGAGATCAAGCGCCAGATGCGGCTCCTGGAAGCGGTTGAGCGGATCGAGGTTGAGCACCGCCTGCTGCGGCAGCGGCAGCAGCAGGCCGATGGCACCTCCCGCCAGCATGGCGACGCTGGCCGCCATCAGGGCGACTTCGGCGCCATGCGCGTCGGCGACGACGCCCCAGACCCAGCTGCCGAGCGCGATGCCGCCGAAGGTCGCGGTCTGGTAGACTGAGAGCACGCGGCCGACCACCCAGCGCGGCGTCGACATCTGTACGGTGACGTTGAAGTGCGACAGCGCCGTCACCCAGCAGGCGCCGCCGACCAGCAGGCCGAGCGACGTCTGCCACGCATGATTGCTGACGGCGGCGTTGACGGCGCAGACGGCGAAACCGGCGAATGCCGTGCGCACCATGGTTTCGCTGGACAGCAGCTGCCGTAGCCTGACGCTGATCAGCGCGCCGCCGACGGCGCCGATGCCGAAGGCGCCGAGCATGATGCCGTAGCTCAGGGCATCACCCTTGACGACGTCACGTGCGACCAGCGGCAGCAATGCCAGGACCGCGCCGGCGCTGAAGCCGAAAGCGGAGCTCCTGACCAGCACCTTGCCGATGTTAGGCGACATGGCGACGTAGCGCAGGCCAGCGCCCATTGCGGCGCCCAGCGTCTCGCGCGGCAAGGTCGATGCCGGCAGTTCCGGCTTCCAGCGGGCCAGCACGACGATGAGGCCGACATAGCTCAGCGTGTTGACGGCGAAGGCCGCGGCGGCACCTGCCGCGGCAACGATGATACCACCGATCGCCGGGCCGACGCTGCGCGTCAGGTTGAAGCCCATCGAGTTGAGCGCGATCGCCGCCGGCACCTTGGTGCGAGGCACCATGTCGCCAACCGAAGCCTGCCAGGACGGGCTGTTGAGCGCGGTGCCGCTGTCGATCAGGAAGGTGAAGGCGAGCAGCGTCCACGGCGTCATCAGGTCGAGATAGGTGAAGACGGTCAGAAGAGCCGAGACGACGAGCATGAACATCTGCGCGATCAGCATGATTTTGCGCCGGTTGAAGCTGTCGGCGATAGCGCCGGCCAGCAGCGCAAACAGCATGATCGGCAAGGTGGTCGAGGCCTGGACCAACGCGACCTGGTAGGACGAGGTGGCGATCGTCGTCATCATCCAGGCGGCGCCAACGCCCTGGATGAGACCGCCGAAATTGGAAACCAGGCTGGCGGACCACACCGCCCGGAAGATGCCGTGCCGGAACGGCGCCAGCGCCGAGGCGCTTTCGCTTTCCGGTGTGTCGTCCCTCATAAATGCTTTCCCGGGCTCAAATGCGTTTGTTCTTCCGATGAATCGGCCCCTCAAGCCATGGATTCAAAAAATAGAACATCACGTCGCAAAGGGCGAACGCATTCTGGAAAAACATCATGGTCCAACAACAAGATAGCGCCGGCCCGCCGTGGCGCTCGCCGCGCCGAGTGCGCCATATGAGTTGCGGGCACGGCGGCACTTTTAGCGGTCCTCGAAACCGGTCAGCACGCCGACGGCGTTGATGCCGATCTCCTCGACGGCGTAGCCGCCTTCCATGACGAACAGCGTCGGCAGGCCGAGCCTGGCGATGCGGCGGCCGATCCTGGGATAGTCGCCCGTTTTCAGCTTGAACTGGCTGATCGGGTCCTTCTCGAAGGTGTCGACGCCGAGCGAAACCACGACGACGTCAGGAGCATAAGCCAAAAGCCTCGTGCAGGCGTCCTCAAGTGAGGCGTTCCACACCTCCCAGCCGGTGCCGAAGGGCATCGGATAATTGTCGTTGAAGCCTTCGCCGTCGCCCTCGCCGCGCTCGTCGGCATGGCCGAGGAAGAAGGGATATTCGGTCATCGGATCGCCATGCAGGTTCAGCACCTGCACGTCGCCGCGGCGGTAGAAGATCTCCTGGGTGCCGTTGCCGTGGTGATAATCGACGTCGAGGATCGACACGCGCCCGGCGCCATGGTCGCGAAACCATTGCGCGGCGACGGCGGCGTTGTTGATGAAGCAATAGCCGCCCATGAAGGCTGCGCCGGCATGGTGCCCCGGCGGTCGGCAGAGCGCGAAGGCCGAACGGTCACCGGCCTTGACCAACGCGGCGGCTGTCAGCGCGACGTCATAGGACGACTTGATCGCGTCCCATGTACCTTTGACGAACGTCGCGCCGCCATCGAAGGAGTAGAAGCCGAGCAGCGCATCGATGCCATTCGGTCGCACGTCGCCGCGCAGGCCGCGCGTCGGCCAGGTGAAGGGAATGGCCGAACCGCTGCGGCCCGATGCTTCCCAGAGCGGCCACACGGTCGGCAGGAAATCGATGTAGTCGCTGTCATGCACCTTCCTGGCGGCGGCGAGGTCGTGGATTTCCGGCGGCAGGATCGGACCGAGTTTTTCGCTCTCCACCCGCGCCCTGATGAACTCGGCGCGCGAAGGCTTTTCAAATGCGGGCACGATGGCGCCGGCGATCAATTCGACATTGCCGGAATGGCCGGCATGGAGAGGCGAAAAAACAGTCTTCATGAACTTGTTCCGTGGTGAGACGCGGCGACCCTAACCGTCCTGCATGGCCCTCCACAAGGCGCTGGGCCAACCGGCCATGGCTTGCTGGCCCGGCAGCCGGTCGTCTAGCCTGTCGGCAGCGCAACCGAACCGCGGGTAATCATGAGTTCAAATGCCGACCTGATCGTCACCAATGCCCGTGTGCTGACCATGGACGAAGGCAATCCGACGGCCGAGGCGGTGGCGATAAAGGACGGCAACATCCTGGCGGTCGGCGATCGCCGGACGGTCGAGGCGCTGAAAGGGCCGGCCACGAAGGTCATCGATGCGCAAGGCGGGTCGGTGGTGCCGGGCTTCATCGAAGCGCATATGCATCTTTTCGGCGGCGCGGCCGAACTCGACAATCTGCACCTTCAGGGCGTGCATGGCTTCGATGCGCTGAGCGAAGCGATCCGTGCCTACGCGGCGGCACGACCGTACGCCAAGCTGCTGCTTGGGGCCGGCGTCGACTACACCATCCTGTCCAGGGAAGAGCCGGTCACCCGCCACCATCTCGACCGCATCATCCCCGACCGGCCGTTCGCGATGTCGGCTTCCGATCACCACACGATGTGGGCCAATACCAAGGCGCTGGAGCTGGCCGGCATCCTGCACGGCAGACAACTCGGGCCCGGCAACGAGATCGTCATGGGCGCCGACGGCCTCGCGGCCGGCGAATTGCGCGAGGGCGAGGCGTTCGGGCCGATCCTCGAGCTTTCCGGGCAGAACCGCGTGCGGCTCGGCCTTGCGACAGGCGGCGAGCCCGAGCCGTACCCTTCCGCCGCCGAAGTCGCTGCCGATCGCGACCTGATGCATCGCGGGCTGGAATGGTGCGCCCGCCACGGCATCACCTCGATCCAGAACATGGACGGCAATTTTTACCAGCTCCAGCTGCTAGCCGGGCTGGAACAGGAAGGGCGGCTGCTCTGCCGCACCAAGATACCTTTTCATTTCAAGAATTTCATGACGCTCGACATGCTGGAAAAGGCATCGAGCATGGCCAACTCCTACCAATCGGAATGGCTGTCGTCCGGCATGGTCAAGATGTTTTACGACGGCGTGCTGGAGGGCTGGACCGCGGTCATGGTCGATGACTATGCCGACCGGCCGGGCTGGCGCGGTGAGCCGCTGTTTACGCCCGAGCATTTCGCCGAGGTGGCGCTGGAGGCCGACAGGCGCGGCCTGCAGATCGCCGTGCATTCGATCGGCGACGGCGCGGTGCGCGCGGTTCTCGACGGTTACGAGGCGGCGCAGCGGAAGAACGGCAGGCGCGACAGCCGGCACCGGGTCGAGCACATCGAGGTCACAACTGCCGCCGACGTGCCGCGCTTCGCCGAACTCGGCGTCATCGCCTCGATGCAGCCGCCGCACCCGCCCGGCGCCATGGACTTCCCGCTGGAGCCGACGCTTTCGCGCATCGGCCGCGAAAGATGGCCGCTGAGCTATGCCTGGCGGACACTGAAACAGGCGGGCGCGCATGTCGTCTTCGCTTCCGACTGGCCGGTGTCGCGGGTCGACCCGATCCTGGGCATTCAGGCGGCGGTGCTGCGCAAGCCTTGGGCAGAGGGCGATCCAGACCAGAGCTTCTCGCTGATCGAGGCGCTTGCCGGTTATACGGTCGAAGGTGCCTATGCCGAATTCATGGAACACCGCAAAGGCCGGCTGAAACCAGGCTATCTGGCCGATCTGGTGGTGCTGTCGGCCGATATCGAGGCAACTGAACCGGGTTTGCTACACAAGGTGCATCCGGTCAGCACCATCTGCGGCGGCAAGATCACTTACCAGGGTTGATGATGACGCTGACGATGGCACGGAGCTTGCATTCTGAACCGAGGTCCAGATGCATGGTTGCCAAGCCGACCGGCATATGCTGACAATCGAATGGGAACTGGATCCGCCATCAAGAGCGGACATGAAAATGGGGTAATGCGTGCCGGATCAACCGGGTAAGAGTGCAATCGAGGTCCGCGGCGTCCGCAAGGTGTTCGGTACCGGGGACGCCCAAGTCGCCGCTCTCGACACGGTTTCGGTGTCGATCCGCGAGAACGAGTTCTTCACGCTGCTGGGGCCGTCGGGCTGCGGAAAGACGACGCTGCTGCGGCTGATCGCCGGCTTCGATTTTCCCAGCGAAGGCGAAATCCTGCTGCACGGGCACGACATCGCGCCGCTACCGCCGTTCAAGCGGCCAGTCAACACCGTGTTCCAGTCCTACGCGCTGTTCCCGCACATGACCGTGGCCGAGAATATCGGCTTCGGCCTGGAGATGCTGGGCAAGCCGAAGACCGAAATCAAGGCGCGCGTCGCCGAGATGCTGAAGCTGGTCAAGATGGAGGCGCTGAGTGCCCGCCGCACCAGCCAGATCTCCGGCGGCCAGCAGCAGCGCGTGGCACTGGCGCGCGCGCTGGCACCGCAGCCAAA
Source organism: Mesorhizobium sp. M1027 (assembly GCF_040318745.1). Lineage (NCBI taxonomy): Bacteria > Pseudomonadati > Pseudomonadota > Alphaproteobacteria > Hyphomicrobiales > Phyllobacteriaceae > Mesorhizobium > Mesorhizobium sp. M1027. The sequence continues at coordinate 105,779 of NZ_JAMYMW010000003.1, read as the reverse complement.
AGTGCTGTTGCTCGACGAGCCGTTGTCGGCACTCGACTACAAGCTGCGCAAGGAAATGCAGATCGAACTGAAACGGCTGCAGCACCAGACCGGCATCACCTTCATCTTCGTCACCCATGACCAGGAAGAAGCGCTGACCATGTCGGACCGCATCGCGGTGATGTCGGCCGGCAAGATCCTGCAGGTCGGCACGCCGCGCGATATTTACGACCGGCCGGCCGAGCGCTTCGTTGCCGACTTCATTGGCGAAACCAATTTCCTCAAGGGCACTGTCGTGTCGAAGAAATCCGGTATCGCGATGGTGAAGATCGCCTCCGAAGCGACGGTGGCGGCGGGATTTCCGGAAAACTTCGACCCTTCCGGCGCGGTGACTGTTGTGGTGCGGCCGGAACATGCCGATCTCGTCGCCGATGCCGCCAAGGGCATGGTCTCGGGAACCCTGGCAAATGTCGTCTATTTCGGCACCGACACCCACTATCACGTGAAGCTCGACGGCGGCGACGATTTCATCGTGCGCCACCAGAATAGCCGCTCGGGCGCCGTCTCATTCGAGCCGGGCGTCAAGGTCGGTGTCGTGTTCGAGGACGATGGCGCGCGCATTTTGAGGGATTGATGGCAGTCACGTTTTCCAAGGCGGCGGTATTCGAAGCGGAGGCGGAGAAAGCCACTGCAAGGCGCCACCGCCTGCTTTCGCTACCGGCTTTGGTAATCATCGGCATCTTCGGCGTGCTGCCGCTTCTCATCATCCTCATCTATTCATTTCTCGCCGCAGCACCCTATGGCGGGGTGCAGTGGAAGTTCTCGACAGACGCCTATCTGAACTTCCTGTTCCAGCGCGATATTTTCGACGACACGCTGCAGTTCACGCCGGATTTCCTGATCATCTATTTGCGCTCGTTTCTGTTTGCCGTGGTGACGACGATCATCTGCCTGCTGCTCGGCTTTCCGACCGCCTATTTCATGGCGACGCGACCGCCGGCGCAGCGCAACTGGTGGGTGCTGCTGATGACCATCCCATTCTGGTCGAACCTTCTGGTGCGCACGCTCGCCATCATGTTCATCATCCGCGACGAAGGCCTCATCAACAACGCGCTGATGGCACTGGGGGTGATCGAGAAGCCGATCACCATGCTCTACACCAACTTCGCCATCCAGCTCGGCCTGCTCTATTCGTTCCTGCCGTTCATGGTGCTGCCGCTCTATTCCAGCCTGGAGAAGCTGGATTTCCGGCTGGTCGAGGCCGCCTACGACCTCTACGCGACACGTCGGCAGGTGCTGTGGCGCGTGATCATCCCGCTGTCGCGGCCCGGCATCATCGCCGGCTGCCTGCTGGTCTTCATTCCGGCCCTCGGCGCTTATGTGACGCCGCTGATCCTGGGCGGCGGCATCCATCTGATGATCGGCGATCTCATCGCCCAGCAGTTCGGTTCCGGGCGCAATTGGCCGCTCGGTTGCGCGCAGGCGCTGATCCTGATGGCTGCGGTGCTGGTGGCGCTCTACTTCTATGTCCGCAACACGTCGGGGAAGATGGCGCATGGCTGACCCCCGCAGTACCGATATCAAGGACCAGCCGGGGTTCCGCTCGATCGCCATCATCTGCCTCTGCGTGCTCTACGCGCCGATCCTGATCCTGATGATCTTTTCGCTGAATACAGGGTCTCTGGTGACGCGTTGGGAGGGCATCGGGTTCGGCTGGTATGGCAGGGCGCTGTTCAACCAGGAATTCCACAACGCCGCCAAGAACACGCTGATCATCTCTGTCACCGCCACGATCGTTTCGACGATCGCCGCGACGCTGGCGGCAATCGGCATGACCCGCGTGAAGCCGTGGCGCGGGCTGTCGGCCGCCTTCATGGTCATCAACCTGCCGCTGATGGTTCCAGAAATCATCACAGCGGTGGCGACGCTCTCTTTCTTTGCGTTGATCGCGGGCACTTTCGGGCTCAATTTCGGCATCGGCAATCTGATCCTCGCCCACACCGTTTTTTGCATTCCATTCGCCTATATGCCGATCCGGGCGCGGCTCGAGGACATGGACCTGACGCTCGAAGCTGCGGCGGCCGACCTCTATGCCACGCCGTGGCATGCTTTCAGGCGCATAACGCTGCCATTGCTGGTTCCCGGCATCCTGTCAGGTGGGGCGCTCGCCTTTATCGTCTCCTTCGACGATTTCACCATCACGCAGCTGGTCGCCGGCCCCGGGCAGACGACGCTGCCCCTCTACATCTGGAACCAGATCAGGCGGCCAATGACGCCGGAGATAAATGCCATCTCCACCATCCTGCTGCTGGTTTCGATCCTGTTCGTCTCAATCTCGTTCCTGATCGCGCGCCGACGCGCCAAGTAAATTATAGGCCAGTGAATCAATGCGAAGGCAAAGGAGAGCGTGATGTCTAGGAAAATGATGGCTGCCGTGTCGACGGCGGCGCTTTTATGGGCGGTGCCTGCGCTCGCCGACGGTGAGCTGCACATCTACAATTGGGGTGACTACACCAACCCGAAGCTGATCGAAAAATTCGAAAAACAGTACAACGTCAAAGTGACGCTGGACGACTACGATTCGAATGAGACGATGCTGTCGAAGGTACGCGCCGGCAATTCCGGCTATGACATCGTCGTCCCTTCCGACTACACCGTGAAGATCATGATCGATGAGGGCCTGCTCGAAAAGACCGAGCCCAATGCGATGCCGAACGGCAAGAACCTCGACCCGCGCTTCGTCGACATCTACTGGGACAATGGCCGTCACTACACCGTCCCGTGGCAATTCGGCACCACTGCGTTCGAAGTCAACACCGACAAATACAAGGGCGACATCGACACGCTGGCGATCCTGTTCGATCCGCCAGACGAGTTGAAGGGCCAGATCAACATGCTCGACGATGTCAACACTGTGATGCATGCGGCCGAGCGCTATGCCGGCGTGCCGCGCTGCGGCGCCGACAAGGCCAATCTGAAGAAGGTCAACGACATACTGATGGCCGCCAAGCCGTCATGGAAGACCTTCAGCTACGACACCATAACCAAGATCACCTCCGGCGACGTGATCGTTACCGAGGCTTGGAATGGCGCAACCTATCGTGCGCGCCAGAAAATCCCGGCGATCAAATATGCCTATCCCAAGGAAGGCATCGAAGGCTGGATGGACAATGTCGCCGTGTTGAAGGGCGCCAAGAATCTCGAAAACGCCAAGCTGTTCCAGGATTTCGTCATGGCTCCGGAAAACGCGGCGCTGATTTCGGAATTCGCCGGCTACGACAACGGCATTGCCGGCAGTCACAAGTTCCTGCCGCCCGATTTCGCCAGCGCGCCGGAAATCAATCCGCCGGCCGGTGCACCGGCGGCGGAATTCGTACCGCCTTGCCCACCGGAAGTGGTCGAGATCTACAACAAGATCTGGACCAATTTGCGCAAGTAGCCTTGCTCTAGGATCAGACTGAAGGGAGGCTTCGGCCTCCCTTCCTTGCGCAAGGGGGTTGGATGAAATCTTACCGCAACAGCGAACCGGCGCCGCCGATCATGCAGGGTTCGCCGCCGCAGATGGTTCCGCCGAAGCTCGACTGGGACCGGCCGCCATGGAACCGATGGGCGTTCCAGCATATCCGCGAAATTCTGCCGACCGTCGAAGTCTGGCGCGGCAACGGCCATCGCCACAGGCTGGACCGGGCCGAGGTCGATTTCGATGCGCTGCCGGTGAGCGACAGCACGGGTAAGGCGACGACGCTGGCCGGGCTGCTCGACGAGACCTACACCGACGGGTTCCTCGTGCTCAAGGACGGCAAGGTCGCCTATGAGCGCTACTTCAACGGCATGACCGAGCGCACGCTGCATCTGTCGCAGTCGATGGCGAAGTCGGTCACCGCATCGGTGTTCGGCATACTGGTCGGACGCGGGCTGATCGATCCGGCTTTGCCGGTGACGACCTATCTGCCGGAGCTGGAGGCGACCGGCTGGGCAGGCGCCAGTGTGCAGCATGCGCTCGACATGACGAGCGGGGTGAGCTTTTCCGAGGAATACACCGATCCCTATTCGGACATCGGCCAGGTCGATGTCGCCACCGGCTGGAAGCCGGTGCCGCCGGACAGCGATCCGGCCTTCCGCTGGCCGTCGCACATATTCGAGTTGATCCTGGGGCTTAAGGAAAAGAGCCGACCGCACGGCGCTGCCTTCGAATACCGCTCGATCGAGACCGACGTGCTTGCCTTCATCATGGAACGGGTGAGCGGCAAGCGCCTGGCGCAGCTGGTCTCGGAAGAGCTCTGGCAAAAGCTCGGCGCGGATGAAAGTGCCTGCTTCACCGTCGACAGCGCCGGTTATGCAGTTGCCGACGGCGGCTTCAACGCCACGCTGCGCGACTATGGCCGCTTCGGCCAGCTGATCCTCGACAATGGCGGCGGCGTGGTGCCGGCCGACTGGATCGAGGCGACGCGCAATGGCAGGCATGGACCGGACTTCAGTCCCAGCCTGCCGGAAGGCAGCTACCGCAACCAGTTCTGGATCGAGGACCCGCGCTCGCGGGCACTGATGTGCCGGGGCGTGTTCGGGCAGCTGATCCATATCGACTGGAACATGAAAATGGTCGTGGTGAAGCTTTCGAGCTATCCGGATTTTACCAACGTCGCCTATTCGGTGGCGACTTTGAAAGCCGTGCACGCGATCGCCGCGGCGCTCGCCTAGAACGCCAAGACCGAAGGAAGCTCCAATGGCCGGCAGGACCGCGTTCGAGACCAGGTATGGCTTTGCCCGAAACCAAGTGCTGCTCGGCAATTGGCGAGAAAGCCCGTTCAGCCGGTGGTCGTTCCAGAATGCCGGCGAGCTGGTGCCGAGCGCTGCCGTGGCGGCAAAGCCGGGCAGCAGCGAGGCGCCGGCGCAGGATTTCGGCGGGCTACTTGGTGAAAAGGTCGCTCTTGCAGGCGGCGCGGGGACTGTCGCAGCTTTTCTCAAGCGCTCCGATACCGACGCGCTGACGATCATGAAAGGCGGCAAATTCGTCGGCGACTGGTTCGCACCGCATATGGAGTTCGGGGCGCGCCACATCGTCTTTTCGATCAGCAAGTCGCTGACCGCGATTGTTGCCGGGATATTGGCAGGCGAGGGGATTTTCGATCCGCAGGCTCCGGTAAGCCGCTATCTGCCCGAAGCTGCCGGCTCGGCCTATGGCGATGCGAGTGTGCGGCACGTGCTCGACATGGGTGTCAGCCTCGACTTCGAAGAGGCCTATCTCGATCCGGAAAGCGCCTTCGCCCGCTATCGCCGCGCCATGCTGTGGAATCCAGGCGGGGGCACCGAGAGCCTGGCCACTTTCCTCATGACGCTGCAGGGCCTGGCCGAGCCGCATGGCCGGACGTTCCGCTACCGTTCGCCCAATTCCGACCTGCTCGGCATCCTGCTCGAACGTGCGTCGGGCCGGCGCTTCGCCGATCTGATGCGCGAGAAATTATGGGAGCCGCTCGGCGCTGTCAGCGAAGCTTCGGTAACCGTGGACATGGAAGGCACGGCGCGTACGGCCGGCGGCATTTCGGTGACGCCGCGCGACCTCGCCCGGGTCGGCGAGATGATGCGGCAAGGCGGCATGGCCAATGGCTGCCGTATCGTGCCGGAGAGCTGGGTGCGCGATACGACCGAAACTGGCGGTGACGCCGAGGCTTGGCAACGCGGCACGATGGCGTTCCTGTTTCCGCGTGGCCGCTATCGCAACAAATGGTACCAGACGGGCGCGGCAAGCGGCGCCTTCTGCGGCATCGGCATCCACGGCCAGTGGCTTTACGTCAATCCGAAGGCCGAAATTGTAATCGCAAAGATGTCGTCGCAGCCGGTACCGGTCGACGATCCGCTCGATCTGGATATGATTTCTTTCTTCGAGGCGCTGAGCCGGATGGTCTGATCCGATCCAGACAGCCCGCAGCTTCCTGTGGACCTCTCAGCGGGTTGAAAACGTCGCGGTTGGCGCAGCGGGCGTCTCCGCCTATGGTCGCTGCTCTTTTCGACCAACGACAGGTACGACATGGCATCCGACATCAAGCGCATCGCAATCATCATAGCCGCCGAAATCGGCGCGCGGCCCGAACAGGCTGCGGCGGCGATCGGTTTGCTGGACGACGGCGCGACAGTGCCGTTTGTGGCGCGTTACCGCAAGGAGGTCACCGGCGGCCTCGACGACACGCAGCTGCGCGATCTTGCCGAGCGGCTCGCCTATCTGCGCGAACTCGACGCGCGCCGCGACACCATCCTTGGTTCGATCCGCGAGCAGGGCAAGCTAACCGAGGAGCTTGAAGCGAAAATCGCTGCTGCCGTGACCAAGGCGGAACTCGAAGATATCTACCTGCCTTACAAGCCGAAGCGCCGGACCAAGGCGGAGATCGCGCGCGAGCATGGGCTGGGCCCGCTGGCGGAAGCTATTCTCGCCGACCGTGCGGCCATGCCCGCCGAGCTGGCGCTGGCCTACATCAGCGAAGACGTGGCAGACGCCAAGGCAGCGCTCGAGGGTGCGCGCGACATCCTGTCCGAGCAGTTCGCCGAGAATGCCGACCTGGTCGGCAGATTGCGGACTTATATGAAGGAACGCGCATTCCTGCGGTCGCGCGTCGTCGACGGCAAGCAGGAGGCCGGCGCCAAATTTTCGGACTATTTCGACCATGTAGAGCGCTGGGCCAACGTGCCGAGCCATCGCGCACTGGCCATGCTGCGTGGCCGCAACGAGGAGGTGCTGTCGCTCGACATCGAGGTCGATGCCGACGATGTGTCACCGGTGAAACCGGTCGAGCGGATGATCGCCGACGCCTACGCCATCGGCCGCCAGTTGCCAGGCGACCGCTGGCTGATGGAGGTCGCCGGCTGGACCTGGCGCATAAAGCTGTCGCTGCACCTGACGCTCGATCTGATGCGGGACTTGCGCGAGCGGGCCGAGGAGGAAGCAATCCATGTCTTCGCCCGCAATCTCAAGGATTTGCTGCTTGCCGCGCCCGCCGGCTCACGGCCGACGATGGGCCTCGATCCGGGCATCCGCACCGGGGTCAAAGTGGCGGTGGTGGACGGCACCGGCAAGGTTCTGGCGACGACGACGGTCTATCCGTTCCCGCCGAAGAACGATGTCCGCGGCACGCAGGCCGAACTGGCGAAGCTCATCCGGCTGCACAAGGTCGAGCTGATTTCGATCGGCAACGGCACTGGCAGCCGCGAGACCGAAAGGCTGGTGGCCGACATGCTGGCTGATATGCCGGCCGGGTCCGGGCCGAAGCCGCTCAAGGTGATCGTCAGCGAGGCCGGCGCCTCGGTCTATTCGGCGTCGGCAACGGCGGCGGCGGAATTTCCCGGCCTCGACGTGTCGCTGCGCGGGGCGGTGTCGATCGCGCGGCGCCTGCAGGATCCGCTCGCCGAACTGGTCAAGATCGAGCCGAAGTCGATAGGCGTCGGCCAGTATCAGCACGATGTCGACCAGTACCGGCTCGGCCGCTCGCTGGAAGCGGTGGTCGAGGATGCGGTCAACGCCGTCGGCGTCGATCTCAACACGGCGTCAGCGCCGCTTCTGGCGCGGGTTTCGGGTCTCGGCGCATCGCTGGCCGAGGCGATCGTCGCGCACCGGGACGCGACCGGCCCGTTCGCCAGCCGCCGCGAACTGTTGAAGGTCTCCCGCCTTGGACCCCGCGCGTTCGAGCAATGCGCCGGCTTCCTGCGCATTCCAAACGGCAGCGAACCCCTCGATGCCTCGGCCGTGCATCCGGAAGCCTATGGCGTTGCCAAGAAGATCGTTGCGGCCTGCGGGCGCGACGTCCGCTCGCTGATGGGCGACAGCGCCGCACTCAAGGCGCTCGATCCGCGCGTCTTCGTCGATGAGCGCTTCGGCGTGCCGACGGTGCGCGACATCCTGGCGGAGCTGGAAAAGCCCGGCCGCGATCCGCGCCCCGGCTTCAAGACCGCGACCTTTGCCGATGGCATCGACGACATCAAGGATCTGAAGCCCGGCATGCAGCTTGAAGGCACCGTCACCAATGTCGCGGCTTTCGGCGCCTTCGTCGATATCGGCGTGCACCAGGACGGATTGGTGCACGTCTCGCAACTGGCTGATCGGTTCATCAAGGACGCGCATGAAGTGGTCAAGGCGGGCGACGTGGTCAAAGTGCGCGTCGTCGACGTCGATATCAAGCGCAAGCGCATCGGCCTGTCGATGCGCAAGGACGGCGACGGTGGCGCACCGAAGCCACGCGACAATGGCAGCAGGCCGGTGCCGCGCGCGCCGGCGCCCCAACGCCAGCCGGAGCGGCCGGCGCAGCAGGGCGCGTTCGGCGCCGCGTTGGCCGATGCGTTAAAGCGGAAATAATTTCGCGAGCCGGGCTGTGCCAGGTCAGACGGCGGCGCTCGACATTGATGATCCATCACCAATGCTCATGGATCGGCGAAGCTATTTCGTTTGATTTTTTTAGGACGGGAGCCGATAAGCCGCGCGTTTCAAGATTTCTGTTTCGATGCATGTCGTTATCTCCAGGCTGCCGAACACCCTCGGGTCAGGCCCGCGGGCAAGCTTTGGGCGACATGCATGAGTTTGGGAGACCGAGAGCCATGGCCGCCGACAAGAACGCATTCGTCTGGGATGATCCTTTCCTGATCGAGGACCAGCTTTCGGAGGACGAGCGCATGGTGCGCGATGGCGCCGCGGCGTTTGCCGCCGACAAGCTCGCTCCGAAGATCGAGGAAGCCTACCTCGAGGAAAAGACCGACGCCGGGATCTTTCGCGAAATGGGCGAGGCGGGTCTGCTCGGCATCACCATCCCCGAGGAATATGGCGGGCTCGGCGCCAACTACGTCACCTACGGGCTGGTCGCGCGGGAAGTGGAGCGGATCGATTCCGGCTATCGCTCGATGATGAGCGTGCAGTCGTCGCTGGTGATGTATCCGATCCATGCCTATGGCTCGGAAGAACAGCGCAGGAAATACCTGCCGAAGCTGGCGTCGGGCGAATGGATCGGCTGCTTTGGCTTGACCGAACCTGATGCCGGTTCCGACCCGGGCGGCATGAATACGCGGGCCGAGAAGACCGCGAACGGCTACAGGATCTCCGGCTCGAAAATGTGGATTTCCAACGCGCCGATCGCCGACGTTTTCGTGGTCTGGGCAAAGTTGTCCGACGAAAGTGGGGGCGCGCATGACAACCAGATTCGCGGCTTTATCCTGGAAAAGGGCATGAACGGGCTGTCGGCGCCGAAGATCGGCGGCAAGCTGTCGCTGCGCGCCTCGATCACCGGCGAAGTGGTGATGGAAGGCGTCGAGGTCGGCGAAGATGCGTTGCTGCCCAATGTCTCGGGCCTGAAGGGTCCGTTCGGCTGTCTCAACCGGGCGCGCTACGGCATCTCCTGGGGTGCCATGGGCGCGGCCGAGGATTGCTGGCACCGCGCCCGCCAGTATGGCCTTGATCGCAAGCAGTTCGGCAAGCCGCTGGCCGGCACGCAGCTTTTCCAGAAGAAGCTCGCCGACATGCAGACCGAAATCGCGCTCGGCCTGCAGGGTAGCCTGCGCGTCGGGCGGCTGATGGATGAAGGCAAGATGGCGCCCGAGATGATCTCGCTCGTCAAGCGCAACAATTGCGGCAAGGCGCTCGACATCGCCCGCCAGGCCCGCGACATGCATGGCGGCAATGGCATCCAGATCGGCTACCACGTCATGCGCCACGCCCAGAACCTGGAAACCGTCAACACCTATGAGGGCACGCATGACGTGCATGCGCTGATCCTCGGACGGGCGCAGACCGGGTTGCAGGCGTTCTTCTAGCATTGGCAGGGGTCCTCCGCTTCCAGGGCGCCATTGCCTGGCATCCCCGCAAGGCGGGCGATCGGCAGCTTTCGTCGGCGGTGTCACATTTTGTTCTTGCTTTGTGCCGGCAGCTATGCTATTAATTTGGGTATGGTGCCAATGGGCGCCGACGACCCGCCCACCGAGGCGGGTTTTTCTTTCAGCTTCTTTTCGACCAAGCATCGCGCGTGCTGCCGATCATCGATATCGGCGGGACAGCGCCCGATGCTAACCCGCCGGCCTTCGGCCCAGCACCGTTGCAACGTCATGCCGCCACGCCGCGGAATCCCCGGGTCGGCGCTCCGTTTCGTGAAGCTATGAAAGCTGCTTGATTTAGGTGCAGCGCAACATCTCTGCTTGGAGAATGCTCAGCATTCGTGTCAGGGTTCAGCGAACTCCTTTTGAAACACCGACCTCAGGGGCACCATGGCAATTCTGGCAGCCGTCTATCACCTGACCCACTACAAATACGACAGGCCGGTCGTCTTGGGCCCGCAAGTCATAAGGTTGCAGCCTGCGCCGCATTCCCGCACGAAAGTGCTCAGCCATTCGCTGAAGGTCGGGCCGGCAAATCACTTCGTCAATTTGCAGCAGGACCCCTACGGCAATTTCCTTGCCCGCTTCGTCTTCCCCGAGCCGGTGACGGAACTGAAGATCGAGGTCGATCTCGTTGCCGACATGACGGTCTACAATCCGTTCGATTTCTTCGTCGAGCCCTCGGCCGAGACGTTTCCGTTCGAATACCCCGAAGAGATCAGGGACGATCTGACCATCTACCGGACGCCGGAACCGGCGGGGCCGCTGTTGGAGGCATTCCTCAAAACCCTCGACCGCGGCCCGACCAACACCGTCAATTTTGTCGTCGACCTCAATGCGCGGCTGCAGCGCGAGATCGCCTATATCGTGCGCATGGAAACCGGCGTCTTCTCGCCCGAGGAAACGCTGGCCGCCGGCAAGGGGTCGTGCCGGGATTCCAGCTGGCTCCTGGTGCAGATACTGAGGAACCTCGGCATCGCTGCGCGCTTCGTCTCCGGCTACCTGATCCAGCTGAAGCCCGACCTCGTCGCGCTTGACGGACCGCCCGGCACCGCCGTTGACTTCACCGATCTCCATGCCTGGTGCGAGGTGTATCTGCCGGGCGCCGGTTGGATCGGCTTCGACCCGACCTCCGGCCTGCTCACCGGCGAAAGCCATGTGCCGCTCGCGGCAACGCCGCATTTCCGCAATGCCGCGCCGATCTCCGGCATGGCGAGCTTCGCCAATGTCGAGTTCGGCTTCGACATGCGGGTCGACCGCATCGCCGAGCATCCGCGCATTACCAAGCCGTTCTCCGACGAGAGCTGGCAGGCGCTGGACGCGCTGGGGGTCGAGGTCGATGCCGCGCTCCAGGCCGGCGACGTGCGGCTGACCATGGGCGGCGAGCCGACCTTCGTCTCGATCGACGATTTCGAGGCTGCAGAGTGGAACACCGCCGCCGTCGGGCCGACCAAACGCGAAAAGGCCGATGCGCTGATCCGCCGGCTACGCGAGCGCTTCGCGCCGGGCGGCTTCCTGCATTACGGGCAAGGCAAGTGGTACCCCGGCGAAAGCCTGCCGCGCTGGACCTTCTCGCTCTACTGGCGCACCGACGGCGAGCCGGTGTGGAGCGACCCGTCGCTGATCGCGCATGAAAAGAGCGAGGCGGATGTCGGACCGATGCAGGCCGAGAGCCTGCTGACCGCGATTGCCGACGAACTCGGCATCGACAAGACGATGGTCAGCGAAGCCTATGAGGATCCCGCCGAATGGCTGCTCAAGGAGGGCAAGCTGCCTGACAACGTCGATCCTTCCAATTCGAAGCTGGAGGACCCGGAGGAGCGCAGCCGCATGGCGCGGGTGTTCGAACGCGGGCTGACCAAGCCGTCGGGCTATGTGCTGCCTGTCCAGCGCTGGAACAGCCAGGCGTCAGGACCGCGCTGGCGCTCGGAGAAGTGGAAGACGCGGCGCGGCAGGCTGTTCCTGGTGCCGGGAGATTCACCGGTAGGTTACCGCCTGCCGCTCGGCACGCTGCCTTACGTGCCGCCGGCGCAGTTCCCCTACATCGTGCCGGTCGACCCATCGCTGCCGCGCGGACCATTGCCGGCGCGTGAGGCGATCTTGCCCGATTCTGCTTCTTCGCCTGCGTCGGCCGAACTTGAAGGCGCCGACGAAATGGCGCGACGTCAGCAGGCCGTTTCCTTCACGGCCGTTACCGGCCAGCAGGACCGCGTCGAACAGGAGATCACCGAGATCGGCGGCGCCGTGCGCACGGCACTTTCGGTCGAGCCGCGCGACGGACGGCTTTGTGTGTTCATGCCGCCTGTCGAGGCGCTGGAGGACTATCTCGAACTGGTCGCGGCGGCGGAGAACGCGGCAAAGGCTATTGGCCTGCCTGTGCATATCGAGGGTTACGGCCCGCCGCACGATCCGCGCCTCAACGTCATCCGTGTGGCACCTGATCCCGGCGTCATCGAAGTCAATATCCACCCCGCTGCCAATTGGCAGGATTGCGTGGCGACGACCACGGCGATCTACGAGGAGGCGCGGCAGACGCGGCTTGGCGCCGACAAGTTCATGATCGATGGCCGCCATACCGGTACCGGCGGCGGCAACCACGTCGTCGTGGGCGGCGCAACGCCCAATGACAGTCCGTTCCTGCGCCGCCCCGACATGTTGAAAAGCTTGGTGCTGCAGTGGCAGCGGCATCCGTCGCTGTCCTATCTGTTCTCCGGCCTGTTCATCGGCCCGACCAGCCAGGCGCCGCGCTTCGACGAGGCACGCCACGATTCGCTCTACGAACTCGAAATCGCGATGGCGCAGGTGCCGCATCCGGACAAGGGCGCGGCACCCCTGCCGTGGCTGGTCGACCGGCTGTTCCGCAACCTTCTGACCGACGTGACCGGCAATACCCATCGCTCGGAAATCTGCATCGACAAGCTATTTTCGCCGGACGGGCCGACCGGCCGGCTCGGGCTGGTCGAATTCCGCGGCTTCGAGATGCCACCCAACGCGCGCATGAGCCTGGCGCAGCAATTGCTGGTGCGCGCCATCATCGCTCGGGCCTGGAAGAACCCGCTCGACGGCCGCTTCGTGCGCTGGGGCACCTCGCTGCACGACCGTTTCATGCTGCCGCATTATGTCTGGGCTGACTTTCTCGATGTGCTGGACGACCTCAAGCTGAACGGCTTTGCATTCCGTCCGGAATGGTTCGACGCCCAGCTCGAATTCCGCTTCCCGTTCTGCGGCGAGGTCCAGCATGCCGGTATCAAGCTGGAACTGCGGCAAGCGCTGGAGCCGTGGCATGTGATGGGCGAGCAAGGCGCGATCGGCGGCACCGTGCGCTTTGTCGATTCCTCCGTCGAGCGGCTGCAGGTGAAGACCGAGGGACTCAACCCGGAGCGTCACGCGGTCGTCTGCAACGGCCGCCTGGTGCCGATGAAGGTGACCGACAACCGCGAGATCGCGGTGGCGGGCGTTCGTTTCAAAGCCTGGCAGCCGGCGTCGGGCCTGCATCCGGCGCTGCCGGTCAACACGCCGCTGGTCTTCGACATCTATGACCGCTGGTCGGGCCGCGCGGTCGGCGGCTGCGTCTACCACGTCGCGCATCCCGGCGGGCGCAGCTACGACACGTTCCCGGTCAACGGCAACGAAGCGGAGGCGCGGCGGCTCGCCCGCTTCGAGCCGCGTGGCCATACGCCGTCCAGCTATGTGCTGCGCAACGAAGAAGCCTCTGAAGATTTCCCGATGACCCTTGACCTTCGGCGACCGCAAAGACTCTGATCAGCCATGGCGAAGGGGAATCACAAAAGGCTGCGCAGCAAGCCGCAGACCCACAGTCTGCTGGAGCACTACCAGCCGATCGACGGCGTCGTCGACGAGATGGTCGATGCGTCGGGCAATCCGCGGCCGGCCTGGCGGCACTTCATCGAGGCGCTGGAGGACCTGGGGCCGGAAAAGCTTGCCCAGCGCTTCGCCCGCGCCGACCAATACCTGCGCGACGCCGGCGTCTACTACCGCGTCTATGACAAGGCCGGCGCCAACGAGCGGGAATGGCCGCTGGCACATGTGCCGCTGCTGATCGAGGAGCAGGAATGGGCTGACATCAGCGCCGGCCTGATCCAGCGCGCCGATCTGTTCGAGGAGACCATCGCCGACATTTACGGGCCGAACCGGCTGGTCGAGAAAGGCATTCTGCCGGCCGGATTGATCGCGGCCAGCCCGGAATATTTGCGGCCGGTCGTCGGCACCAGGCCGGCCAGCGGCCATTTCCTGCATTTCTGCGCCTTCGAGCTCGGTCGTGGCCCGGACGGCCGCTGGTGGGTGCTTGGCGACCGCACACAGGCCCCATCTGGCGCCGGCTTCGCACTGGAAAACCGCGTCGCCACCACAAGGGCGCTGTCCGACATCTACGGCGAGATGCATGTGCACCGCCTGGCCGGCTTCTTCCGCCGTTTTCGCGATGCGCTGATCGGCATGGCCAAGCAAGCCGGTGGCCGTGTCGCCATCCTGACGCCGGGACCGCTGAACGAAACCTATTACGAACATGCCTATATCGCCCGCTATCTCGGCATCATGCTGCTCGAGGGCGAGGACCTGACTGTCTCGAGCGGCAGGCTGATGGTGCGCACGGTTTCGGGGCTGATGCCGGTGAGCGTCTTGTGGCGGCGGCTCGACGCCGCCTTCGCAGATCCGCTCGAACTGCGGCCGGACTCGCAGATCGGCACGCCGGGGCTGGTCGAAGCGGTCCGGCAGGGGGCGGTTTCGGCCGTCAACGCGCTGGGCTCCGGCCTGATGGAGACACGCGCGCTGCTCGCCTTCCTGCCGAAGATTTCGCGCGCCCTGCGCAATGAGGAGCTGCTGCTGCCGACCGTCGCGACGTGGTGGTGCGGGCAGGAGGCGGAGCGCGAGCATGTGCTCGCCAATATCGATAGCATGGTGATCGGTCCGGCGCTGTCGACGCGGCTCGCCTTCGAGGATGACGGCTCGACCAAGCTCGGGTCAGCGCTGTCGGTCGAGGAGCGGACCGAACTCGTCGCCCGGATCGAACGGGACGGCGGCGACTTCGTCGGCCAGGAAGCGGTGACGCTGTCGACCACCCCGGTCTATGTCGGCGGCTGGCTGGAGCCGCGGCCGGCCAGCCTGCGCGTCTATCTGGCGCGCACGCCGGAAGGCTGGACCGTGATGCCGGGCGGTTTTGCCCGTGTCGGCTTTTCGCTCGACCCGACGGCCATCGCCATGCAGCGCGGCGGCCAGGCGGCGGATGTCTGGGTGGTCAGCGACAGGCCGGTGGAGCGCGAGACGCTGCTGCCGCAGGAGCACGACAGCTTTACCCGAACCTTGCCAGGCAGCCTGCCCAGCCGCGCGGCGGAAAACCTGACATGGCTTGGGCGCTATATCGAGCGGTCGGAAGACACGGTGCGCATCCTGCGCGCCTACCATGTGCGGCTGGCCGAGACATCCGATCCCGAGATGCCGCTGCTCGCCGATATCAGGGACCATCTCGCGCCGTTCGGCATCGATGTCGAGACGGCAATCCCATTGGGGCTCATCAGCACCCTGGACAGCGCCGTGTACAGTGCCGGACAAATCCGAGACCGTTTCTCGCCGGATGGCTGGCTGGCATTGAAGGATCTGTCGAAGACCATCCATCAATTTGCCGCCACGGTGGCGCCGGGCGATGACGCGACAAGGGCAATGACGGTGATCCTGCGCAAGCTGGCCGGGTTTTCCGGTCTGCTGCACGAGAACATGTACCGCTTTGCCGGCTGGCGTTTCCTCGAAATCGGTCGCAGGCTCGAACGCGGCATCCAGATCGCCCGCACGCTCGCGCGGCTGACCAGAGCCCAGGCGCCTGAAGGCGCACTCGACATGATGCTGGAGATCGGCGACAGCGTCATGACGCACCGTCGGCAATATCCGGTGCAGGCGGGGCGGCGCACCGTGGTCGACCTTCTGGCGCTCGATCCGCTCAACCCACGCTCGATCCTTTTCCAGCTCGAACGGCTGAAAGCCGAAATCGCGCTGCTGCCCTCCGTCGGGGCTGAAGGCCATATGTCGCCGGCGGCCAAGGAAATTCTGCAGCTCAACACGTCGATCGCCATCAAGGAGCCCTCGGACATGACGGCCGAGGCCCTCGGCGATCTCGCCAATGAAATCGGCGGGCTCTACAACAGCCTCGCCAAAGCCTTTTTCGGGTAGAGACAGCATGCTCTACGACATCAGGCTTCACCTGCGTTACGACTATGATGCGGCGGCCGGCGGCGGCCGCCATCAGGTGCGCGTGCTGCCGCCGACCATCCCTGGCGTGCAGCGCGTCGTCGCCGCTTCACTGTCTTTTGTGCCGGCGCCCAGCGAACGCTCCGACTTTTCCGATTTTTTCGGCAACAGTGTCACCTCGATCGCCTTTCGTGACGCGCATGATGCGCTCGACATCAGGATGAGCGCGCGTGTTTCAGTGTCGCGGCCGGAGCCCGGGCTCGACGTATCGCCGGACATACGCCGGCTGAGGGAAGAACTCGGCGCCGTGCACTCGCTGGCGCCGGCGTCGCCGCATCACTTTCTGGCCGCCAGCGATCATGCCGGCATCGACGCGGCAATCACTGCCTATGCGAAAGGCAGTGCCGGCAGTTCGACAGTCGGCACGGCCATGGCTCTGTGCAACCGCATTCACCGCGATTTCACCTATGACGGCGATGCGACCACCGTGCAGACGCGGGCCAGCGACGCCTTCGGCCTGAAGCGCGGCGTCTGCCAGGATTTTTCCCACATCATGATCGCCGGCCTGCGCGGCCTCGGCATTCCTGCCGGCTATGTCAGCGGGTTCCTCCGCACCATCCCGCCGCGCGGAAAGCCGCGGCTCGAAGGCGCCGACGCCATGCATGCCTGGGTCAAGGTGTGGTGCGGGCGCGATGCCGGCTGGCAGGAATTCGATCCGACCAACGGCATGCGGGCAAGCAACGACCATATCACGGTCGGCTATGGCCGCGACTACTCCGATGTGGCGCCGATCGTCGGCGTGCTGAAAACCACGGGCGGGCAGGTTGGCGAGCAGGCAGTCGACGTCATACCGGTCGTGCTCGAAAAGGCGTGACGGTCTCGGGAACGCGAGCGTGATCATTCCATCGTCCAATGCGGCGGCAATCGTCACCGGAACGCTGGCCACGCTTCGGTCCGAGGCCGAGGTGATCGGCAGGTGCTGCTAGTCGACAATTCTTTCTGGATGACGACGCCTGCTGGCAGACGCCCCTGAACGAGCTGTCCCATGCCGTCGCCACCTGCGCGAGGAAGGCCTTCGCCATGCTTCGTTGCAGGACTTCTGTATCGAAGAGTTGTGAACACCTAAGCTTTTACCAGGAATAACCCCCTGCCAACATTGACCCCGCACCAGAGTCGGTAGAGTTTGACGCTGATATTTACTTGAGGGGTTCAAGGTGGCTTCCCATCCGTACATTTCCGGTGCACGCAACATTACCCAGATGATCGGGTTTCTGCGTAAAAGTTTTCCAGCCACTGTGTCGTCTGACACGGTCAAGAAGTTGGGCCTGGCGCCCAAGAACGAAAGCTACGTTATTAATGTGCTCCAGTTCCTCGGGATTATTGATAGCGAAGGTAAGCGCACCGACACGGGACATGCAGTCCTCACGAAGCATGAGGATACGGAGTTTCAGCAGGCATTCGCGGAACTTGTGAAGGCAGCCTACTCTGAACTTTTCGAGCTGCGCGGCGACGCTGCTTGGGAAATGAGCCGGGACCAGTTGATTGGCTACTTCCGAAGCGCCGATAAAACCGGCGACGTTATCGGAGGCCGACAAGCTGGCGTCTTTATGGCTTTACGAGAGTTAGCCGGTCACAACACGAGTGAGTCTGCTTCAGCGAGACCCAAGGCTTCCAGCGGGCCTAAGAAGCAGCAGCCTCCCAAGAAAGCGACTAAAGCTTCCGCGACCACCAAGTCCGAGGAGGTGATGGGGGAGCCGCCAACTGCCACGGTCTTGAAGGGACAAAAGGGCGACGTGGCGCTGACCGTCCGCATCGAAATAAACCTGCCAGCGGAAGGCACTCAGGAAACCTACGACGCCATCTTCAAGAGCATCCGGGCCAATCTCTTTCCATGAGCGTAGCGCTTGAGATTTTTGAACGGATTGCGCGCGCGACAAAGAGCGTTGGCCAGACCTCGCCTGCGGAAAGCCGGGGCGTCCACCCGTTCGATGAGCGCAACATCCACCCCGACATCGCGACCGTGTCTCAAAAGCTCTTCGATGACGGGCATTTTTCCCAAGCCACGTTCGAGGCCTTTAAGTTCATCGACAACCAGGTGAAGGTGCTCTCGGGCATTCAGGACAGCGGGTTTAACCTAATGATGAATGCTTTCAACGAAAAGGCACCGAAGATTCAGCTGACAGATCTTGTCTCGATAAGCGACAAGGACGAGCAACTGGGTTACCGGTATATTTTTGCCGGTTCAATGTCCGGCATCCGCAACCCCCTTGGTCATGACAATCGAGTCGACACCATCGGCCTCTGCCTTGACCACCTTTCAGTGGCTTCGGTGCTTTTGCGCAGGCTGGAGGCCCGCAAGGCCCCATAGTCCCCACAACTGGCGGCCAGAGCCATATCCAGCTTCAGTACCGCTCGCATGGTCTCGGCAGTGTGGTCGTCGCCCACGAAGAGCCTATTTGCTTAATGCGCGGTGCAACCGGCGCAGCTTGAGCTGGCGCACGGAATTAGTAGACGCTGGCTTTCTGCTATCCTTGGAAATCCGCCATATAAGGGATCGGCGGATCGGACAGCAATCGTCACGCAAGACGCCGCCGAGCAATTGTCGCCATTGCGCGTCCCAAAAGCAGTCCGCGATGCCGGCGACTCCCGATGCCCCGGCTTGTTGACGAATATTCAAAGTCGGTGAGCATGACGCCATTCTGAAGCGTGCCGGAACCAGCGGCCGGTCCGGCGCTTATCTATGGAAAAATTTCCGTGGAGAGGACATGCTCGACAAATCCGGATCGTCGTCTGGCCGATCGGCTGTGAGGAAAGCTGCACCAAAGAACGGGGTGCCGCAGAACGGGGCGCTGGAGAATGGCGCGCAAGCCTCGGCCGTTCGGGCCTCGCTCAACTATGTCAGCGACACTGAGCCCGGTATTCGCCGGCTGCGTTCGGGCAAGGGGTTCTCGTACAAAGGACCCGACGGGCGGATTGTCGACGGGGAGGCGCTGGCACGCATCAAGGCGCTCGCCATCCCACCGGCCTGGACGGATGTCTGGATCTCGCCGGATGCCGATGGTCATATCCAGGCGACCGGTAGGGACCAGCGTGGACGCAAACAATACCGCTATCACCCGCACTGGGCGGAGGAGCGTGACGGCGTCAAATATTCGAGCCTGGTCGCCTTCGCGGAGAGCCTGCCCGAACTGCGGCGGCAGATCGACGTCGATTTGCGCCGTCACGGCCTGCCGCTGGAACGCGTCGTTTCGGCTATCGTCTGGCTGCTCGACAACACGATGATCCGTGTCGGCAATGCCGCCTACGCGCGCGACAACAAGAGTTTTGGGCTGACCACCCTGCGCGACCGCCATGTCGACATCAAGGGCTCGAGCCTGCGCTTCGCCTTCATCGGCAAATCCGGCAAGGAATGGAGATTGAAGCTTGTCGATCGCCGGATTGCCAAGGTCGTGCGCGGAGCGCAGGACTTGCCGGGGCAGAAGTTGTTTCAGTATCTCGACGAGGACGGAAACAGGCATCCGGTGCGCTCAGACGACGTCAACCGCTATATCAGGGAAAACGCCGGAGCGGAGTTCAGCTCCAAGCACTTCAGAACCTGGGGCGGCACCATTCATGCCGCGTCGCTGTTTGCCCAAACCGAACGTCCCGAAAGCCAGGCGCAGCAAAAGCGGGTGATGAACAATGTCATCGACAAGGTTGCCGAGCGGCTCGGCAACACACGCGCGGTCTGTCGCCAATGCTACATCCATCCGGAAGTGTTCCGTGCCTGGTCCGAAGGACGGCTGCTTGACGAAATGGCGGATGCCAACAAAGGCAAGCGCTCGGTCGCCGGGCTCGACGACGAGGAGGCCCTGGTCTTGAGATGGCTGAAGGCGAGAGAAAGCTGACGTCGGACCGCGGCGTATTTTTTTGTCGACGCCATGTCGGCATCGGTCCTAGTGTTTCGTCCTTTGACAGAGAAAAGGACGAACCATGCTCTACGCGATCCTCTGCTATGCCTCTGAAGACGTCGTCTGCTCCTGGAGCAAGGAGCAGGACGATGCCGTCATGGAAAAACTTCTGGGTGTGCAGGAAAAATATGCCCAGGCGGGCCGGCTTGGCCCGGTGGCGCGGCTTTTGCCGACGACCGCGGCGACGACGCTGAGGAAGGTCAAGGGCGAATCGATCGTCATTGACGGCCCGTTTGCCGAAACCAAGGAACAGTTCCTCGGCTTCTACACGCTCGAATGCGCCGACCTCGATGAGGCCGTCGACTTCGCGCGTGAGCTTTCCGAGGTCAACCCGAGCGGCGGCTCCTATGAAATCCGGCCGGTCTCGCTCTTCAATCCCGCCAAGGTTTCCGCATGACCGAACTCGCCTGGATCAGCACGGCAATCAGCACCGCTCGCCCGCAGGTGATGGGGGCATTGCTGCGCTACTTCCGCGACCTCGACGCGGCGGAGGAAGCATTCCAGGACGCCTGCCTGAGGGCACTGAACAACTGGCCGAAAAACGGTCCTCCGCGCGATCCGGCCGCCTGGCTGATCTTCGTCGGCCGCAACAGCGGCATCGATGCCGTGCGCAAGCGCGCCAAGCAGGCGCCGCTGCCGGAGGAGGACCAGATCTCCGACCTGGAGGATGCCGAGAGCGACGTCGCCGAGCGGCTGGACGGGGCGCATTACCGCGACGATATTTTGCGGCTGCTGTTCATCTGCTGCCATCCCGACCTGCCGGCCACACAGCAGATCGCGGTGGCGTTGCGCATCGTCTCCGGCCTGACGGTCAAGCAGATCGCGCGCGCCTTCCTCGTCGGTGAGAGCGCCATGGAGCAGCGTATCACGCGCGCTAAGGCGCGCATCGCCGACGCCGGGGTGCCGTTCGAGACACCGGGAGCGGTCGAGCGCTCCGAACGCCTCGCCGCCGTCGCTGCCATGGTCTACCTGATCTTCAACGAAGGCTATTCCAGCAACAGCGGCGAGGCATCGGCGCGTGCGCCGCTTTGCGAAGAGGCGATCCGGCTGGCCCGGCTGCTGCTCAGGCTGTTCCAGACCGAGCCGGAGATCATGGGGCTGACGGCGCTGTTGCTGCTGCAGCATGCACGCGCGCCTGCCCGCTTCGACGAGAACGGCGAGATCGTGCTGCTCGAAGACCAGGACCGCAGCCTGTGGAGCCGCAAGATGATCGATGAAGGCCTGGCGCTGGTCGATAAGGCGTTGCGCCATCGCAAGCCCGGTCCGTACCAGGTGCAAGCTGCGATCGCCGCACTGCATGCGCGGGCGGAAAAGCCCGAGGATACGGACTGGAACGAGATCGACCTGCTCTACGGCTTGCTCGAGCAGATGCAGCCGTCGCCGGTGGTGACGCTCAACCGCGCCGTCGCGGTCTCCAAGGTGCGTGGACCGGAAGCCGCACTCGACATGATCGAGCCGCTGGAGGGGCGGCTTTCCGGCTATTTCCATTTCTTCGGCCTCAAGGGCGGACTGCTGATGCAGCTTGACCGCGGCGAGGAGGCGCGCGTCGCTTTCGACCGCGCCATCGCGCTTGCCAATACGGCCGCCGAGGCAGCGCATATCCGCATGCATATCGACCGGCTGATGAAAGAAGGCGCCAAGCAAACGGCGCATTGATCCGACGCCTTCGCCTGGTTCAACGGTCTGACCTTTGCTTAGACCATGCCGGGGTGGCGATTTTTCCCTGAAACGAGTAATGCCACGCCATGACAGCGCCTGGTGTGCCAACCGGCAGGGGGCGGGTATGGCGCCAGGCTTGGACCGACGCCATATGAGCGACGGGATCTGAAAGGGATGAAAATGACGATTGCGAAGGAAACGGCCGGGCTTCTGGCGAAACTGGGCGTTGCCGAAGGCGCGCTCACGGGCGGCGACCTCATCGTCCGCAGCCCGGTGACCGGCGAGCAGATCGCCGCGCTGAAGACCATCTCGCCGGCCGATGCGGCGACGACCATCGACAATGCCTACAAAGCTTTCCTGGCGTGGCGGCAGGTGCCAGCTCCCAAGCGTGGAGAACTGGTACGGCTGCTCGGCGAGGAATTGCGCACACACAAGGCCGAGCTTGGCCGGTTGGTATCGATCGAAGTCGGCAAGATCCCATCCGAGGGTCTTGGCGAAGTGCAGGAGATGATCGACATCTGCGATTTCGCCGTCGGTCTTTCCCGGCAACTGTACGGCCTGACCATCGCCACCGAGCGTCCCGGCCATCGTATGATGGAAACCTGGCATCCGCTCGGCGTCGTCGGGGTCATCTCGGCCTTCAACTTTCCGGTCGCGGTATGGTCGTGGAACGCAGCACTTGCGCTGGTCTGCGGCGACGCGGTGGTGTGGAAGCCGTCCGAGAAGACACCGCTGACGGCGCTCGCCTGCGAAGCGATCTTCAAGCGTGCAGCAGAGCGTTTCGGCGATGCGCCGAAGGGGCTGGCGCCGGTTCTGATCGGCGATCGCGCCGTCGGCGAGATCCTGGTCGATCATCCCAAGGTGCCGCTGGTCTCGGCGACCGGCTCGACGCGCATGGGCAGGGACGTCGGACCACGGCTGGCGAAGCGCTTTGCCCGTGCCGTGCTGGAGCTCGGCGGCAACAATGCCGGCATCGTCTGCCCGACGGCCGATCTCGACATGGCGCTCCGCGCAATCGCCTTCGGCGCCATGGGCACGGCCGGCCAGCGCTGCACGACGCTCAGGCGCCTGTTCGTGCATGAGAGCGTCTACGACCAGCTCGTTCCGCGCCTGAAGAAGGCCTTTGGAAGCGTCTCGGTCGGCAATCCGCTGGAGACAAGCGCTCTGGTCGGCCCGCTGATCGATAAGGCTGCCTACAAGAATATGCAGAAGGCGCTGGAGGAGGCGGCTTCGCATGGCGGTAAGATAACCGGCGGAATGCGGGTCGAGAACGGCCATCCCGAGGCCTACTATGTGCGTCCGGCGCTGGTCGAAATGCCGCGGCAGGTTTCGCCAGTGACGGAGGAGACCTTCGCGCCCATCCTCTACGTGATGAAATATTCGGACTTCGACGCCGTGCTAGAAGAACACAATGCGGTGGGAGCGGGGCTGTCATCGTCGATCTTTACCCGCGACCTGCAGGAATCCGAGCGCTTTCTTAGCGTCGACGGATCGGACTGCGGCATCGCCAACGTCAATATAGGCACGTCAGGGGCCGAGATCGGCGGCGCCTTCGGTGGCGAGAAGGAAACCGGCGGCGGCCGCGAGAGCGGTTCCGATGCCTGGAAGGCCTATATGCGGCGCGCTACCAATACGGTGAACTATTCCAAGGCGCTGCCGCTTGCGCAGGGCGTGTCGTTCGACATCGATTGAAATGCCAGACCTCCGTCGCGGCGGCGCCAAGGCCGCCACGACGGCGTTCGGCTTGCGGTTCAGCTGGCGTCGGGAGTTACAACACAATTGTCGAAGGCTGAATCGATGATGGCGAGCTTGACCGCCTGGGCGGTCATGTATTCCTGATAGAACTCGCTCGACACCCACATGACCGAATGACCGCGCTGGCCCAGCCAGCCGATGCTGCCGAGTTCCTCCGCATCGCGCAATTTGCGTGAAAGGTGGGTCCGGGAAAGCTTGAGCCAGTTCGCGAAATCTCCGATTGAGACGACACCGGTCGGAATTCGGTCCAGGTCGGCATGATCGGGATCGACGCCGGACATCAGCCAATCCATCACGATGCCGCCATTGTCGAGCCAGGTGAACAAGGAAAAAGTCTGTCTTGGCTCGCGCACGGCATGCGACGAAAGCAGGCCGTCGGCCACCAGCGGCTGCAGTTTGGCGAGCACGTCCGGTTGTGCGACGAATGCAGCCAGTCGAGATCCACCGTCCAGGCTGTCCAGCGTTTTCAGATGAGCCATGACCCAGCCGGCAACCGTCTCCAGAGTGCCCGCGACCGGCTCAAAGGGGCGGATGCGCCCGTATTTAATCGGCAGATGCCGGATGAAACCGTAATGCAGCATCTCCTTCAGGAAGGCATCGGCGGTGTTGCGGCTGGCCACCGAATGCCGGCGGATTCCGTCCATGAACCGTGCGGACGTAAGTCCCTTGCGATGGTCGTCCGGCTCTCGATCGAAATACAAGGCAAGGCCGATATGGGCCATCAGCCAGCGTTGTTGCGTGGCGAACACCGAAGCCAGCCGCGGGTTCGCTTCATAGGTCTGGAGCAGCGCCCGCGACTGAGCCTGGACGTGCCGACGCAATGCCGGATGGCTGGCAATGTCTTCAGAAACCAGCGCCATCCCCGCCGAGCCCAACAATTTGCAACTGGAAATACCGGTCACAATTTCAGCCTTCGCGGACCGTGTCCAGAGCCGGCGCATCAGGATACGAGCTGAATCCCGCCGGCCAGCAATTCCGCGACTTGGTCGCCGAGGACCTGATCTCGCGAGGCGCTGATCTTGCCGCGCGAGACTAGCCTGCTTGAACCCATAATGGTGGCTTCGCCTGGCCAGCCGGCATTCCCCGACGCGGCGCGGAACCAACACCAGTTTTGCTCGTTGAAGAACGCCGATTGGACCGAGACAGTGAGGAATTACAAAATGGAGAATGGGCTTTTCGCCACGCCGCCTGCAGCGTTCCGAAAAACAGAGTCGGTTTGGCTACGGGCGCTCAAGTGGCTGTTAAGCCGGGTGCGCAGCGCCTCCGACAGCTCCGGAACCATGTTGAAGCCAATCCTTGCTGGACCGGAGGATGATGGCGGGGTCCACTCCGCCTCGACGCGTTTGAGCCGATCTCGACGCGTTTGAGGCCGACCGCGCTGCGATTTTGACTCCAAAAATAGCCGCTCACATATTTTTTCTTTTTATGGCCGCCGCCGCAACCTCGCCCATAGCCGCTTCGAAGGCCGGCCACGGCGGCGTGTCGGCCTGATGCAGCAGGCGGGAACCATCGGGCATGCTTGGCTATTAGATACAGGCGGCTGCTGGTCTGCCGAGCCAGGAGCCATTGCTTATGATCATCGATCCCCCACCGAAAAGCGCCATCCCGGCATCAGTTCCGTCGGTCGATCCAAAAGCCGCCCCGACGCCTCGCAATGCCGAAGCGGAGGTCTTTTATATCGAAGCGATCCGCGAGCTTGTCGCGACCGGCATCCCCTTTCTCGTCGCCGGCACCTATGCCGTAAGCGCCTATACCGGGATCACCCGCCCGACCAAGGATCTGGACATTTTCTGCAAGGCCGGCGACTGCGCGCGCATCCTCGCCCATTTTAAGCAGATCGGCTACGCCGTCGTGGTCGAGGACGACCGGTGGCTGGGCAAAGTGTTCAAGGGCACGCATTTTTTCGACGTCATCTTCACCTCGATGAACGGCACAATGCCTGTCGACGACCAGTGGCTGGAGCATGCTCGCCAGGCCGAATTGCTGGGCAGCCAGGTGCGGATCATCGGCCCAACCGAGCTTATCTGGTCCAAATGCTTCATCCAGGATCGCGGCCGCCACGATGGGGCCGACGTCGCGCACGCCATCCTCAAGGCGCACGACCAGATCGACTGGCAAAGGCTGCTTTCCTACATGGAAGTCCATTGGGAAGTTCTGCTGATGCATCTCTTGAACTTCCGATGGATCTATCCGACGGAGCGCGACCGGGTGCCCGCGTGGCTGCTCGACGAACTGCTTGACCGGCTGGCCAAGCAGCGCGAATTGCCGCCTTCCCGGATGCGGATCTGCCGCGGGCGCATGCTTTCACGAACCGACTATGAGATCGACGTCAAGCAATGGGGCTTTGCCGACGTCGGCGGTGAAGGAGAATATAGCGATGGCTGACGAGCTCGAATCTGCTTCGGCAAAGGCGGAAAATGGCGGCACTCTCAAGGTCGCCGCCATCGGCGATCTGCATGTCGGCAAGGAGGACCAGCCCTCGTACCGCGACCTTTTCGGCGAAATGTCGCGGGAAGCCCAGGTTCTCGTGCTGACGGGCGACCTTACCAATCTCGGCAAGCCTAGGGAGGCCGAAATCCTTGCCGAGGAACTGCGTGCCTGCACGATCCCGGTCGTCGCCGTGCTTGGCAACCACGACTATGAGTCAGGCGCCGTCGAGCAGGTTACCGATATTCTGCGCCAGGCGGGCGTTCACCTCCTCGACGGCGAGGCGACGGAGATTCACGAGGTCGGGTTCGTGGGGGTCAAGGGTTTCGTTGGCGGTTTTGGATCGCGCATGCTCGGCTCCTTCGGCGAACCGGCCATCAAGTCGATGGTGGCGGAAAGCGTGAACGAAGCGATGCGGCTTGAAAACGCTATGCGGCAGGTCCGCGCCAAACGCACGCTTGTCGTTCTGCACTACGCGCCTGTCGTCGAGACGGTCGAAGGCGAGCCGCTGGAGATCTTCCCGTTTCTCGGTTCGTCACGTCTGGCCGAGACGATAGACCGGTTCCAGGTCAGCGCGGTTGTGCATGGTCATGCGCATCGCGGCGCTTACGAGGGCCGCACGCCGGGCGGGGCGTCGGTCTATAACGTTGCCATGCATGTCGCCAAGCCGACCGGCCGCCCCTACGCCATGCTCGAAATCTGACAGGCGGCGCCACTGGCGCAGGCAATCGCAGTACTTACTGCAGAACGATCACGGCAATTGCCGGCTAAAAAGCCGTCCGCTTCGGTGGAATGTCGTTTTCATCCGGGTTGGGAACGGGGTCCTCGTCGGGGAGCCTGTCGGGGTCCGGCTCACGCACGGGCTTGGGATCGGGAATAGGAGGCGGTGGCACCGGCGTCGGTGTCGGCTCGGGTGTGGGGATAGTGGCCATCGTAATCATCTCCTCTTGGCGCAGAACAACGCAACAGGTCGGCTGGTTCCCGGCTTGCCCGTTTTTGGAAAACCACACCGTCGCACTTGCCGGTCAGCCCATTTCGGGATTCGGCTGGCTGCCACCCGACTTGCTTGACCGCAGCAGCAGCGCCAGCGGAACCAGCAGGGCGGTTGCCACCGCGCAGTAGCGGAAGACATCGACATAGGCGAGCAGCGTGGCCTGGCGGGCGATCAACTGACCAAGCCAGCCGATCGCATGCTGCTTCGCCTCGACCATCGGCGAACCCTGGGCGACGAAATGCTCAGTCGCCTGCCGAAGCGCCTGCTGATAGGCGGGCGACGATTGCGCGGTGTGGCCGACCAGATTCGATTGATGGATCTGGGAGCTTTGCGAAATGACGGTGTTGGACAGCGAGACGCCGATGCTGCCGCCGATATTGCGTGCAACGTTGATCAGCGCCGACGCCTGGTTGGTCTTCTGCGGGGGCAGGCCGACATAGGCCGCGGTTGAAATGGGAATGAACAGGAACGGCAGCCCGACCATCAGGAAAACACGGGCAAAGGCAAAGAAGCGGAAGCTGGCGTCCGGAGTAAGCGAGGTCATGTGCCAAAGGGCCACTGCGACCACCGACATGCCCATCATGATCAGATATTTGGGCTGCACGATGCTGCCTACAAATCCGGACACCGGCATCAAGATCAGCATGGCGATGCCGCCCGGCATCATCGAAAGGCCCGAGAGCGTCGCGGTGTAGGCAAATGTCGTCTGCTGCAGCTGCGGCACGATCTGGGTGGTGCTGAACAGGATAGCACCGACTGCCATCATGACCAGGAACGCCGTGCCGAACTGGCGCGTGAACAATAGGTGCATGTCGACGACCGGATCGCTGCGACTGATTTCCCATGGGATAAGCAGCAGGAACGCGATCGCGGAAATCACTGCGAAAGTGGTGATGAAATTCGAGGCGAACCAATCGTAGCGCTGGCCCCGGTCGAGAAAGATCTCCAGGCACCCCAAGGCTATCGCCACCAGGACGAAACCGACCCCATCGATCTTCAGGCCGCCTTTCAGCCGTTCCTTGCGTTCGCGTTCGAGTACGTCCGGTTCGACCAAGAGCCACTGCACCAGCGCCAGCGACAGGATGCCGAACGGCACGTTGATGAAGAAGATCCAGTGCCAGGAGAAATGGTCCGTCAGCCAGCCGCCGATCGTCGGCCCGACCGTCGGTGCGACGATGACCGCAATGCCGTAAAGCGCGAAGGCCTGCGAGCGCTTTTCTGGCGGGAACGTATCGGCAAGGATCGATTGCTCGCTTGGCGCCATGCCGCCGCCGCCGAGTCCCTGAAGGACCCTGAACAGGATGAGCAGTTCCAGGTTGGGCGCCAGTCCGCACAGCAGCGACGCGACGGTGAAGGTCGCAACGCAGAGCATGTAGTAGCGCTTGCGGCCGATGACGTTTGCCAGCCAGCCGCTGACCGGGATGATCACCGAGTTGGCAACGAGATAGGTGGTAATCACCCAGGTGCTTTCGTCCATTCCGGCCGCCAGGCTGCCGGCGATATTGCGCAGGGCGACATTGGCGATCGAGGTGTCCAGCACCAGCATGAAAGTGGCGATGGAGACGACGACGGCGATAAGCCAGGGATTGTGCGTCCCGGCGGCGGATCGGCTTTCGCCCTGATTTCTGGCGGTTTCGCCGTTCATCGCACCTTGACCGTCGGCACCACCGACAGGCCGGGACCGAGAAGCACATCCGGCGGCTTGTCGAAGACGATCTTGACCGGCACGCGCTGCACCACCTTGACGTAATTGCCGGTGGCATTTTCAGCCGGCAGGAGGCTGAAGGCGGTGCCGCTGCCGGCCTGGATGCTGTCGACGCGGCCATGGAAGGACTTGTCCGGGTAGGCGTCGATGTCGATGTCGACCGGCTGTCCCTGCCGCATCAGATCGAGCTGCGTCTCCTTGAAGTTGGCCTTCACCCAGACCTCGTCGGGAACGAACATCATCAATACCTGGCCGGGTTGGGCGTAGGTGCCGTTCGCGGCGGAAATGCTCGTTGCGCGCCCGGCTGCGGGTGCTGTGATAGTCGTGCGCGACAGCGTCGTGCGAGCTTGCTCCTGGCTGGCCTTGGCCTGCTCGAGCTGCGCCTCGGCGCTCCTGGCCTGTGCCTGCAAGACCGAAACCTGGCTTTTTGCCGAGGCGACATTGGCCTCGGCGCTGTCCAGCGCGGCCTGGTCCTGACGCAACGTCGATGCCGCCTGCTGCGCCTGCTGCTGCGTTGCCGTGCCCCTGGCCAGGAGTTCGCGGTTGCGTTGATCCTCGGCCTTGGCGAAATCCAGCGCCGCCTTGGCCTGGGCAACCTGCCTCTGGGCAGCGTTCACCTTTGCGTTTTGAGCCTCGACCTGGGCGGTGACATTGACGATTGCGGCCTCGGCCGCAGCGACGCCGGCATCGGCCTGCTTCAGGTTTGCCTGATAGTCGCTGTCATCGATACGCAGGAGGACATCGCCGGCCTGTACATGCTGATTGTCGGTAACCGCCAGCTCGGTAACGCGGCCGGCTATTTGCGCGCCGATCGTCACCGTGCGCGCGTCTATGAAGGCGTCGTCGGTCGATTCGTACTGGCGAGCGTTCAGCCACCAGATCGCGATGCCTGCCGCGACGAGCAACAGCGCAAGTGCTATCGCTGCGGCCGCATAGGGATGGCGCCTGGGAAAGCCGAGCAGACCGGCCTTTCGTTGCGAGGCATTCCCGTCGGGCTGTTCCTGCCGGGGCTCTGCCGATCGCCCACGAGATTCTCGCACCCGGGCCGGTTGCTCCCGAGTTTCATTTACAGGCTCGACGTCTTGTTCGACGCTTTGAGGCTTCGTGTCCAACGGAATTGCTTTCAAGACTGATATTGCAGCCGCCGAAGCGGACGCAAAGCCAAACGGCAAGCTTCCGCAAAAGTTCCTGTCCGGAACGGGGTGGTCGGGTTAACGGGTCGACTTCGAACCCACCGAGCGGTGCCGGCGCGTTCGAACTAGAGCGCCGTTTCACCGGGCAGGTGATTCATATGCTTCATGTTGCGGCGGTCCGGCCTTGTCAGCGCTCCACGGCGCGATAATTGCTCATAAAGGCGTGGGCAAATTCACCTGTCGACAGGAGCCGACCATGAAACATCAAACACTCGACCAACTGCAAGCCGTCGCGGAAGTTGAGTCCTTCGCGGCGTATCCGGCGATGACTCGAAACCAGCGGATTGAACGTTGGGCGGAACTTCTCGAACAAAACCCGACGCGATGCCTTGGGGCGCTTCCAGGCACCGAATATATGAACAGGGAAGCGCGCGACAGATCGCGTGGTGCTGGAACGCCGCTCACCGTCGCCTTCGAGGATCCGGTTCTGCGTGCCATGGGGCTGAAGGACGATACCTACGGTGAGGCAAAGCGCTTCTTCGAACTGAGCGATCGGCAGTTGCACCAAATCGTTTGCCATTGCCATGTCGGTGCTACGATGCAAGCGCGATGGGCCGCTGCCAGGGTGCGCGGGATAGTCCGCGGCAACAGATTTGTTGCCTGGTTGAAGGGATTGATCGCGCATTGACGCGGTACGAGGAACGGCGGAACACGCGTTCTTTCCGCGCCGTGGAGAGCGCTTCCGAACTTGGAAGGGCACGTGCCACGTCGGGCCGCGCAGATTGTGAAAGTCCTCGACGCTTGGCTGCGCCTTGTCGCGGCCATGCGTCCGTTTTGATGCGAGAATTTGAGTTGGCCCGCCGCAAGTGAGAGCCGTCGTCCGACCGGCGTCCGAGCGCAGTCGAGGCAGGTGCGATCTGGCTAGGATGGACCCGCGACCCTTTGACGTGGCTAACGATCGATTTCTCCGAACACGATGTCGAGCGAGCCGATGATCGCGGCGACATCGGCGATCATATGGCCTCGGGACAGGAAATCCATCGCCTGCAGGTGGGCGAACGAAGGTGCGCGGATCTTGCATCGGTAGGGAACATTGCCTCCGTCCGAAACGAGGTAGACGCCGAACTCGCCCTTCGGCGCCTCGACGGCGGCGTAGACTTCACCGCTCGGCACGCGAATGCCTTCGGTGTAGAGTTTGAAATGGTGGATCGTCGCTTCCATCGAGCGCTTCATCGTGGCACGCGGCGGCGGCGTGATCTTGTGGTTCGGGATCGCGACCGGTCCCTGGCCTTCGGGTGAGCGCAACTTTTCCAGGCATTGCCGCATGATCCGGACCGACTGGCGCATTTCCTCCATGCGTACAAGATAGCGGTCGTAGCAGTCGCCATGCTTGCCGACCGGAATATCGAAATCCATCTCCGAATAGCATTCGTATGGCTGCGCCTTGCGCAGATCCCAGGATGCCCCCGATCCGCGCACCATCACGCCGGAAAAGCCCCAGGCCCAGGCATCATCGAGGCCGATCACGCCGACATCGACATTGCGCTGCTTGAAGATGCGGTTCTCGGTCAACAGCTCTTCGAGATTGTCGCAGACCTTGAGGAAGGGATCGCAGAACCTCCAGATGTCGTCGAGGAGTTCCGGCGGCAGATCCTGATGCACGCCGCCGACCCTGAAATAATTCGCGTGCATGCGGGCGCCGGACGCGCGCTCATAAAAGACCATCAGCTTCTCGCGCTCGGCGAAACCCCAGAGCGGCGGCGTCAGCGCGCCGATGTCCATGGCTTGCGTGGTGACGTTGAGGAGGTGCGATAGCAGCCGGCCTATTTCGCAGAAAAGCACGCGAATGAGCTGTCCGCGTTTCGGAACCGATATTTCGAGGAGCTTCTCGGCGGCGAGACAGAATGCATGCTCCTGGTTCATCGGCGCGACGTAGTCGAGCCGGTCGAAATAGGGCAAGGCCTGCAGGTAGTTCTTGTACTCGATGAGCTTTTCGGTGCCGCGATGCAGCAGGCCGATATGGGGATCGGCGCGTTCCACGATCTCGCCGTCGAGTTCGAGCACCAGCCGCAGGACGCCGTGAGCGGAGGGATGTTGTGGCCCGAAATTGATGGTGAAGTTGCGAACTGCAGCCTCGACCATGACAGTCCTCCGCGATCAGGCGGGCTTTGGTTCCGTGCCGGAGCCGGCTTGTCCGCTTTCAGCCGCTCACGTCGTCGTCTGGATGATCAGCGTCAGCGTGCCGTCGCCGTCGATATTGGCCGCCACGACCTGCGTGGAATTAAGCCCATTCGCCGCCAGTGCCGATGCCGCCTGCGGCGATGCGTCGATCGAACTTTGCAGGATGCGCAAATCCTCGGCGCTGGTCTGGGTGACGACGGCCTCCGCCTGTGCCTTGATGTCAGGAGGCAGATCCTCCATCGCCACGATTGTCACTGCGGTGAAATTCTGGGCGGAGAACGCATCCTCCGGTGTAGCCTGGTCGGGAGTGGTCCCTTGGGGCGTGGCTTGCTCTGGCAAGGTTTGCGGCGCCGTCGGCGGCACAGGGGCAAGCTCTGGTCCCACGGATTGCGCATAGACCGGCGAGGCAAGGGCCAGTGCCGAAAGTGTGGCAATTGTCGTCGATAGGCGCATGGCCGTTCCTTCCGTTTGCTCAGCGGACGATCAATTCGGTGACGACAAAACCATCGTGTCGAAATATGGTTCCGTGACTGAGGTGCTGTCTTGTACTGAGTGCTGTCTGGCCGAAAGCCGTGATTGTCGCGGAGAGCAGGGCGCGAAATCCGGCGTTGCCTGTCTCAGGCAGCGGCGTGGCTGCGATCGGGCTGCGGCCAGCGCTGCAAGGCTTCACGGCCCTGAGCGGTCAGTTCGTAGATCCCGCGATCGGTGCGCGCGAACCAGCGATACACGTTGTGCAGCAGAATCTTGGGTGCGTTCGGCAGGTTGGGCTTCAAGTCACGCGGCCGTTTTGGGCCGTCGGCGAGTGCTGCGGCGCATGCCAGTGCCTGCTGGCGATAAGCGGTCATGATCGGCGCACGTGAGCCGCCGCCGGCGACAGGATCGCCCTGCCGACGCCGATGTTCGTCGATTAGTTTCGAGCGGCGCCGGGGATCCCGACGCGGGGCCAATGCCGTCGGGCTGAGCAGCACCTGAACCTCGCCGTTCGGTCGCACGCCAAGCAGGCCAAAGCCGAGCCGACGGCAGAGATTGCGGTATCTCACATCGCTCTCGCGGCCCTTGCCACGGGCCGACATGCATGCCGCGAGCCAGACCTCGTCGCTCGCCGCCATACGGTCGACGCCCTGGAGGATGAGCTCGAGATTGAACTTCAGCTTCAGCTCGCAGATGACGACGATCGGTGGAGAGTCGGCACTCAGCGCCAGCAGGTCGCAGCCGCCGATCTCGCCCTTGACCATAAATCCCAGGCCTTCGAGGAAGGCCTTGACCGGGCTGTAGAGTGACGTTTCGAGCATGGGCCTTTGTTGGCTGCGAATCATCCCGCCGATCGGCGGGTCAGCGCGATGATCGCTCTTTGCCGTTGAACAGAGGTAAACGACGGGCAAACAAGTGGTCAGAGCAGTGCCGCGGCCGCTTGCGAATTTGGTATGCTGGTATAATGTGTACCTGAGGTAGCATGCTCCGCGTAGCTGCGCTGGACATCCGGGCGCCCGAGACACGTCCAGGCATCGTCATTTGAGCGACGGCTCCCCGCGTTTTTACCCGCCAGCCGGCGGCAATGTGCATACAAGTCAATGAGATGACGATCGGTAGGGCCGTCGTTGGAATTCAGGAGTAACGACATATGACAACGATTGCGCTGTTTGGTGCAGGCGGCAAAATGGGTTACCGTCTGGCAACCAATTTTCGCGGATCTTCGTATACGATACGCCATGTCGAGGTCAGCGACGCCGGCCGCGAGCGGCTGAAGTCGGGCCTCGGCATCGATGCCGTCAGCGCCGATGAGGCGCTTGATGGCGCCGATGTGGTGATCCTGGCGGTGCCGGACACGCACATCGGCAAGGTCGCGGCGAGTATCGAGAGCAAGCTTGCGTCAGGCACGATGGTCGTCGTGCTCGACGCCGCGGCACCTTTCGCCGGGCATTTGCCGAAGCGGCCGGATCTGACGTATTTCGTCACCCACCCCTGCCATCCGCCGATCTTCAACGACGAGACCGACATGGCGGCCAAGAAGGACTATTTCGGCGGCGTCAAGGCCAAGCAGCATATGGTCAGCGCCTTGATGCAGGGACCGGAGGAGGATTTCGCCAAGGGTGAGGCGATCGCAAAGATCATCTGGGCGCCGGTCATGCGCTCCCATCGCGTCACTGTCGATCAGATGGCCCTGCTCGAGCCCGGCCTTTCGGAAACGGTATGCGCTTCGCTGCTCGTCGTCATGAAAGAGGCGGTCGATGAGGTGGTGGCGCGCGGGGTCGACAAGCAGGCGGCGCTCGACTTCCTGCTTGGTCATATGAACGTGCTTGGCGCCGTCATCTTCGGCGAGACCAAAGGCGTGTTCTCCGACGCCTGCAACAAGGCGATAGAGTTCGGCAAGCCGGTTCTGATGCGCGACGACTGGAAACGGGTGTTCGAGCCGGAGGAGATTGCCGCGAGCATTCAGCGCATCACTTGAGGGCAGCGACGCGTTTTCGGAACATGTCACCTGAAATTGTCATTGACTCATTATACCAGTTGCCTTAGCTGTTCGATGGATCGGACCGTCAAGCTTCGCAGCAGGCTCAGGGGCCAGATGAGTGGAGGGTAGTGGGAAGCGATCCGTCGAAGTGAAGCCGGCAAAGGCTTGTGAATCTGACGCGACCCGCCACCTACGGCCGGCTGGCGAAATCGAATGCATATAGCCTTGGGACAAGGCGCGGATTTTCAACGGGAGGAATACATGAAACTGACACGCAGAATGACGCTTGCGGCTTTCGCCGGCATGCTGGCGCTTGGCACCGCCGCACCCGCCTACGCGGCGGATCTGATCGCCATCATCACGCCCTCGCACGACAATCCGTTCTTCAAGGCGGAAGCTGTCGGCGCGGAGGCCAAGGCCAAGGAACTCGGTTACGAGGCGTTGGTGCTCGTCCATGACGACGACGCCAACAAGCAGTCCGAATTGATCGACACGGCGATTGGCCGCGGCGCCAAGGCGATCATCCTCGATAATGCCGGCGCCGACGCCACCGTCGCCGCGGTGCAGAAGGCCAAGGACGCGGGCGTTCCTTCCTTCCTGATCGATCGCGAGATCAATGCCACCGGCGTTGCCGTCGCGCAGATCGTCTCCAACAATTATCAGGGCGCCCAGCTCGGCGCACAGGAATTCGTCAAGCTGATGGGCGAGAAGGGTAATTTCGTCGAGCTCGTCGGCAAGGAATCCGACACCAATGCCGGCATCCGCTCCAAGGGTTACCATGACGTCATCGACGACTATCCGGACCTGAAGATGGTGGCGCAGCAGTCGGCCAATTGGAGCCAGACCGAGGCCTATTCAAAGATGGAATCGATCCTCCAGGCCAATCCAGATATCAAGGGCGTGATCTCCGGCAACGACACGATGGCGATGGGCGCTTATGCGGCACTTGCCGCTGCCGGCCGCAAGGACGTGATCGTCGTCGGCTTCGACGGGTCGAACGACGTGCGCGACTCGATAACCTCCGGCGGCATCAAGGCGACGGTCCTGCAGCCGGCCTTCGCGCAGGCACAGATGGCGGTCGAGCAGGCCAACGACTTCATCAAGAACAAGAAGTCTCCGGCCGAGGAAAAGCAATTGATGGACTGCGTCCTGGTCAATGGCGACAATGCCGCCAAGCTGGAGACGTTCGCGCTCACCAACTGAGCCGGCGTAACATCAGCAGCAAGGGACGAGCCTCCGGTTCGTCCCTTGCTTCCATTTCGCCCTTGCTTCCATTTCTCTGGGTGCTCCTGACCGCCATGCCGAACGAGCCGACATGTTCAACACGCTGACCCGGCCGATCCTTGTCGTATCGCTCCTTGCAGCTATAGTCAGCCTGACCGCCTGCAAGATCCTGCCGACGCCGTCAGCGGAAAATGGCGGCACTGGCTCGGCCTTCAATCCCGACAAGAAGGTCGAGGACATCTGGGCGGCGAAAGCGATACCCTATCTGCAGCAGAAGGCCGGCCCGTTTGCCGAGGTTCATGCTTTGGCGAAGACCGATCCCGCCGCTGCCGGCGCCAAATACGGCAATCCGAAAAAGCAGGCGAATTCGCCATGGACCTTCGCCGTCCGGCTCGGGGGCAAGGTCGTTGCAGCCAATACACAGTCACG
Source organism: Mesorhizobium sp. M1027 (assembly GCF_040318745.1). Taxonomy (NCBI): domain Bacteria; kingdom Pseudomonadati; phylum Pseudomonadota; class Alphaproteobacteria; order Hyphomicrobiales; family Phyllobacteriaceae; genus Mesorhizobium; species Mesorhizobium sp. M1027. The sequence continues at coordinate 69,853 of NZ_JAMYMW010000003.1, read as the reverse complement.
CGCGGCGACAATGGACGTCGATGCCGACGGCGACGGCAAGGCGGATGCGCGGGTGCAGATCGGACCCGCCATGCGCGGTACAGCGCTGCGCGACAGCCTCGACTTCATTCAATTCAACGATTTCACCAACCAGATCGACTTCGCCCAGTTCGGCAAGGCCTTCAACGCCTACGCCGACAAGACCGTGCTTTCCAAGCTGCCGCGCGAGGCACTCGAGGGCCGAAGCGTCAAGATCCTCGGTGCCTATACGCCAGGCAGCGGCCGGGACCTGCCGCTGGTGACGCCGGCGGAGGCAGAGCTCGGGCCGAAGCCATGACCGGCGATCAAGACGTCATCCTGAAGCTGGAGGATGTCTCGAAAGTGTATTCGGGCACCGTCGCGGTCAAACGTGCGAATTTTGAGGTGCGCAAGGGTGCGGTCAACGTGCTGGTCGGCGAAAACGGGGCCGGCAAATCGACGCTGATGAAGATCATCGCCGGCGTCGAGCAGCCGACGCTCGGGCGCATTCTGCTGGACGGCGAGGAGGTCTCCTTCTCGTCATCCGGGGACGCGGTAAATCGCGGCATCGGCATGGTGTTCCAGGAGCTCAACCTGTTCGGCAATCTGACCGTCGCCGAAAATATTTTTGCCACCCGCGAGGTCACCAACCGCTTCCGCAAGATCGACCGCAAAGAGCAGGAGCGCCGCGCGGCGGAATTTCTTGAACGCCTGGAGGCTGGCATCCGGCCGGACATGCTGGTCGAGGATCTGCGCATCGGCCAGCAGCAGCTGGTCGAGATCGCCAAGGCGGTTTCGCTCGATGCGCGCATCCTGATCATGGACGAGCCGACCTCGGCGCTCAGCGCGGCGGAAGTCGAGATCCTGTTCAAGGTGATTGCCGACCTCAAGGCGGGCGGCGTGGCAATCGTCTACATCTCGCATCGGCTCGAGGAATTGATCCGCATCGGCGACACCATCACGGTGCTGCGCGACGGGCGCATCACCGGCCAGGCGGAGATGAAAGACGTCGACACCCAGTGGATCGTGCGGCAGATGATCGGCTCGGACGCCAAGGACTTCGCCAAGGCCGACGGCCATGTGCCGGGCGAGGAGATATTCCGCGCCGAGGATATTTGCCTACCGCGCGTCACCGGCGGGCTTGCGGTCGACCACGTCTCGCTGTCGCTGCGCGCTGGCGAGATCCTCGGAATCTACGGCCTGATGGGCGCCGGACGCAGTGAGCTGTTCGATTGCATCATGGGCCGCCACGGCCATTCGACCGGCGCGATATTCATTGCCGGCAAAAAGGTGCACGAGCGCGACACGACACGGCGCATCCGGCGCGGGCTGGCGCTGATCCCCGAAGACCGCCAACGCGAAGGGCTGGTGTCGATCCTCTCCGTCGCCAGCAATCTGACTCTGGCCAGCCTGTCGCGGTTCGTGCGCCTGTTCCACATTCGTGGTGCCGCCGAACGACAGGCGGTGACTCAGACGGTGCGCGAACTGGCCATCAAGGTCGCCGATCCGACGCAGGAAGTCTCGTCGCTGTCGGGCGGCAACCAGCAGAAGGTGGTGATCGGCAAGGCGCTGCTCACCGGACCGAAGGTGCTGCTGATGGACGAGCCGAGCCGCGGCATCGACGTCGGCGCCAAGGCCGACGTTTTCCGCACCATGCGCAAGCTGTCGCGCGACGGTCTGGGGATCTTGTTTGCCACCTCCGATCTCGACGAAGTGATGGCGTTGTCCGACCGTATCGCAGTGATGAGCAATGGAAAATTGACCGGTATCTTCGATCGCGCGGAGGCGACTGAGGCCGCGCTCGTCGCTGCCTCGGCCCTCGGCCACGGCCCGGTCCCGCACGGAGAGCAAGGCGCATGACTGACATTCCAGCCAAGGCGGTGGTCAACTCCATTTCGAGCGGCTCGGTCCTGCTGACGCTGATGAAGGCGAGGACGTTCATCGCGCTGATCGCCGTGCTGTTATTCTTCTCGATAGCTGCCCCTAATTTCCTATCGGCCGCCAATCTTATCCTGATGTCGAAGCACGTGGCGTTGAACGCATTCCTCGCAATGGGCATGACCTTCGTCATCATCACCGGCGGCATCGACCTGTCGGTCGGCTCGATCGTCGGCCTGTGCGGCATGGTGGCCGGCTATCTCGTGCTGAACGGCATCGACCTGCAGGTCGGCTACACCATCTACTTCAACGTCTTCGAGATCGCGCTGATCACGCTTGCCGTCGGCATATTGATCGGCGCCGTCAACGGCTTGCTGATTACCAGGCTTAACGTTGCGCCGTTCATAGCCACGCTCGGCGTGCTCTATGTCGCACGCGGCCTGGCGCTGCTGTCGTCCGACGGGCGCACCTTCCCCAATCTCATCGGCAAGCCAGAGCTCGGCACCACGGGGTTCGGCTTCCTCGGCGCCGGCCGGCTGCTCGGCTTGCCGGTTTCGATATGGATCTTGGTCGTCGTGGCACTGGGGGCGGCCTATCTCGCCAGATACACCCCGCTCGGCCGCCATGTCTTCGCGGTTGGCGGCAATGAGCGGGCGGCGCGGATTTCGGGCGTCCGCGTCAACATGGTGAAGATGTTCGTCTACATGTTTTCCGGGTTCTGCGCGGCGATTGTCGGGCTGATCATCTCGTCCGAACTGATGGCCTCGCATCCGGCGACCGGAGAGAGCTTCGAACTCAACGCCATTGCCGCGGCAGTGCTCGGCGGCACCTCGATGTCGGGCGGACGCGGCACCATCGGCGGCACCATTGTCGGCGCCTTCGTAATCGGCATCCTTTCGGACGGGCTGGTGATGATGGGGGTGAGCTCGTTCTGGCAGATGGTAATCAAGGGCCTCGTCATCATCGTAGCCGTTGTCGTCGACCAGGCACAGCGCCGGCTGCAGAGCCGTGTCACGCTGATGCAGATGGCAAAGGCCGGCTGACATGGCGGAGCTGCGTGGCGCGCTGATCGGCTGCGGCTTCTTTGCCGTCAACCAGATGCATGCCTGGCGCGACATAGAGGGTGCTTCGATTGCCGCCATCTGCGACCGCGATCCGGACCGGTTGAGGGTCGTCGGCGACCAGTTCGGCATCACGCGGCGCTATACCGACGCGGCTGCGCTGTTTGCCGGCGAAAGGTTGGATTTCGTCGACATCGCTACCACCGCACCAAGCCACAGAACGCTGGTGGAGATGGCGGCGCAGTATGGCGTTCCGGTAATCTGCCAAAAGCCGTTCGCGCCGTCGCTTGCCGACGCCAAGGCCATGGTGAAAGCCTGCGCCGACGCCGGCGTGCCGTTGATGGTGCATGAAAATTTTCGCTGGCAGTCGCCGATCCAGGCGGTGCGTGCGGTGCTCGACAGCGGCGAAATCGGCACCCCCTTCTTCGGACGGATCTCGTTCCGATCGGCTTATGACGTGTTTTCCGGCCAGCCCTATCTGGCGACCGGAAGGCGCTTCATTATCGAGGATCTCGGCATCCATATCCTCGACATCGCCCGCTTTCTGCTGGGCGACGTCTCGACGGTCACCGCGCGAACGGCGCGCGTCAATCCCGGCATAACCGGCGAGGACGTTGCGACGATGCTGATGGACCACACGGGCGGCGCCACTTCCGTGGTCGACTGTAGCTACGCCAGCAAGCTCGCGACAGAGCCGTTCCCCGAGATGCTGATCGAGATCGACGGCAAGGACGGCACGATCCGGCTGGCGCAGGGCTACCACCTCACCGTCACCGGCAGGAGCGGGACGGTCGTTAGCGACGTCTCGCCGCCGCTGCTGGCCTGGGCATCGCGGCCGTGGCACAACATCCAGGAAAGCGTCGTCGCCATTCAAAAACATTGGGTCGATTGCCTGACCAACGGAACCGAGCCCGCGACCTCAGGCGCGGACAACCTCAAGACATTAGCGCTGGTCGAGGCAGCGTACGCCGGCGCCGCAAGCCGGGAGCCGGTGCAACTCGACGCCTTGCTGAAATGACAGCCGACCCCTTCCTCCTCTACGGCACACGTGCCGTTGAAGCCGAACCGGTCAGGCTGCAAGCCGGCGCGCTGACGGCGGACTTCGTCAACGGCAATCTGCGCACCATTCGGCATGGCGGCACCGAAGTTCTGCGCGCTATCGCCTACATCGTCAGGGATCGCGACTGGGGCACCTACGAGCCGAGACTGGCCGATCTTGCCATCAAACAAAATGCCGAGGCTTTTTCCGTCAGCTATACGGCAAGTTGCCAAGCACCGGACGGCAGCCGGCTCGGCTTTCGTGCGACCATCAAGGGCTCCTCCGATGGCCAGCTGGTCTTCGACGTGAGCGCTCTTCCCGACAGCGATTTCGAAACCAATCGCTGTGGCTTCTGCATCCTGCATCCGATTGCCGGCTTGGCCGGCAGCCCGGTCGCGATCGAGCATACCGATGGCAGCGTGGTCGCGACCAGGCTTCCAGAGCTGATCGATCCCTGGCAGCCTTTCAAGGATCTGCGGGCGATCACCCATGAGGTCCGGCCGGGCGTCACCGCTGAATGCCGGATGGAAGGCGACATTTTCGAGATGGAGGACCAGCGCAACTGGTCGGATGCCTCCTACAAGACCTATGTCCGGCCGCTCGCGCTGCCATGGTCATACATGCTGCCTGCCGGCGAGACCTTCCGCCAGACCATCAGCTTGCGGATGGAGGGTGGCGGGAAAGTGCCGGCTGCCGCGGCAAGCGCCGAACCGATTCGTGTCACGCTCGGCCAAGCCGGACCGGCGCTGCCGGATATCGCCGTGATCATCTATCCGGATGAGGTCGAGGCGGCGCTGGGCAAGCTGCCGATGCTGTCCGAGCTTGGCCCGCAGCAATTGATGTTCCACTATGACCCGACGCGCGGCCACGAGCTCGATGCCTTGCGATCCTACGCCCGGCTCGCCGCCGCCTATCCGGTCCGGACAACGCTCGAATGTGTCATTGCCGGCGACGGCGATCTCGACGCCGAGCTTTCAGGCGTCGCCGACAGGGTGCGGCAGGCCGGGCTCAAGCTTTCGGCCATTGCCGTTTCGCCCTCGGTCGACCGGCAGTCGACGCCACCGGGCAGCGCGTGGCCGCACTGCCCGCTGCTCGAGGACGTCTATGCCGCGACGCGGCGCGCCTTTCCCGACAGCCGCCTCGGCGGCGGCATGTTCAGCTATTTCACCGAACTCAATCGCAAGCGCGTGCCGGCCGATCCGCTCGATTTCGTCACGCATTGCACCTGCCCGATCGTGCACGCCGCCGACGATCTCAGCGTCATGCAATCGTTGGAGGCGCTGCCTTCCATCACAGCCTCGGTGAGGGCGATCTTCGGGCCAAAACCCTATCGGATCGGGCCGTCGACCATTGCCATGCGCCAGAACCCCTATGGCGGTGCGACCAAGGCCAATCCCGACAGTCAGCGCATTGCCATGGCCGACCGCGACCCTCGCCATACCGGGCTGTTCGGAGCCGCATGGACGATCGGCTATGCCGCACGTGTTGCGCCGGCCAAACTCGAAATGCTGACGCTCTGCAGCTTCACCGGACCATTCGGCGTGCTGGCCTCGTCGGGCGAACCTGTCGAAGAAGGTACACCCCGGCCGATTTTCCACGCGGTGAAAGGACTTTGCGATCTGGCCGGCCATGCGCATGTGGCGGCGACAACGACCGATGAGAGGCGGGTGCTGGCACTTGCCGGCCGCTCCGAGACAGGCAAGATCATCATCTGGCTGGCGAACCTTACCCCGGTCGACGTTCCGGTCGATGTTTCCGGGCTCGGCTCCGATCAGGGTCCTCTCATGATTTGGAATGGACGACTGTCACGCCAGATTCCGCGCGATACGTCGGGCCGAGACCATCTTGTGATGACACCCTACGCAATCGTCAGGATCGGCTGAAGTCATTTGCCGAGGCTCATGGGTAGCCTTCCGTAGTGGTTGCGTGTAGCCGCAGCACTCCGCTGCCGAGTTGTCACCGGATTTGCTTTCGAAACTCGCCCGGTGCCATTCCAGTTGTCTTGGAAAAAAGACGGCTGAACGAGGCGACGTCCTGATAACCCACCCGATAGCAAATTTCTGAAACGCTCAGTTTCGTTTCCTCAAGCATGGACCTTGCTAACTCCAGCCGCCTTTCCTGGATCCATTTTCCCGGCGTTGTCTGGAGTTCGTCGAAAAACCTGCGAGACAGGGTTCGCGAAGACATGCCCAATTCGGTTGCCAGAAATTTCAGATCGATTTCCGACATCTTGTCTTTCGAGAGCTCACGCAACTTGTCCTCGAATGGGCTGGCTCCGTTCGAAATTCCATCGAGGGAAAATTCGTAGGGACTCTGGAATGTGCGCGGCGGCGGGAGAACCAGAAGTTTTCGAATGATCCGCTCTTCCTTCGAGAAGCCCAGATCGATCAGCAAAGCCCTGGCGAGTTCGAGTCCGGAAAACCCGCCTCCGCATGTGTAGAGGCGGTCCTGGCGAATGAGGAGGCGGGAAGCGTCCCATCGCACTTGCGGAAACCGGCGGCTTGCCTCGGCTCTCAGCCACCAGGATATCGTCGCGCGTTTACCGTCCAATAATCCCGAATTGGCGAGCAGATAACATGCGCCGCAATGTGCTGCGATGATTGCGTCCTGCTGCTGCGCGAGCGCGATCAGCGGTTTTGAATGTTCGCTCTCCTCGTCGAGCGAGCGCAGAAGCTCCGGAATCTCTACACCCGGCATGGCAATGAGGATCAGGACATCCATTTTTCGGGATGGTTGAGCCTTTGTCGGGAAGGAAATTCCGGTGCTTGACGTCGACGGCGCGCCCCTTGAAACAAACTCACAGGAGAGAACCTGCGAACGGCAGACGTCATTCACAAGCTGAAACATTTCCACGAGCGTCGAGACGACGGCCGAATAGAAATTCGACGGCAGCCAGATCACAACGTGGAGGCTCCTGACAGCCATTGCGGTACTCCAGTGTCGTTCTCGTGGATGGCAAGCCTAGCATAGTCTTTGCAAGAATTGCCAATTCCAGAACAAGCGCGCGGGCTCCAGGAGGGCCTATGCGGGCTTGCTGATGAAGGCGGGGCCGCGGAAATCCATGGCTGCGAAGATGCAAATGCTGAAATCGTTGAATGAAAACACGCGGCAAATACATCGGATTCAGAGGGCAACAGAAAACTGCGTCGGTCCGGGCTCAGGCTGATCTGTGGTCAGTCAGTAGGCCGAGAGCAAGGTGCCGGCCGCTACGCCGGTCCGGACCTTGCTCTTGATTTTCAGCTGCCGGAGTTCATCACGTAAAGCGCACGCGAGCGTTCGAGGTGCTTGATCATCGCCTTCTCGGCGCCATCTGCATCCTTGGCTTCGATGCGTCCGATGATCTCTTCGTGCTCGGTCAGCGTGAACTTTTCCTTGCCGGTCCAGATCAGCATTTCGGTGTGGTATTCCTTTAGCCAGCCAAGCATTGCCTCGCTGACCGCGACATAGATCGGGTTGCCGGATATTGCCGAGATCTGGGTGTGGAATTTCATGTCGGCGGATATGAAGGCTTCCGAGTCGCCACGATGGCTGCGCTGCTCTGCAACCGTCGCGCGCAACCGCTGCACGTCCTCGGCGGTTGCCTTCTCCGCGGCTTCCCTGACCATGCCGCGCTCGAAGAAGATACGTGCGTTCTTGAGGTGCTCCAGCGTGTCCTTCGACGACGACAGGATGATCTTGGCGGCGCCGTCGACCTGTTTGATGATCGACTTGGCGGTCAGCTGCAGCACTTTCGCCCGCTCGCCATGCGAGATCGCGACGAGGCCCATATTGCTCAACGCCTGCATTGCCTCGCGGATCGCCGGCCTGCCGACCTCGAAGCGCTCCATCAATTCGCGCTCCGATGGCATGTCGTCACCCGGCAGCAATTCGCCGCTGGTGATCAGGCGCTTCAGTCTCAAGAATACTTCGTCGGAAAGCTTGCGCCGGACGATCGGCTCCGAACGGTTCATCGTCGCGAATCACTCCTTTGACCGGCCCCTATCTAGCATTTCCGGCGCGAATTCCGGAACGCCTGCTGCCGGCTCGCCCGGCTCTGCCCAGCCGGATAGGGCTTGCAAAGCTTATGTACTCATTATACCAGATTTCAAGGGCCAAGGAACCTTTTTCGAACCACCCCGGCAGGCCGCGCGAATATGATTGTTCTCACCTATCGCATCGAAACGCCCGGCAATATCGAGGCGCTGGCGGCCAAGATCGCAAGCGACCAGTCGACCGGAACCTTCGTCGCGCTGGCCGGCGAGACCGAAGAACTCAAGGCCAGGGTCGCGGCGCGAGTCCTGGCGATACGGCATCTGCCGGATGCGGATCGGCCGTCTCTTCCCGAAACCGGTCCCGAAGCGCGCAATGGCCCGGTCAAGCGCGCCGACGTCGACATCGCGTTTCCGCTAGACGCCATCGGCACCGATTTGTCGGCGTTGATGACCATCGCCATCGGCGGCACCTTTTCGATCAAAGGCCTGTCCGGTATCCGGGTCGTCGACATGAGGCTACCCGAGGAGTACCGGGGCGCGCATCCGGGCCCGCAATTCGGCGTCACGGGCAGCCGCAGGCTGACCGGTGTCGCGGATCGTCCGATCATCGGGACCATCGTCAAGCCGGCGCTGGGGCTCCGCCCGTCCGAGACGGCTGCAATGGTGCAAGAGCTGATTGCCGCCGGCGTCGATTTCATCAAGGACGACGAGAAGCTGATGAGCCCGGCCTATTCACCGCTGTCGGAGCGGGTGAGGGCAATCATGCCGTTGATCCTCGACCACGAGCAGAAGACCGGCAAGAAGGTCATGTATGCCTTCGGCATTTCACATGCCGATCCCGACGAGATGATGCGAAACCACGACCTGGTGGCAAACGCCGGCGGCAATTGCGCCGTGGTCAACATCAATTCCATCGGTTTCGGCGGCATGGCTTACCTTCGAAAACGCTCCAGCCTTGTGCTCCATGCCCACCGCAATGGCTGGGACATTCTCACCCGTCATCCTGGCCTCGGCATGGATTTCAAGGTCTGGCAGCAGTTTTGGCGGTTGCTCGGCGTCGACCAGTTCCAGATCAACGGCATCGCCTCGAAATACTGGGAACCCGACTGGTCCTTCGTCGAATCCTTCAAGGCGGTGGCCTCGCCGATCTTTTCGCCGGCCGATTGCGCATTGCCGGTCGCCGGTTCCGGCCAGTGGGGCGGGCAGGCGCCTGAAACGTTCCAGCGAACCGGCCGGACGGTGGATCTTCTCTATCTGTGCGGCGGTGGCATCGTCAGCCACCCGGACGGGCCGGGCGCCGGCGTGCGCGCCGTGCAGCAGGCCTGGCAGGCGGCGGTCCAGGACATTCCGTTGTCGGATTATGCCTTGAGCCATGTCGAGCTGGCGCGGTCGATCGAGAAGTTCGGCGACGGCAAGGCGGCCTGACGCCATGCAGAACCTGCTTCTGAGTTATTATGGCGACGACCTGACCGGCTCGACCGACGTGATGGAGGCGCTCGAGCTCGGCGGCGTGCCGACCGTCCTGTTCATGCGCCAGCCGGACGAGGCGCTGCTTTCGCAATTTGCGCATTGCCGCGCCCTTGGGCTGGCCGGCACCAGCCGCAGCGAGACGCCGCAGTGGATGGACACGCATCTGCGAGATGCCTTCGCCTGGCTGAAGACCCTTAACGCCGAGATCTGCCACTACAAGGTCTGCTCGACCTTCGATTCCAGCCCGGTGATCGGCAGCATCGGCCGGGCGATCGAGATCGGCTGCTCGGTTTTCCGGCAAGACGGCGTGCCGCTGGTGGTCGGCGCGCCGCAACTGAAGCGCTACACCGCCTTCGGCCATCTGTTCGCGGCCTATCGCGAAAAATATTTCCGCATCGACCGCCATCCCGTGATGAGCCGCCATCCGATCACGCCGATGGACGAATCCGACCTGCTGATCCACCTGTCGCGCCAGACCAGCCTCGCCTCGGGCCTGATCGACCTGGCGACGCTGCAGTCTGCGTCGCGGTCGGAAGCATTCGATCGGCTTGTGGAGGATGGCACAGGTATCGTGCTTGTCGATGTCGACAGCCTGGAAACCCAGGCGCTTGCCGGCAAGGAGATTTGGCGCGCTCGCAAGCCGGGCGGTTATTTCGTCGTCGGCTCTTCTGGCATCGAATATGCGTTGCTGGTCGAATGGGCATCGAACCGCATCGTGGATGCCAAACCCGCCTTTTCGCCGCCGGGCGCTGCCGACAGGATCGCCGTGGTCTCGGGGAGCTGCTCGCCGACGACGGAACGACAGATCCGGCATGCCCTGGCCGAAGGCTTCGACGGGATCGAGCTCGACCCGGTCGAACTGGTTTCTGAGGCTTCGAACGACGCTATTGCGCGCGCGGTCGCAACCGGCCGCTCCAGCCTACGGGCCGGGCGGAGCGTCATCCTCTACACCGCGCTAGGACCTGCGGCCGACCGCGGTGCTGAAATCGATCTCAGGGAAGGCGCCCGCCATAAGCTAGGCCGCGGCCTTGGCGAGCTTCTCCGCGAACTGACGCTTCAAGAGAAGCTACCGCGCGTGGTCATCGCCGGCGGCGACACGTCGAGCCATGCACTTGGCCAGATGGGCGTCGACGCGCTGACGGTGCGAATGCCGCTGCCGGCATCGCCGGGCTCGCCGCTTTGTGTGGCGCATTCGCGCGTAAAGGCGATCGACGGGCTGGAAATTGCCCTCAAGGGCGGGCAGGTCGGAACCGACCGCTATTTCTCCACTATTCGCGATGGGGTCGGCGGTTGAGAGCGGGAAACATCAGTTCAAATCGGTGATGCTCGATCGAGATCAGGGATAGTCATCAGCCGGCAAACCAGAAACCCCAGACATTTTAGGTCGGCGGCAATGCGACTCATTCCGCTGTCTTGTACGGCCCATTGCCCTGCTTGGATGATACTGACGGGCATAGGCGACACAGGCGTCCACCGTGCTGACACAGAGCGCATCGCGGTTGTTCGGCAGGTTGTTGTCGCCGGCGTAGGCAACCTCGGCAACACGACCGTCAACCATTCGAATTTGCGTGTTGCAATAGCCGCCGGGGGCGACGTTGACGGAACCTCCGAGCGCAGGGACCGGGCCAATGGCCACGGTCGGAACCACAATGTTGAGATTGCCGCGTTGTACGACCCGCTGATAGGTCCAGATCTGGCCGGATTTGCCGACATCGGCAGTGGCGGTCGGAAAGCCGGCGCACATTCGAACGTCCGCCTCGCTAAGGCCGACCATCTCCTTGCGAGCTGCCGCCGCCGTGGCGTCTTCCCTCGCGGTGCTCGAGGTGTCGTCGGCCATGACGCAGGAAGACAGGATGGCGGCGCCTGCCGATAGAAGGAGAAGGGCAAGCTTTCGGGTGTGGAAAGATGTCATACCGACTTCGGATTGCACGGGAGCCCCGAATGCCAGCCTAGGAAGTGGGCCAATCGTGTCAACCGGCAGAAAATTCACGAAGTCGTTTGGCACGTCATTCCGCCGCGCGCATCTGCTGCAAGAGGTTGAGGCTGCCGCCGTGACCCTCGCGCCCTACCTTCCGCCTGGGCATCGGATTCCCGATCCCTTCTTGTCAGATGTACTGGCGCACGGTGCTGTGACTTTGGTTCGGCCGACGGTGTGCTATTTTCCAGCCAATTGCTCCGGAGACGTCATGCCTATCAAGCTGCAAGAAATCGCCCTCGCTCTTCTGCTGCTGGTTGCCGGAACTGGGGTCGGTCATACGGAGACGGCCCAGCGGCCGCCGCCCACAGGCGGGGTTCTCTCGCTCCTGCCACCGCCGCAGACTTCCGATCATTCGATCGTCATTGCCGGACGGACGCTCGATTACGAGGCCAGGGCCGGCACGCTGTCATTACCGTCCGGCAAAGGCGATATCACCGCCGAGATTTTCTATGTCGGCTATGCTCTGCACGCCGGGAAAGAAACGGGACCGGATCCGCGTCGCCCGATCACCTTCGTTTTCAATGGCGGTCCGGGAGCAGCTTCCGCCTATCTTCATTTGGGCGCGCTCGGTCCGCGGGTTCTGGCGACAGCGGCCGATGGAAGTTTCCTGCCGCCGCCGCAGAGGCTGTTCGACAACCCCGACACTTGGCTCGACATGACCGACCTGGTCTTTGTGGACCCTGTCGGAACCGGTTACAGCCGTGAAGCGCCCGGCACGGAAGCACACAGCTTCTGGGGCGTCAGCCAGGACGCCGCGTCGATAGGCGCGTTTATCCGGCTCTATCTGGCGCAGACCAGCCGTACGGCATCGCCTGTCTTCCTGGCTGGCGAAAGCTATGGCGGCTTTCGAGCAGCATTGCTCGCCAGGAAGCTTCAGGAAGACATCGGCATCAGCCCGAGCGGCGTCGTGCTGATTTCGCCGGCCCTCGAATTCACGCTGGTGCGCCCGGACGAGTTCCAGCCGCTCCACTGGGCGCTGGAACTGCCGTCGCTGGCGGCAGTGCGCCTGCACAGCGAAGGCGTTTCCGGCCCGGCCCTGCAGAAGCGGCTGGCGGAAGTCGAACGCTATGCGCTCGGCGATTATCTGGCCGCGCTGGCAGGTGGGCTGGAGCAGGGTGGACGCCTGGCGAGTCAGCGTGTCGCCGCAATCACCGGTCTGCCGCTCGATCTCGTCCAGCGGCACTTTGCACGCATTCCCATAGGGCTGTTCGCCAAGGAGTTTGCACGGGCAAAGGGCAATGTTCTCAGCACCTATGACGGCAACATCGCAACGGCGGACGTGGCGCCAGAGAGCCTGGGAGTCGAGGGCCCCGATCCGGTGCTCGACCGAAGCGTGCCGGCGCTTACCTCCGCTTTCGTCGGCTATGTGCGTGATGAATTGAACTTCCGTACGGATATCAGCTATCGGCTGCTCAACCGCGAAGTCAGCGGCAATTGGGATTATGGAACGAGCCCGACGCGTCAGGGCTATGCGGGTGTCATGGACGACCTTCAGCAGGCGCGCACGCTGAACCCCAGCCTCGGCGTGCTGATCGTCAACGGCTATAGCGACCTGGTGACGCCGTACTTGGGCTCGCGCTACCTGCTTGGTCAAATTCCTTCGCTTGCCGGTGCAAAGCCCATTCGCAGCGAGGTGCTGGAAGGCGGGCACATGATGTATCTGAGGCCGGACGGGCGGGCGGCGCTGAAGCAGGCTGCGTCCGAGCTTTACCGAACGACGCAATGAGACGATTTGCGCAAAAAAGCGCCGGATGCGCTGTTCGCCCTCTCATCAGGCCCTAGTTCCATCGCGATTGATCGGTTACACACCTAGGATGGCGTCTTTTAGCGACGTTCGACAGCGGATTAGCCGGCTCTCCAGAATCGCGCCACTGGCGCGGCGTGCTGCCGAGCGGGCCATTCGGAATACCAGGCCGCACAGGCTGACAAGCCTCGTTGACCGCTGGAATGCGCTGTCGCTGGCCACGCAGTTCCTGCTCGCGGGTGGTCTATTCTCCCTGTCGGCCATGGTGGTGGTGGGGATTTCAGTCACGAACCACATAGAAACCGTGGTCACGCAGAATTCGGCTTCCGCTACGGCTCTTTACGTGGACAGCGTTATTGCACCGCTGCTTCCGGATATGCGCAAGAGCGAAGTCCTCGACGAGAGCGTAGCCCATGCGCTCGATGAAACGCTGGGACAAGGGGCACTCGGCACAAGGCTCGAATCCTTCAAGCTCTGGCGTCGCGACGGAACCATCCTGTATTCGACCGACAAGACATTGATCGGCAAGCGCTTTGAACCCAGCGACAATCTCCGGGCGGCATTCGCCGGCCAAATGGTTTCGGAGTTCGACAGGCTCGACGATCCGGACAGCGAGGCCGAAAGAGCCAGCGGCTTGCATCTCCTCGAGATCTACAATCCGGTGCTGCAGCCATGGTCGGGGGAAGTGGTGGCCGTTTCGGAATTCTACGAAGTCGCCACTGATTTTGAAAGAAACCTGCATCAGGCACTCATTCGAACCTGGCTGGACGTTGCCGCGGTCACAGCGGCCTTCTTTCTCGGGCTGTCGGCGATCGTGTTCCGTGGCAGCCGCACGATCAGTTCGCAGAGCCGCTCGTTGAAGCAGCGCATTGCCGAGCTTTCCGATCTGCTCGCTCAAAACAGATTTTTGAGGCTGCGGGTGCAGCGCGCTTCGCAGCGTGCCACCGCACTCAACGAACGCTATCTCAGGCGCATCGGCGCGGACTTGCACGATGGCCCCGCGCAACTGGTTGCTCTTGCGGCGCTGGGGATCGATAGCCCGGTCATTGCCGATCCTGCTACGTCGCAATCGAAGCGTGCGCAGGAATTGCGGGCCATCAAAGCACATCTGGACGATGCCATGCGCGAGATCAGGAGCATCAGCAAGGGCCTTGTCCTGCCGCATATAGAGCATGCCGAACTGGGTGAAATTCTCCAGATTGCCGTACAGGCGCACGAAGAACGAACCGGCGTCAAAGTGAGACTATCGATGACCGGCGGCCATACACCGCTGTCGCCGGCGGCCAGGATCTGTATCTTCCGCTTCGTCCAGGAGACGCTGAACAATGGATTCCGTCATGCCGGAGGTGAAGGTCAGTCGGTCGAGAAACATTTCGACGGCGAACGCGTTTGTATCGAAGTGTCCGACGCCGGCCCCGGCTTTGATCCACAAATCGTGCGTCCCGAGGGGCTGGGGCTCGTTGGGCTGCGAGAGCGGGTGGAAAGCCTCGGGGGCCAGTTTACCGTGACGTCCTCACAAAGTGGCACGATCGTGAAAATGGCTCTCAACATCGTTGAAATGGGGCAGACATGACAGCAGCCATCAGGCTCGCCATCGTTGACGACCACCCGCTGTTCAGGGAAGGCGTTGTGCGCACGCTCGATCAGATCGGCGGGTTCGAGATCGTCGGCGAAGGAAGCAGCAGGGATGATGCCTTGCGGATAGTCGAAGACCGGCGGCCCGACATTCTGCTGATGGACATCTCGGTGCCTGGGGGTGGTCTTGCCGTGATCGAACCGGCCCTGGAACGGCATTCGGCACTGAAAATCGTGATGCTGACCGTTTCGGAAGAAAACCAGCATGTGATGGCCGCGTTGCAGAGCGGGGCGAGAGGCTATGTTCTGAAAGGGGTCGGGTCGAGGACGTTGGCTGCGATCCTGCGCACGGTAGCCTCGGGCGAACGATATGTTTGTCCACAATTGTCGGCGCGCCTGCTGGCCGATCTGTCGGCTCAATCAAAAGAGCCAGCGAAAGTTGACGGACTTGCCGAACTCACCAGCCGCGAAAGGGAGATCCTGACGCTGGTTGCCGCGGGCCTGAGCAACAAACGGATCGGGCTTCGGCTGAACCTGCATGAGAAAACGATAAAGCACCACATGACGCGAATCCTGGCCAAGCTCAACGTCAGCAACAGGACCGAAGCCGCAATGACTTTACGCGATGCGACTGAGCGCCGGCATTCGCCTGTTCGCGATCATGCTTGAGCCGAAACAGCCTCACGGGGCGGCTGTGTGATCTGGCCGTCAGTTGATCATTTCAAGCAACCTGTCCCGATCGGAACGCGTCGCCAGGCGCCGAATGATGGTACGGCCCTTGGCATCGCGCATTTCATATTGGCCGCTATCAACGCGCTCGCTGAGGCCGTTCGAATGCACCACGCCAATGCTCGGCCCACTCACCTCGATCCGGTCTCCCGTGGTTGCATTGATAAAGAGTTTTGGCCTGCTGCCCGGGGTTACCGCGGCGGCGGGATCAGGGAGATTGTCGTCCTGCGACTTTGCTTTGCCCTTGCCGGCTCCGGCATTCGAGTTTGAATTGCCGGAGTTTCCACCCGGATTGCCGGAATTGCCGCCCCCATTCCCATTTCCGTTCCCGCCATTGCCGTTGCCGTTCCCGCCGTCTTTGGCCCAGGCAGCCAGCGGGCCGAGCGGCTGCGATAGTCCGTCGAACACGACGCGATAGGGGCTCACGACGAGAACGAAGGTCAAAACGACTACAGAAATGCCGACATGACGTCCTCGCGAAGATCCGGCCCTTCGTCTCCGGGTCGTCATCAATGAACTTGCCAGTCGCATGGCGGAAATCCCCTTAATCATACGGACCTTTCGTGCTGCCTCCTGTTCGAATTCGTGCGAATGCTTAAAACAATGGTTTGTATCGGTAAGGTCAAGACCCACCAGTCCCACGAGGGTAACTGGTGGGTCTCGCTGGCGCAGGAAGGGACTATTTACTGCGCAAGTCTTTTGCCTTCGCTTCGTTGCGTCTCTCGGCGGGGGCGCCGAGTTCTCACCGTCAGCCAACAATAAATCCAATGGCTGCGATCCCGAAACACAGGCCAAATAACGGAAAAAGCAGCCAACGCGCCTGGTGAACGCTCGAATCCATAGCGGCCTCCTGTAACAGTCGGCATCGCAACGGGGCTCTTCTGAACTCGGTTCCTGAAACTCTCGCGTTTCGGGCTTTTGCGATAGCAGCCTCGGACCAAAGTTCGGCTGTGCAGGCCCTTGGTCGACAGGCCTACAGACTGAAGTCCCTATGCAAGGAGCCGCCTGCATTCGGCGACCTTTGTGTCCACCAGGCGGCGCGATCCACCGGTCCCTTCGAATGCTTTACCTTCCTGGCTCTATGGCGAAGCGACATTGGTCCACTGCATGTCATTGAAACGTCACCAGTAGAGACCCATATGCGGATTGCGTCGGATGTCTCCTCCCATTGCGTCCGGCGCGTTCCCCTCTGGAGGTTACAGACCTTCACGCTTGGCCGGGCTCAACAGTCCGGCCTTTTCTTTTGGTCATCGCTGTCTGGGTCGAGCATCGTTCTGCCGCAGCGCGCCGCCTCAGCTGCGAGGTGGAATTTGCTGGACAGACCATGTGTTGCCGTCGGGATCCTCAAAGAAGACAAATCTGCCCCAGGGAAAATCCTTGATATCGCTGACCTCGATGCCTTGGGCGGCCAGGTGCCGGTGTGCCTCATCGATGTCGGGCACAACCAGCTGCAGACCCCGTATGGATCCCGGGGTGCTGTCGACGATGCCTTTGCCCATGGCAATCGAACAGGCCGAACCGGGCGGCGTCAATTGCACGAAACGTATCTCGTCGCTTACCGTGTGATCATGATCGAGGTGAAAGCCGACCTTCCCAACATAAAAGGCGATGGCATTGTCGACGTCCGATACGGGGACCGGGACCAGTTCCAGCTTCCAATCCATGACAACCCTTTCGCAGCTTTCGCCAAGTGGTGCCGAACACCGTGGGCGACATCCCGCCATCTTCCCAATGCCATTGTCGGCGCGGGCCGCTCAATCGGTCAAGAGATATCCGGCAAAAGCCGGGTTCGGGCAACGTGAGGACTGGTCTCATTGCTGACGGCGTTCGGAACCGATAAGCGCAAGCTCAGTGTGAGCGAAGGCGTTCTCGTGCTTTCCGCCACGCCCGAACCGGGCAGGGTGGCCGGTTCGGCCGAGTTTGCCGCGCGCTATGCAGCGCGCTTCGGACCGATCGGCAATTATGCCGTGAACGCCCACGATTCGGCCTGTCTTCTTCTTGCCGCGATCAAAGACGCCAGCACTGTATCCAAGGGACATCCGAGCCGGTGCAACGTTCTAGCGGCAGTGCGCGATATCCGTTTCAAGGGAATCGCCTATCGCGAGACCGTACGGTGGAATGAAAGGCGACAATCTGGCCGCGGTGACTGCACTCAATGTGGTGGCAAACGGCCACTTCCGACAGATCGCCGAAATCCGGCAGATGCAGAGTGTCGAGCAGACCAACCCCGACAGGCTCTCCGACCGAAACCGCTTTCCGCCGCTTTGCCAGGCGATTTTCACAGGACCGCGAAACAATTATCTCCGGTCGCCGTTTCGCCCGCAGAACCTTTCGAGGAGGCGACGATGAGTGCAACCGGCTTGGACGTTTTTGACAAAACGCTGCAGATAACAAACATCTGGCTTGACGAGATCATGGCGGATCTTGGTCCGGATCGACACGTCGCCTGGCATACATTGGGCGCCGTTCTGCGAACCCTTCGGGACCGGCTGCAGATCGGACTGGCGGCCAAATTGGGAGCGGAACTGCCGCTGCTCGTGCGCGGCGCCTACTATGATCGCTATCGGCCCGCCGACATGCCCGACAAGACACGCTCGCTCGAGGAGTTCCTGCAACACATCGCCGATGAATTGAAATCGACCCGTCCTGTCGATCCCGAGGATGCGGCACGCTCGGTGCTGCGTGTGCTTGCACGGCATATCGACCTTGGCCAGTCGGCAAAGGTGCGGGATGCGCTTCCAAAGGAAATCCAGGCGCTCTGGCCTGAAAGCGTGGGCGTTAAATAGCAGCGGCCCGCTTATGCGGACGCACGACGGACCGAAACTTCGAACGTACGCGCGGTTGGGTCTGGTCGACCCCGGTGACGCTATGTGACACGCTCGATGGCGAGGCTTAGCTAGGCAGCCGATGTGAACTGTCGCGGCTTAACCTGGAAAGATCGTGAAACCGCCATCGACGCGGATTACCTGCCCGTTGATGAAGCGCGCGCGCGGACCGGCGAGGAAGGCCACCGCTTCGGCGATCTCTTCCGGCTCCGCATACCGGTTCAGCGATTTCTTGCTCGAGTCCATACGCTGCGGATCGACCACGCGGCTCGCCTGGAAGCGTGCCGTTTTGGTGGCGCCAGGGCTCACCGCATTGATGCGTACGCCATCGTCGATCAATTCCTTGGCGAGGCAGCGCGTATAATGGACGACAGCCGCCTTGAGCGTCGAGTAGACCACCTCGGGCGAGCATCCGATATGCGCTGCCGCCGAGGCGATGTTGATCACCGAGCCCGAGCCGCGCTTGACCATGGGCGGAACAAAGGCCTGGCAGACCAGCATCGTGCCTATGAGGTTGTTCTCGGTCAGAACCTTGATGTCTTCGTAGTCGATATCGAGTGCGTTGTTGGGATTGGGCTTTACGCCCTTGGCGCCGATGTCGCCGCCGGCGCAGTTGACCAGAATGTGCACGTCGCCGAGATCGGCCTCGATCTTCCTCTTCATCTCGGCGACAGCTTGTTTGTCGCCTATATTGCCGGTGACCGCGGTCACCCGCGTCCCATGCTTCTCCAAGCCCCGGGCAGAGTCGCCGAGATCCGCGAATTCGCCATATTGAGATGGCCGGGTCCAATCGAGGTCGTGGACCGCGACGTTTGCGCCAAGTCCGGCCAAGCGGTCGGCCATCACGCGGCCGAGGCCGCGTCCCGAGCCGGTGACGAAGGCAGTCAGGCCGCTGAGTTCTCGAGCAGTCATGCTGATTTCTCCATTGCAATGAAATCGAACTTCTTCATGTTGGCGGCGCTGCGCCGGATCATGTCGAGCTCGTACGAAACGAGCGCGCCGTCATCGTCCCGTTCCCATGGCGTGCGGTAGTCGGCGTCGTCCGCAAGGCGGTTCACGCGCGCAGCACTCAGGCACGCGGCGAACTCCCGGGCGGTCTTCTGCGCATATCCGTTCCACCAGTCGTCGGTGAGCCAGCGAACGTGACGGGCCTCAAGCGCGCCTGGCTCAAGCACCGCCGTCAGCGTGTCGTGGTGCTCGCCAAGGATGGCTGCCAGTTCGGCGAATGGCACGGCGCCGTCGCCGATCGCGCAGCGGACCAGACGGTAGCCCTCATCCGTGAACTGAATGCGATAATCCTTGAGGTGAACATGGCGGATATGGGGCGCGATCCGGCGCGTGAAGGCAAGCGGCGCCTCGCCGACAGGAAAGGTGTTGCCGGTGTCGTAGGTGATGCCGACACCCGGCCCGCCGAGTTCGCAGAACGCAACAAGTTCGTCGCTGCCGAAATCCTGGTGGTTCTCGATGCCGAGCACGCGGCCCTCGGCCGCCGCACGCGGCCCCCATTCCGTCAAGGCAGCGCGAATCGTTGCGTTGAACTCACTCCATTTCGGACCCCACGCATTGCGGTCGCCGCACAGGACGGGCGTCAGTGCGATACGGATCGTCGTCGCCTCGAGCAGGCGCGCAGCCCGAAAGGCGTTGTCCAGCGGACCTGCCACTAGAAGTCCGCCGCTCACCACCGGGACGATGCCCAGCGCGGCAAGACGCCTGCGCAGAGCGACGATTTCGGCGTCAGTCAAGTCGGTCAACCAGGGTTCGTAGATCTCGAGCGTGCGTGCGCCTAGTTCCTGCGCCAGCGTAATGAAGCCTTCCAGCCCCACGCCGTCCGGATTGTGCCGCGGCGTGCCGCGGCCCTGCAGTCCGAGATGATAGGTCAGTCCGTAGGGGTTGAGGCCGAGACGAAGCATCAGCTTGGCGGTTCCAATGGAGAGCAGAGAAGCGTCACTAGCGCAGACCGGCATCGACGGTAATGGACTGTTTGGTGATCATGCGGCTGTCGTCGGCTGCCAGGAAGAGCACTGTGCGTGCAATCTCCTCGCCCAGCAGGACGCGGCGGATCAATTGCCGCTGCACCGTCTGGTCGACTGCCTCCTGCGTCTTGAACCACAGCTCGCGCTGCCGCTCGGTCATGACGGCGCCGGGTTCGACCGCATTGACGCGGATGTTATCCGGTCCGAACGAGCGCGCCAAAGCACGCGTCAGCGCCACCACAGCCCCCTTGGCGGTGGCATAGGCCACCATCTGGTCCGCTCCGAAACGCCAGGCGATGGAAGAGAAGTTTATGATCGAGCCGAAGCCGAGTTCCTTCATATGCGGATGCACAGCCTGCGCGGCGAAGAAGTGATGCCTCAGATTGACGTCGAAGCTGCGGTCCCAATAATCGGCCGTTACCGCGTCGATGGGATGGCGTTGATCATTGGCGGCGTTATTCACCAGGGCGGCAACCGGACCAAGCCGCGCGCGCACGCCTTCGACCGACGCCTTTAGCGCATCGACGTCGGTAACATCGCAATGGAGATATAAGGGAGCCTGCCCGGCGGCACCAGCGAGCTCGCGCACCAACGCCTCCGCTGGCTCGTCTTGCACGTCGAGAAAGGCTACCCGGGCGCCATTCGAGGCGAAGGCACGGACCATATCGGCGCCGATGCCGGAGGCGCCGCCGGAGATCAGCACGACCCGATCGGTCAAGCTCGGATAAGTCGCGAATTGTACGGACATCGATTACAGAAGCGCCTTGGTTGTTGGATCGAACAGACAGGCGCGCGACATATCGATGCCCAGCGTTATCGTCTCGCCCATGACTGGAGCGTCGTCCGGCTCGAAACGGCCGGTGATCTCCAGGTCACCCAGCCTGAGCACGGCAAGCGTCTCGGCCCCGGTCGGCTCGACCAGTTCGACCGGCGCCTGCATGGACGCCACATCAGGTTTGCGCGACTTCAGATCGGTCGTGAAACGGTAGATGTGTTCCGGCCGGATACCGAGCACGACGTCCTTTGGCGCACCGGCGGACATCGGCGCGGCAAGAGCAAGGCTGGCATCGCTGCCGTCAGCGGCGCGTACCGAGATGCTGGTCGAGCCGGTAAGCCGGGCGGGGATGAAATTCATCGCCGGCGATCCCATGAAACCGGCAACGAACATGTTGGTCGGCCGGTCGTAGATCCGCTTCGGCGTGTCGAACTGCTGGACCGAGCCCTGGTTCATCACCGCAATGCGGGATGCAAGCGTCATCGCCTCGACCTGATCATGGGTGACGTACACCGTGGTCTTGCCGACGCGATGGTGAAGCTTCTTGATTTCGGTACGCATATCGACGCGCAGCTTGGCGTCCAGGTTGGACAGGGGCTCGTCGAACAGAAACAGCTTTGGGTCGCGTACGAGGGCGCGCCCCATCGCGACGCGCTGCCGCTGCCCGCCCGAGAGCTGGCCGGGCTTGCGTTTAAGCAACTGTTCGATCTGCAGGAGCGCGGCAACCCGTTGGACAGCTTCCGCCTGCGCCGCTTTTGGCACGCCGCGGCTTTCCATGCCGAAGGTGATGTTCTGGCGCACTGTCATGGTGGGATAGAGGGCGTATGACTGGAACACCATCGCAATGTCGCGGTCCTTGGGTTGCACGGAGTTCACCAGCCGGTCGCCGATCCATATCTCGCCCGACGTGACGGTTTCGAGGCCGGCGATCATGGCGAGCAAGGTTGACTTGCCGCAACCCGACGGGCCGACAAGGGCGACGAATTCTCCGGTCTTAGCCTCGAGATTGATGCCGGCAAGAATCTCGAGCGAGCCGTAGCTCTTGTGAAGGTTGCGGATCATCAACGCGGACATGGGCGACGCCTCATTTGATGGCGCCCTGGGTGAGGCCGCGCACGAAGTATTTTCCACCGAACAGATAGATCAGCAGCGGTGGCAACGCGCCGATCAGCACGGCTGCGCTCATCACATCGTAAGCACGCGCGGTCGTGCCGCCGGCCGTGAGCGCGACCAGTGCCGCGGTAATGGGCTGCTGCTGGCCTGATGTGAAGACGACGCCGAACAAATACTCGTTCCAGATGCCGGTGAACTGCCAAATGACGGTGACAATCAGAATGGGCGGCGACAGGGGCAGGATGATCTTGCGGAAGATCCGCCAGAAGCCGGCGCCGTCGATGCGTGCCGCCTTGATCAGGTCGTCCGGTATGCTGACGTAGAAATTGCGGCAGAACAGGGTGGTGAACGAGATGCCCTGGACGACGTGGATAAGCACCAGCCCATATGTCGAATTGGTCAGGCCGAGCTTGCCGAGCAGGAACGCCCACGGCATCAGCGAAATCTGGCCGGGCATGAATACGCCAAGCAGCATCAGATTGAAGATCAGTTCGGAACCCCTGAAGCGCCATTTGGAGAGGATGTAGCCGTTCATGGCGCCGAGAATGGTCGAGATGATGGTGGCGGGGATCGTCATCGCCAGCGAGTTGAAGAAATTGCGCTTCATGCCCTCGCAGGTACCGCTGACGCAGTAGGATCCCCAGGCCTGCGCCCACGCATCGAACCGGAAGCTGCGCGGTACGGAGATGAGGCCGTTGCGGGCAATCTCCGACTGCTCGCGCAATGAGTTGAAGATCACCACCAGCAATGGCACAAGATAGACGACCGCGAAAAGCGTCAGCACGGCATAGACAAGGAAGCGGCTCCAGAAATGCCGGCGCGTGGCAGCGGCTTCCTCCGGATCAAAACGGGCATTAGGGGCAACTTCAGCCATTGCGGCCCTCCGCCCGCCGGCGCCAGACGATCCACAAGGAGTACGGCACCAGCACTACCGCGACCGCCGCGAGCATCATCATCGCCGCGGCGGCACCCTCGCCGATTTGGCCGCGCTGGAACATCAGGTCGTAGACATAGATGGCGGGGAAGGTCGTGGACACGCCCGGCCCGCCCCGCGTCAATGCCGCCACCAGGTCGAAGGTCTTGATGGCGAATTGTATCTGAATGACCGCCACCGCCAGGAATATCGGAGCGATGGTTGGCAGGATGACCCTCCGATAGGTCCGGAAAACCGACCCGCCGTCGATTTGCGCGGCTTTGACGAGATCCGGATCGACCGATCGCAGACCGGCCAGGAAAAGTGCCATTGCGAAGCCGGACGACTGCCAGATACCGGTTATGATCACCGCATAGATCGCGGTGTTGCGGTTGGCCGTCAGGGCGAAGCTGAAGTCGGTCCAGCCAAGCCCGCGAACGAAGGCCTGGATACCGTCGACAGGGTTATACAGCCAGCTCCACACCGTACCGGTGACGATGAAGGACACCGCCAACGGATAAAGGAAGATGGTGCGCCAAACCGCCTCGCCGCGGACGCGCTGGTCGATCGCGATCGCAAGCAGCAGGCCAACCGCCATCGAGCCAACGATATAGAAGCCGCTGAACAGGAAGAGATTCGTATAGGCGATGTTCCAGCGCCGGTTTGCCCACAGCGAAGCGTAATTGTCCAGGCCGACGAATCCATAGGTCGGCAACAGCGACGAATTGGACAGCGAGATGTAGAGCGTTCAGAATGTGAAGACGAAAACATAGATGAAACTCGCCGCAATCGACGGCGCCAGCACCAGAATGGGCACCATCGTGCCCAGGCGCTCGCGCCACGGTCGGGCCGCGGCAGCTGCGGCTGGTACAATCAGATCATGGGTGGACATCGGGCTGCTCCGGCGAGGTCTGGCCGGGAGCTTCGCCCCCGGCCATCATCGGCAGCGTCACTTCTGCGCTTCGGCCGCATCCGCCATCGCATTGGCCGCGTCCTGCGCACTCATATCCGGCGTTGCTACAAACTCCGTGATGCTATCCATTATTGCGCCGCGGACCTTTTGCGGAACCGTCATGTTGTGCGCCATTGAACGCACGAGCATGCCGGCGGCGATCGAGGCTTGCAGATCCTTTTGCGAGAGTTGCTGGCAGGGATTGAAGCCGTTCGAAAGATCGACGTCGAGGCGGGCCGGGATGGACCCTTTGGTCTGATTGAAAATGGTCTGAAATTCGGGCGACAGGATGATGCTGGCAAGCAGCTTCTGTCCCTCGATGTAGTCCGGGTCCTTTTGCTTGAAGAACACGACCGAGTCCGAATTCAAGATGAAGCCGGGCTTGCCCCAATCGGTCGGCGCCTGTGCGCAGACATAGTCGGTGCCCTCCTTGAAGCCGCCGGCCGTCAGCAGGCCGATCGTCCAGTCGCCCATGATGTGGAAGGCGGCCTCGCCGCGGCCGACGAGATGCGACATGGTATCCCAGTCACGCCCGTTCATGCCGGGGTCCATGTACTTCGAGGTCATGGTGCGAAACTGCTCGAAGGCCTTGATCATGCCGTCGCTACGCATGGCATCGACGTCGCCCTCGACGAAAGCTTTCCTGTAGAGATCGAGGTCCTGACCGTACACGACCACTTCGAAGACCGTCGAGTCGGTCCAGTCCGCGGTCGAGTGTGAAATGCAGATCTTGCCGCTGGCCACGATCTTGTCGCAGGCGGCGTTGAACTCCGCCCATGTCTTCGGCATCTCGTTGACGCCGGCATCCTTCATGACCTTCGGCGATGCCCACAGCCAGTTGATGCGGTGGATGTTCATCGGCGCTGCCACCCAATTCCCGGTCGGCTTCATCACCGGCAGCAATTCGGGAGCGACGACCTTCTCCCAATTTTCCGCCTTCGCCAGGTCGTCGAGATTGGCTGTCATGCCCGTCTCGTTCCATTCGGCGATCTCGGGGCCCTTTAGCTGCACAGCGGGAGGTGCGTTGCCGGCGATCACATCGGCACGCAGTTTGGCCAATGTATTGGCCGTATGGCCTGCGATGGAGGTCTGCTGCCAGGTGCCACCCTTGGCGGTAAACATCTCGCCGAGCTTGGCGATAGCCTGGGCGTCCGATCCGGTGGCCCATTGATGCAAGAGGTTGGTCTTCGGCTCCGCGAGCGCTGTTCCGGTAATCAAGGTGAAGGCGGTAGCGGCCGCAAAGGCCGTCCTCAGGTATTTCATCGTTTCACTCCCATATGTGATGCACGGTTCGTATCGACCGCTTGTGGCCTGCGATTTGAGGTCGTGGCCGGCGAGATGCAGTAATCTCCGTTCTTTCCAAGATGACATATTTGAGCTATCAGTCAACATGCTTTGTGCTCATCATGAACAAACCTTCGCTTAGAAATTGGCTGATCGACAGGCCGTCCGCGTCGCCGGAGAGCCTGATCGTCCGATGCTTGCGCGAGCGCGGCGTGCTTTCCGCGTCGCAAATTACCCGCATTACCGGTTTGGCGCGGTCGACGGTTTCAACCGCGCTCAACGGCTTGAGAAAGTCAGGGATGGTGATCGAATCCTCGGCCCATCATGACGCGGCCAGGGGCATTGGCAGGCCGGCCACGGCATTGACGCTCAATCCCGCTGCGGGCACCTGCGTCGGTATCCACCTGGGCCTCGACGAGATGCGGTGCGTCGTCGCCGACGTCTCGCATTCTTTCGTTGCTGAACAAACTATCCCCATGGGTCTGGACTACCAACCGCAACAGGCGGCCCAGCTTGCCAAGTCAGTAATTGCCCGATGCTACGAAGAGAACGGTCTGCCGATGGCGGGGCTCCTGGGGGTTGGGGTCTCCGTCTCGGGCCCAGTCAGCCGCGAAGGAGTGGTGCTGCGCGCGAGTATTGTTCCGACCTGGGCCGGGGTCAACATCCGCGATGTGTTCGGGCCGGTCCTCGAACAGCCGATCTTCGCCGACAATGAGAGCAACTGCTCGGCAATTGCCGAGCTGATGTGGGGTGCGGCCGTCGGCCACGACGATTTCGTGCTGTTCAAGGTCGATCTGGGCGTGGGCGGGGCCATTGTCCAGCACGGCCGGCTGGTGAGCGGCATCGCCGGCGGCGCCGGCGAATTCGGGCACATCAGCATCGATCCCGGCGGCGACCTTTGCCGGTGCGGCAATCGCGGATGCCTGGAGCTCTATGCCAGCTTTGCCCGGCCGCTCGAGCAGATTTCGCGCATCGTGCGGCGGCCGGTCACGATGGACGATGTGATCATGATGGCCGAGCAGGGCGACGTGAGGGCGCTGCGGATGATCGAGGACACCGCAGAGTTCGCCGGCCGTGGCCTTGGCCTGATCGGTTCGGTGCTCAATCCGCCGCTCATCATAATCGGCGGCCGCATGGCCTTGGCGGGCGACATTCTCCTGGCGCCACTGATCGCGTCATATGAACGCCATACGCTCATCAAGTCCCGCGATGTGGCGCCTGCGCTGCGCACGCGGATAATCGTTGGCAAGCACACGGAGAACGACGCACTGCTCGGCGCGGTCGGCCTCGTGCTGCGCCACAACAGCCGGCTTCAATGACCTGACTCCGCTCCGGGTGGTACTCTGAGGCTCGTTGTTCCAAATCGGTGCGCACCCGCATCGCAGCCAAGTCCCTCCGGCCTTTGGACTGGTTCACTCTGGCGCGTTAGAGCGTGGCCGATGATGAGCGTGCCGAGAGGTGTCACAAGAATCGCGTAGGTTTATGGTGTTAACGGGCAAAGCTTGGGGAGCAGTCGTCAATGCCGTATTGCTGCAGCAGGCCGAGCCCTACCTCTCGCCCGGCCGGGAAAACTGTAAGATGAAGCAAAGCGGAGTTGTCTTGCCGCACGGCGGTGGGCGGGTGGTGCCGGCTCTCGGGATCGACGTCCATGTGTGGCGGGTTGCTCTCGATGCTCCCCTTTCGCAGTCGGACATGGCCGTGCTCAATCCAGCCGAATTGACCAGGGGCGGACGGTTTGTTTTCGAGCAGGATCAGCGGCGCCATCTGGCAGCTCATGCCGGCTTACGCCGGGTGCTGTCCATGTACACCGGCCGAGCGCCGGGAGAACTCGATCTGCGGGAGACCCCACAGGGAAAGCCGTTCCTTGCGGACGGGCGCCTCGCCTTCAACCTTTCGCATTCGGGGGATCTTGCCCTTGTGGCCGTGGCTGCCGCCGGGCAAGTCGGCGTCGATGTCGAGCGCGTCGCCCCGCGGAGCGGCGAGATGTCCATGGCCCGTTCTCTGTTCGCGCCCGGCGAGATCGCACAACTTGAGTCACTGGCGCCAGAGGCCCGCCGCCTCATGTTCTGCCGGCTTTGGACTTGTCGCGAAGCCGTGCTCAAGGCTGCCGGCGTCGGCCTCTCCGGGGTGGGACTCGAGATTGGGATGGACGGGAGCGGCGAGGCCTATATCCTCTCGCCGCCACTGGAATTGGTTGAACCCCTCAGGCTCATTGAGTTCCGCCCAAGCGCGCACCACGTGGCCGCCGTCGCCTGGAGTGCACGCAGTCCTCAGGTCGTCGCACGCCGCTTCGATTTCGACTTGGGATTGCGTTGACGCTCCGGAACGGGCCTCGGGGATGCCTGTTTTTGGCGACGAGGATCGAGCGGACGGGTTTCTCTTCAAAAGCAGCCACATCGGCCTAAAAACTAATCAAATTGGCCTAAAAAGTAATCAAATCGGCTTAAAAGACACATTTTGCGATAAAAATGCTAACCTGGCGAGTTTTGCTCTTGGAGCTTCCGTTAGGACATGCACTTAAATACGCCGTGACTGTAAGTGCGCCGTGGGTTGGGCAACCCACGGTGTATACTAGGCGGGGGTCTGGGCATGAACATTCATCGTGGGGGCGATGCCCCTCAGCAGGTCATTGAGTCAACACAGCCAATCGCAGTTATCGGAATTGGTTGCCGGTTTCCTGGAGGAATCCAGGACGCGGACTCGTACTGGAACTTTCTCCTGGAGAAGAACTGCGGCATCGTCGATATCCCGGCGGATCGATGGAATGTCGATGCATTCTATGATCCGGAGCCCGATGCCCGGGGAAAGATGCGGACGCGCTGGGGTGGGTTTCTTGCCAGCGACGTTTTCGGCTTCGACCCGAGTTTCTTCGACATGTCGCCCCGCGAGGTGACAACGATGGACCCGCAGCAGCGCCTGGCGTTGCAAGTGGCCTTCGAGGCCGTCCAGGATTCCGAGCGCACATTGGCCGACCTGCGCCGCGGGCGCACCGGCGTGTTCATCGGAATCTCGACCAACGATTTCGCGCAGAACCTGCGCCGCGGACGTGTCGGTGGTGGGGATATTTTTGCCGGCACCGGTTCGGCGTTCTCGATCGCGGCCAACCGAATATCCCACCGTTTCGATCTGAAAGGGCCGAGTATCGCCGTCGACACGGCATGCTCGTCGGCGCTCGTTGCCATCGACCAAGCGGTGCGCCACCTGAGCACCGGCACCTGTGAGACGGCGCTCGCCGGCGGCGTCAACTGCATGCTCGATCCAGGCCCGTTTATCGCATTCTCCAGCGCCAACATGCTTTCGCCGACCGGCGGAATCTACACCTTCGACGAAAGGGCGGACGGGTTCGTGCGCGGCGAAGGCTGCGGTTTCGTTTTGCTGAAGCCTCTTGACCGGGCAATTGCCGACGGCGACCGGATCTATGGCGTGATCCGTCATTCGATGGTCAATCAGGACGGGTATACGCCCACCCTGACCTCGCCGAGCGGGGAAGCACAGCAAGAGATGCTGGAGGCGCTGGTGGAAGGCGCCGCCATCGATCCGGCCGATGTCGACTATGTCGAGGCCCATGGGACAGGCACGCCGGTCGGCGATCCAATCGAGGCGGCTGCCATCGGCCGCGTGTTCGGTGTGAATTCACGGTCAAAGCCGGCCTATGTCGGATCGTTCAAGCCCAATCTCGGCCACCTCGAATCAGCGTCCGGTATTGCGGGTTTCATCAAGACGGTGCTGACGGCGGGAAAGGGCATCGTGCTGCCGAACCGGAATTTCGAGCGCCCGAATCCGAGCATTCCGTTCGACGCGCTCAACATCGCTGTAGCAACCACGCCGACGCCGATCGACCATCACGGCCGGCCGGTCCTGGCCGTCGTCAACTCCTTCGGCTTTGGCGGCACCAATGCCTCCATCGCAGTGGAAGGATGGCGGGGGTTGTCCGCGAACGCCAACCGTGCGCCAAGGCCGGTGATAGCCGGCCATCCGATAGCCGTCCCGATCTCGGCCGGCAGCACGGCGGGACTGGAACTGTGGGCCGGCCGTCTAGCCGATGCGCTGGAGCAGGGAGGCTCCCTTGCGGAGACGCCGGTCGAAGACATCACCGCCCATTTGAGCAGCGCGCGCGATAACTTCGCCCAACGGGCTGCGCTCATCGTCGAGCCGGAGCGTGCCGCGCTCCAGACCCAACTGCGCGCATTGGCTAAGGGAGCCATCGAGCAAAGCGCGGAAGGGCCAACCATCATCACCGGGAGGGCATCCAACCGTCGGCTCGCCATCGCCTTCTCGGGCCAGGGCGGCCAGTGGTGGGCCATGGCGCGCCGCCTGTTGAAGGAAGACCGTGCGTTTCGCCGAACCGCCGAGATGTTCGACGAAGTGCTGCGTCCGATGGTCGGCTGGTCGACCGTCGAGGAGATGCTGCGGGACGAGACGAAGACCCGCATCAACGATGCCGACGTTACCCAGGCATCCATCTTCACCACGCAGATATCCCTCTACGAGCGCTGGACAAAGGCCGGCGTGCGGCCTGAGCTTCTGATCGGCCACAGCTTCGGCGAGGTCGCGGCCACCTACGTTTCAGGTATCATCGATATCGAGACGGCGGCTCGCATCATTGCCAAACGCGGCCTCATCCCGCTGAAGAGCGAGCGGCGCGGTGCAATGGCCACGATAGGGCTGACGGTCCATCAACTCGAACCTTTGCTGCCCGGTGACGAAAGCGTTGTCATTGCCGCCTACAACGGCCCGATCGCGCAAACGATTTCCGGCATGGAGGACGCGGTGCTTGGCGTGCTGGCCAAGGTCGCGGAAGCCTATCCCGATGCGACGGCCCGCCGGATGACCATGGATTTCGGATGGCACAGCGCGCATCTGGAAGACTGCAAGGAATGGTTCCTCGGCGAACTGGGTCCGGTCGCCTGGAAAGAAGGCCGTCTGCCGATCATCTCGACGGTCACCGGCATATTCGAGACGAAGTTCGACGCCGACTACTGGTGGGCCAATTTGCGCCAACCCGTCAGCTTTACCAAGGCCTTGGATTTCACCCTCGATTTCGGCATCAATACTTTCCTGGAAATAGGTCCGCACCGCACGCTGACGCCGCTCATCCGAGGCATCTCGCAGGAGCGCGGGGTAGACGCCGCCGCGGTGAACTCGCTCGATCGCAAAACTGACGATTTCTGGACGCTGGCGCGGGCCGAGGGCAGCCTTCATGTTGCCGGCGTCGAATTCGACCGGCCGAAATCGTTGAGTGGCCACGTGGCCGTTCCCAAGTTACCCTGGAACAACCAGCGCCTGCTGAATACATCCGAGGAAACCAAGAACTTCCTGTTCGAGGCACCCCGGCACGCACTGCTTGGATGGCGCGACTTCACTGCGGCGCCGTCCTGGACGAACGAAATCACGCTCAGAGGCTTCAAATTCCTGGCTGACCATCGGGTCAGCGGCGATTGCCTCTTCCCGGCCGTCGGTTACATCGAAATCATGGGGGCCGCACTGCGCGACCATTTCGGCTCTGAGTCCGTGGAACTGCGTGATTTCAAGCTGTACGAAGCGCTTTCCATCGCGGAGGACGACGTCGTACTGTTTACGACGACGTTCGATCCGGTCGGTAGCAGGCTGCGCATCGCCACGTTCCATCGAGGTTCGGAGGATGGCTGGAGGACGCGTGCCGAAGCTTATGGCTTCAGCCACAAATATGAACTTGCACCAGCTCCTGCCGACCTGCTGCTGGATCGCCCGAACCTAGTCGAAAAGACGGAATTCTACCGTCTCGCCGAACGGCACGGGCTTGAATACGGTCCCTATTTCCAGTCGGTGAACGCACTCGACATTGTCGGCGACCGCCTGGTTGCCAAGCTGTCAAGCAAGGATCCCAACTTGGCGAAGCAGTATTTCGCCTTCCCCGGATTGCTGGACGCGGTGCTCCAGGCCGGCATCGGCCTGGCTTCACATCGAGACGGCGTGTGGGTTCCAGGTGAATCGCTGCCGCCGGCTAATGAAGACAAGGCCCAGTATCAGTTGCGCCTGCCGACCGGCGCCCGCAAGATCCTGCTGGGCGCTCCTTTGACGCCCGAGGTGATCGTCGACATCCAGCCGGGTCTCGACCCGTACTCGATGCGGTTCAGCGTGTTCTCGCCGGAAGGGCAGCCGCTCATCGTTCTCGACAACCTTCAGACCAAGGCGCTGGGCAAGGTCAGGAGCAGCAGGGCCAAGCAAGGTGCCGGCTCGGGCTCCAGTGTTTTCGAGGAGCATTTCGAGAAGCAGGAAGCCAAACCGGCAGCGCCCTCATTGCGTTGCGCCCACTGGTTGGTGGTGGGTGATGGAACGCAGCGCCTCGAAGCGACATTGGCTGAGCTGGTTAGCCGCGGAGCGACGGTCGAGGTCGCAAACCCCGCGCCGTTCCTGAACCTCGATGCGGATGAAGCGCTCGCCACGATCCGGGCATTCATGACCAAATCGGGTGGGACAGGTGGCATCCTGTTCAGCGCCGCCACCCCCGAAAAACTCGACGACAAAGCAGGCGGGGACGAGCTTCTCGCCAGGATCACGCCTATCGTGCACCAATTGATCACGCTTGGAAAAGTCATCGACCGGCTGCACAGTTCGTCCGAACAGCGGCCCGAACTGGTTGTCGTCACGTCCGGCAGCCGGCTTGTGCAAGGTGACCAGCCGATGAGCCTTTCAGGCCTGAGTGAGAGCGCCTTAATCGGCATTGCTCGCACAATGGCAAACGAGTTCAAAGGTTTGGGCATCCGCCTTATCGATGCGGATCCCACATCGCTGCAGTCGGGGGTGAGCATTTCGGGCGCCGTGCTGGAGGAAACCGCAGAGACGGAATTCATCCTGCGTGGCGCCGAACGCTATGTCCCGCGGCTGGAGCAACTGGCTTTGCACGAAGTGGCGCCGTTGCGGCGGACGCTGGAGACCGCGCGGGATTCTTCCAACTTCGCCGTCACCATGACGGGGCCTGGCACCATCGACAACATCGTACTACGCGAAATCGCCGATCCCGAATTGGCGCCAGACGAGGTCATGGTCGAGGTCGCCGCGGTCGGATTGAACTTCCGCGACATCATGGCGGCCACCAGCATCTTGCCGGACGAGTTGGAGAATGACGAGGCATACTGGCGCAATCTCGGGCTGGAGTTCGCCGGCACCGTCCGCAGGGTCGGCGAACGGGTGACCAATCTCAAGCCCGGCGATCGCATCATGGGTATGGGCAAGGGCTACCTCAGACGCTTCGCCAAGCTCCGGGCGGATCTCGCCATGCGCGTACCCGATGGTATTGATCTGATCCAGGCCGCGACCCTCCCGACAGCCTTCCTTACCGCTCACTACGCTCTCAAACATATCGGCCGATTGGCACAGGACGAAACCGCGCTGATCCATCTGGCTTCGGGTGGTGTCGGGCTCGCCGCCATCCAGGTCGCGCATGATGTGGGGGCTCGAGTCTTCGGCACTGCAGGCAGCGACACAAAACGCGCCTTCCTGAAGACATGGGGCGTGGATGAGGTCATGAACTCGCGCGCTCTCGATTTCGCCGACGAGGTGCGTTCCCTTACGCGTGGCCGCGGCGTCGACGTGGTGCTGAACGCGCTGTCTGGCAACGGCATCGACAAGAGTCTGGAGTGCCTGGCGCCCTTCGGCAGGATGGTCGAAATCGGCAAGCGCGATCTCGCCGACGACAAGCCGATCGGGCTTCGCTCGCTTTATCGCAACAACGCCTATTCGGTCATCGATCTCTCGACGCTCCCCGTCGAGAAGGAGAGCCTCTTCAGGCAATTGCTGGTGGAGGTGGAGGCTAAGGTTGCCGCCGGCGTCTATAAGCCGCTGGAGGCGACCCGCTTCCCGGCATCGCGCGCGGCAGAAGCCATGCGCATGCTTTCGCGAGCGCTGCACATCGGTAAGGTGATCGTCACTTTCGACGAACCTTCCGTGGACATCGAACTTGACCTCGGCGCACAGTTCGCCGTCTCCGCTCAGGCTTCCTACCTCGTCACTGGTGGGCTCAAGGGATTTGGCGTTGCGATCGCCGAGTGGCTCAGTCAGAAAGGCGCGGGAACCATCATCCTTGCCAATCGAAGCGGTGTTCCAGATGCCGAAGCGGCTGTGGCCATCGAGATCATGGAGCAACGTGGCACGCGCATCGTTCGCGCCGCTCTGGACGTGACCGATGCTACTGCCGTCGGCAGGCTGATCGGCGAATATGCTGGGGGTGACGCTCCTCTGCGCGGCATCGTGCACGGCGCCGCGGTGATAGAGGACGCTTTCGTCTCGCAGCTCGATGCAGGCAAGATCGACCGCGTGCTGAGGCCGAAGATAGCCGGCGGGTGGAACTTGCATGTCGCCGTTGTCGAACACGATATTCCGCTGGATTTCTTCGTGAATTTCTCGTCGATCGCGCAGGTTATCGGTTCGTCTGGGCAGGCCAACTACACAGCGGCCAACTCTGTTTTGGACGCAATCGCCACGTACCGCAGGGGTCGCAACCTGGCCGGCTCGTCCACCGCCTGGGGCATGATCGCCGGCAGTGGATTCGTTGCCAGGTCGGAAGCAATGACCAACTATCTCGATAGCGTAGGCATCAAGCCGGTTCAGGATTCTGAAGCGGCGGCGGCCCTGTCCTATCTTGTGCGCGCCAGATCGGAGAATCTCGGCTTTGCCAATATCGACTGGGCTGCGATCGCTCGCACGAACCCCGGCGCAGCGACGAATCCGAGGATTTCGCCGCTGCTTGGAGACAGAACCGGAGGGCGGTCTCGCATTCAGGCCGAGCTTGCAGCCGCGCCGCGCGAGGCGTGGGACGACCTGCTCGCCGACATGATCCGGCGCGAAGTGGCGAAAGTCCTCAAGGTCGAGGCAAGCGCCTTGGCGGATGACCGCAAGCTCAGTGAGCTCGGTCTCGACTCCCTCTCATCGTTCGAACTGAAAAATCGCGTCGAGGCTCAGGTCGAAGTCGACATCCCTGTCGCCAAGTTCCTGCAAGCGCCGACGATCGCGGGACTGTCGCGCCTCGTTGCTTCCGCTTTTGAGGCGAAACTGAAGGCGTCCGCCTTGCAGGTCCTGGCCGCACAAGCGAGTTCCGATGGCGTTGCAGCGCAGGAAGCCTTCCGGCCTCTTGGCCGCCAGGTCAATGCGATGATGCTGGACGGACTGCCGATGTCGTCGGCGGTCGCAAAGGC
Organism: Mesorhizobium sp. M1027; assembly: GCF_040318745.1. Lineage (NCBI taxonomy): Bacteria > Pseudomonadati > Pseudomonadota > Alphaproteobacteria > Hyphomicrobiales > Phyllobacteriaceae > Mesorhizobium > Mesorhizobium sp. M1027. Next base: position 35,403 of record NZ_JAMYMW010000003.1, on the reverse strand, counting down.
GGACAATCAGATCCTGGTCGAGACGAGTATTGAGCCTGGCGTGTCGCTGGCCGCGCTTGCGACAAGATTGGCGCGACTGGTCGAGCGACACGACGCGCTCCGGATGACCGGTGCGATATCGGCGTCCGGCGCCGTGGAGATAGGCTTCGAGGCTCAACCGATTGTTGAAGTGCTTTCGCCGGGCGGTCGTTTGGGCGATGTGGCGCTGCCTGGTCCGCTATGGCGGATCGGCGCGTGGCAGCGGCAGGATGGCGGTCACGAGCTACAAATCCGGGCTCATCGCGCGGCTGCGGACACGTTGTCGGTTCATCTTTTGCTTGCGCAGCTTGTGCAAGGCGAAGCAGAAGCGGTCGAAGCAGGGCCTAGTTTTACCGACTACGCGCGCGCAGCTCATCCGATGCCCGGATCGAGCGAGTATCGTCGCGACCTCGCCTATTGGAAGGAGATACTTCACCACGCGCCTGCGATCGCACCGATCCCCGGCCGCAGTCGTGCCGCGTCTCCCGTCGGTATGGGAACCAACAGGGGCCGTGTCGGGTTGCTGGAGATCACGCTTCCAGCAGCAGCATTCGCGTCGGGATCGGAGTTGCCGGCCGCGCGCTTTCTGGCCGCCTATGCCAAGGCCTTGGCAAGCCGCCTCTCGCTCCGATCAATCGTCGTCGACCGCTGGTATAGCGAGCGCGGGCAGGGAGCACCAAGCGGATTGATAGGCCCCTTGGATGGGTCCTATCCGATTGTCCTGCGAGCCATGAATGAACTCGGTTACGATCTGCTGAGGAAGGTCGAGCGTGCCGACGCAAACGGCCACGCGCATCGGTCAATGGATACGTCGTCTCTGGAACTGGCGCTCGAAGAAGATCTGCGCATTCGCCATGTTTCGCTGCGCCAATTCGGCTTCGCTTTTCTCGACCGTAGCCAAGTTACGGCGCTCGCCGCCTTGGACCATCCTCTCGATGCGATCCCCGCATCCGCGCACGAGATACAATTGTCCGCAGCGACCAGCGAAGCCGGCGTTGTCTGCCGGCTGACCGTGGATCTCGACGTTGTCGAAGAAGCAGCAGCGCGGTTGCTACTCGATCAGTTTCTCGACGAGCTTTCCTGCGAGCTCGAAACGTCAGGCCGCCTGGTGCCCATCGCAATGGGCTGGAGTCTGCGCGAGTGGTCCGGTCAGCCGAGTGGAGGCCAGGATGTCGAGCGCTCACCGCTCGACGGCGTGCCCAACGTCGAAAGAGAGATAGCAGTAACTAGCACGCAATTGGGATTACTGCGTTTCCAGGAACATCCAGACGCGACTTCGCATGCGCGTGCCGCATTCATTGTAAGCAAGGAGTTCAAGATCCGGCCGCAAATGGACGCCGATCGTCTCAGACGGGCGATCGAAACGGTCATGGCGCGACACGAGGTGATGCGTACCCGGTTCTTCCGCAAGGGGGCTAGATACGGCGCGTATCTGGAAAGGACGCCGACCGATTTCTTCAGGGTCGAGCAAGTCGCCGACGAATCCGAAGCGTTGGAGCGCGCAACCGAACTCGCGCAGGAAGGCATAGATATCCAGGCGCCGATGTTCCGTGTCACCGTCATCCGGTTCGGCTCCGAGAGCGACCTTATCGTCGCCAAGGCACATCATCTCGTTGTTGACGGCTATTCCCTCGGCCTCATCGTCGAGGAAACAGTCAAGGCTTATCTCGGCCTGCCTCTTGATCCGGTGGAAATGAGTATCGACCGATTCATCCGGGATTTCGACCATGTCGGAAAGCCTGGTTCGTTCGAACGGCGCGACGCATTCCTGCGCAAGGTATTCGCCGAGCCCTTGCCGCAAATTCCCAATCTCGGGCGCAAGGCGAAAGGCCGCCGGACGAATGTCAACCTGATCGATTGCAGCCTTAGCGAGGACGTGACGCTCTCGATAGCCAGCGACCAGCAGGATGCGCTGCGCAAGCGTGCCAGGGCAGCCGGCACGACGGAAACGGCCATGATCATCGCGGCCTTTGCGCAGACCATCGGGTCGCGCGGCGGCGTGGACGATATGGTGATGCAGGTTCCAGCAGCGTTGCGCCACGACCGGCGGCTGGAGAACTATGTCAATTTCGTCGCCTCGGACGTCCCTGTGCGTGCGCGGCTGTCTCGGTTCGAGACAATCGAAGCGTTAGCCGGTTCGCTCGGAGAAGGGATCGAAGAGGCTATCCAGTTCGCGCCCTTCATGGATTCGAACTACTTCGGAGACGTGCATGACGAAGTCGTGGCCAAGGGCTCCTATACCTCCCTCTTCGTCGCCGGCACCCAAACAGTCGACAGATGGACACGCGCCACGCAGTCGGCCCCCCTTCAAAGGGCCCATGCCGGTGGCGAACTTGATCTCGGCATGTTCAAAGTGACGCCCCTGCCTGACATGCGACGAGAAAAACCACGTACCAGCGAGATGGATCTGCGTACCTTTCCGACCGCGAACGGTCTTGGTCTGACCTTGATATTCGACCAATTGGGCTATGACCGTGCAGAAGCAGAAGATATCCTGAGGGAAGTCATCGAACGACTGTTGGCTGGGCAACCGGCGGTCGATGCAGCCGAGCAGGCGGCGATATAGTGATGCGTCGATTCAGGGGTCAGCGGGGCCGGTGGAAGCCGGTGCAGGTAAAAGGCACGTGATTCGCTTCATCTTAATCTTGTTTGCCGTTCTGGCGGCAGTCGGGCTCTTTTCTGGTTGGTATATCTGGCCTGCTCAGGTGGAGTCCTATGTCGCCCAGCGAAGGCTGATCGCGCGTGAAATCGCCGGACCCGGCCTCCTTGGTGCAACCAACCAGGTCGTCGTGACGGCAAGGATCCAGGCATTCCTGGCCGACGTTCGCGTCGACCGGAATGACGAGGTAAAGACCGGCGATATCCTCGCCACGCTAAACGCGACTGAAATCGAGTATCAGCTTGCCGCAGCGGTCGCCAACGACCGGGCCGCGGCGGAGAGCGTGCGCGAGGCCGAATTGGAGCGTGACCGGCTGGTTATCGCCGCCCGTACTGCAAAGGCAGATCTGGATCGCAGGAAGAGCCTGCTCGCCAGCAAATCGATTTCTCAGGCCGAGTTCGACCTCTTCGAAGGCACCCAGAAGCAAGCCGAGGCCGCATTGGCGCGAGCGACCGCTAGCATCGAGCGCGCAAAGGCCCAGGCCGCGGCCGCCTCCGCCGAGGTCGAGCAGATACGGAGCCGTTTCGGCGAAACCTCGATACGCTCGCCTGTCAATGGGGTGGTGGTTTCCCGCAGCCGCACGGTGGGAGACCTGCTTTCTCCGGGCGTCGAACTGATGCAGATCGTCGACCCGACGTCATTGCTGGTCATGGCGCGCTTCGACGAATCCGCGATGGGGTCGCTTCGGCCGGGGCAAGTAGCCAAAGTCACCTTCTCATCGGATCCGCAACGGCCCTACGCTGCTTCCATTGCGCGGATCGGCCGGCAGGTCGATCAAGAGACGCGCGAGTTCACGGTCGATCTTAAATTGCGCGAGGTGCCGGCGAACTGGGCTGTGGGTCAGCGTGCAAGCGTCACCATCCAAGCGGAATCGCCGTCACCGGGCATCGCGGTGCCACAGCGATTCCTGGCGAGAAACCAGGGACGGGTGGGTCTTTGGATTGCACATGACGGGCGGGCCTATTGGGCTCCTGTTTCGCTGGGCTACTCCAGCGGCACCGATATCGAGATCACGCGCGGCCTAAAGGTCGGTGATGTCGTGCTCAGTCCGACAGGCCGCTTCCAGTACCAAGCGGTTAACCTCCAGGCATTGAGCAGGTGAATCTCGCGGTCAAAGATATCAGGCATAACCTGCTGAGGTTCATCCTGACCGTTTTCGGCGTCGGCCTGCTGATGGCGGCGACGATCGGCATGCTGGGCATGTATCGCGGCATCGTCTACGAAGCCTTGATCGTGATCGACGGCATTGGTGCCGACCTCTGGGTCGTCGAAGGGGGAAAGTCCGGACCGTTCGCCGAATCCTCCGCCGTACCGGCCAATCTCGATCGCCGCGTGGCCGGTGTGGCCGGTGTGGCGGCAACGCGCCGGTTCATCCAATACAACCAGCAGTTCGAAATTGACGGGCTTCCGCTGCGAATGTCCGTCACTGGTGTGGACTATCCAAGCGACAGTGGCAGCTGGATACCGTTGATCGCCGGCCGGTACTTCCAATCAAATCGCTACGAGGCCATAGCCGACAAGACTTTAGGCCTGGTTGTGGGTGACGAGATCCGGCTTGGACGAGATAGCTATACGATTGTCGGCGTGTCGTCCGGGCAGGTCGACATGGGTGGCGACGGATTGTTGTTCGTCACCATCCCGGACGCGCAGGTCATCAACCGACTGCTGCCCAGCGAGGCGATCCTCCTCAACCGTGCGGCCAAGGGCAAGACGCGCATGGGTCTCGGCGACGAGACCGGAAGTGTCGCTGCGGTCATCGTCGAAACTCTCCCGGGCGCTGACAAGGAGGTCGTGCGTGACTCGATCAAACGCTGGGGCGACGTCGAGGTCCTCACGCAGCAGGACCAGGAAACGCTTCTACTGGACGGCCGCCTCGGCAAGCTCCGCGTCCAGATCCTGGCTTTCACGACGATGACGCTGCTGATCTGCTGCGCCGTCATAGCACTGACCATCTATACGATGACAATCGAGAAGGTCGCGCAGATAGCACTTCTGAAGCTGATCGGCGCCCGTGACCGGGTGATCATCGGCATGATTGCGCAGCAGGCGGGGCTGATCGGCTTTTGCAGCCTCGTTCTGGCCATAGCCATCTCGTTTACGATCTATCCGAGATTTCCGAGAACTGTGCTGATGACCGAATCCGATCTTGGCGTGTTGTCGTTCGTGCTGATGGCACTCAGCCTTGCGGCCAGCTGGTTTGCGATTCGTCGCGCGCTCGCGGTCCGTGCCCAGGAAGTGTTGGCCTGATGTCGAAGCGCCGCCTCGCCACGCTGGAGGTTCGGAATGCCAGCAAGGTCTACGAGAGCGGCGGCTCGCCGGTCACCGCGTTGGCGGCAGGTTCGCTGACCTTGAGCCCCGGCAGTGTTACCGGTATCGTCGGGCCCAGCGGCTCCGGCAAGACGACGCTGCTGATGATTGCCGGTCTGCTGGAGACACCGACAACGGGAGAGGTCCTGTTCGACGGCAAGGTGATTTCGCGTCCCGGTGCGAAGCTCAACGAGCTACGGGCCTTCAGGCGGACCCATCTTGGGTTTGTGTTCCAGAAAGCGAACCTGATCCCCTTTCTCACGGCCGCCGAAAACATTGCCATCGCCATGCAGGTCAATGATGTCGGTCGCCAGCAGGCGCAGGCGCGAGCCAGCCGGCTTCTCGCCGCGTTGGGCATCGAACATCGCGGCTCCAATTATCCTTCCCAACTTTCCGGCGGCGAACAGCAGCGTGTTTCAATCGCCAGGGCCTTGGCAAACGATCCCACCGTTATTCTAGCCGACGAACCTACCGCCGCACTGGATGGTACACGGGCGGAGATGGTGATGAAGGTGTTCAGGCATCTGGCGGACAGCCGCAATGTCGCGATCTGCGTTGTGACCCACGATACGCGCTGGAAAACTTATTTCGATTCGATGCTCGAGCTCGAGGATGGGCGGGCACGAGAGCCGTCTCCCTTTGGCATGATGGCTGAACGGCATTGATCACCGCTCGACGCGGCCATGGCGGTGTTCCCGCTGAGAAGATGTTATGGCGATCCAACACGCGCCGCCTTCAATGTCATGGGCTGCACCGGCCGAAAGGACTGTCAAAGACTTACGAGTTGCTGGCCGAAGCGGCGGTGCTGAGGTTCACTACGCGACACGCACCGTGCGCTGCCTCGGCTTGATCGCTGTGGCGAGCAGCAGGCCGGCGATGATGAGGGCGGCGCCGGCGAGATCGTAGTCGTGCAAGCTTTCGCCGAGGAACAGATAAGCGAGAACAGCGACGAAGGCGGTCTGCAGATAGAGCAGCATGCTGGCGCGCCCGGCGCCAAGCGTCTCGACGCTACGGTTGTAGAGATAGTACATCAGGGCGCCGCCCGGGCCAGCAACATAGGCGAGGGCCAGCAGGCCGTTCGCATGCAGCGCCGAACGATCCCCGAAAAACAGTTCCCAGAGATAAAGGGGCAGTGCGGCCAGCGCGCCGGCTCCCAGCAGCAGGACCACCATCGGCAGAAGCTCGATAGCGAATTTGGCGCGACGCAGCAGCACGGTGTAGAGGCCCCAGCAAAAGGCGCTGCCGACGATCCACAACTCGCCGGGATTGAATTGCAGCTGCATCAGCGCGGCAAGGTCGCCGCGCGCCACGATCACCACCATCCCGGCCAGAGCGACCAGCGCTCCAAGCGCTTTCCAGACACCGAGGGGCTCGCCGAGCACGAAGCGGGCAAGCACCATTGTCATGATCGGCGACAGCGCCATGATGATGCCGGCGGTTGTCGCGTTGGTGTAGTTGAGGCCCGTGTAGATCATGCCCTGACACAAGGTCAGCCCGATGGCGCCGATGACCAGCACCTCGATCACCCGGGAATGGATCAGCACGAGCATCGCCCCGTGATGACGATGGACGATAGGGAGCAGGATCGCGCAGGCAACCGTCAGCCGCCAGAAGCAGAGCGCCCAGGGCGGCATCTCGGGGGCAACCCACTTGGCGGCGATATAGACGCCGGCCGACAGGAGCCAGCAGAGCGTCGCGAGGGAATAGGCGAGCGGAAGTGATGCGCCGGGTGTCGCCTTCGCTACACTTGGATGTGCTATCGGCAGCGATTGGATATCCGTCTCCTCCCACCGCAGACTTTAGCAGATTTGCAGCGCCTTGCTAAGCAGCGACAACAGCTGTTTCACCAGCCAGTGCAATCGGTGGGTCATTGTGGGTCCCGCCGTTCACGGTCTCGTTCCTTTCCAACGCATGTTGGCCCATGAGCAACTCGATACCGAAAAGCGCAAGCCGTATCGATTTCGCGCGATACGAATGTGAGATTCATATCGCGCGACAGATATTCGGGCGGTTGCCACAATCTCCTCGCGCCATATTTCTACCGAGAGCAGATCTGTCGCGAATTCCTGGCCCTCGGATCACGCGCCGCTGTTTCGAAGCAATTGGAAGAATAAGCCACTGATTTCCGTTTACACAAAGAGCACGACGCAAATCCATGCGAAGGGACTTCCGATGCATGCCGGCTTCCGAGGAAGCGTACTCGTAGCGGTGTTGGGAGCCGTCATGGCGAGCTGCGCTGGCATTCCGGCGCAAAAAGCCGAGGCAATAATCGGCTATGGCCCCAACCCCACTTTACCGAAACCAAGACCGACGCTGATCCCGACTGTTAACATCGCCGAGGCGAAAGGCTGGCAGAAAGGAGGTATGCCGACCCCGGCGAAGGGGCTGGCAGTGAACGCCTTCGCTACCGGCCTCGACCATCCGCGCTGGCTGCATGTGCTTCCGAACGGCGACGTGCTGGTTGCTGAAACCAATGCCCCTGCCAAGCATGACGAAGGCTTCAGTCTTAGAAAGGTCTTCATGGACCTGGCTATGAAGCGGGCCGGCGCCGCAACCAAAAGCGCCAACCGCATCACGCTCCTGCGCGACACTGATGGCGACGGCATTGCGGATGTGCGAACGACGTTCGCGGAAGGCCTCAATTCGCCGTTCGGCATGACGCTGTCCAAAGGCAAGCTCTTTGTCGCGAATACCGACGCGCTTGTCGCTTTCCCCTATTCCAACGGCCAGACCCGAGTCAGCACGTCGCCGGAAAAGATCATCGACTTGCCGGCCGGGGACCTCAACCATCATTGGACCAAGGACGTGATCGCAAGTCCGGATGGACGCAAGCTCTATGTCACCGTTGGTTCCAACAGCAACGTTGGAGAAAACGGCATAGCCGCGGAGAAGAACCGCGCCGCTGTCCTTGAAGTGGATCGGTCGAGCCGTCGTACTCGGGTCTTCGCCTCGGGCCTGCGCAACCCGAACGGGCTCTCCTGGAATCCTGAAACTGGCGAGCTTTGGGTCGCCGTGAACGAGCGTGACGAGATCGGCGACGACCTTGTGCCGGATTACATGACCTCGGTTCGTGACGGCGCCTTCTATGGTTGGCCCTACAGCTACTACGGACAGAACGTCGACGAACGCGCCAAGCCGCAGCGCCCCGATCTCGTGGCGACGGCGGTCAAGCCCGACTACGCCCTGGGCTCTCATACCGCCTCGCTGGGACTGACCTTCTCCAAAGGCGCCCGGCTCGGTCCGGCCTACGGCAACGGCGCCTTCGTCGGCCAGCACGGCTCGTGGAATAGAAGCGTGCATAGCGGCTATAAGGTGATCTTCGTGCCGTTCCGTGGTGGCAAACCGAGCGGCCCTCCGAAAGATGTGCTCACTGGCTTCATCGGGCGTAATGGCGAGGCGATGGGCCGTCCGGTCGGCGTAGCTATCGATCAGACTGGCGCACTGCTCGTCGCCGACGACGTCGGTAATGTCATCTGGCGGGTCCGCCGGGCGAATGGCCGTTGAGCGCAGGTGCCTTTCTGATTCCGACCTCAGCCTTCGGCTACAGCGCCACGCCCGATATGACTTCATTCGGCTGCGACTCGATGCAAATGCCAGTTGACGACACCGCGCCTGCCGCATGTCGGCCGCTACGGCGAGGTCTATTTTGCGCATGGCTATTCGGGCCAGGGGTGATCCTGTCGACGCTGCCGTTCCTCGGCGGCACGGCGCTGAGCGGCCCGCTCCACGTGCTCGGCATGCTTTGGTACGCACTGCGCGACCGCATCAAACATTGAGCGCAGGCAGTGGCAACTTCTGTCCCGCAGGATCAAGCCTGCGTAGACGTGCCTGCTTTTCCGCAGCTAATAGATAGATATGATTGCAGGATTAACCATTTCATAGCCCAGGCGCGGCTCCGATTTGTCTTTCGAAATCCCGCTGGAGACAGTTCCGGTTGAACTGCGATCCAGCTTTGTTTCCCTGGTTTTCTTGATCGTGCTGCGCGACAGGTCGGCGCAGGCCGACGCTGTGTTGACCACCCTCTTTTTCTCGTGCGCAACGGCGGCGGTGGATACGGCAATCACCATTGCCGCACAAATAATCACCAATCTCATTGATTTCCCCCTTAGAGCACCGAAAACGTGTGGTCGACTGCCTTGAGACGCCGGCGAAGAGGTTACTCGCGCCTGGCCGATCCATGCGGCTTCCGACTGCCCAAGAATGTGACTACATTAGCTGAAGCGCAAGTAACCATTTCGGACTAGGCAGCGGGTTCACCCTTCGACGGAAAGCGGCTGAGCTGCCGGCGAAAAGGCAGGCGTTTTAGCCGTTTCCGCCGCCGGGCGCCTTCTGAGAGCGACGCAGTCGATCGCGACGGAATGCGGCTATGCAGGAGGCTGGCAGAATAGACCGACAGCTCTGCTTCGAGCGCAACGCTCGCCGGCCAGAGGCTCGGAATCACCAAAGTCGACGACGGGATTTGGCTCGTCTCCGTCATGGACATACGTGCTCAAGGCTCACTCGGCGCAGCTTCGTTGCGGCACCGGCGGGCGCGTACAGCGGAGTGCTGGAATGGCAGCTATTCACCTCCCGCCAGTCCGCTTCCGGCGGACTGCAGCAACGCGGCATTTTCCACTTTGAGGCGAAGTAATTCTCAACTATGCTTGAGCTAGGCTTTTGGCATGGGGGATATTGCCGATGGTTTCGTCACGCAGGGGTGTCGTGCTCGGCGGCCTGGCGCTGGTCGCGGTGGGTGCAACCAGCAATATTGCTCAAGCCGCGGCGGCAAAATCCTTTTTCGCGGGTACCGCCAGCGACAACAATTTTGTCTATCGCAAGACCAACTTCGCCAAGATCGACAAGAGATGGCATCGCCAGATCGTCAAGTATTTCAGCAGCGAGCCGGTCGGCACCGTCGTGGTCGATACCCGCCACCATTTCCTCTACGTCATCATGGAAAACAAGACCGCCATCCGCTACGGCGTCGGCGTCGGCAAGGACGGCTTCAAATGGTACGGCCGCGCGACGATCGACCGCCGCGCGCTGTGGCCGGATTGGGTCCCGCCCCCCGAAATGCGTAAGCGCAGGCCGGAACTACCGCCCATGATCGCAGGCGGCGCGTCCAACAATCCGCTCGGGCCGCGCGCGCTCTATCTGCACCGCGACGGCGCTGACACCGGCTACCGCCTGCATGGCACGCTGGAGCCATGGAGCATCGGCACCGACGCTTCCAGCGGCTGCATCCGCATGTTCCCGGAAGACATCATCGACCTCTACCAGCGCTGCCCGATCGGCACCGCGGTGCAGGTCCTGCCGCATATCGCCGACCAGGCGCCCGCTTCCACCACTGTCGAATGATTGGCGCCTCATGAACCGCATGATTGAAAACACGCGCCGGCTGCTCGCTGCCGGCCTGCTGATGCTGGTCGCATCCTGCTCGACCAGCAACACGCTCGCCCCTTCCACGCCTGACATCACCAACACCGAGGTTGCCGGCTTCCAGAACGTGCAGCCGGGCAGCGAGGAGGATTTTATCCTCAATGTCGGCCGCCGCACCTATTTCACGCAAGGTTCGGCCGCGCTCGATTCTGTCGCCAAGGCCACCCTCGACACCCAGATCGCCTGGTTAGCAAAGCATCCGCGCTGGCTGCTCAAGCTGCAGGGGTTCGCCGACGATCCCGGCGCAAGTGAAATGGCGCTGTCGCAGCAGCGCGCCGATGCGGTGATGGACTACCTCGCCGCCGGCGGTATAGACCGCAATCGCATGTGGGCCAAGGGCTACGGCAAGGACAGGCTCGTCCGCGACTGCCCCGACACCGCCTGCAGGTCGCAGAACCGCCGCGTTGTGTCTAATTTGCGCGATGAGAGGGACGAGTCGTAGAGGTTGCTGTTTTTCTTGTGACCCGAAGCAGAGTCTCACATACGACGGCGGCATGGCTGCTTTGCGCCTAGGGCAGTCATACAGAAACTCAATGCCGACACTTTGAAGCGGACGTTGAAGGGAGCGCCCTGTGTGCGGCGATAACGCTGTTCCGGATCGCTGGGATACGCCCGCAGCCTCGGTGGCAAGCATAACGAAAGGAACCAAGCTGCCAGGGCCAGTTTCGAAGCCGGTTCCTGAAAAGGTCAATCCATGTCGCGCGCGTGTCGCGTGGATTTGCCGAGTGTCGCAGGAAATCCTTGCAAATCACCGGTAGCTGCTTGCAACATGGCGCGAAACACAATCGGCCAGCTTTAAGGGCTAGCCGATTGTCAAGTTTACTTGAGAAATTCTTGGTAGTGGGAGACCGCTACATCGCGACACCCACTATTGAGGCGGCGCTTTTTTGCTATCGTTGGCAAGCGGCCTGACAGCAAATCGAGATCGAGCAACCACGAACTCGACGATGATGGATGGGACGAACTGCGCCGAAAAAGCTGACAAATTCGGATACTTAACGTAAAACCTTGGGTCATGCGGTACCGAATGCAGTACCGTTCGGGCGATCAACCAACGATTGGCGAAATTTTGAACGGGCTACCATTACCGATGGCCTAAACACCATCTTCGTCCTTCGTTGCCGCAAGAAAGGTTCCCCAACCGCCGGATCAATCCGATCAGCCTGTGCCAACGCGCAGCGGCTCCAATACTCAAACGTTTCGGGCGGGACTGAAGAGGTTGATGACTGCCGCACCCGGAGCAGTTCGACGTATTTCCTTATTTCGCTTGGCCTGCTGAAATGCAGCCGCGTTTTTAGAAGGAACGACCGTCTGGCAGGACGACGCAAGCACTTGATGGCAAGGCCGTCGAGCGGATGGAGAAAGTCAGCGACGAACAATACCGCCGCTGAACCTTACCGGGCCGCAGCGTCTCGCACTTGGCGAAGTCTTGCGCTGCCGAGTCCTGCAATAGTGACAGGCACGCTGCCAACTCACCCCAGCCAATACCTCGGCCCCGGCCCCTTGCGTCCTGCCATATCGGCAGGGTTCGCAAGGCTACACCGGTCGATCGACAGACAGCCGCAACCGATGCACTCGGTAAGCCCGGACCTCAGGCGCTGCAACTCGGCGATGCGCTGGTCGATGCGCTTAGTCCACTGGCCCGACAACCGCGACCAATCCCGACGCGACGGCACGCGATCGGCTGGCAACTTGGCCAGCTCGGCGCCGATCTCCTCAAGAGTCAGCCCAATTCGCTGCGCGAAGACGATGAAGGCGATCCGGCGCAGCACGGATCGCGGATAGCGTCTGTGTCCCGAGCCGGCCCGCTCGGACGCGATTAGGCCGCGCTCCTCGTAGAAGCGCAGGGCCGATGAGGCGACGCCGCTGCGCCGCGACACGTCGGTAATGGTCAGCATGGAATCCATGCATGAACGAAAGCACGATTCCCGCTTGACTTCAAGTTAACTTGAACTTGTAGCAAGGGCCATAAAGCTTGAAGGAGCACCGGTAATGCAGTCGAATATTGATCTTCAAGGACTTCGCGTGGCGGTCACGGGCGGCACCTCCGGGCTCGGAATGGCGCTTGTGCGGCAGCTGACCGCGCAGGGTGCGTGCGTGGCCTTCGTCGCTCGCACCGCCGCGAATGTCGAACGCATTGCTGACGAGACGGGCGCGCACGGCATTGTCGGCAACGTCGGCAAGAAGGAGGACACCTACTCGATCGCGCTACAGGTCACTGCCAGCCTCGGCGGGCTCGACGTCCTGATCAACAATGCCTCGAGCCTCGGCCCTATCCCTCTGGCGCTCCTCGCCGATACTGAGTGCGAGGAGCTGGAAGTGGCGCTCGCGGTCAACCTGGTCGGCGCGTTCCGGCTGACGAAGGCCCTGTTCGGTGCGCTTGCCGCGTCCGCACGCGAGGGCCGTGGCGCGATGGTGATCAACATCTCCAGCGACGCGGCGGTGAACGCCTATCCCGGCTGGGGCGCGTATGGGGCGAGCAAGGCCGCTCTTGCCCATCTGACGGCGATTTGGGAGGAGGAGGCGAAAGCCGACGGCATACGGCTCCTCGCACCCGACCCTGGCGACATGGACACCCCGCTGCACGCGCTAGCGCTTCCTGACGCCGATCCGTCTACATTGAAACGCCCCGAACTGGCTGCTGCCGAGATCATCGAAAAGATGATCGACGCGTTACAGGTCCGCGCTACGCTTCACGCCGGGGCATGCGCATGATTGCCGCCGATCGTTCCGATCGGCGCGCAGCCAGGCTGTTGGTCGTCGAGGCGGACGGCACGATGCGCGACCTGCCGCGCGCTGGAATCGCGACGCTATTCGGTCCCGGCGATCAGGTCGTCGCCAATGACGCCGCGACCTTGCCTGCCAGCTTGCACGGCACGCACGTCCCAAGCGGTGAGGCGATCGAGATCCGCCTGGCGGGCTGGCTGTCACTGCCCGATCCAACCCGTTTCGTGGCGATTGCCTTCGGCTCGGGCGATCACCGCACGCGCACGGAAGACCGGCTGCCTCCACCTCCGCTGTCACCAGGCGATCGCCTCCGGCTCGGCTCGCTTGACGCCGTCGTCGAGCGCCTTCTCGACCATCCACGCCTTCTCGAGTTGCACTTCCCAGGCAACCGCGCAGCGGTGCTTGCAGGACTGGCGCAGCACGGCCGGCCGATCCAATACGCGCATGTTCCCCAGCCGTTGGCACTATGGGATGTTTGGACGAAGATTGCCGCCGGGCCGGTCGCGTTCGAGGCGCCGTCGGCAGGCTTCGCGCTCGACTGGCGCACGCTCCAAGCCTGGCGTCGGCACGACGTTGGCTTTGCAACACTCACGCATGCTGCGGGCGTGTCTTCCACCGGCGATCCCGCGCTCGACTCGCGCCTTCCCTTCGACGAGCCATACCGCATCCCTGGGCGCACCGCGGCGCAGGTCGCGCGGGCGAAGCTGCGCGGCAGCCGCATCATTGCGATCGGCACAAGCGTAGTGCGCGCACTTGAAGCAGCCGCCAATCCCGGCGGCAATGTGCGTGCCGGAAATGGCATTGCGACAGGGCGCATCGCGCGGGGCACGCGGCTTCGCGTGGTCGATGCGATTCTCACAGGCGTCCACCAGCCCGGCGAAAGCCATTTCGAGCTCCTCCGCGCCTTTGCCGATGATGCTCTGCTCGCTAAGGCCTCCGCAGCCTTCACCGCGTATCGATACCGCGCGCATGAATTCGGCGATTCCATGCTGCTCAATCGCCAACCGCTGCTTCTATCGCGCGAACGGAACCGTGCCGAGGTGCTCGAGACGAAGCCTCTACTCGAGGCGTGGCTATGATGTCGGCAGGTTCGGTGGCATTCCGGGCCGCACCGCGAACGTCAGCTTCGGAGAAGTGGAACAGACCCAAGGTTGATTGACGATTCTCCCCAGGTCCACCCGGTTCCGAACCGGCACAACGCGCCAATTGCCGACCTTTCCGGCGAGTGTACCACTACCCACTGCCGCCCCGAGCATCCCCGACACCGAGCCGTCGGCATGACGTCGACCGATCGCTCCGCCGCGGCCTGGATCGACCAATCGCTGGCCCACGTCGCTGAAGCCATCGGCCGCATGGACGACGATCGGTTCCTGGCCGAGCACCAGTCCGCCCACGATGAACCGCGCTCGCCGTCTGTGGACATGGTTGCCGCGGTGCTTGAGTGGTGGCGCCGGTGGCCGGTGGGGCGCGACGAATGAAGCGCCGGCCCAGTTCAACCTGGGCGACGCCGTTCAAAGCTGGGGGGATCGATCTTCACCAAGCGGTCTGCGGCCTCGACCGCAGCTCGTATCCTGCTGCGCAGCGCGAGATTCTTGGCCAGCATTTCTTCAGTGCGTTGAAGCGCGAGCTCGGTCCGATGGATGCGCTGCCTGGCAATGGCAACTTCCGATGTCAAAATATCGGCCGCTATCCCGTGGCCGTGGGGTTCCATAGTGTCCATCAGTTTCTAATACATGGGGGGCGATATCGTTCCCTGATATCGGGCGAGCGGGGTGCCGCCGTTCCTCTATCAGTGATGAGCGCTGCCAATATGGTCCGGCCGTCTTTGCAGCCGCGACAAAAAAGCGAGATGGGCCGAATGACCAAGGCGCTCCCTGTCAAAACAGCGCCAGAAACAGGGCGCCTCCTCGATCCGTCCTGATGCGGCCCGATGAACTGCGGGATATCAAATCAGCGGCCGACTACGCTGGCCGCGATGACAGGACCATTCGTTGTGGGCAAAGCGATATGGGATCGGGCGCCAGAGTGGACGAGGTGCGCCCCATCGAAATTAGCCTGCCAGCCTTGGAAATGGTTCATGGCGAATGGGAGGCGCTGGAGAGGCTGCGCGCCGGCGACAGATCAAATCGATGCTGCGGCGGCGCTCGAGTTTCAAACGGGCAACCGGCATTGGAGACGGTCGCCGGCCGCTTCACGTAACGGCGCGGCGGGCGAACGCCGCCGCATCAACCCAGGGTAGCACATCGCCGTTCCGATCAAGTTCCTCCGCGACGATACGTCGGCCCGGTTCCTCGACAACCGCATATCCTCGTCGGGCGCCTCCATAGATTCGTTGAACCAACGACTGGAAAGGGTCGGTGTTTCGCGTTCCGTCAGAGTCGCAAGAGCGTGGGGTGAGCGGTACTACATCCACCCGGCCAGACGCCATTCCAACCGCTGATCCGTCTCGACGCTTTCGGCCGCCTCGGCCGTTTCGCTAGGTCGCTTCGCCCCGCTTATGGAAGTTCGATCTCGCCGTCCACCACGTGGTTGAGGCCGGTGCCTTCCGCCGTCAGCGTCATGCGGACCTTCAGCTTCTTGCCTCCGATTTGCCCTTCGCGCACCGTCTCCTCGATCTTGCGCTGGGAGGTGACGCCGACTTCCTTCAGGAACTTGCGGATCGACATGTTGACGGCGTCTTCGCTCATGGCGGAACTCCTCTGTATCCGGAAGGGATTGTAAGGGAAGGCAAGGGATCAAGGAAGCAGGACGGTGTGACGCACGGTTTTATAGAAATAGACCTGGAGCCGGGAGGAGACGTCGGGTCCTTAAACTTGATCGACCCCTGGCAGGAGGAGTGGAACCGATCGACGTCTTGCGCAGAAGGAGCACTATGACGGCCATCTCGGCCTTGCTCTGACCGACCAGGGAAAGAGTGATCTGATCGAGTACCTCAAATCGATCTGATCAGCACTCGGCGCTTCTTTGGGTACGATTGGGAGGAAAGATCATCAAAGAAGATCGTGGTGAGATAAATTGCGGGTCGGCACAACGTGAGCCAGGCCAAGCGCTGTCTCGCCGGAAATTCTTAAGGTGTCGATGACCGGCGCGGCGACTGCCGGTGCAGGTGGGCTTGCTTCCTGCATGACAGGTCAGCCTGCGGCGCGGCGCCGAAACAACCCCAAAAGCCTGTGGCGCTTTATTAGGATGTTCCAAACAAAGGTCGCCGCTGCGCCGGGTGCTCCCATTTCCTGAAGCCGAATGCATCCGAGATTGTCGCCGGTGAAATTAGCCCCGATGGTTGGTGCCGCTTTTACAAAGCACGGCCTGCCTGATCGGCAGAGCCCAGCGGAGACTTTCGTTGTCTGCTGCGCTGGCGGGTGATGGTCTGCAGGCCTCGCGTCGAGGATGTCGGGTCACATTAGGCATTCAACAAGTCCGGAGTCAGAGCCGAAATGATCGACGACCTTTCCAACATTTGCCTTCGCCATTGACCCCTCCCGGTCAAGCAACCCAAATATCAGCGTTCCTCTGGCGGCTTGACGTTCTGGAACTGCATCAGCAGCAGCAGATCATAAATGATTTTGAGTGTGCCGCAGATCAGGAGGGGCCATGCCCGGAACGAGGCAGCGAACAGAGCGCCCGCCAGGGCGGGACTGGCTGCGGCAGCCAAACTGCGCGGTACCGATGTGAAGCTCGCGGCGGCTGCCCGCTCCGCCTCCGTGACGACTGCCATGACGTAAGATGAGCGCGTCGGGACGTCCATCTGCGAAAGCGCGGCACGGATCAGCAGCAGGGCGAGCGCCAGAGGGAGCGTCGGCGCAAGCGCCGCCAGCATCAGGGCGATGCTGGACGGAATGTGTGTGAACACCATCGTGTTGATGAGTCCGATGTGCCGCGACAGCCAGGCGGCAACGGGGGATGAGAACGCCGAAAGGACGCCGGACCAGAAGAAGAAAAAGCCCGCTTCCGAAAGCGACAGGTCGAATTTTTCGAAAAGCCACAGGGCAAGCAACGACTGGACGAGGAAGCCGCCGGCAAAGGCATCAAGGCTAAAAAGGGCCGCAAGCCTGAAAACGATATTCCGCGAGGGGCCAAGCGCGGACGTGCTGCCGGAGTCCGACGTTGGACGGCGCTGCGGGATCTGCGCGTAAAGGAGACCGCCGAGCAGGCCCAGCAACGCATAGAGCACGAACATCGCCTTGATGCCGGTGAGTTGATCGAGGCCGGCTGGAGCCAGAAGATCAGGTGTCGCCGAAGCGAGCGCGCCAACCGCGGCTGCGAGCGCACCCACAAGGCTGTAGCGCGCGAACATCTTGGTCCGCGCGGCGTCGGTGACTTCGCGTGTTAGCACGGCATGCTCTAAGGACACGAATACGCTGACGCTGCCGGCCGACGGGTTGATGGTGCCTGCGAAGGCGATCACCAAAAGCAGCGCGTAGTCGTGGACGACAGCAAAGGCCACACCCGTGGCGACCATCAGACTGGCGGCGGTAAGCAGGAGTTGGCGGTGATCGTGTCGGGCACCAAGGAGTCCGACGGCGATGGTCAAGAGCGCTGAACCGAGCAGCGATGCGGTTGCAATGATGCCGACCTGCAGAGGCGCGAAGCCTAATGCGAGGAGATAGACCGGCAACAGAACGGCCACGAAGCCGTCGCCCATGTCCCGCAGGGCTCGGGCCGCAAAAAGAAAAGTCGCCGGGCGGATCTGCTGCACTGATCTAGCCTGACCTCGTCACCTGCATTGGCGTCACCGGCTTTGGCAGCGTCGCTCGACAGGGCCGGAAAGATCATGACGGAGTCGCATTAGACATTCCAGCAAGGCGAATATCGGATTCAATCCTCGGGCTACCGCCCAACAATGCTGAATCATATCGTGTCAACGGCTTGCAACGACCGAAGACGCAACTGGCGCATATTGCACTTGGCTGTCAAGGTCGGGAATGAGGGTCAGAACCTGCCCGTGATCTTGCATTCAGGGAAGGTCCGAGAAGGGTCGGATCGCGAAGTTCCCTGCATTGAACGTCCCAAGATGGCGATAGTGCCGTTTCGGAACCCGGTGGACCGGGAGCAGGATCGCCAATCAACCGGGGATCATGTTGCAACCAAGTTCGAATGTCGCGTTGCTGGCAAGTAGAAATGTCGCATTGGGACGTTTCAGGGGTAGGCGCCAGGTCAGGATTGCGGGGTGACGTGCATCCTGGCTTCGCCGTGAGCGCCCAATCGGGGGCGATCAAGTATGGCACTTCGGCTTAACTACCTTTGAGAGCGGCCACTTACGCGCGAGCTTCGTTGGCCGGTGTCGGTTGCGGGTGATCCGATATTCGTCCAGCATCGCGACGACATCTGCAATGCGAAGCTTGGCGAAGAGTTTGACGGCGCAGATCAGCGCAAGATGTCCGACAGGCTCTCGGGCTTCTTCTCGCCAAGTGACAGATCAAGGCCCGACAGAAGTTCGACGAGATGGCTTCGCATCAGGTCGGACGCGTTTTGTGCGTCGTGCTTTTCGATGGCATCGACGAGGGCGTGATGGGCGTGGCTTTCGCAGGTGGTGTCGCGGCGGCGCCAGTAGAGCGCGATGATCAGCGACGACCGCGACAGCAGGTCTTTGACGAAAGCGGTCAGGATAGAATGGCCGGCGATTTCGGCTATGCCGACATGGAATTTTGCCGACAGCATGATGGCGTCGCTGTCGCGGCCGGCATGCAGGGCCTCGTGCTCTTTTTCGAGATGAAGCCGCAGTTGCGCGATCTCGGCCGGCTTTGCCACTTCGGCGGCAAGCGCCGCGACCTTGGGCTCGATCAGCGCCCGCGCCTCGAAGACCTCGCGCGCTTCCTGCTTGGTCGGCTGGGCGACGAACGCGCCGCGGTTCGGCTCGAGCCGAGCCAAGCGGTCATGCGACAGCGCCTGCAGCGCCGCGCGTATCACCGCGCGGCTCACCGAATAGATCGAGGCGAGTTCGTCCTCGGGTAGTTTTGTGCCCGGTGCGAGGCGGTGGCTGACGATGGCGTCGCGCAGGCCGGCATAGACCGGAAACCAGCGCATCGTCGGCTTGTCGCCATCCCGTGGCTTTGGCCCAAGCAGGTCCATCGTCTCATTGTCCCGGCGGCCGGATCGCATAGCGGCACGAACACCGCGTTTCCGGCCGCACATCGAACATCCTGTGTGGGAATGTCAACAATTTTGCACGCATCAGGATAGACGGCCGGAGGGCGAAAAGGGCGCAAAGATTCCGGCGAAGGATTTTTCGAGTGGAACCTGGTAGCCGCCGCGCTTTGAGGTCGACAGGCCAAGGCCGACGAGGCTCTCGCAGAGTTTTACTGCGCAGGCGACGCCGTCGAGCACGGGAAGGCTATGTTCGCGGCTGAGCGCGGCGGCGAGGTCGGCCATGCCGGCGCATCCCAGCACAATCGCTTCGGCCCGGTCGTCGCGGATGGCGCGCTCGATCTCCTCCGAAATTCGATGGCGGGCGTTGGAGCCGGGCACTTCGAGCTCCAGAACGGGAACGTCGCTTGCCCGCACCCTGGCGCAGCGGCTGGCGAGGCCGTAGCGCACCAGATTGTGCTCGATCGCCGGCACCGAACGCGACAGCGTCGTCACCACGCTGAACTTGCCGGCAATCAGGCTCGCCATGTGAAACGCCGCTTCGCCGATGCCGACCACCGGCATCTCGCCGACGCAGCGTACTGCGTCGAGGCCGGTGTCGTCGAAGCAGGCGATGACGCAGGCGCTCGCCGCCGGATGTCTCTGGATCTCGCCGATCATTCCCGGGATGGCGAAGACCTCGTCGAAATAGCCTTCGACGCTCGGCGGCCCGTCCTTCGGATTGACGGCGATGATCCTGGTGCCGGCCGAAGCCGCGCGGCGCGCCGCCTCGCCGATCTTTTCGGTCATGGACGCGGTGGTGTTGGGATTGACGACGAGTACGTCCATTTGCGCTTTCATATTTCGCCGCCGAGATAGAGTTTCTTGACCCGGTCGTCGCCAAGCAGCTCAGCCGAATGTCCGGCCAGCGCGATCTTTCCGGTCGTCAGTGCGTAGGCGCGCTGCGAGATGCGCAGCGCCATGCGCGAATTCTGCTCGACCAAGAGAACACTGACCTTTTCGTCGCGATTGATCGCCACGATGGAGCGGGCGATGTCCTGAACGAGCTTCGGCGCGACGCCGAGCGAGGGTTCATCGAGCAGCAGAAGCTTCGGTTTGGCCATCAGCGCCCGCCCGATCACCAGCATCTGCTGTTCGCCGCCGCTCATCGTACCCGCCGTCTGGGAATAGCGTTCCTTCAGGCGCGGGAAGCGCCCGAGCACCATGTCCAGCGTCCTTGCGATTTCGGCCTTGTCGATGCGGGTGAAGGCGCCCATCATCAGATTGTCGCGCACCGTCATGTAGGAAAAGACGCGCCGACCCTCCGGCACCATGGCGATGCCCATCCTGACCAGCTCGTCAGGGCGCGTTCCGTCGATGCGGTGGCCCTGGAAATGAATCTCGCCGCTGCGGACCTTCTTCAGGCCGGTGATGGCGCGCAGGATCGAAGATTTGCCCGCGCCGTTCGCGCCGATTAGCGCGACGGTCTCGCCCTCGTTGACGTTGAGCGACACACCCTTCAGTGCATAGACATGGTCGTAGTAGAGTTCGACGTCGGAGACTTTCAGCAGTTCGCTCATGGCTAAAATCCGATCGTCTCATCTTCGGCGCCGAGGTAGGCCTCGATGACCTTTTCGTTCTCCTGGATTTCCTTCGGCGTTCCCTCGGCGATTTTCACACCGAAGTTCAGGACGACGATTCGGTCGGAAATGTTCATGACGGCGGGCATATCGTGCTCGACCAGCAGGACAGTCACGCCGCGCTTCCGCACGCCGCGCACCATCTCCACCGCGCGCACGGTTTCGTCATGGTTCATGCCAGCGAAGGGCTCGTCGAGCAGAAGGACGGTCGGGTTCGTGGCGAGCCCGATGGCAATCCCGAGCGCGCGCAGATGGCCGTGCGGCAGCGTGCTGGCGATCTCATGCCGTTGCGCGCCGAGACCGAGGAAGTCGATGATCTCGTCGGCCGAGCGGCCGAATTCATCTTCGTCGCGCCGTGCGGTATTCGTGCCGAGATAGAAGCCGGCAAGGCTGGCATTGGAACGCAGGTGATGCGCGATTATGACATTGTCGCGCACCGTCATGCCCTTGAAGATCGTCGTCTCCTGGAACGTGCGCACGACGCCCTTCCGGGCGACGATATGCGGCGCCAGGCCTGAAATCCGCTCTCCCCGGAACAGCACTTCGCCCGAGGTCGGATTGAGAAAAGAGGAAATCAGCTTGAACAGCGTCGATTTGCCGGCGCCGTTGGGGCCGATGACGGAAAGGATCTCGCGTTCGCGGACCGCGAAGGAAACATTGTTGACCGCGACCAGCCCGCCGAAGCGTTTGGTCACTGCCTTGATCTGGAGAAGGTCAGTCATGGTCCTAGCCCTGCTTCCTGCCGAACAGCCGGAGGCTGAGCAGGCCGTTGGGAAGGAACAGCATCAGCGCGATCAGCACCGACGAGAAGATCAGCAACTGGAACTCGCCGGTCTCGAACAGGAAATCCCAGCCGAAATAGAGCACGAAGGTGCCGATCATCGGCCCGAAGACGTAGCTGAGCCCGCCGAGGAAGCAGTTCAGCATGAAGTTCACCGAGTCGGTGACGGTGAAGCTGGACGGATAGATCGACTGAGAGATGGCGACGAACATCGCGCCGCCGAGACCGCCGAGGAACGAGGAGATGGCGTAGGCGATGACGCGCAGATAGGCGATATTGACGCCGATCGAGGAGGCCAGTTCCTCGTTCTGCTGCAACGACTGGCAGAGTTTGCCGATGCGCGAATGGACTAGGCGGTAGAGCGCTGCAAAGCACAGCACCATCAGCACAACCGACACCAGATAGAAGGCGGGACGCGGATTGGCGAGCGTCGCGAAATCCGGAAGGATGGTCAGCCCGAATATCGAGATGCCGCCGGGGAGCGGAATGCTGACCATGCCCTTGGCTCCGTTGGTGATCGGCAGTGCCAGTGCGAGCAGCCGCGCCACTTCGGTCAAAACCAGCGTGACCATGGCGAAATAGACGCCGCGAAGCCTGAGGATGGGCAGCCCGATCAGCACGCTTGCAGCGGCGCAGAATAGCCCAGCCAGCGGCAGTGTCAGCCAGAACGACACACCATACTGGACGACAAGGATGGCCGAAACATAGCCGCCCATAAGCGCGAAGGCACCCTGGCCGATATTGATGCGGCCGATGTAGAAAGTCACCCACACCCCGGCGCTGGCGATGCTGAGCAGCGCGACCGAAGTCAGCGTGTAGTAGAGGTCGAGCCGACCCGTCGCCTCGATCAGCCAGGGCACGCCGATGAGTACGACCAGCAGGAAGACAGCGACGCCGAGGATGTTGCGTGTACGCTTCATGTCGATCACCCCCACGGCTTGCCCATGAGCCCGTTCGGGCGGATGCTCAGGAACACCATCAGCGCGGCGAAGATGACGAGATAAGTGACGTCGCCATATTGGCGTAGCACCGTCAGGCCGACCGATTCCATCATGCCGAGGATGAAGCCGCCGGCGATCGCTCCGCTGACCACGCCGGCGCCGCCGATCATCACCATCAAGAACGCCTTGATCGAGATCGGCCCGCCGATGCCCGAATTGACGCCGGTGATGGCGACCAGCAGCCCGCCGACTATGCCGGCAAGCATCGCGCCGAGCGCAAAGCCGATCATCGAATAGCGGTCGACCTCGACGCCCATAAGCTGTGCCGCGACCCGGTCCTGCGCCAGCGCCCGCATGGCGCGTCCCGGCTTGCTGTACTGCATGAAAAGCACGAAGGAGGCGATGAACAGTATGGCGAGTGCGCCGACCAGCAGCCGGTCGTAAGGCATTATGAGGCTGTCGGAGACGAAGACGCCGTTGACGATCTTCGGCACGCCGCGCTGCTTTTCGCCGAACAGGAGGAGGATCACGGCGTCGAGGAAGAATGCGACCGCCGCCGCGAGAAGCATCGTACTTTCCTCCCGCACGCTTCGCCTAATGACCGTTCTGAAAAGGAATTTCTCGACCAGCGCTCCAATGACCAGCAGCGTGATCCCGGACGCGACGAGCGCGACGACGAAAGGCATGCCGAGCTGGCCATAGACGGTGTAGGTGATGAAGCCACCGAGAACGTACATCTGCCCATGGGCAAAGTTTAGCACGTTCATCAGAGCGAAGATCAGGGTCAGACCGAGCGCGATCAAGGCGTATTGCGCACCAAGATAAAGCCCGTTGGCGATGACTTGTTCCATCAGGATGGTTCCCGGCCATTCAGAGGCTCAAGGCGAATGCACGAGCCTCTGCGGCAATCCGCTTCAGTGCAATTGCGTCAATCGACTTGAGCGACGAAGAGCGTCTCGAACTTGCCGTCGCGGTATTCCGTGACCACCATCGGGACCGAAAGCTGGCGCTTCTGGCCAAACGACGTCATTCCGACATAGGTCAGCTTGGCATCGCCCTTCAGATAGGGATTGGGCGCCGAGAAAGTGTCGATCGTCTTCTTGAACTCCTCGACATTGTCGATCGCGGCCGGGTTCGCCTTCAGCGTCTCGATGATGTATTCGAGCGCGTAGACCTTGGTGTTGGACTCGTCATTGTATTCGCCAAACATTTTCGTATAGCGGTCGACGAACTCCTTCATCATGTCGGATGCGATTTCGGGCGTCGATGCGCCGCCGACTGAGATGAAACCGTTGGCCAACTCGCCCGCGCCCTCTTCCAGCACCTTGGCATCCTGCGCCGTTTCGGTGGAGATCAGACCTTCGTAGCCGAGCTCGCGCGCGGCGCGGATCAGCAGCGGAGCATTGCCGGGCGCGACACCCGAAAGCACCAGCAGGTCCGGTTTTTGCAAAACGATCGGCGTCAGTACCGGCGTGAAATCGCGGGTATCGTTTTGGTAGACGTCCGTGGCAGCTACAACCTCAAGCCCGAGCGCCTTTGCCGCGGCAACACCGCCATCCCGTTGACTCAGCGGATCGGATTCGTTCGCGGCGACAAAGGCGACTTTTTTCACGCCCCTGTTTTCCATGAGATATTTGTAGATCGCCGGAGCTGACTGGTAGTTGGCGATCATGCCGAGCACGGCGTTGGACGCCGGCGGGGTGTAGAGTTCCTTCGGGAATGCGTAAGGAAAATAGATGATGCCCTTGGATTCTGCCACGGGACGCACCGCCGCCGCGCCGTCGTCGACATTCGGACCGACGACATAGTGGATGCCCTCCTGGGCCATCTTCTCCATGCCGGCGATCGCCCGCTTCGGGTCCTTCTGATCGTCGAAGGTGACGATTTTGATGTCATAGGTCTCGTCACCAATCTTCACCCCGCCGGTTTCGTTGATCCAGGCGGCGCGCGTCTGCATCGAGCGGACGTTGGATGTGCCCCACGCAGCGGCCGCGCCACTCGTCACGCCGACAAAGCCGATCTTGAGTTCCTTGTTGGCGGCTTGCACTGTGATTGTGCCGCCGGCCATGATTGCCAGCGCAGAGACGGTGCCGAGCGCGGCGAATGTGATTATTGAACGTCTGTTGAGCATTGTTCTTTCCCCTTTGGAGGCCGCGCATTGTTTGCGACAGAACTCGACCGATACGCGGATTTTTGTGAGTCAAGGCTCAAATCAATTATCTGTCAACAAAACTTTTACAGATTGTTGACAATCTTATGCGGTCGTAGATGAAGGACGTAGGACCGACACGGCTTCGTGTCGGCGAGGGTGCGGCATCCACAAAATAGGAATATATTCCGCCGTCAAGGCACATAGACTTCGTCCCGCCCTCAGCGCATGCTCTCGGGGAGCTGAAGGGCAACATGGACGCGATCAACGCACAAAGAGGGGCTATGAAACTGGGAGCAAACGATGACTGTCCAAAAAGAAGACTATCGAACCAACAGAGCCGACTACGCCACAGCTGCGATGCATAGCCGAGCGACCGCTGAGGGCGATCGTCACGATTTGGTGGCGAGGAAAAAGTCCCTGTGGGTAACAGATCGGCGATCTGCAAAATTGGCTGCAAACCCGTCCGAAAGCTCGCCAGAACCCAAGGCAAAAGCGCGCGGTAAGTGAATCGTGCCAGCCACTTTCTTACCGCCGCGTACTTCGTTCGCATGGTTTAATTACATTAGATTTGTCCAATATGCTAACCAGCCAGTCGAGCATTCCCGAACGCTCGCTGGTCAGGCCAAGCGGCCCCTAACCCAAGCTGCTGGGCCGCCCCCTAAGGAAGTGCGTGTATCCCTGATGCGGTCGTCGGTGACCCGCCTCCGTACCGCGGCCAGGATCGCAACCACGTCATCGATCCAACGCCCCGCATCGGTACCGCTCAAACGAATGGCAATTTTCTGTCTAGATGCGTTTAGTATCCATTCTCGGGAGACCCACGCGTGGTCGCGTGGGAGACAAGTGACTCCCCTTTAAAGGCATCGAGATGCTCCGAGCACTGAAAAGTCAGTTCCTTAGACCTAAAGATCGGGCGATTTGCCAGCGGGTTGTCGACCAGATAACCGCCGACGCTAAATGGTACAGCACTTCGATAGACGGTCAGATTCTGGTCTCGACCACGCTGAATCTCTTTCAATCAGGGGTCGTAAACGAAACGAATTTGCTGGCACATGTTCGCGCGCGGCGCCACGACTTCACTAAACTGACAGCCTAGCTCCACCCGGGCGGAAACAGCGCGCTAAGCTGACGATGAGCTGGTCTACCTTATAGTCACTGCGGCCCCGGCCTTCGGACTGTCAGTCGCGTTCGACCTCCACGAATAGTCCTCCCGGCAGCCCATTGGTTCGACCTCAGGTGTACGTCGGGACGACCGATCCGGGGTTGTGGGACCAAAGGCGGATCGAGGCGCGCTCTATAGGGTCGAGAGGGCAGGGGGGCCTCGCGCGAGCCAGTAATCCGATCCCCTGCTGAGAAATTTCTACCAAACATTCCGCCCATCATTCAAAGGAACAAATCCGCTCGCGGTGCAGTTCGGTCCTTTTAAGCATGCAGGCCCGAACATGGCTGAAATCAATAAAGCCAAACAGAAGGTTATTGCCGAAGTTGTGCGGCGGTGGATCACTTCAGAGGTAATCCGCAATCACCTTCGCAACCTGCTAAATCTGCCTGTAGAACGGGAGCTGCCGGCTGAGCAAAAGCATTTGCTGCAGGAACTTGATAGGGCCGACAAAGAGTGACTGTATGGCACTCCATTGGTTCTCCCCTCCGGTCCCCGTCAAGACCGAGCGTCCCGGGACCCTTCGCAACGTCAACAACGCCGAGACAGCCGGCGAGGAGCTGCTGAAGTGGACGAAGCGTGGCCCTTGCTGGGACCTCGCGGTGAGCGTTTGCATGGCCGTGATATTCGACGAGATGGAAGCTGAGGAGGCCCGTAAGGCATTCCTGGCTGCCGCTAAGGAGGAGGGTAGGCTTTTTCCTGATTAGCAGGTCGCATCGCTCTTCGCGCGAGCCAAATTCGATCACCGGCCCAGACATCTCTACCAAACATTCCCACCCCCTCTAATTATCCCTCAATGGCAACCCATTGGTTCGTCCCTCCGGTGTTCGTGAAGACTGAAACCGGCGACAGGCATGGCTGCAACAATGCGAGGGCAGCCCTTGAGCAACTCAAGAGGTGGACCCGCAGAGGACCCCGCTGGCACAAGGCGGTGAACCTTTGCCTGTCAGATCTAGAGAGCGATCCGATTGACCCTCAGGTGGTACGAAAGGCCTTTGAGGCTGCCGCCAAGGAAGCCAAGGTGTATCTCTCACCAGAGTAGGAACCCTCCACTCGTGTTCATCGAACCGGTTCGCCATCCGGTCCAGCAGCTTACGGGATGCCGCAATTACGCGGCGGGTTTCATCAAGGGAGAGCCGAAGGTCATCGATGTCTGCGCGCGCGCGACGCTCATTCAACCGAGAACTCGCTATTTGTAAGCGAGAGCTGTCTATTAAATGATACCAATTTGAAACCATCTTTGCAGAGCTAGCGCGCCCGCATCTCAAACTTGATCATAGCCTCTAAGAACGTCTCGTTGGACTCGTCGCGAACGGTCATCACAAATTCTCGAGAGGGACCATCCGGCAGCTTATCCTTGGTAATCTCGACCAAGGCTTTCACCGCCTCTTGCTTTGCAGCTTCGAGGTCCGGGAGATCGGTACCCACAACGTCAAGGAAGACTTTGCCAGTGTCGGTGAAGTCGAAGAAATAGCGCGGCACGCCGTCGATCCAAAAGTAGTTGCCGAGATCAACAATCTTCTAGACCAGTACGCCGGGGCGGTACCGGTGCCCGTTCACAAGCTCGCCGCGGTTGTCCGGCTGCGCCTCAGAAGCCATCTTTCCATCGCGACTATTGAGGCGCTGATCGTGGACGAAGCCGAGTGTCGCCACCTGCCCATGCTGTTCGAACTGCCGGCAACACATGCGGCTGTAGTTTCATCTGCTCTGGGCCGTGCGATTTGAAGTTTAGGCGCTCTGCCCGTCTCGCAACGAAAGCGGACCTCTGGCTCGCGAAGCGCTATGCCCACGGCCTTCGATGATGAGCGCAGAGCGGCCCCGTCATGGCAACCCATTGGTTCTCCCCTCCGGTGTACGTCAAGACCGACCGACCTGGGGTCACCTACGGCTGCAACAATGTCGAGGGTGCCGCCGAGGAACTCATGAAGTGGACCGAGAGGGGACCGAAGTGGAATCTGGCGGTGCAAGCCTGCAGCGACGCCTTTGAGGGCCGGGTCTCGCCCAACGATGTCCGTAAAGCCTTCGAGGAAGCTGCCGAGGAGGAGGGGGTGCTACGCTAAATCTAGCTAGGTCTCCATTCCGCTTTCCACCGCGTCCCACGTCTGATTACTGGTCGTTCTCAGACATTGGGAGAGAATTTATGTCTGATTTCAAAGTTGGCGATGTGGTGGAGCTAAAGTCTGGCGGTCCTAACATGACGATCAACGAGGCGCAGAGTGCCGGCGGGTTTATGTGTCAATGGTTCAACAACGACGGCGGGGCGTACAAGCTTGAGACCGTCAGGATTAAAGGTGAAATGCTCAAAGCCGTGCCGAAGTAGTCGCCGCGCCTTCCTGACAGGGGGTCCCACGTTGCCTTTGATTGTTACGAACGGAGCATTGCTTGATGGCGCTGATCTTGGAGAACGTTACCAAAGCCCAGAACCTCATGAGCAAGATCGGCCCACCCATCTGCCGATGTGGGCTTATCACGGCAGCAACTTCGCGGGCATGTGCCTAGAGTTCGATACTGCTGACCTCATGATCAGTGACTTCCATGCAGAGAAACTGCGCCCGGTGACCTATGCGCGCGCAAC
Organism: Mesorhizobium sp. M1027; assembly: GCF_040318745.1. Taxonomy (NCBI): domain Bacteria; kingdom Pseudomonadati; phylum Pseudomonadota; class Alphaproteobacteria; order Hyphomicrobiales; family Phyllobacteriaceae; genus Mesorhizobium; species Mesorhizobium sp. M1027. The sequence goes on along the minus strand of NZ_JAMYMW010000003.1, from coordinate 6,963 downwards.
GCTCTGCCATCGCTCACGCTCGCCGACATGGGGGCGCAGCATCTCGAAGAGGCGGTGATTGCTCGCATCACGCGCAAGCGCGGTGAATGGGCTCACGAGAAGGAATGGCGCTTCGTTACTGGCCAAGCCGGGCCTAAGCACTTTCTCGACGATGCGCTTCGTCGCGTGTGCCTGGGTCCCCGCGTCAAACCTGAACACGCCGCGCGGGTATGCGAGGTGATGGACCGGCGACCGGTGGAGGGGGGAAATCAGGGGTTTTGAACTAGCGTTTCGCAGCATTAAGCCAGCTAGGCCGCTGGGCGAATGCGAGCGGGTCGGCATCGGCAAGTTCGATCCCGTGGAGGACCTGTTCGCGGAAGCGGAACTGAAGCAGTTTCTGACGGTGCCATTCGAGGCACTTCTTGAGGAATGCCGCCGAACAGCTTCGAGGCCGAACATGGAGGCAATGGCCGGGATTGATCTCGCCGGCAGCAACAGAAACGCCATTTACTTCTGGACGACCTATAAGCTCCGGAGCGGCCGTGAGGTCTTTCACAAGCGTTACTTCGACCGACGATTGCGCCTTGTCCTCGGGAAGGACTAAGTGGGGCCAGAAGACGGGATCGGGAGCATTGCCGTGGAAGGTTTGGACGAAGACACTCGGAAACGGCGGGAGACGCTGACTGCAGTTCAGTATGGCGGGATTTATCCCCCTCACGAAGCGTTCTACATCCAGTCGATCATCTACGCCGAGCCGGCTTTCGCCCTAATGGCCGAGCGTGGCACAGGACGCTATGTCGGGAGCGCCTTTATCACCTTGAACCGGGAGATGCGGGAACGCTTCACTTGCGGCCGAGGAGTATGAAACGTGCGGTGCCCCCCGCCGCAGCGACAGCCTTCGCTATTCCTTCTTGTCGACCAGCGCCCGTAGTGCCGAGACGTCATGCAGCAATAACCTGCTGCCGCGCTTTTCGATCAGGCCTCTCTTGGCGAGGTCGCTCATTTCGCGCGAGACCGCTTCCCTGTGCGTGCTCATCGTTGCCGCCAGCTCGGAATGCGTCGGTGCCGGGCTTATGGACACCTCGCCGTCCACGAGTGCGGCTTTCTCCGCCCGATGCAGGATCTCGACGATCAGCCGTTTTCGCACGACCAGAGTGCTGTATTCGAATACCCGCTCGGTCATGCGCCGGAGCTGGGCAGACAGATGCTCAAGCAGCACCCAGGCAAAAGTCGGGTGGGTCATCACGATATCCCGGAATGCTGTGCCGGACAGCCGTGCAGCGCGGGTTGCCTCCAGCGCGACTACGCTGGCAGAGCGTGCAATCCCGTCAATGCCTCCGAGCTCCCCGAAAATGTCACCCGGTTCGACATCGCGATACGCTATCTCCCTGCCGTCCGCTGAAACCAGTGTCACGCGAGCACGTCCTTCCAGCAGGAAGAAGACATCGCGACCAGTGTCGCCGTGGGAAATGATTAGCTCGTTGTGTCGATAGCTGCGCTCGTGCCACCGTTTGGTTAGCGCGGCGAGGTCGGCGTCGCAAAGTCTTGAGATGAAGGCCAGAGAGCCTGTCACAACGGTCTCTTGTTCAATCAAGTGTACTTCACCCTACTCCCTATCCAAGGAAATTTGATGGCCGCAGGCCCCGCATTCCGGGATGCAAACTGGGAGCGGATTTCGCCAATGTTTTCCCCGGTGTGGGAATTCCCACAGCCGAGCCTGGTTCGACTGTCATATCCTTGTTGCAACGTCAGGCCCGCCGGCTCGTGTGCAAGCCGGCGAAGGGAAAGGGAACAGTCATGAAATTCTTGGCTCCCGTCACAAAACTTGCTGCGGGGTTTCGCAAATTCGTCGCGCCGCGCTACCGCCCGGAGCTTTATTACATGCGTGGCCCGGGGCCGGCCGCCGCCCGCCGTATGGGCACGCCGCGGCAAAACCAATCCATCGACCACTACGCCTAATTTGCCTCGCGGACGGCTGACGCTCTCGCCCGGAGTGCCGTTCGCGCCGTTCCGTACCGGTCAATTCAGATCAATGAAGGGAGGATCTGATCATGGTTATAATTCATGCTGCCGCCATTGGTCCATTTCGCAGGTGGTTACGCCTCCGCGCCGAGCGAAAAGCTCTCTTGTCGGCAACGGACCAGTTGAGCCGTTTACCCGATGACGTCCTTGGCGACATCGGCATCTCACGTGACGAAATCATGTGCGATTTGCGAAGCCGCGCCATCCGTCATGCGGAGGCAGGCGCGGCCGGCACGACGATCGAGCGCACCAGGATCGCTTCGGCCTCGATCCCGAAACGGTTGGCCGCCGGCAGTGGCTACGCCTCGGCCGAGATCCCCTTTGGCTGGTCCACGAGCGCGCGATCGAGCCTTACATCGAGGCTTCGACAAGCAGCGGCGCGCGGACGGGACCTTCGAACGGCACTACACCTGCAACCCCAAGGACTGGATGTTGACCGACGGGAGCTGGGGAGGATCTCAAAATGATCATGTCAGTTGTTAAGTCCCTCGCGCCTGTGACGCTCGGCACCGTGCTGATCGCAATCAGTCCGGCTTCATTGTCGGCTTCTGACGCTCAGGACCTCGCGTTCGCTCACGCTGACATGCCAATCAAACAGCTGAAAGACGTCTATTTGGATTGCGAGCGGGGAGGCCGCCGGTGCGCTGGGGACGGACGATGTGATGTACTGTTCGATGCGCGAGTTCCGATTAGGCGCGCGATAGCAGTTTGCGCATAATCAACGATGCATGGCCTTCTGCACCGTGTGACGCGGCCCTGCGATCGACCACTTCGAACCATGTTTGGACCGCGCACTTCGCCGATCAGCGCAGTAACCAACCCGCGGAGTTCCGCGAGCGACAGCCTTCAAACGAATCAGTCGGTGGTAGCGTCACGCATAGGGTGAATCACGAACGCGCTCGCCTGCAAACCCCTTCGCCCGGAAATCTGCCCCGGTTACGCGGTTCGCCAGCAGACTGAGAAGGAGCGGCTTCAGCCGATCGCCGATGCTATTTGTTATCTTTGTGCCGAATGGCAGCTTTGCGCCCCGATTTCGGCCGTTCGACTATATCGTTCGAACTCCCGAAAGCTGTCGGGGCTCCGGCCCTCTCAAACCCTCCACCGCCGTTGTCGTGCATGTGCCGCGTGCCACCTGCCGTGCTTTCAGCGAGCCGACCTTACCTCCAGTCTGGAACCTAGCAGTCGCCCAACTGGTTCAACCTTCCGCCACGGCCGGGCAGGGGAGGGCGTGCAAAACGGTAGGCGCGACCTAAGAAACGGTCGCGGTTCGAGTCGGTAGAGGGATACCGCCAATACAGTGCTGTGACCGAGTTCGTTTGCTGACGGGGCCTCTTAATCAGCGCAAATAAGTCCGACTCCGGACTCTGCAACCAGTTTCAGCATAAATCACTAATAGTCGCGATCTGACCAAAGCCCCGCCGGAAAAAACGGCAAGGCCTTTTCCACGGCAGGTTTGGCGAAGCGCGGAAGGGCACTCGGCCGCCCACGTAACCGGCGTGCACGGTGAAGACGAGAAGGACGCTCTTCCAAGCGCGGAGTTCGAATCCTCCCTCACCGAAAACGGCGTATTCGCGGCACGTCAGCTTACGACACAAATATGCGGGGTTGATGGTTCGACCTGGTAGATGGCAGAGATCAACTTCGGCCTCGCTAAGCGAAGTCGTGGGGTTTATCCGACAGCGGAATCAGGATACGCGACGAGCACCCCGTGCCGGGTCAACCTCGCCGTCGGCAAGTACCGATCGGTGCGGAACCAAGCGGATTCACGCTTGTCGGCAGCGGACGCCGGCGGTGGCGATCAGCACCCGAGCAGGCTCCTCATTAGCAAGACAAACGTCCAGAGCGGAGGCCAATCTTGGCACGCGACTGCGCCATCCTGAACGACCGCTCTCCTCGGCTTAGTCAAACATACCTGCGGAATGATGCGCCTGGCCGGTGACAAATGAATCTCTGCTGGACCGCGGATGATATGGGGAGGCGCTCGCAAATCGCGCCCTACGCGCGGGTTGATCGGTTGATTAACATCAAAGCTTGAATATCAGAAATGCGCCAACTGTGACGGCGGTGGTCACCGTGGCTCGAGTGTCAGCAGATGTGGTAAGGTTGAGTGTCGGCGAGTGGCAGAGGTCGAGCAACAATGACTTTGAGGCGAACCAGAGCTTACGGCACATCCGGCTTGGTTCTAGCGGTTTGCACTGTGTTTGCTTGGCAGAACGCCGCTGCCGCTCAAAATTGCGACGCAGCCGCGACGCCTGGCGTCAATTGGCAAGAGTGTGACAAGAAGCTTCTCATCCTAGAAGGACAGGACCTGAGCGGGGCGAACCTGTTCGGTGTTGATTTCACTTCGACCGACCTCAGGAACACCAATCTCCGTGCGGCAAATCTTGAGAAGGCAACGCTTGTGCGTGCTTCCTTGGCCGACTCGACCGCCAAAGGCGCCCGGTTCGACAGAATCGAGGGCTACAGGACCGACTTCAGCCGTATGGACGCGCAGGGCGCTGTGTTTGCGAGCGCGGAAATGCAGCGCTCGAATTTCCAGGACGCCAATCTGACCAATGTTGATTTCACAAAGGCAGAACTGGGGCGTGCGCAGTTCCATGACGCCGATATCAGCGGCAGCCGCTTCTCGTTTGCCAATCTCGCACGGGCGGACTTCCGAGGAGCGACGTTCACCGCGCCGATAGACTTTGACCGCGCCTTTTTCTTTCTGACCCGTATCGAGGGCGTCGACCTTTCCAATTCGGTGGGTCTGTCCCAGTGGCAGCTCAACATGGCTTGCGGAGACGCCCGGACCGAGTTGTCTTCTGGCCTGACGAGGCCTGAAGATTGGCCCTGTCAATTCCAGCAGGAATAGTTGTCGGCAAGCGAACCGCGGCAATGCTGCGCCCGACAGGATGAAACTGAGAACCCCTATGTCATCGTTTGCGCTATATAACTTTTGCGACAGCCGGGGGCGGATGAATGGAATCGGGCGTATTTCTCCACTACCCACGCGGTCAGAGGCGGCAGAAATGAGGCCGAGCAGACCGTCCGCTGCTAGGGTACCCAGCACGCGAGCGGACATGTGAGACCTCGGTGCGAAGGTCCGGGATCAGGCCCATTGCGGACGTACGTGTTGGTTCGCCTGTTGGCGCCGAAGCGCCTTATCGTTCAGTCTCGCGGCACACATAGATCAAATGAACCGTATCGTCATCGATCAATGTGCTCGACACCAGTTGCAGGGGAGGCCTTGCTTGCCCCTGCCGAGCACGAACGGCCTCACGTGCAGGTGATATTCCTCGATCAGGCCGGACTGGAGGGCATGGTATCGAAGCGCATCGGCAGCGCCTGGCTGAACTGGATACGGATGTCCAGCGGGATGACGCCCAGGAACTCGCGGCGCTCCTCGACGGCCATCTCGCGCAGATCGTGACCGTTGACCGTTGAGGTGCAGGCGCTGCTCGCCGGCCTTCTGCGCGTCGGCGCCGATCCCGATATTGAGGCGCTGGAGCGAACATGCCAGTTCGTCGCCGAGAACGCCGACGAGCTGCGCAACAAGAACCTCGCCTGCTGGCGCCTTGGAGTGAAAGAAACGAACCCCCTCCCTCGCTCTTGGCCCGTAGTTCCAAGCAGGCACTTGCTGGCGGACCTATTGAACCAAAAGACCTAGCAACGAACTGAAATCGACAGGGTCCCTTCATAGCGGAATTAGTCGCGCTAGGGGCCCGTAAGTCACCGTGTCGGGCCTTGGCGCACAATGGCATGTGGATAGCTAAGTTTGACCCGCGGCAAGCGTCGCTGGATGGTCACGAGAGGGCGCCACTCGCACAGTCCTAAGCGACAGCGCACACTAGGCGCGCTGCCACCGCTATCGAGACATCGCCGTCACAGCTACCGCACCGATTTTGCAGCGTCGATGATCACGTCTGCGACCGAACGAGGTTTGGTCAACATGATCAAGTGATTGCCCTCGAGCTCGGTGATATGCGCTTTGATGGCCTTGGCCATCGACTCTTCGAACGCCGGCGGGATCGCACCGTCAGCCTTCGCAACCACGAACCAACTGGGCTTGGTCTCGGACGCCGCCCGGGTCAGCCGTTCGTCGAAGAGACGGGCCGCCGATGGCTGCTGCGTCGCCGCGAGAACCGCAACCTCCTCCGGCGTCGCGTCCTGAGCGAAATACTTGCCCAGCCCCTCCTGGGGTACGGTCAGGAAGTCGCCGCTGTCCTTCTGCAGGGTCGACGTCCAAGGCGCCGGCGGACTTCCCGCCGTAGCGCTGGTGACTGACTGGCCCTTCGGCAGGGCGAAGGCGGCAACGTAGACCAAGGCTTTGACCTTGTCCGCCGTTCCGCCCTCGGTGATCACCATTCCGCCCCAGGAGTGGCCAACGAGGATCACATCTCCCGGCGCGGCCTCGATGGCCCGTTCAGTGGCAGCGACGTCGTCTGCAAGCGAGGTCAGTGGGTTCTGGACGGCAACGACGCGAAGTCCGGCGCTCTGCAGCAATGGAAATGACCTTGCTCCAGCTGGAGCCGTCTGGGGGCGCTACCACATATGCATGATTTACTAGTTATTTCAGTAACTTATTTGAGCGGCCCGAGACATAGGTGACGATTTGTACCGGACACATAGGTAACACTTTTCGGTTTTTGCCGGGAGGTGTTGATGCCGTGGAGAGAGTGTTCGGTGATGGAGGAACGTCTTCGCTTTGTGGCTCGCCTGCTCGACGGAGAAGGCATGAGCGCGGTGTGCCGGGAGTTCGGGATCTCGCGCAAGACCGGCTACAAGATCTTCAACCGCTACAGGCAAGAGGGGTTGGAGGCGCTTTGCGACCGCTCGCGGCGGCCGGTACGCTATGCCAACCAACTGCCCGAGCAGATCGAGCGGCTGATCGTCGAGAGCAAGCGCGACAAGCCGCACTGGGGCGCCAGGAAGATCAGGGAGCTGCTGATCAGGAAGCTCGCCGGCGATGTGCGCATCCCG
>NZ_JAMYMW010000002.1:0-523443 GCF_040318745.1 Mesorhizobium sp. M1027 | reverse complement strand
CTTGTTGAAACGATCGAGGCAACCGAATGCAACAACTACTTCGCAAACGCCGGCTACGCTTCCGTCAAAACGTGAAAGACTCTAGCTCTTGCCGCCGCCTTCCCGTTCCGCCTCCTGCTTCAGCGTGGCGATGAACCGCTTGGTCCGCTGGCGCTCGGGGTTGCTGAACAGCACCGCGGCCGGCCCTTGTTCGACGATGTTGCCGGCATCGAGGAACACCACTTCCCGCGCGATCTTCGAGGCGAGCCGCAGATCATGCGTCGCCATCACCATGGTCGTGCCCTCGCTGGCGAGCTTGCCGAGCACGTCGACCACCTCCTGCGCCAGTTCCGGATCAAGTGCAGAGGTCGGCTCGTCGCAGAGCAGGACTTTCGGCGAAGGCGCCAGCGCCCGGGCAATCGCTACGCGCTGCTGCTGGCCGCCTGACAGCGTCGCCGGCCAGGCGTCGGCCTTATGCGCCATGCCGACCTTTTCGAGCAGGGCGAGCGCCCGTCCGCGCGCTCTTTCCTTGGGCCATTTCAGCACCGTCACCAGCCCCTCCATGATGTTCTCGATCGCAGTGCGATGCGGAAACAACTGGAAATTCTGGAACACCATGCCGGTCTGCAGCCGCAGTCGCTGGATATCCCTGGTCGAGACCCTGCCGCCGGGGTGGAATTCGAGTGCATCGTCGCCGATCCGCACCGTGCCTGAAGTCGGCAGCTCGAGCAGGTTGATGCAGCGCAAAAGCGTGCTCTTCCCGCCGCCCGACGGCCCGACAAGCGCCGTGACGCTGCCTTCCTCGATGGTGACGGTCACGCCCTTCAGCACCAAATTGTCGCCGAAACGCTTTTCGATGTTGGTGAGGCCGATCATGCGCGCGCCTCCAGGAAGCCGCCATAACGGTTGAGCCGCGTTTCCAGCCGCGCCTGCAAGGCCGACAGCACGGAGCTCATAATCAGATAGAGGGCCGCTGCTTCGACATAGAGGATCAGCGGCTCATAGGTGGTGGCGACGATGCGCTGGGCCGCCTGGAACATCTCCGGCACGGTGATGGCGGCAGCGAGCGAAGTGTCCTTGACCAGCGAGATGAAGGTGTTGGACAGCGGCGGCACGGCGACGCGCCCCGCCTGTGGAAGAATGGTGCGCCGCATTGCCTGGGCCCAGGTCATGCCGATCGAATAGGCCGCTTCCCACTGGCCCTTGGGCACCGAACCGATGACGGCGCGGATGATTTCCGACGAATATGCGCCGATGTTCAAGGTAAAGCCGATCAGTGCTGCCGGAAAGGCGTCGAGCAGGATGCCGACCGATGGCAGGCCGTAGAAGATCAGGAACAGTTGCACGAGAAGCGGCGTGCCGCGGAATATCCAGACGTAGAAGCGGACCACGGCGACCAGCGGTTTGGGACCGAACAGCCGGACAAGCGCCACAACCAGGCCTAGGACAAGACCGAATGCAAACGACAGCAGCGTCAACGGCACGGTGAAGATCAGTGCGGCCCACAGCAGTGTAGGCAGGGATTCCAGCATCAGTTGCAGCCAGTGCGGCACGAAGGCTCCTCCTTGCCAGATTGCCGTCGCTCATATCACGCGAAAGCGGCGGGCCGTCAAAAGACAGCTCGCCGCGATATGAACGACGCGGGCCGGCGTTCGGCCCACACGAGAAAGCCGTTTTACTTCGAAACGTCCTGGCCGAAATAGGTGTCGGCGATTTTCTTGTAGGTGCCGTCGGCCTTGATGTCGGCCAGCGCCTTATTGATGGCGGCCACCAGTTCCGGATCGCCCTTGCGCACGATGACGCCGGAATAGTCGGCGTTTTCCTCCTGCGCGGCAATCTTCACATTGGCGTCGGGCTTGTGCTTCTTGAAGTCGAGGAAGGACAGGCTGTCGTTGATGGTGGCGTCGGCGCGGCCGGTAAGAAGAAGCTGGATCGACTGGTCGAAGCCGTCGGTGCCGACGAGTTCGGCGCCGTTGGTTTCAGCCAGCTTGCCGAAGTTCGAAGTCAGCGACTGCGCCGCCTTCTTGCCCTTGAGATCGGCGAAGCTCTTGATATCGGTGTTGTCGCCACGCACGATCAGCACCGCCTTGGAGGCGATGTAGGGATCCGAAAAGTCATATTTGGCCTTGCGCGCCTCGGTGATGCCGACCTCGTTGATGACGGCATCATAGCGGTTGGCATCGAGACCGGCGATCAGCCCGTCCCATTTGCCTTCGAGGAACTGGGCTTTGACGCCGAGGCGCTCGGCGATGGCCCGCGCGATCTCGACGTCGAAGCCGACGAGCGCGCCGGAAGCATCATGATAGGTGAAGGGCGCATAGGTTCCTTCCGTGCCGACCTTGAAGACGCCGGACTGCTTGATCTGGTCGAGATTGGCGCCGGCATGACCGGCGGCGATGGCCAGAACCTGCAGCGTTCCGGCGATAATAAGCGATTTGAGCCATTTCATTTTTCTGTGATCCCGTCCTTGGCCGATGTCCGGCGTCATTGCGAGTGCCGGAAAATGACAGATGCGCGATGCCGGAATAAGAAACTAAATTTCAAAAATCTCGCGCCCTTGAAATCCAATTCTCAACCAGCAGTTCCCGGCGCCATCCGGCTGAGTCAAGGCCGGTGGCGAATCGCCTGGAACAGCGCAATCGACATGACAGTCCGGGGGAACATTCCCCCGCATGGCACGTTCTTCGCTGTTGTAGGGCGCGGCGCCGCCATTTCAACCATCGGCGCCAACTCACGATTCGATCGCACCGCAACGCCTGAAGCAGGAGCGCGGCATGATGGAAGACAGTGCAGGACGGACCATGGTTCGCGCGGCGATGAAAGCCCCTTATCTGGAACGTGACGAAGAGCATCTCCTGGCGCTGCGCTGGAAGGAAAACAATGACCAGCACGCGCTGCACCGCATTACAGTCGCGCATATGCGGCTGGTCATTTCCATGGCGTCGCGGTTTCGCCACTATGGCCTTCCGCTGGGCGACCTGATCCAGGAAGGCCATGTCGGGCTGCTGGAGGCCGCGGCCCGTTTCGAGCCCGAGCGCGAGGTGCGGTTCTCGACCTATGCGACATGGTGGATCCGCGCATCGATGCAGGACTATATCCTGCGCAACTGGTCGATCGTGCGCGGCGGCACCAGCTCCGCGCAAAAGGCGCTGTTCTTCAACCTGCGGCGTCTGCGCGCCCGCCTGGCAAACGGCGCCGAGCAGACGTCGAATGCCACGCTCTACCGCGAAGTGTCGGCGGCTCTCGGGGTATCGGAGGCCGATGTGGCGATGATGGATTCCCGCCTTTCGGCGCCGGACAGCTCGCTCAACACGCCGCTTGCCGACGATGCGGGCGCAACCGAGCGGATGGAGTTCCTGGTTTCGGATGACCCGCTGCCCGATGAGGTGGTCGGCGACACGATCGACGTTGAACGCCGCTCGGTGTGGCTGAAGACGGCGCTCGGCGCTCTCAATGCGCGAGAGCTCAGGATTATCGAGGAACGCCGGCTGAGCGACGAGGGCGCGACGCTCGAAGCGCTTGGCGAAACGCTCGGCATCTCGAAGGAACGTGTCCGGCAGATCGAGGCGCGCGCCATGGAAAAGCTCAAGGCGGCGCTGGTAAAGCAGAATCCGGAATTTCTCGCGGCCTGAATCGGGTCGGCTGCTATTTGTCGGTGACGATCTTGACCTTGTCGCCGGCCGAAACCGCCGCACCCGGCGACAGCGCGTTGAGCACCCTGAACAAATCCAGCTTGCGGTCGACGCCGACCATCTGTGCGGCCAGGGAGCCCATTGTCTGGCCGGGCTGCACCGTGACGATGCGGATACGCAGTGGCTTCAGTGCTGCCTTCTCGGCAGCACTCAGGATGCGGAATGAGCCGCTGACCGAGCGCGCCACCGTGCTCAGCGACGTGCTGGCCGACGGTGCAGCAGTCAGCAAGCGGTAGACCTGGCCGCCGGCGCGGATCACCGCAATATCGAATTGCCAGCCATCGGCGCCGGCATGCGCGGTCGCCGCTTCGTTGCCGTTGATCGTTTCCTGACGCACGCTGCTGTCGTCGAGGCCGGCAACCCAGCCGCTGCGGATGTAGTCGGTCAGCGAGCGGTCCTTGTCGATCGAAACGCCGTCGAAACGGATTGCCATGTCGCCCGGGCCTGTGGCCGTCACCGCCGCCGCCGAATTGTCGATGATGAAGCCGTTGGGCACTGAGAACGACACGCCGAGGCCAGGATGCAGGAAGGTTTCGCCGCGCACATAGCCTTCCTCCGGCGTGTCGCCGTAGAGCAGCCCGTCTATGCCGGCAAGGAATGAATCGCGGTCGCGCGACCCGACACCGGGCGCGCCGAACTGGCGGGCGTGGCGCTGCGCGAGATCGATACGCTGCGGCGTGTTGGGGTGCGTCGCCAGGAAGTCGAGGCTGGCGTCGGTGGCGCCGCTGATCGAGCGGAAATCGGTATAGGCCGACATCGACTGCAGGAAGCGGCCGGCGGCGTAGGGGTCGAAACCGGCTTCGCCGATCGACTTGATGCCGATGGCATCGGCCTCCAGCTCCTGATTGCGCGAGAACTGGGCCAGCCTCAGCTTGCCGCGGATCAGCGCCGCCTTGGCCGTCGGGTTGTCGCCGAGCACGTCCGAAACGACCTTGGTCGCCAACCCCTCTTCGGCTTCCAGCTGCTGGCGCTGCAGACCATGATTGGCCGTAACGTGGCCCATCTCATGCGCAATGACGGCGGCAAGCTCGGCTGAATCGTTGGCCAACGCCAGCAGGCCGCGGGTGATGTAGAGATAGCCGCCCGGCAGGGCGAAGGCATTGACGTTGGGCGAGTTGAGGATGGTGATGCGGTAGGTCTGGGTTGGGTTGGCCGACACCACGGTCAGCCTGCCGACGACCTTGGCCACCATGCGCTCGAGCTTGGGGTCGGAATACTCGCCGCCATAGGTGGCGAGTATGCGCGGGTGCTGCGCCTTCGCCAGTTCGGCGAGCCTGCTGTTAGCGGCGACATTGTCGACCGTAATCGGCTTGTCGGAGGGCTGGAAGCCCGATTCCTGCACGTCGGGAGGCGTGAACATCTGGCAGCTTGCCAGCGCCACGGCAAGACCGGCCAGCGCAAGAAAGCGCGCCAGCGGTTTCACCCTCCGATTGTCGATGCCGGTCGGCAGGTCGGCTTCCTTTCAAGTCCTGGGACGTGACCGCGAAAATCGGCGCGATTTCCGGAAAGCATCACGCGCAAAATCAAGTACTACGGCGTCCTTCGTGCGTCCGACAGATACGAGGCAGCAAGGGCAAATCGCGGTCTAAGCCGGACCAGCTCCTGGCGGACCTAGCCACACTACCTCGACCATGGCAAGCAAGCGCCGCTTCGCCTTCCTTCGGTTTGACCATAAATTATGTCCGCTTCCGGGCAACATCTCGTGATCCAGCCGCAAACGGACCCGAGCCGATATAGCGTCGGAATGCCTCCGGTCCAGCCCCAACGAAAAAATCGGCGGCGGCGCCGGTCGCGGCAACCGTTCCACCGTCCAGGAAAACCATGTTTTGGCCGATACGGCGCGCATCGTCCGGCTGGTGCGTGACGAATAGCACCGTCATGCGCTGCTCCGAATGGACGTCGGCCACCAGGTCGAGCATGTCGTCGCGCAGTGCCGGTCCGAGCGAAGCGAACGGCTCGTCGAGCAACAGCACCGGCCGGTCGCGCACTAAAACCCGGGCGAGCGCGACGCGCTGTCGCTCGCCGCCGGAGAGTTCGCGCGGCAGTCGGCTTTCCTTGCCGGCAAGGCCGACGCGCTTCAGCGCTGCGGCGATTGCGGCGCGGTCAGCCTCGCTCAGCCTGAGCGAAGGCGAGCGGCCAAGCCCGACATTCTGCTCGAGGGACAGATGGGCAAACAGGTTGTTTTCCTGGAACACCATCGATACCGGCCGCGCTGATGGCGGCGCAGTGCTGACGTCGGCGCCGCCGATGAGCACGCGGCCTGACCGTGGCGCCTCGAAACCGGCCACCAGATTAAGCAGTGTCGACTTTCCCGAACCGCTCGGCCCCATGATGGCGGTGATTTCCGATGCCGGGAAATCGACATCGAACATAAGCGGCGTTTCACCATAGCTGAACGAGACATTATCGAGCCGCACGGCCGCGCCTTTTTCCACCGAAATGGAGCGTTCCGGGCTGATCGGCATCATGAGTTCTCCCTCCTTCCCATCCAGTCCGCGGTCAGCACCAGCGCCAGGCAGACAAGGCCGAGCAGCAGCGCCAGCCCGGCCGCATCCTCGGTGCGGTAACTGCCCATGCGGGCCAGCAGTAGGTAGGGCAAGGTTTGCACGGAATCGCTGCCGAACAGCGCAATGACGCCAAGATCGCCGAGCGACAGCGCCATGGCGAAAGCGAAGCCGGTGGCGAGCGGCCGCCGCAGCGACGGCCAGTCGATCAGCCGCAACCGGTTCCAGCCCGAGATGCCAAGCTGTGCGCAAAGCCGTTCGTGGCGTTCGCTCGCCGCGTCATAGGCAGGGCGGATGGCGCGGATGGCGAACGGCATCGCCATCACCGCATTGACCGCAACGACCATGACAGGGGCGATCGCAAAGACATCGCTGACGGTGCGCAGGAGCAGGAACCAGCCGGCGCCGATGACGATGGGCGGCACCACCAGGACGAACCCCGCACCGGTGTCGGCCAGATGTTCGAGCACCGTCCGCCTGCCTGTCCGCCGGGTGAGCGCCAGCGCCCGGCGCGCCATGACCAGCGACAGCGACAGCGCCAGGGAGAGCAGCGCCGATAAGACGGACAGCACGGCACTGGTCGCCGTCGCTTGCCGCACCGCGCTCTCGCCGGCAAGGCGGCCGAGATCGGCGCCAAGCCCGGCCGCCAGCGTGGCCGCCATCGGCCCGGCGACAAATAACAGTGCCAGCCCGATCACCAGCGCGTTCAGCACGGTCTCGGCCGCACCGGCTGAAAAATACCGGCGCGGCGCCACCGGCAGATTGGCGTCGCCGGTCATATTGGCGCCGAGCCGTGTCAAGGCCAGCACGACGACGAAGGTCAGGGCAATCTGCAGCAGGGTCAGCGTCACGGCGCGCGCCGGGTCGAAGTCGAAACGCAGCGCCTGGTAGATGGCAACCTCCAGCGTCGTCGCGCTGGGTCCGCCGCCGAGCGTAAGCACGATGGTGAAGGAGGTGATGCACAGCATGAAAACGAGCCCGGCAACGCCCGGCAAGGCCGCACGCAGCGGCGGCCATTCGATCAGCCGGAAGGCCGGCGCAGCACCTATGCCAAGCTGGCTCGCCAGCCGCCATTGGTCGGCCGGCACGGTCTGCAACGCCTCCAGGAACAGCCGCGTCGCCAGCGGCAGGTTGAAGAAGACATGGGCGACGAGTATGCCCGACAGGCCATAGATGCCGGGCCAGCTCTGGCCGCCAATCGCGCCGAGCATGCCGGCGAAATAGCCGGCGCGGCCATAGAGTGCCAAGACACCGAGTGCGGCAACAATGGCCGGCAGCGCCAGTGGCACGGCGAAAAGCTGCAGGATAAAGCCTCGCCCGAAAAACTGTGGATGCCGCGACAGGGCACGCGCGACGACCAGCGCTGGCGCGACGGAGAGCAGGGTCGACAACAGAGCCTGCCAGAGCGTGAAACGGACGATACGCAAGAGATACGAATCGAAGGCGGAGGCGACGCCGGACGGGTCGCTCGCGCCTTCGATGATCAGCCCTGCAAATGCTCCGCCGAGCAGAAGTGCTATTGCCGCAAGCGCGAGGATGCCGGCGGTGATGCGGGAGTCAGATGATGGTGCGCGTTGCACGCTAGACCACCAGATTCGAGATTCTTAGTGAGGATTGCGTTCCTTCGCGCCCCCCTCTGTCCTGCCGGACATCTCCCCCACAAGGGGTGAGATTGGCAGTTTCAGCGCTCCGCTCATTCCAGCAACATCGGCGACTGGCGAAAGCCGCCGTGCCGTCCGATCTCCCCCCTTGTGGGGGAGATGTCCGGCAGGACAGAGGGGGGCGCCGTAGAGCGATCATCTTCGATCAATCGGCCAAAGCTACTTGCTCATCGCCGCAAGCCACTCATCGACCCAGGCCTTGCGGTGGGCCGCGACTTCCTCCGGGCTGAACAGCAAGGTTTTGGTCGGTTTGACAAGCTTGTCGAACGCCGGATTGAGCGGCTTGTCGGTCTTGCCGGCCGGGAACATCCAGTTGGTTCCGGGAATGACATCCTGGAATTTCGGTCCGGTCATGAAGGCGATGAACTTTTCCGCCAGCGGGTTCTTCGCGCCCTTGGTGGTGATCCCCGCAACTTCGATCTGCAGGTATTCGCCTTCCTCGAAGGACGCCGCCTGGTAGCGCTCGGTGTTTTCGGCGACCATGTGGTAGGCCGGCGACGTGGTATACGACAGCACCATCGGCGCCTCGCCCTTGGTGAACAGGCCGTAGGCCTCGCTCCAGCCTGGCGTCACCGTCAGCACCTTTGCCTTGAGCTTGGCCCAGGCTTCGGGCGCCTTGTCGCCATAGACCGACTTGACCCACAACAGCAGGCCAAGGCCCGGCGTCGAGGTGCGCGGGTCCTGGATGACGATCTTCTCTCCGGCATCGCCCTCGACCAATTCCCTGAGGCTCTTCGGCGGGTTCTTCAGTTTTTCGGTATCGTAGACGACGGCGAAATAGCCATAGTCGAAGGGCACGAAAATATCGTCGCGCCAGCCGCCCGGCACGATGACATCCGATATGGCGCCATGCGGCGAAAACAGGCCGGTTGCCTTGGCGTCGGCGGTTAAATTGGTATCGAGGCCAAGCACGATATCGGCCTTGGTGGCGGCCCCTTCCAGCTTCACACGGTTGAGCAGCGCCACGCCGTCAGCGACCGAGACGAATTCAACGACGCAACTGCATTCGGCCTCGAAGGCCTTCTTCACTGCCGGTCCCGGACCCCAATCGGCGGTGAAGCTTTCATAGGTATAGACGGTCAGTCTATCCTGTGCCGATGCCTGCCCTGGCAGGGTGAGCGCGGACGCCGCAAGCAGGACAATCGGGACAAGAGAGTGGAAAAAACTGCGCATCGGCGCCTCCTTCGTTCGCATTGAAAGGAATTGAGGCGCCGGGCTGTCCGAAGCGTCTAATCCCTCCGCCGGTACAAACCGGATCAGGTTCAGCGGGTTGGCAGTCTTGCCTCTCAGCCGGTCCGCGAAGATCGCGTCCGGCACCCCGTTAGAGCGTTTCGACACATAGGCCCGGCCGAAGTGCCGCGCAAGCGGAAGTTTGCCGGGCATCCAAAGCCCAGCCTTCCGTGTCGTCTGCCGTTTCATCTTCCGTTTCATTCTTCCGTTTCTGGGGCAGGGCTGGTAAGGGCCACGAGATATGAGCAAATTCACCATCCTGCTTGGCGGCGATCTCATCCGCACGCCGCTGCTCGACCGCCAGGTCGAAGGCTCGCGCGTCATCGCTGCCGATGCCGGCATCGGCCATGCCCGTATGCTGGGCCTGTGGCCGGAACTCTGGGTCGGCGATTTCGATTCCGTGCCTGCCGAGTTGCCGGAGGATCTGGCCGCCGTGCCACGGCAGGTGTTTCCCGCCGAAAAGGACAAGACCGACGGTGAACTCGCTATCGCTGCCGCGCTCGAACGCGGTGCGACCAGCCTTGTGCTCGCAGGTGCCTTCGGCGGTAAACGCACCGACCACATCTTCCTGCATCTGGCGTTGAGCGTCCGGCTGGCGGAAGGCGGGACGGACGTGCTTTTGACCAGCGGCGCACAGGAAGGCATTCCCTTGCTGCCCGGAAAGGCTGGCTTCGACTATGCCGACGGCACGCTGTTTTCGGTGCTCGGCTTCTCCGATCTCGCCGGCCTGAGCGTCACCGGTGCCAAATGGCCGCTCGACCATGTCGAGGTTGCGTTCGGCTCGTCGCTGACCATTTCCAACGAGGTCAGGGGCCGGCTGGAAATCGCGCTGGCCAGCGGCCGCGCGCTGCTGCTCGCGCATCCCCACCCTCTTCCGGAAAGCTGAGCCCAGAAAGCTGACATGGCGCCGCCACTTCTCAATCTCGACGGGATAAAGCTGACCTTTGGCGGCACGCCGCTGCTCGACGGTGCCGCCCTGACGGCCTCAGCTGGCGACAAGATCGCCCTGGTCGGCCGCAACGGTTCGGGCAAGTCGACGCTGCTCAAGATCGCCGCCGGGCTGATCGAGCCGCAGGACGGTGAAGTCTTCCGCCAGCCTTCGGCAACCGTGCGCTACTTGCCGCAAATGCCCGACATGGACGGTTTTGCGACCGTCCGCGCCTATGTCGAGGCGGGGCTCGGGCCCGCCGACGATCCCTATCGCGCCACCTATCTGATGGAGCATCTCGGCCTGACCGGCGAAGAACGGCCGAACGACCTCTCCGGCGGCGAGGCGAGGCGTGCGGCACTCGCCCGCGTCATGGCGCCGGAGCCCGATATTCTCCTCCTCGATGAGCCGACAAACCATCTTGACCTGTCGGTCATCGAATGGCTGGAGGAGGAGCTTGCCCGCACCTCCTCGGCACTGGTCGTCATCTCGCATGACCGCCGTTTTCTCGAGCGCGTGTCACGCGCCACAATCTGGCTCGACCGCGGCCAGACCCGCCGTCTCGACAAGGGCTTTGGCTATTTCGAGGAATGGCGCGACACGGTGCTGGAGGAGGAAGAGCGCGAGCAGCACAAGCTCGGTCGCCAGATCGTGCGCGAGGAGCACTGGCTGCGCTATGGCGTGACAGCGCGGCGCAAGCGCAACATGCGCCGGCTCGGTGAGTTGCAGACCATGCGCCAGCGCTTTCGCGGTCATCGCGGCGCCGAGGGTGCGGCGACGATGACAGCCAGCGACGCCGCCGAATCCGGCAAGCTGGTGATCGAAGCCAAGAACATCGAGAAGAGCTTTGGCGATCTGACCGTGGTCAAGGGATTCTCGACCCGCATCCAGCGCGGCGATCGCGTCGGCCTGGTCGGGCCGAACGGCGCCGGCAAGACGACACTGTTGAAGATGCTGACCGGCGAATTGAAGCCAGACGCAGGCACGGTGCGGCTCGGCACCAATCTGGAGATCGCCACGCTCGACCAGAAGCGCGAGGCCGTCGATCCACAGGAGACACTGGCGCAGTATCTCACCGACGGTCGCGGCGAGAACCTCGTCATCAATGGCGAACAGCGCCACGTCGTCTCTTACATGAAAGACTTCCTGTTCAAGCCGGAACAGGCGCGCACGCCGGTGCGCGAGCTTTCGGGCGGCGAGCGGGCACGGCTGATCCTCGCCCGCGTTTTGGCGCGGCCGGCAAACCTGCTTGTGCTCGACGAGCCGACCAACGACCTCGACATGGAGACGCTGGAGTTGCTGCAGGAATTGGTCGCCGGCTTTGCCGGCACGGTGATCCTGGTCAGCCACGATCGCGATTTCCTCGACCGCACCGTGACCAGCATCATCGCGCCGGATGGTGACGGCCGCTGGATCGAATATGCCGGCGGCTATTCCGACATGCTGGCGCAGCGCGGCGGCACCAGGCTGGACGACCGCAAGGCGCGGCCGAAGGCAGAGACCAGCGAGGCGACCGCTGCAAGCAGGAGCGACGCGGCCGCTCCCAAGGGCCCGGCCAGGAAACTGTCGTTCAAGCAGAAATTCGCGCTGGAAACCTTACCCAAGAAGATCGAGGCGGTGTCGGCCTCGATCTCGCGGCTGGAGAACAACATCGCCGATCCGGCCTATTACGAGCGCGACCCGGCCTCGTTCCAGAAGACGATTGCCGCGCTCGACAAGGAGCGCGTCACACTGGCAGCGCTCGAGGAGGAATGGCTGGAACTCGAGATGCTGCGCGAGGAGATGGAGGGGTAATTCGCGAGTTCAAGCACCTTGTCATTGCGACTAGATAGGAGTGCGCATATATTATGCGCATGCTGGGGAGGTGATCATGCGCAAGATAGCTGTGAATGCGGTTCGTCAGCCGGCAAATCTGTCGATCGACTCAAAGCTCATGAAGGAAGCCAAGGGGCTCGATGTGAATGTCTCGCGCGCCGCTGAAGCCGGCATCGCAGAGGCAGTGGCCGCCGAAAAGACGCGGCTGTGGAAGCTTGAGAACCGCGCGACGATAGATGCGTGGAACGAATATGTCGAAAAACACTGTATTCCGTTGGCAGAACATCGGCAATTCTGATGGCGCGCTACGACGTCTTCGCGGGTAGCATCGAAGGCGGCTATCTCCTCGACGTCCAGGCCGATCTGCTCGACCATTTCAAGACCCGGGTGGTCGTCCCGCTGCTGCCGGTTGCGATGGCGCCATCACCAATGCCAAGGCTCCATCCCATTTTCGAGATCAATGGTCGGAAATTGGTCATGGCCACCCATTTGATCGCCACGGTTGCGGCGACGGAACTGGGCGAGAGCCGACTGAATCTGACCAGGCATCACGAAGACATCGTGAGCGCGCTCGACATGCTGTTCCAAGGCTTCTGAGCCAAGGAGGCGTTGGGCTGGTGAGCCGGCCTCACCCCGCCGTCTTTGTCTGCCAGGCCTTCAGCGCCTCGTCGAACACCTTCTCGCCGGGAATTCCCTTTTCCATGGTGAGCAGCGCCCGCCGCCCGGTCTTGTAGACGACCGGCACGTCAATCCAGTCCTGACCTCTGAGCAAGGTCAGATTGGCGTCTTCATCCGCCTTAGTATCGTTGAGCGCAACCAGGAAGAAGCCATCGGCGATCTTGGCCGGGATGCCGATCAGCGGGCTGCCGGCATCCTGCTCGGACCCCTTCATGGCGACACGCAAGATGTTGTCGACACCGCCGCCCTCGAAGCCATTAGGCGTCAGGAAGATCATCTCGATGATGTGGCTGGCCGGCAGCGTCTGGTCCGTGTTGCGACGGATCGTCATGCGCAACTGGATATCCTTGCCTGGAATGGTCGCCTCGGCACGGATCGCCGGCTCGGGCGGCAGGTCGCCGCCGGGCGATTCCTGCACCAGCGACCAGACGATGTTGCCGGGCTCGGCCGAGCCTTGAGCGGTGCTGGTGCGCTCCTCGTAGAAGATCGCCTTCTGGCCGACGGCCAACGCGGCTTGCGGCGGAACTACCGTCGGTGCCGCTGCCGGTGCGGGCGGCGGGGCGGCCGTTGCAGGGGCTGGCGGAGTAGCTGCAGCATCGGGCGGCGTTGCGGGCGTTGGCGCAGCGGACCCATCGACTGCTGGAGCATTGGCCGTGGCTTGCGTGTCGGCGGGTGCGGCCGGTGCCGGCGCGGCGGGTGCCGGGGTGGTCGGCGCTTGAGCGGCCGACGGCGTGGTCAGTGCGGCGACGGATTCGCCTTCGCCGATGCCCGCCTGCCCGGCCGCGGGGCCGGGATCGACTTCGTGGCCCTCGGGCGTAAGGCGCTGCGTAAACTTCGCGCCCTCGCCGGCCTCCGTCGGAGGCGCGGCGGCCGGTACGGCCGCATCGGCCACCGGCTTGGCCGGGGCTGGTTTTACCAGCGGTTCGGTGGCGACGGCTTTGGTCTCGTCGAGGCCGAGCATGCTGCCGAACGCATCCTTGTTCAGCCAGATGCCATAACCGCCACCGGCAATGACCAGCAGGGCAATGGCGGCGGCGATCACGCCGCCATAGCTGCGCCTGCGCTCGGCAGGATGGAGTCGCTGGAACCTGTCCTCCGCGGGGCCGCCGTCGTTAGAAAAGTCGTCGCCCCGAAAAACGCTGTCTTGGTCATCGGCCGTCGGAAGATCCATATCGGACGGCGGCGGACCAGCGCGCTCTTGAGGAAGAGCGACGGGCTGCGGCTTTTGCCAGTTCGGCACCGCCTTGGCGGGCGTGGACTGCCATGCCGGCTCAGTCTGGGCCGGCCCGGTCTTTGCTGGCCCGGTCGTTGCTGGCTCGGTCTTTGCCGGCTGCCGGACATGGCTGGGCTGGTTCTTGTTGCGGTCGATGGAGGAGAAGATGTCCTCCAGTTCCGCCAGCGGATCGGATGCCGGTGCCGGTTTAGCATATTCTCGCTCAACGCTTGCGATGGCGTCTTCGAGTGCGCGCTTCTGCCTGGCGACATCCGACGGCGCAAACGGCGGATCGCGTTCGGCAATTTTCTTCGCGATCGTCGAACGCGCCATGTCATAAATTTTGGCGCGCACTTCCGCCGACGGCTTATCAAGCTTGTCTAGCGTCTTTTTCAGGGCACCAACAAAATCTACCATGCTTCAGTCGACCTGCATTTGTTTCTGGGCCGGCCCCCGCAAATCAGCCGCAATGCCCGGAAAGGCTGAGAAACTAGTCTTGAAACGGATCGGTCACAAGTATCGTGTCGTCCCGTTCAGGGCTGGTGGAAAGGAGTGCGACCGGCGCGCCGATCAGCTCTTCGATGTGGCGGACGTACTTCACCGCCTGGGCCGGCAGATCGTTCCAGCTGCGCGCGCCGGCGGTGGTACCTTTCCACCCCTCCAACGTTTCGTAGACCGGTTCGACGCGGGCCTGCGCACCCTGGCTGGCCGGCAGGTAATCTATCGCCTCGCCGTCGAGTCGGTAGCCGGTACAGACCTTGATCTCGTCCAGCCCATCGAGCACATCGAGCTTGGTCAGCGCAATGCCCTTGATGCCGTTGACGGCGACGGCCTGGCGGACCAGCACGGCATCGAACCAGCCGCAGCGGCGCTTGCGACCGGTGACGACGCCGAATTCATGGCCACGCGTGCCCAGGAACTCGCCGATCTCGTTCTTCTGCTCGGTCGGAAACGGGCCTTCGCCAACACGCGTGGTATAGGCCTTGGTGATGCCGAGCACATAGCCGATGGCGCCCGGGCCGACACCGGACCCGGCAGCGGCCTGGCCGGCAACGGTATTTGACGAGGTGACGAACGGATAGGTGCCATGATCGATGTCGAGCAACGTGCCTTGCGCGCCCTCGAACAGGATGCGCTCGCCGGCGCGGCGCTTGTCGTCGAGGATTTTCCAGACGCGGTCCATATAGGGCAGGATCTCGTCAGCGACGGAAATCAGCTCGCTCATGATCGCCTCATGCGTGACTTCGGCATGGCCAAGCCCGCGCCGCAGCGCATTGTGGTGCGTCAGCAGCCTGTCGACCTTCAAGGGTAGCGTTTCCAAATCCGCCAAATCCATCACCCTGACCGCGCGCCGGCCCACCTTGTCTTCGTAGGCGGGACCGATACCGCGGCGGGTCGTGCCGATCTTCGTTCCGGAATTGGAAGCGGCGTCCTCGCGAAATCCGTCCAGCTCCCGGTGCAAGGACAGGATAAGCGCGGTGTTTTCGGCTATTTTCAGGCGGTCCGGCGTCACCTCGACGCCCTGCGCTTTCAATTTCGCAACCTCGGCGACGAAAGCGTGCGGATCGAAGACGACGCCATTGCCGATGATGGACAGCTTGCCTTGCCGCACCACGCCGGACGGCAGCAGCGACAGCTTGTAGACCTTGCCGTCGACGACCAGCGTGTGGCCGGCATTGTGGCCGCCTTGGAAGCGCACGACAACGTCGGCGCGCTCCGACAGCCAGTCTACGATCTTGCCTTTGCCCTCATCGCCCCATTGCGAGCCGACGACCACCACATTGGCCATATTTCTTTTCCCTTGAGACGCCGCACGAGCAGCTTGAAAACAGTTCGAAACGACAGGCCTCTATCGCATCGGCCCCCAAAAACGGAATCGATTTTCGGAGAGCACGACGCGAGGATTAAAGCCTTCCGACGCGTACTTGTAGCGTCCAATTGCACGCACGTCGCTCTATAGCGTCAAGACCCGGCGAGCGCGACCACTCTTTGCCACCCAAAACGCTCCGAGGCACAACAATTTTCGCCTTTGACATCATTTACTTGGGCTAGCGGTCGCAATAGTCCCACACCGACGTCAAATTCCCTCTGCCTGGCCGGAATGTCACGATGCATCGAGCCGCCTACCTATTCCTGCTGTTCACCACCTTGCTGTGGGGCGGCAACTCCGTGGCCGGCAAGCTGGCCGTCGACCACATTTCACCGATGACGCTGGTCTTCCTGCGCTGGATTCTGGCCGTTCTGATCCTGCTGCCGATCGGCTGGCGAACGCTGCACGAGGACTGGCCAGTGGTGCGTCGGCACTGGTTGCTGCTTGGCGGGCTCGGCGCTTGCGGCTTCGCCTTTTTCAATGCGATCTTCTACACGGCGCTCAACTACACGACGGCGATCAACGTCTCGATCGAGCAGGCGGCGATACCGATCGTGATCATCATCGCCAATTTCGTGCTGTTTCGCCTGCGGGTGAACCGGGTGCAGATCGCTGGCGTCGTGCTGACCATCATCGGCGTCGCAGTGACGGCGAGCCATGGCGACCTGCGCCAGCTTCTCAAGCTGGATCTCAACTTCGGCGACGCGATCATGCTGGTCGCCGTGCTTTGCTACTCCTTCTATTCGGTGGGGTTGCGGCTGAAGCCGGTCATCCGCTGGCAGAGCCTGATGCTAGCGCTGTCGGTTGCCGCACTCATCACATCGCTGCCTTTCTTCCTGTGGGAGATTGCCGCCGGCAAGGTCATCGTCCCCGACGCCCGCGGCTGGGCTGTCGCGTTCTATACCGCCATCGGTGCTTCGGTCATCTCGCAGATCTTCTATATCAGGGGCAACGAGCTGATCGGCGCCAACCGGGCCGGCCTGTTCATCAATCTGGTGCCGATCTTCGGTACGCTGCTGTCGGTGCTGATTGTCGGTGAGACATTCCAGCTTTATCAGGCGCTGGCTCTCGCACTGGTGCTGGGCGGCATCAGCCTCGCCGAATACAGCGGACGGAAGATGGCGGTATCCGCTGCTGAATGAAGTCGCTTGCCGCGACGGTTCACTGCGGTCCGTCAACGACCATGGAAGCGCCCCGCGTGCTGCTGCACACGGGGCGATCGAATTTCAGGCCGCGCCGACGTCGAAATGCAGCCGCTTGGCCGAGTCGATCGACTTGTGCGAGCGCACCTGCGCCAACACGTCTTCCGGGAACGGCGCATCGAGATAGAGCAACGCAATGGCATCGCCGCCCGGCCGGTTGCGGCCGAGCTGGAAATTGGCGATGTTAACGCCGTTCTCGCCGCACACCGTGCCGAGCAGGCCGATGATGCCGGGCGCGTCGGCATTGGTCGTGTAGAGCATGTGCTGACCGACCTCGGCGTCGAGATTGATGCCCTTGATCTGGATGAAGCGCGGCTTGCCGTCCGAAAAACAGGTGCCGGCGATCGAGCGCGTCCTGTGCTCGGTCTTGACCGTTAGCTTGATATAGCCGTCGAACACGCCCGACTTGTCGCGCTTGACCTCGGCGACGATGATGCCGCGCTCCTTCACCATGATCGGCGCCGACACCATGTTGACGTCGGCGACCTGCGGCCGGATCAGCCCGGCAAGAGTAGCGCTGATCAGCGCCCGCGTATTCATCGTCGCGGTCGAGCCGTCGAACAGGATCTCGACCTCCTTGATCGGATCCTCGGTGACCTGTCCGACAAAGGCGCCGAGCACTTCGGCGAGCTTGACGAAAGGTTTCAGCCGCGGCGCTTCCTCGGCGGTGATCGACGGCATGTTGATGGCATTGGAGACAGCGCCTTTGATCAGATAGTCCGACATCTGCTCGGCGACCTGCAGCGCGACGTTCTCCTGCGCCTCCATCGTCGAGGCACCGAGATGCGGCGTCGCCACCACATTCTCCATGCCGAACAGCGCGTTGTTCTCCGCCGGTTCGACCTCGAACACGTCGATGCCGGCGCCGGCCACCTTGCCGCTCTTCAAGGCCGCGATCAGGTCGGCCTCGACGATCAGCCCGCCACGCGCGCAGTTGATGATACGCACGCCGGTCTTCATCTTTGCGATCGCCGCGGCGTCGATGATGTTGCGTGTCTTGTCGGTAAGCGGTGTATGCAGCGTGATGAAGTCGGCACGGGCGAACAGCTCGTCGAGCTCGACCTTTTCGACACCGAGTTCCTCGGCGCGGCTGTCCGACAGGAACGGGTCGAAGGCGACGACGTGCATCTTCAGGCCGACGCCGCGCGTAGCGACGATCGAGCCGATATTGCCGCAACCGATGATGCCGAGCGTCTTGCCGGTGATCTCGACGCCCATGAAGCGGTTCTTTTCCCATTTGCCGGCATGGGTCGAGGCGTTGGCCTCCGGTATCTGGCGGGCCAGCGCGAAGATCATGGCGACGGCATGCTCGGCGGTGGTGATCGAATTGCCGAAAGGCGTGTTCATGACGATGATGCCCTTGCGGCTCGCCGCCGGGATGTCGACATTGTCGACGCCGATGCCGGCGCGGCCCACGACCTTCAGCCTGGTCGCGGCGTTGATCAGCTTCTCCGTGACCTTTGTCGCCGAGCGGATGGCCAGCCCATCATACTGGCCGATCACTTTGAGCAGTTTTTCCTTGTCCTTGCCGAGATCCGGCAAATAGTCGACCTCGATGCCGCGATCCCTGAAGATCTGCACGGCGGTGGTGGAAAGGTTGTCTGAGACGAGAACGCGGGGCGCCATGGCGGCCTCCTTCAATTATGATTTGATCCGCTTGGGGATGGCGGCCCGAGAGCCGCCACAGGAAAACTCAGGCGGCTGCCTTCAGCGACGCCTTTTGCGCGGCAAAGGCCCAGTCGAGCCAGGGCAGCAGCGCTTCGAGATCGGAGGTCTCGATTGTCGCGCCGCACCAGATGCGCAGGCCGGGCGGTGCATCGCGGTAGGCGCCGATGTCGTAGGCGACGCCTTCCTTGTCGAGCGCCGAGACGATTGCCTTGGCGAACGCAGCCTGTCCATCGGCGTTGAGTGCAGCGACATCCGGATCGGTGAATGAAAGGCAGACCGATGTGTTCGAGCGCGTCGCCGGGTCGACGGCAAGATGGCCGAGCCAGGAAGATTTTCCGACAAAGCGATCGAGAACAGCGGCGTTGGCATCCGCTCTGGTGACCAGCGCGTCGAGGCCGCCGATCGACTGCGCCCAACGCAGCGCGTCCAGATAGTCCTCGACGCACAGCATTGACGGCGTGTTGATCGTCTCGCCCTTGAAGATGCCTTCGATCAGCTTGCCGCCCGAGGTGAGGCGGAAGACCTTCGGCAGCGGCCAGGCCGGCTTGTAGCTTTCCAGCCGTTCGACGGCGCGCGGGCTGAGGATCAGCATACCGTGCGCGCCTTCACCGCCCAAGACCTTCTGCCAGGAGAAGGTGACGACGTCGAGTTTCTGAAAATCGAGCTTCTGCGCAAAGGCCGCCGAAGTGGCGTCGCAGATGGTCAGGCCCTTGCGGGTGGCCGGGATGAAATCGCCGTTCGGCACGCGCACGCCCGACGTCGTGCCGTTCCAGGTGAAGACCACGTCGCGGTCGAAATCTATTTTGGTCAGGTCGGGCAGCACGCCGTAGTCCGCCTCTAACCTGCGAACATCGGCTAGCCTCAGCTGCTTGACCACATCGGTGACCCAGCCGGAACCGAAGCTCTCCCAGGCGACCATGTCGACGCCGCGTTCGCCGAGCAGCGACCACAGCGCCATTTCGACCGCGCCGGTATCCGAGGCCGGCACGATGCCGATGCGGTAATCTGCCGGAACCTGGAGGATTTCCCGGGTCAGCTCGATCGCTTGTTCGAGCTTGGTCTTGCCGATCTTGGCGCGGTGCGAGCGCCCGAGCGCGGCATTTTTGAGCGCTTCGACCGACCAGCCGGGGCGTTTTGCACAGGGACCTGAGGAAAAATTGGGATTTGCCGGACGGAGTCCGGGCTTCGTATGCGTCGTCATCGTGGTCTATCCTTCCAGATAGTGGCCCCTCGTTGGGGAGGGGTGGCCCACGGACGGCGATATGCGTTCAGGCTTTCGGCGTCAAGGGGAAAGTTTTTGTCGCTGTCGGGATACCGGCTGCCTTTGGCAAAAAAGTGCCACAACGCAAACGGCGGGCCAAAGACCCGCCATTGTTCACGCCTCAGCTTCGATCGAGCCTACCAGAGGTCGTATCGCAGTCCGACTTTGACCTGGTGATTATTGATCCCTTTGCGGATCGGATAAGAAGTCAGGCTTTCGGCCGTCACATATTCGGCGTCGGGTGCGGAGAAATACTGATAGCCCACGTCGACTGAGACATTCTTGGACACTTGGTAGGCAAGGCCGGCATTCAGCGTGTAGGCGAAGGAGTATTGGGTCTTGTTGTCACGCAGGACGAAATCGTCGGTGGGGTCGGCGTTGGCGGTGAAGTAGCTCGCCGACAGGCGGCGCTTGCTCTGGAGGATACCGACACCAGCGCCGAGATAAGGCGTGATTCCGACATAGGTGCCAAGGTCGATATAGCCATTGACTATGCCTGAGAAGGCATAGTTCTTCAGGGTCGCCGATGCCACGGTCGTTCCGTTGTTATAGCCGACCTCGATCTTGTTGCCGGGCAGATAGCCGGCATTGAGATCGGCGCGCAGATAGTCGTTGAAATGGTAGCCGAAGCCAATGCTGGCGAAGATGGGATCTTCCTTTTCGTCGAAGCTCGCGGGCGTGAAGGCGAAATCCTCATCTCTGAAGCTCTTCTGCACCAGATAGGACACATCGCCGCGCAGATACCATCCCGAGCCAACCTCGACCGGTACATAATCGGGCGCCTGGTCGACATAGACCGGCGGTTCGTAATCGGCACCAAGCGCCGGCGTCAGCGGCAACACGACGACTGCTGCAAGCGCCAGTGCTACAGGCGATTTGGATGTCATGGTCCTCGGCTCCCGAACTTGGCGCATTCGCAATCGCGCGCCGCTTCAGAGAGCATTGTTAACCATAGTGGTTAAGTGCGGGTTAAGGATAACAAGGCGTTAGCAATTGATTTGATCCGCTTTCGCTTCTCAAGTTGGGCGGTGTTCCAGAGCGCAGCATCTTAGGCAGCCAAAACGAAACCGCCCGGCATCAGCCGGGCGGTCGACGAATTCCTGGATTTCAGAAACAACTACTTGGTGTAGACGGGCTCGGGTTCTGGAACGTAGGGCTCCGGCGGCGCGCAGTCCGACCTGCCGAACTGGTAGCGCAGGCCGCCACGCACTTCGTGCACGTTGATGCCGCGGTCATAGCCTGGGCCGACATTGGGGAGGGAGGCATAGTCGAACATCTTACCGCCATTGATGTGGCTGAAGCGGTAGCCGACATCGAGTTTGACGCGGTCGGTCAGGCAGTAGGATGCGCCCGCCATGGCAGCATAGGCAAAACGCCAGCCCTTGCCACCGCTATGATCAAATGAACCGTCGCTGTCCACGTTGTGCAGTTCATCCCACTTGACCCAGGCACCGCCGATGCCGGCGCCGACATAAGGCGTGATCCCATGCCAGGTGCCGATGTCGACATAGGCGTTGGCCAAGAGCAGCAGCGCCGAATAGGACGAGGTATCGACGGACGTGCAAGGCGTTTGCTGCGGGCCGCAGAAGCCGTTGGTCGAGCCGCGGAATTTGGACTTGCTCATCCAGTCCAAGGTGAGATCGGTGCGGAAATGCTCGTCGATCTGGTAACCAACACCGCCGCCGGCCGAGAAGGCGCCGTCCAGCTTGCCTGTATCGAACTTGCCGGGATTCTGGGGCGCTACACCGTAGGTGATGTAGTCGCCACCACGAAACTTCGACCAGTGATAGTCGATGTCGCCACGGATATACCAGCCGCCGAATTCGGCCGGCTGCTCGTAGGCAACCGGTGGTGGCGCCTCTTCGACTACGGGCTGCTCGACGAAATCGGCGGCGAATGCCGGCCCGGCGCCGGCAAACAGCGCGGCCAGGAGGGCCATTCTTGCTGTGTTGAACATGCTTATCACCCCTGAGAACCCTCGAACGGCGAACGCGCCCGAAATATGATTGACCTCAGTTGTGGATAATGAATCGGAAAGGTTAAAAGGCGTTTAACCGTATTGATTAACCACGAATCTCTAAAAGTCGAGCAATCGGCCGTTGCTGCAGGCGGAATTGGCGACTCAATAAAAAGCCCGCCGGCAAGGCGGGCTTTGAACCGGTGTTGGAGGGGATCAGGCGGCGCTGCGCGTTTCCGAAATGACCTCGACGATGTCGTTGACGACGGACTCGACAAGTTGTGGGTCGTCGCCTTCCGCCATGACGCGGATGAGCGGCTCCGTGCCGGATGGCCGGATGACCAGGCGCCCGGCCTTGCCGAGGCGATTGCGCGCATCTTCGATCGCTGCCTTGACCGGCGCCTCCTCGAGCGGCTTGCCGCCGGAAATATGCACATTCTTCAACAGCTGCGGCACCGGCTCGAACTTCTTCGACAGTTCGCTCACCGGTCGGTTCTGCCGCTTGATGCAGGCGAGCACCTGCAGCGCCGAGACAAGGCCGTCGCCGGTGGTCGAAAAGTCGGACAGCACGATGTGACCCGACTGTTCGCCGCCGACATTGAGCCCATGGGCACGCATGTGCTCGACGACATAGCGGTCGCCGACCTTGGTGCGATGCAACTGCAGGTTCATGTCGCCGAGGAAGCGTTCGAGGCCGAGATTGGACATTACCGTCGAGACGACACCGCCGCCGGCCAGCCGCCCGCTCTGGTGCCAGGACTCGGCAATCAGCGCCATGATCTGGTCGCCATCGACGATCGCGCCGTTCTCGTCGACGATGACGACGCGGTCGGCATCGCCGTCGAGCGCAATGCCGATATCGGCGCGCACTTCGTGCACCTTCTTTTGCAAGCCGGCTGGATGAGTCGAGCCGCATTCCTTGTTGATGTTGAAGCCGTTGGGCTCGACATTGATGGCAACGACCTCGGCGCCGAGTTCCCATAGCGCGTCGGGCGCCACCTTGTAGGCGGCGCCATTGGCACAATCGACGACGATGCGCAGGCCCGACAGCGACATCGAGCGCGGCAGCGTGCGCTTGGCGAATTCGATATAACGGTCATGCACGCCGTCCACGCGTTTGGCGCGGCCGAGCCCATCGGAATCGGCGAGCGCCAATTCGATATCCTTGTCGAGCATCCCCTCGATACGCTCCTCGATCTCATCGGACAGCTTGTAGCCATCGGGGCCGAACAGCTTGATGCCGTTGTCGTAATAGGGGTTGTGCGAGGCAGAAATCATCACCCCGATATCGGCGCGCAGCGAGCGCACCAGCATGGCAACAGCGGGCGTCGGGATAGGGCCGAGCAGGAAGACATCCATGCCGGCGGCGCACAGGCCGGATACCATCGCGTTCTCGATCATGTAGCCGGAAAGCCTGGTATCCTTGCCGAGCACGACGCGGTGGCGGTGGCTGCCGCGCTGGAAGGAGAGGCCGGCGGCCATGCCGACCCGCATGGCGACCTCCGCCGTCATTGGAAACTTGTTGGCTCGCCCACGAATGCCATCCGTACCGAAATAATGTCCTGCCATGTTCGCCAGCTTCCCGATGGTTCTTTCCGAGCATCTCATGCCATAAAATGGCCCAAGCCCCGTCATCACATTGTATGATTATGGACGACCAATCCTTAGAAAATTGTTGTTTTGTGTGTTTTGCGTCACGCTAGTGTGTTGATTTTCAAGTTCCGAGCCCTTGTTGCGGCAGCAGCATCAGAAATGTCAACTCAAACTCATCTGGATCCTTTGGTCTGTGGCAGTGTGGCCTTGAACCCGAGTCCGCATCGTGCGGCTCCAGACAGCGGTAGGCTCAGGTCCTCCGCACCCGCCGATTTGACTGTCCGTCATGTGACGCAGTGGCCTCGCTGGGAACCAGCCATATGCGCGCTCTCCGTGCAATGCACCCGGACGAATTTGGCTGGGAGACGGTCCCGGCAACGAATTCATCACCTTAAAGAAAAGAATGCACCTCTAAATTTGTCTCTACGCTACTTAGCATCTGGCGCAACCAGCCGTTGAGCGCTATTGCTGCACTGGGACATATCATGAACTGCCACAGGGAGAAAACGCATGCTCATCCACCGACTTGCCACTTTGACGGGTCTTGCCGTCGCGACCTTGTTCCTGGCGGCGCCTGCCAATGCGCTGACCATGGCCGAGTGCAGCACCAAGTATAACGCGGCGAAGGATGCGGGAACGCTTGGCGGGCAGAACTGGAACCAGTTCCGCAAGGCGCAATGCGGCACCGATGCCACCGCCGCTACGACCGACACCGCCCCGGCCAAGGCCACTGACACCACCAAGGCAGCCGCCGGCGACGATGCGGCCCCGGGCCTGACGGCGAAGGAGTGCAGCACCAAGTACCAGGCGGCAAAAGCCGCCGGCACGCTGAACGGCATGAAGTGGAACGATTTCCGCAAGACACAGTGCGCCGCCGACGCGACGGCAGCCGCACAACCCGCCGCCACGACCAAGGCTGCGGCAGCCGCCGACGACGCTGCGCCGGGCCTGACGGCCAAGGAATGCAGCACCAAATACCAGGCCGCCAAGGCTGCCGGCACGCTCAACGGCATGAAATGGAACGACTTCCGCAAGAGTGAATGCGCCGCCGGCGCAACTGCAGCGGCACAGCCTGCCGCGGCACCTGCCGAGGCGGCGACAGCCGCCGCGACCGATTCCGGCAAAGGCCTCAGTATGGCGGATTGCAGCGCCAAATATCAGGCTGCCAAGGCCGGCAACACGCTGAACGGCATGAAGTGGAACGACTTCCGCAAGAGCCAATGCGGCGCCGGCGCAGCCGACGACGACACCCTGCCGGCTCCCGATGCCAAGTATACCGGCGATCCGCAGCCGCCGACCATCACCGCCCCCCAGGGCGTGAAATTCCCGACGGCGATCTCCAAGAAGTATGCAACCGAGACCCCGGCCAAGGGCCGCATGCACACCTGCCTCGACCTCTATTACGCGAACAAGGACGCCAACACGCTGGGCGGCCTCAGGTGGATCCAGAAGGGCGGCGGCTTCTACAGCCTCTGCAACGCCAAGCTGAAGAGCTGACCGGCGCCATCATCATCCGACGATAGGAACCCGCGAGCCGCAAGGTTCGCGGGCTTTTTTGTTATTGCCGAACAAGTGAGAGGGCCTTCCGAGGTCGGACCAACTGTCAGGTCGCGTTCCTTCGCTCCCTCTGTCCGCCGCCGGAAGCAAAAACCCGCCTCGGAGGGCGGGTCGTCGGCGCCGTTGAGCCCTTGCGCCGAACGGCAGGCAATTTGCCCAGGGTCGGCGCCAAGTCTCCCTCATCGTAGGGCGAAAGCCTCGGCTTTCCACCTGCGATAGCCCTGCCCACAAGTAGGGAGACCGGCAGCTTTTGCGCCTCGCGAACATCAAAAGGAAACGCCGCGGTTGGAGCCCGCGGCGTTTCGAAGTCGATCTGTCCTGGGCCGGGGCCTAGCTTGACGGCTGGGGTTCCATGCCACCTTCGGGCTCGGGACCCTTCTTGCGGCGGCCGGACTTTGGTACGGCCGAGCCACGGCTCGGCGGCGTGTCGTCGCCGAGGTCGCGTGCGGGCTTATTGCCGGCGATCAGCTGCTTGATCTCCTCGCCCGACAGCGTCTCGTATTCGAGCAGGCCTTGCGCCAGCGCGATCCATTCCTTCTTTTTCTTAGTCAGGATTGACCTTGCCGTCGAATAGGCCTCGTCGATCAGCCGGCGCACTTCGGCGTCGATGATCTGCGCCGTCTCTTCCGAGATGTTCTGCGTGCGCGCCACCGAATGGCCGAGGAACACCTCCTCCTGGTTGTCGCCATAGGCGACATGGCCGAGCTTGTCGGAGAAGCCCCAGCGCGTCACCATGGCGCGCGCAAGCTTGGTCGCCTGCTCGATATCGGAGGAGGCGCCCGAGGTGATGTTCTCCTTGCCGAACTTGAACTCCTCGGCGACACGGCCGCCCATCATAATGGCAAGGCGCGAGATCATGTATTTGTAGCTCATCGAATAGCGGTCGCCTTCCGGCAGCTGCATGACCATGCCGAGTGCCCGGCCTCGCGGAATGATGGTCGCCTTGTGCAGCGGATCGGCCGACGGCACGTTGAGCGCCAGGATGGCGTGGCCGGCCTCGTGATAGGCGGTCAACTCCTTCTCGGCCTGCGTCATCGCCGACGAGCGGCGCTCGGCGCCCATCATGATCTTGTCCTTGGCGTCCTCGAATTCGGCCATGGTGACGAGGCGCTTGTTACGCCGCGCCGCCATCAGGGCGGACTCGTTGACCAGGTTCATCAGGTCGGCGCCGGAAAAGCCCGGCGTGCCGCGCGCGATCACCTTGAGGTCGACATTGGGCGCCAGCGGCACGTTGCGCACATGCACCTTCAGGATCTTCTCGCGGCCGACGATGTCGGGGTTCGGCACCACCACCTGGCGATCGAAGCGGCCCGGCCTGAGCAGCGCCGGATCGAGCACGTCGGGCCGGTTGGTGGCGGCGATCAGGATGATGCTTTCGTTGGATTCGAAGCCATCCATCTCGACCAGCAGCTGGTTCAGCGTCTGCTCACGTTCGTCATTGCCGCCGCCGAGGCCGGCACCGCGATGGCGGCCGACCGCGTCGATTTCGTCGATGAAGATGATGCAGGGCGCATTCTTCTTGGCCTGGTCGAACATGTCGCGGACGCGGCTTGCGCCGACGCCGACGAACATCTCGACAAAGTCCGAGCCCGAAATGGTGAAGAACGGCACGTTGGCTTCACCGGCGACCGAGCGGGCGAGCAGCGTCTTGCCGGTTCCGGGAGGACCGACGAGCAGCACGCCGCGCGGAATCTTGCCGCCAAGCCGCTGGAATTTCTGCGGGTCGCGCAGGAACTCGACGATCTCTTCCAGATCCTGCTTGGCTTCGTCGACGCCGGCGACGTCCTGGAAGGTGACGCGGCCATGCGCTTCGGTCAAAAGCTTGGCCTTCGATTTACCGAAGCCCATGGCACGGCCGGAACCGGACTGCATCTGGCGCATGAAGAATATCCAGACGCCGAGGATGAGGATCATCGGCAGCCAGGAGATCAGGGTGCCGAACAGCGAATTGGAGCCGTCGGATTCAGGACGCGCATTGATGGTGACGTTCTTGTCCTGCAGACGCGAAACCAGTGACGGGTCCCCAGGCGAATAGGTCTGGAAGCCGTTGGAACTGTCCGTGTAATTGCCGGAGATACGGGCGCCGGCGATGGTCACCGACTTGATCCGTCCCGCCGCGACTTCCTGCAGGAACTGCGAATAGGGGACATCGCTTGAGGCCCCACGCGTCTGCGGCGTCTGGAAAAGATTGAAGAGAGCGATGAGCAGGACCGCTATGATCGCCCAGAGCGCGAGATTGCGATAATTCGGATTCATCAATTGTCCCGTTGGCGCCGCTGGGCGGACACACGTCGTGAGAGGAAACTTGGCCCTAACATAGGGAGAGCGTCTCCCCTTGCCAAGCATAACAGCAGGTCTCGGTTAAGCTTTCGCCCGTGGTAGGCCGGCACTGTGGCCGCCGAATGGCGAGGCTGGAACCGGCGCCGCGCCAAGCAAGGCGGCGACGGCATCGGCCGGCGCCAGATCGAAGGACGGCAGGAAACGGGCGAAGGGCGCGACTGCCGGATATGCGGCGACAGCAGCCGGCATCGGGCCTTCCCCGGGCAAACCCGGGCCTTCCCCAGGCAGACCAAGGCATTCGCCATCCCGCCATAGCGCCGGCTCGGCGGCCAGGGCCGCGCGTACAAGGCTTGCCGGCGTGCCATGCCCGGCAATTGCCCGCTTTGCGGCAAGAGCCGCCCCGAGCGGTGCTACCAACAGCGGCGCGATCAACAATGCACCTGAACTGTCGCCCAATGTGATCCGTCTGCGGCCGTCCCAAAGCGCATTGTCGGAAACCTCGACAGCGGGCGGCAGATCGCGCAATTCGCGATGCAGAAAGATACCGGTACGCCGGGCATCGATCACGGTCCGCGACAATGTGGCACAAAGCGGCCCGGTGCGGAGCCGGCCGAAAAGGGCTTCGCTGCGGGCCTGGTCGGGAAGGAAGGCTGTGCCGCCGGTCGCCGCCAGCAGAATGCGCAGCGCATAAATGGCCGCCCCGCTGTCGCTTTCCGTCGCAAAATCCCGGTTGAGGCGGACTAGGCCGGCGGCTGGCCTGGAGGCCAAGCTGCGGATCAGCATGGCCGCGCGGCGTCCCAGTTGCTCACGCTCGGCCGCCACCTTTCTGGCCAGCGCTATCGCTTCAGCCACGCGTGGCGCACCATCGCCTTCGGCAAGTGCTGCGCGGACGCGCGGCCGCTCGAAAGCGGTGTCGGCATTGGTCGGATCTTCGATCCAGGCAACCTGTTCACGCCGCAGGAATTCGCGCAGTGCCTCACGCCTTACGCCGAGCAGTGGCCGCACGATCCAGTGCCGCCAGTCGTAGAGGGTTGCCGGCGCCATGCCGGCAAGACCCCGCCCTTCCTCGCGCCGCCCGTCGTCGCTTTGCCCTCCGTCACTTGGCCGCTCGTCACTTGGCCGCTCGTCACGTGCCCACTCGTCACGCGCCCACTCGTCCCGCGCCCACTCGTCCCGCGCTTGCCGCATCAGCACGGTCTCGGCCTGGTCGTCGGCGGTGTGGCCAGTCAGGATCAGGCCGATGCCTGCCGCTTCGGCGGCCTCGGCGAGCAGCCGGTATCGGGCTCCGCGCGCGGCGGCGGGCAGGCCGGTCGATGGTTTGTGCCCCGACCAAGCGAGGACGCGATGGGCAATGCCGCGCGCCGCGCACAGCCTGGCCACGGCTTGCGCTTCCGCTGCCGCTTGCGGCCGCAATCGATGATCGATCGTTACCGCCAGCAATTTCGTTGCCGGGGCGTTACGGTCGAGATGGGCTTTGAGGAGGAGGAGAAGGGCGGTCGAGTCGCTGCCGCCGGACACGGCCGCAACAGCGCCGTTGGAAAAGTCGATCCGCGAAAAATCCGAAAGGTCAGGCTCGGTGTCGAGCGTCATGCATGTCGCCCAAGCGTGGGCCCGGTTTTGCGGCAACGACACGCAACGGAAAAACTAGCACGCCGCGAGTGCCCTTTCCTGCTTGACCCGCTCCTTGAGCGCGCCGGAAATATCAGGGTAGCGCTTGCCGATCTCGCTGAAAGTGGCACAGGCCACGTCGCGCTGTTTCAGCCCGACCAGTGAAACGCCGAGCTTCAGCAGCATGTCGGGCGCCTTCTTGGCCTTGGGATAGTCCTTGCTGGCAGCGAGGAAAATCTCGGCCGCATCGCGGTATTTCTGCTGGCCGAGCAGCGATTCACCAAGCCAGTAATGCGCATCCGCCGCTTTGGCGTCCCGGGGAAAACGGGCGATGTGATCGCGGAAACCCTGTTCGGCCGTGCTGTAGTCGCCCGACAGGATGAACTGGTAAGAGTTGCGGTAAAGCTCCTCCGGGTCGTTGGTCGATGGGAGTGCCGCGACCACCGTGTCGTCGGATTTACCGGCCTTGTTGCCGGCCGCGCTGGCGCCGTTGGCTGGGGCCGTATTCTGCGACGGCGCGTTCGCCTGCGCATTGCCATCGGCTTCGACGACATTGCCGTTTTTGTCGACGGTGATGGTGCCGAACGTCTTGGGCGGCGCGCCGGGGATCAGCTTGCCGGGATCGCCGTTGGGCGATTCGATGATGACGTCCTCGACGCTTTTGCCGCCGTCTGCTGCCTTGCCCGCGTCGGCCGGAGCCTGCGTTGCCGGCGCCTCCGCCATGTTACCGTCGCCGTTGGGGCTGTCGCTGCTAGGCGCGGCCTCGGACTTCTTCTGCCCGGCCGGCTGCTGCGCGCCTTGCGGACCGCCTTCCAACTGCTGGAAACGGAATTCGTTGTCTTCCTGCTGCTTGCGGATCTGCTCCTGCATCTGCAGAACCTGGAAATTGAGTTCCTCGATCTTGCCGTTCATCTGCCGGAGCTGTTCCTCCAGCGCCGGCGTGCCGGTGCCATCCTGTTGCGCGAATTGAACCTGATCCGGCTTTTTCTTTTCGCCGAAAATGGCGGGCAGTTTGATCGTCGGCAGATGGAATGAAAAACCGCTTTGCGATGACTGCCCGGTGCCGTTTGCCCCGATACCGTCAGCAAGTGCCGCGATACTTGATACGAGCAGCAGCGCAAGCGTGCCGCTCAAGACCGATCTGAAATGCATGTGCCTCTCGCCGTGAAACCATTGTTGCGCGCCTCTCACTCG
This sequence comes from Mesorhizobium sp. M1027, assembly GCF_040318745.1. Classification (NCBI taxonomy): domain Bacteria; kingdom Pseudomonadati; phylum Pseudomonadota; class Alphaproteobacteria; order Hyphomicrobiales; family Phyllobacteriaceae; genus Mesorhizobium; species Mesorhizobium sp. M1027. Next base: position 493,553 of record NZ_JAMYMW010000002.1, on the reverse strand, counting down.
AAGTAGACCAGCCAACTGGGGACTGGCCAGACGCTCTCGGCTCTTAACAGGACGTGAGACTTCGGCCAAATTTTGTTTGGAGCGAGCAGATACGAAAAAGGCGGCCCTGCGGCCGCCTTTCGCACCAAGTGTTGCATTTTTGCCGATCAGGAGCCGGCGCCGCTCAGTGTGGTCACGGCGCGGCGGTTCTGCGACCAGCAGGAGATGTCGTCGCAAACCGCGACCGGACGCTCCTTGCCGTAGGAAATAGTCTTCAGGCGCTGTGCCGAAACCCCTTTGGCAACCAGGAAGTCGCGGGTGGCGGCAGCACGGCGGGCTCCGAGCGCCAGATTGTATTCGCGCGTGCCGCGCTCGTCGGCATGGCCTTCGATGACGATGGCATACTGCTTGTACTGGTTCAGCCACTGCGCCTGGCGCGACAGCGTCGTCTGCGCGTCGGCGCGGATCGATGACGAATCGGTGTCGAAGAAGATGCGGTCGCCGATATTGACGGTAAAGTCCTGGGCCGACCCGGGCGTTGCCGCGCCGGCGCCGTTGAGTCCGAGATCGGCGGCGCTGTTCGGCGTCTTCTTCGAGGCGCAACCGGTGATCGCGAGCATCGCGACGAGCGCGATCATGACCGGGTTTGTGGTAAGTGCTGCGATACGGCCCATGCCGCCTCTCCTTCGCAATTCGAGTGATTTCATTGATCGTCCAGTAACCACGTTTGGGTTAACCGACGCTCAAGAAACACGGTTAAAATTTGGTTTCGGCTGCCGTCCGCAACCGTTCTGCCGAGGGCTACTCAAGGGCGACAATGAGCGCGGACCGTAGGCGGAAATGCGGCCAAAACATGAAAAGAGGGAATTGAGGAGTTGAGGAATTGAGGAATTGAGGAAGAGATCACCTCAGCTTCTCTCTGAGATTGACCAGCATTCCATAGACGCGGGCATAGGATTGCAACCAATCGTCGCGTTGCGCCTGTGTGATGTACTCGAGGTCGAACGCATACGAAATCCAGGTCTCCACTTCACTGCACGATCCTATGGCCATCGAAGTGAACCGTGCGAATTCGGGCTTGGAGTGGGTCTGTTTGGCAAAGCCTTCGGCCAAATTGGCGCAGATCGCCTTGCTGGAACGACGTAGTTGATCGGCGAGCGCGTATTGCTCCATTTTCGGAAAGGCAAGCGTGGCTCTGTGTACCCCAAGGGAAACCGCATAGGCACGCTTATAGACTTCTAAATCCCTCGCGTGCTCGATGTGACCTCTGCCTTCTCCATTCTTCAGTTCTTCAACTCTTCAGTTCTTCAACTCGTCAGTTCGTCAGTTCTTCAATTCCTCAATTCCTCTTCCCGCCTATTCCAGCAGCGGCGACCAGGCCGGATCCGAGGCGAAGTTCGCCGTCGGGATCGGCTGTTCGTTGCGGCCGGTGAGATCGACCGAAACAAGTTTTGGTCCGCCATTGGAATCACGGAAGAACATCAGCACCCGGCCGTTGGGTGCCCAGGTCGGCCCTTCCTGCTGAAAGCCGGTAGACAGGATGCGCTCACCCGAACCGTCGGTGCGCATGACGCCGATCTGGAATTCGCCGCCGGTCTGCTTGGTGAAGGCGATGAGATCGCCGCGCGGCGACCATACCGGCGTCGAATAGACGCCGTCGCCGAACGAGATGCGGGTCTGGCCCGAGCCGTCGGCGCCCATCACATAGATCTGCGCGCGGCCGCCGCGATCCGAGGTGAACACCACCTTGCTGCCGTCAGGCGAGTAGGACGGTGAGGTGTCGATGGCGGTCGAGTTGGTAAGCCTGGTCGTCGAGCGGCTTCTCAGGTCCATGGCGAAGATGTTGGAATTGCCGTCATCGCGCAGCAGGCTCATGATCACCTTCTGGCCGTCGGGCGAAAAGCGCGGCGCAAACGTCATGCCGGGGAAATTGCCGACCAGCTCGCGCTGCCCCGTCTCGATCTGCAGCAGGTACACCCGCGGCTGACCGCTTTCATAGGACATGTAGGTGATTTCCTGCCGGTTCGGCGAGAAGCGCGGCGTCAGCACGATCGATTTGCCGTTCGAGAGATAGCGGACGTTGGCGCCGTCCTGGTCCATGATGGCAAGCCGCTTCTTGCGCGCATTCTTGGCACCGGACTCGTCGATGAAGACAACGCGCGTGTCGAAATAGCCCTTCTCGCCGGTCAGCCGCTCGTAGATCGCATCGGCGATGATATGGGCGACGCGCCTGGTATTGGCGTCGTTGGCGAAGAACTGCTCGCCCGACATCTGCTGGCCGGCAAAGGTGTCCCACAGCCGGTACTGGGCGCGGATGCGGCCGTCAGCCTCCTTGCCGACGCTGCCGGTGACCAGCGCCTGCGCATTGATCACCTTCCAGTCTTCGAAGCGCGGCGTGGCATCCGGGCTCGAGATCTTTTCAATGAAAGCGCTTTTGTCGATCGGCGCGAACAGGCCGGAGCGTTTCAGGTCGGCACTGACGATGCCGGAAATCTCGGCGCCGAGCGCATCGCCGCCCTGGAAGTCCGTGATGGCGATCGGCAACGGCTCGACATTGCCCTTATTGACGTTGAGCTCAACGAGCGCCCGCGCCGGCAGGGTGACGGCAACGGTCATACCCAGCGCCATCGCTGCGATCGTCAGGAGCGGCTTGAGGATGGATTTCATGTCTTCTCGCTTCTTTCGCTGATTCTGTGAGCGCCGGGCCTAAAGACCGAGCATCTCCCTGGGGTCGAAAGTGACCCGAACGTCGGACCAGATGTCTTGCTTGCCCGCCGGAACCTGCAGGCCGGCCATGTCGCATTTCTGAACCGCCCGCACTGCACTTTCGTCAAACGGGCGGTTTCCGCTCGATTTTTCGACAGTAGGCCGGCCATCCAGCTTGCCGGAGGCGTCCAGGTTGAACTGGATCACAGCCACGAAATTCTCCGAACCCTCGACCCCTACCGGCAGGGTCCAGCAATTACTAAGCTGGGCCTCCAATGCCCCCTGCTCCGATTTCGAAAGCTTCTGGCCCTGATCCTTGTCGCCGCCGAGCGATGCTTGCTGGGTCGAGCGCTTGGCGCCGCCGCCGGACGGCTTCCGCTTGTCGAGCAGAGCCGAAATCTCGTCGGCGTTGAACTGCTTGTCTTCAGATTTCGGCCTGGACGAGGCTTCCTTGACCGGCTTGTCGGCATCCTTGCGCTCGGGCGCCTTGGCGCTTTCGGCCTGGGCCGGCTGCGGCTTCGGCCGAGCCTCGGGTGCTGGCGCCGAGTCCGGAAGCTGCGCCTCCTCGGTCGGCGGTTGCTTGGCAATCGCCTCGGCGACGGCATCCGGCTTGACCTCGGGCTGCGGATCGATCGCGGCAGTCTTGTCCTGCGGCGGCGTGGGCGTCGGCTCCTTCGCCGGCGTCGGCTTGGGCTCGGTCTGCTTGACCGGTTCGGGCTTGACCTCTTCCTTCGGCTGCGGCACCGGCGCCACCTCCGTAGCGGGAATAGGCTTCGGCTCTTCCTTCGGCTTCGGCACGTCCTCGGGTTTGGGCTTTTCGACCGGCGTCGGCGCTGGTGGCGGAGCCGCCGTCATGTCGACTGGCTGAGGCTTGGGCTCAGGTGTCGGCGGCTTTTCGGTGTCGACGCTATTATCGCCGACTTTCTGGGCATCGGGAACGATGTCGGGACGCTGTGTCGGCAGCGGCGCCGGCTTGTCATGCATCACAGACTTCTTGTCGCCTTGCAGGACCTGTGCCGTCGCTTCCATCGGCACGATCTCGACCGACACCGATTCCGCATCGGACGCAGGCATCGCGGGCGGCGAGGACAAGGTGAACAGCCCGAAGGCAATCGCCACCGCATGCAAGATCACCGATGTGGTGAGGCCGGTCCTCATCTTGCGTCTACTGATCCTGTTCCTGCAGTGAAACCAGGCCGATATTCTTGTAGCCGGCAGCCGAGATGCGGGCCATCACCTTCATGGCCGTGCCGTAATCCGTCGCCTTGTCACCTCTGATGAAAATGCGCTCGTCATAGCCCGTCTTCGAGATCGCCTGCAGCTTCGCCACCAGCTCCTCGATAGGGATCTCGGTTTCCTGGAGGTAAATCTGACCGGCCGGGTTGATGGACACGGTTATAGGCTGCGTATCGGCGTTCATCGCCTTGGCCTGCGTATCCGGCAGGTCGATCGGCACGCCGACCGTCAGCAGCGGCGCCGCGACCATGAAGATGATCAGCAGCACCAGCATCACGTCGACCATCGGCGTGACGTTGATCTCCGATATCAAGGCGTGATGGCGGCCGCGCCGCCGGTGGCCGCGCCCACCGCGTCCTCCGCCACCTGCGCTTACGGACATTCCCATGATCGTTCCTCAGGCCTTCTGCGCGACTTTTTCATCGATTTGGCGCGAGAGTATGGCGGAGAACTCATCCGCGAAGCCTTCCATGCGCACCGCGATCTTGCTCGCGTCCGACGACAGCTTGTTGTAGGCGATGACGGCCGGGATGGCGGCGAGCAGGCCGATGGCTGTCGCCAGCAGCGCTTCGGCGATGCCGGGCGCGACCACCGACAGGCTGGTGTTCTTCGAGGCGGCGATCGCCTGGAACGAGGTCATGATGCCGATCACGGTGCCGAACAGGCCGATGAAGGGCGCCGCCGAGCCGGTGGTGGCGAGAAACCCGAGCCGCCCTTCCAGCTTTTCCATTTCGCGGGTCAACGCCAGATCCATTGCCTTGTCGATGCGGGTCTGCAGGCCGAGCGGCGATTTCGCGCCCTTCTCGAAGCTTTTCTTCCATTCGCGCATGGCGGCGACGAAGATCGCGCTCATGCCGGTCGTCTTGCGGTCGGCGAGCGTGCGGTAAAGCTCTTCCAGCGACTGTCCCGACCAGAACACCTGCTCGAAGCGGTTGAGCGCCAGCCGCATGCGGGCATAGGCGACGAGCTTGTCGACGATGATCGCCCAGGTCCAGATCGAGGCGCAGAGCAAGCCGATCATGACCAGCTTGACCACCCAACCGGCCTGCATGAACAAGGCCCAAATCGATAAATGCGCGCCCGGGTCGGCGAGAGCGATGTTTTCCATGTTACGTCCTTAAAGATTTTCCGGGCGTGGCTGGCGGCTGGCCCATGGGCATCCCTTGTGATCCGTTCGCGTTAAGCTTGCGGAATAACCCCAAATGCACCGTTGGCGGCCTTTTCGGGGCAAATATTGGTGAAAGGAAGGCGCTTGGATTCTCCCAATCTTAACCAATCCCTTCATGGACCGTTATGGTTAAGGATGGGTTATGACGTACAGCGCGGCGCATTGCCGCGCCCCGACGAGCCGCCCGGCGATCCTCGCCCCGATCAGGAGTTCCGGATCGTCCGCCTCTGAGCCCTTATTTGCGCGTTCTGGGCGTGAAGGCTGCGATCCAGTCCTTGGGAAAGCGCCGCGGCCGCCCGTTCTCGCCTACAATCGCCGCTTCGACACGCGCCTCGACCAGCACTTCGCTGCCGCGCTTCAACTGTTGCGCCATGACGATGCGGGCGCCGGAAATCTCGTCGGTGCGCGTATCGATGGTCAGGATGTCGTCCATGCGGGCCGAACCGCGGAAGTCAATCTCCATGCGCCGCACTACCCAGACTATTCTCTCGCCATGCTTGCCGTCGGCAAGCTCGGTGTGGTGGACGCCGGCCAGCCGCAGATAGTCGGAACGGCCGCGCTCGAAGAATTCGAGATAGCGCGCGTGGTAGACGACGCCGGAAAAATCGGTGTCTGCATAATAGACCCGCGCCATCAATCGATGGCCGAATTCCGTCAGCGCGCCGGAAAGCCCGGCGGACAATGCCGATTCACCGTGATCGTCCATTGCGCTGTCCTTTTGGTCCCGACGAGCATCTGTTTTGGCACCACCTGTTTTGCGCATAGACCGGCGATGATCAAGACCTGGAGGGCGGAGCTGTTCTCGCTGGCAGTGTTGCTGTTTCCGGGACTATCGGCAACGAAGCCGCAAGCTAGGGCTCTTCCTGGAACAGGCTGATCTGCTGCTGCGCCAGGTCCTTCGGCGCGTCGAGGCCGAGATGCCGCCAGGCATTGGCCGCCAGCACGCGGCCGCGCGGGGTACGCATGATGAAGCCTTGCTGGATCAGAAAGGGTTCGATGATGTCCTCGATGGCATCGCGTGGCTCGGAAAGCCCGGCTGCGATGGTCTCGATGCCGACCGGCCCGCCGCCGAAATTCCGGGCGATCATCGACAGATAACGGCGGTCGAGCGCGTCGAGGCCGAGCCCGTCGACCTCCAGCCGCGTCAGCGCCTCGTCGGCGACCTTGCGGTCGACATGACCGTCACCGGCAACGCTGGCGAAGTCGCGCACCCGGCGCAACAGCCGGCCGGCGATGCGCGGCGTGCCGCGCGCGCGCCGGGCGATCTCCAAGGCACCGTCGTCGCCGAGCGGCATGGCAAGGATGCGGGCGCCGCGCCGCACGATCTGCTCGAGTTCCTCGACCGAATAGAAATTGAGCCGCACCGGAATCCCGAAACGGTCGCGCAGCGGGTTGGTCAACAGGCCGAGCCGGGTGGTGGCGGCGACGAGCGTGAAGCGGGCCAAGTCGATCTTGACCGAACGCGCCGCTGGTCCCTCGCCGATGATCAGGTCGAGCTGGAAATCCTCCATCGCCGGATAGAGGATTTCCTCGACCGCCGGGTTGAGCCGGTGGATCTCGTCGATGAACAGCACGTCGCGGTCTTCGAGATTGGTGAGCAACGCCGCCAGATCGCCGGCCTTGGCGATGACCGGACCCGAGGTCGAGCGGAAATTGACGCCGAGCTCGCGCGCCATGATCTGCGCCAGCGTCGTCTTGCCGAGGCCGGGCGGGCCGACGAACAGCACATGGTCGAGCGCTTCGCTGCGGCCCTTGGCGGCCTCGATGAAGACTTTGAGATTGGCCCGCACCGCAGCCTGGCCGACGAAGTCGCCGAGCGTCTGCGGCCGCAAGGTCTGCTCGGCGTCCTCGCCGCGTCTGTCGGGAGCAATTAGGCGTGGCGAAAGGCTCATGCGAGCAGTTCCATACCGGGAATGGCCTTGGCAGCGCGCTGATCGAAGGTGACCGTGTGCGAGCAACCTAATTTTCGATTGTGTTCCGCAATCAACGCGTCGGCAAAGTCGACCTGCACTGAATTCGATCGCTCGAGCGCGATGACGATGGCATCGAAGTCTTCGAACTCCAGCGTCTTGATCTTGAGCAGCCTCTGGATCGCGGCCAATACTTGTTCCTTTGGCTGCCTGTAGCGCGAAGCCAACGACCAGCTGAATTCGACCAGCACCATCAAACTCACGAAGCCGGGCATTTTCAAACTAAGGCCGCTGCCGAACGCAAGCGCCTTTGCCCGCTGCTCCGGATCATCATTGAGCACCATGCGAAGCAGAACGTTGGTATCGATGCCGATCGACGTCAAGCGGGACCCTCTTGTCCGTCATTTGATCTATCCCCGACAACATGCCGGCCGACTGCATCCCGCACAGCGGCGTCGATTTCCTCCAGCGTAGCGGGACCGCCAGGCGGATCTCCCAAGAATCCGGCGAGGTCGGCAAATCCGAGGTTGCGCGGCGTTCCGATCAGGTAACCATCCATGACCGTCCAGGCGATCGTATCGCCCGTCTTGAGCGACAAGGCGTCGCGGACGTCCTTTGGAATCGTGAGCTGTCCCTTGGAGGTCAGACTGGCATATGCGCCCATATTCTTACTCCTGGAGAAAATTCTTACCGATCACATAGTAGTTGGAATTTCACTTTCCAGCAACGTCTCACCGTGCGAGCTCCTTCAGCCCGAAGCGGATCAGCTTCGATGCGTCCGCCTCCTCACCTGCCGCCTTCAGCGCCGCTGCGACTGCATTGGCGGCGGTGTCGCGCGAATAGCCGAGATTGACCAGCGCCGAGACGGCGTCGGTGATCGGCGCCGAGGCAACGCCCTCACCGAGCTCCTGCTTCAGGCCGATGGTGCCGGAGGCAGTGCCTGCATAGGCCGGCGCCTTGTTCTTCAACTCGGTGACGATGCGCTCGGCGACCTTCTTGCCGACGCCGGGCGCACGGCTGACCATGGCGATATCGCGCAACGCAATCGCATTGGCGAGATCGGCCGGCGCCAGCGTCGACAGGATTGCCAGCGCCACCTTGGCGCCGACGCCCTGCACATTGTTCATCAACAGCCGGAACCACTCGCGCTCCAGCACCGACTGGAACCCATAGAGCCGCAGCATGTCCTCGCGCACATAGGTCTCGATGAACAGCACGACCGCCTCGCCCGGCCGCGGCAACCCGGCAAGCGTGCGCGCCGAGCAATAGGCGACGTAGCCGACGCCATGCACGTCGACGATGCAGAAATCCTCGTCGATCTCGTCCAGCGTGCCTTTTAGCTTGCCGATCATTTGAGCTTGCCGATCATGCCGGGTGGGTTTCCGGAGAGATGATATCGAGGTCCGGGAAGTAGCCGCGATAGCGCGCGGCATCGCGCGTCAGCAGCCGATGCCCGGCGACAACTGCATGGGCGCCGATAAAGAAATCCGGCGAGGTTCGTTCGCGAATGCCGCCGGCGCGGCGATAGCGCGAGTGCGTGACACCAGCGAGGAAGGCTGCTTCCCACGGCAGGAATTCGCGATCCATCTTGAGCATGTCGGCTGCTTGGCCAAGGGCCTGTTCGGTCGCAATCAACGGCGCGAGTTCGGACCAGACGATTGCATTGATTACGAGTGCGCCGTCGCGCCGGCATGCGGTAATCGCGGATGCCGACCATTTCGTCTCCCGTCCGGCAGGACCCCAAACGTCGATCAGGACATTTGTGTCAATCAATGTCGAGATCTTCACGTGGGCCCCTCAGCCATTCCATATATTCGTCCGCCGTCATGTCTCCCAGATCCAGCGTACCGGCCATACGATCGAGCATCTGGCTGAATCTGCGCGAGGCTTCCTCCTCCGACATGTTTTCGTCGACGGCTATGACACGAGCCCCGTCCTCGGTGGGGACGAACTCCACCTCCGAGCCCGGGCCGATACCCAGATGATCCCGTATTTCCTTCGGGATGGTCACTTGGCCCTTGGTGGTAACGCGCATGGTAATACCTCGTTGGTATTACTTATAGCCCTCTGGAGAACAAGTCAAGAACATACTTATCCGGCCAGCGCCGCCATCCTGTAGGCGATGCTCTGCCGGTGATGCGCGTGACAGATGGCGATAGCCAGCGCGTCGGCGGCGTCATCGCTGTCGAAAGTCGCCTTCGGCATCAGCACCTTGACCATCATGTGGATCTGCTTCTTGTCGCCATGGCCGACGCCGATTACCGCCTTTTTGACGGCGTTTGGCGCATATTCGGCAACGACAAGGCCGGCACGCGCCGGCACCAGCATGGCGATGCCGCGCGCCTGGCCGAGTTTGAGCGTGGCTGCGGCGTCCTTGTTGACGAAAGTTTGCTCGACCGCCGCCTCGTGCGGCATCCCGGCATGCAGGATCTCGGCGAGCCCGTCATGCAATTGGCAAAGACGCAGCGCCAGGGCGGCCTTGTCGTCGGACCGCACCGTGCCGGAAGCGACGAAGCGCAGCGAATTGCCGAGGCTTTCGACGATGCCCCAGCCGGTGCGCCTCAGCCCCGGATCGATGCCGATGATGCGAATCGCTTCCCCCATCCGCCAACTTTACCCCTGGTAGACAGCGATGCCAGCGAAATGTGAACAAACCAGAAACGAGGGCTCGTCATGTCCAGAGAGCCTCTGAAACCGTTTTCGAAAGTCGCCCGGCGAGTCATATCGTGGTGGTTTCGAGAACCGGAGCGCAGCGGACATTTTGGGTCCGTGAGCCCACGCGTGATCCCGAGGGATCATCCGCAATTAAAGTGCTGCAGCGTCCTTTGCGTGTCCAAAAGGACGCGCGGCGCTGCAGGTAAGCGGAGAAGACGCCGCCAGATGGCCGCTGGAGTAGAGTTTCCAAACGGTCTCTCAGCCGCGGGCGAAAGCCGTGTTGAGCAGCGTGATCTGGTCGGACACCGGATTGACGCGACGGCTCGACGGCGGCACCTCGGCGAGGCTGCCATAGATCTCCTCGTCCATGCGGCGCACCAGCGCCTGCAGGCGCAGCGAGCGGTTGACGAGGTCGGTGAAATCGTTCGGCAGTTCGGCCCAGCCGGGCGCCTCCTCATGCGCCGAGGCGGTGTCGAGACGCACCTTGGATTTTTCTGAGGCCACCTGATCGCGGGTCATCTCGCCGGAATTCGCCGCCCGCTGCAAAAGCAGCCACGAGGCGACCTGCATCAGCCTGGTGGTCAGCCGCATCGATTCGGCCGCATAAAGCGTCGCCGCCGGCCTTGACAGCTTCTTGGCCTCGGCGCGGCCCTTGCCGTCGAGATACTCGGCCGCCTGCTCGACCAGGCCCATGCCTTCCTGATAGAGCGGCTTGAAGGATTGGGAGAAAACCCGGCGCTCCGCCAGTTTGATGGTTTTCGCGCCAGCCTTCGAAGGCTCGTTCATTGCTACGCCCCTGCACTTGCCTCAAAGCCGGCCGATTCGGCTCTTGGTCTGCCACATCCGGCAGCCTAAACGACTGAAGCTTGAAAATGCGCTTCGCTGCCGGCGAAGGCAAGCACATGTTTAACAAACGGTTAACGGCCGCATTTAGCCGCTAGACGTCCATTCCTGCGAACAAAAAAAGAGCCGCGGATAAGGCGGCTCTCAGGAGTTTAACAGGGAGGCGTCAAACAAAGTGGCTCCAACCACTCGGTAAGAATCCAGATCACTGGATGGACATAGTAAACGCCTGTAAAGCTTAACGAAGCCTTAACGCAGCGCATAATTTTCGATCAAGGGCCCGGCATCTGTGCCGTAACAGCACAGCTGACCGGCCAGGGCGGCGTTCACACCACTGGCTGGAAGCGGGGGCGACCCGCTTGCGCCATGGTTCTTCCAGATCGTGACCGACATACCGAAACAAAGCGGCACTGCGCGCGACATCGTTCCGAAACAGGCGACGCGCTAAACGCCGCGCTCCTCGCAACGAGGCGGAGCAAACCTTGCGCTCTGGCAATCATGAAAATCTCTCAAGGAGCGAACAATGGACTGGTACTCGGTCGTCAAATTTCTGCACATCGTCTCGGCGATCCTCTGGGTCGGCGGCGGCTTCACGCTGATGCTGCTTGCGGTACGCGCCGACCGTGCCGGAAACGTCGAAGGCATGCTGCAGGCGATGCGCGCCACCGGCGAGCTCGGTAACCGGTTCTTCGCGCCGATGTCGATGCTGACATTGCTCTTCGGCCTCATCATGTGCGGCTTCTGGGTCGGCTTTTCCGATCTGTGGGTGCTGATCGGCCTTGCCGGTTATGCGACGACCTTCTGCATCGGAATGTTCGTCTTCAAGCCGACTGCCGACCGCATGGCAGGCATGATCGCCAAGGATGGCGTGACGCCGGCAGTGCTTGCCCAGGGCCAGCGCGTCCTCAATGCCGCGCGCTTCGACTATTCGGTGATGCTGGTGATCATCGCAGACATGGTGCTGAAGCCGACGCTGCACGACATCACCATTCTGGGCTGCATGGCGTTCGTGCTGGCAACTGGCGTTGCCCTGGCGCTTGGCAGGACGCGGCCGCTGCTGCCGAGTGCCGCCTGAGGTTTAAGGAATCCGGCGGCGGCCGACTGGGGCCGCCGTCTTACAGAAGGCCGGCGATGCCGTCCCACAGAAGCTTGACCGCGACGACCGCTACGGTCGCATAGGTAAAGGGATAGAACAGTTCCGGCTGCATCCGCCGCACCAGCCAGGCGCCGGCGATTGTCGACAGCGGCGCCAGCGGCATCAGCACCGCCGACGCGGTCAAATTGGTGGTGTCGAACTGGCCGAGCGCGAAATAGGGGATGAGCTTCAGCGCATTGGTGACGGCGAAGAAGATCGCCGCGGTGCCCGACAGCACCTTCGGATCGAGCCTGATCGGCAGTGCATAGACCTGAAAAGGCGGGCCGCCGACATGGGCGACGAAGCTGGTGAACCCGGCAACGGTACCCCAGAAGCCGGCGGCGACGCGGTTGGGCTCCGCTGCGTGGCCGGCACCGTGGCGGAGTTGCAAATAGAGCCAGCGCAGCACGAAGATCAAGGCAACCGCGCCGACGATCAGCCGCACCATCTCTTCGGTTACAAGTGCCGCCGTCAGCCAGCCGAGGGCGATGCCGATCACGGCGCCCGGCATCATGTCGGCCAGCATCTTGCGGTCGAAGATGCCCCACCATGTCCACACCGAGACAATGTCCATCAGGCACAGAATTGGCAGAAGGATTGCGGCAGCCTGAACCGGCGGCATGGTCAGCGCCATTAACGGCACGCCGACAAAACCGACGGCGCCGCCGAAGCCGCCTTTCGACAGGCCGACGAGGATGACGGCCGGAATGGCCGCGGCATAGAACCAGGGATCGACGAGCAGGCCTGACATGAGGGAAAGGAGGCTGGAGGGAAAGTGACCTCTGGAATAGACCAGAAATGATCGGACCGCGACCGCAAATATGTGGACCACGGCACCGAAACCCGTCACATGTTTGGCATGTCGAGCGGCGGCGGGCGTCTCCGGATCGGCTGCGCCTTGATGATGGCGGTGCTGGTTTCGGCCTTGTCGGCGATGCGGTCGAGAATCCCGTCGAGCTCGCCGATCGAGCGGACGAACAGCCGGGCAACGAAGCAGTCATCGCCCGTCACCTTGTCGCATTCGCCGAATTCCGGGATTTCCCCGATCAGCTTCTGGACGATGTGCAGCTTGCCCGGCAATGGCCGGATGCGAACGATCGCCTGCAAGGCGTAGCCGAGCGCCTGCGGATCGACGTCGATGGTGAACGCGCGGATAACGCCGCGATCCTCAAGCCGCCGAAGCCGCTCCGAAACGCTTGGCGACGACAACCCGACCTGCAGCGCCAGTTCCTTCAGCGAGGTCCGTGAATCCTTGACCAGGATATCGAGGAGCTTTCTGTCGAGATCGTCCAGCATTTTGCAATTCCAGGGAAAGAGCGATGTTTGCCTAATTTAATGAGGCTTGCCCTGCATATCACCAGCTGCAAGTCATGGAAAGACCCGATCCGCCGTGGGATTATCAAATCGCAACGGGTTTCAGGAGCATCCATGGACAACACGGTACGCGGCACGATCGAAATGACGGCGGCGATGGCGATCCTCGGCACGATCGGCTGGTTCGTCGTCCTTTCCGGCCAGCCCATCATGGACGTGGTGTTCTGGCGCTGTGCTTTCGGGGCGGTAACGCTGCTGATCATCTGCGCGGCGCTGGGACTGCTGCGCGGCAGGCTGTCGCTTCGCATTGTCGCGATCGCGGCTCTCGGCGGTGCTGCCATCGTTATCAACTGGCTGTTGCTGTTCAGCGCGTTTTCCCGCGCGTCGATCTCGATCGCCACGGCTGTCTACAACACGCAGCCCTTCATGCTGGTCGGTTTTGGCGCGCTCTTCTTCTCCGAACGGCTGACGGTGACCAAGCTGACCTGGCTCGGCATCGCCTTTGCCGGCATGCTGCTGATCGTGCAGGCCGCGCCCGATGCAGGCAATCATGGCACGGACTACTTTACCGGCATTGCGATGGCGCTGGCCGCGGCTTTCTTCTGGGCCGTTGCGGCTATCGTCACCAAGAAGCTCAAAGGCACGCCGCCGCACCTGATCGCCCTGATCCAGGTCTGCGTCGGCGTTCTCATGCTGGCACCCTTCGCCGATCTCACCCACCTTCCCGCCGATGCGCGGAGTTGGGTCATGCTGGCGACACTCGGCATCGTCCATACCGGCCTGATGTACATCCTCATGTACGGCGCCATCCAGAAGCTGCCGACGCATCTGCAGGGATCGCTGTCCTTCATCTATCCCGTCGTCGCCATCCTCGTCGACGTGGTCGCTTTCGGCCATCGTCTGCAGCCGGCGCAGATCGTCGGCGCCGCCGCCATCCTGGTCGCCGCCGCCGGCATGAACCTCGGCTGGTCGCTGTGGAAATCGAAAGTGCCAGCCTAGAGCTCGCAAGCGACCCCCTGCCGCCTGTTCAACTCCCGCACTTTGCTCTATGCCGCAATGCAACCATCTTCGCCCGGCATAGGCGATAACCGGGACCGAACACCAATGAATGACGCAACGCCGCCCAACCGCTGCCGTATCGTGCTGATCGCGCCGCCGAACGTGCCCGCCGAGCGCATCGCCGCGGCCTTCGCCGGCGGTGACGTCGCCTCGCTTATCCTGCCGGAAAACGGTATGGACGAGGCCGCCTTCCAGGCCTTTGCCGAGCAGATCGTGCCGGTGGCGCAAGCGGCCGGCATTGCCGTCATCATTGCCGGCGACACCCGCATCGCCGGCCGTGTCCAGGCCGACGGCATCCATGTCGAGGTCGGCAAGGACGAGCTCGCCGAAACGATCGAACACTTCCAGGCCAGGATGATGGTCGGCACCGGCGGCGCCAAGACCCGCGACGATGCGCTGGAACTCGGCGAGGTCAGGCCTGATTACATTTTCTTCGGCCGCTTCGGCTACGACAACAAGCCTGAGCCGCACCCGCGCAACCTGTCGCTCGGGCAATGGTGGGCGGACGTGATCCAGATCCCTTGCATCGTCATGGCCGGATCGGATCTTGCCTCGGTGGAAGCGGTCGCCGCCACCGGCGCTGAATTCGTGGCGCTGTCCAGCGCCGTCTTCGCCGAGGACGTCGATCCGAAGATGGCGGTCGCCGCCGCCAACGCGCTGCTCGACGAAACCGCGCCGCGCTTCGAGGACTGACGTGCTCTCGCGGAAAATCCTTTTCAGCGCCTTTCTCACAACGGCCGTGACGCAGGCGATAGCGGCGGAACCCGTTCCGCTGCCGCAGCCCAGGCCGGATTCCAGAGAACCTGCCGACAAGCCCATCGCCGCACAATTGCCGCAGCCCGCCACCACCACCCCGTTGCCGTCGGCCGACACCATCAACCCCGACCGCTTCGGCGCAAAGCCGTCCGACGCTGCCTACGGCGCCTTTCAACGCGGACTCTACAAGACGGCCTACAACCTTGCGCTCTCCCGTGCTCAAAACGGCGATCCGGCGGCACAGACGCTGGTGGCCGAGATATTGTCGCGCGGCCTCGGCGTGCCGGTCGACGCGGCTGGGGCGGCGAAGTGGTATGCGCTTGCCGCCGAGCAGGGCGTGCCGGAATCGCAATTCCAGTATGCCCTGATGCTGCTCGACGGCCGCTACGTCAAAAAGGACGAGAAGGAAGCCTATGCGCTGATGCAGGCCGCCGCCGAGGCCGGCAACCGCCTGGCGCAGTTCAATTTTGCGCAGCTGATGGTCGAACAGGAGCCCGGCGATGCCGGTATTGCCAAAGCGGTATCCTATTACGAGCGCGCTGCCGCGACCGGGCTTGCCGACGCACAATATGCGATGGCACAGGTCTACGCCAATGGCGCCGGCGGCAAGCCGCGCGACGACGTCCGCGCCCGCGGCCTGCTGGCACAGGCCGCGCGGCAGAACTACGACACCGCACAGATCGATCTCGCCACCTGGATGATCGAGGGGCGCGGCGGTGCCCGCGACCTGAAATCCGGCTTCAACTGGATGAAGCAGGCCGCAGAAGGCGGCAATGTCGCCGCCCAGAACCGTCTCGCCAAGCTCTACATGAACGGCATCGGCACCGATCCGGATCTGATCCTAGCCGGCGCCTGGTATGTTGTCGCCCGCCGCGCCGGGCTCATCGACCAAGAGATGGACGATTTCCTGCAGGGCCTGACCGACGAGCAGACGCAGCAGGCGCTGCAACGGGCCAACCGCCTGCCCTGACCGCGGTCTCGCGACTCATCGCACCGGGCTCGTCAGGCGGGCTCATTGCGTATGATCGAGCACGACCTTGCCGAAGGGCGAGCCGTGTTCAAGGTACCGAAAGGCTTCGGCGGCCCGGCTCCATGGCACGACCCGGTCGATCACCGGTCTCAACCGGTTGACGACAATGGCGCGGTTCATCGCCTCGAAGGATTCGCGTGAGCCCACCGGTATGCCTCGCGCCCGGACCTGCCGGCGGAAGATGTCGAGCGGGTTGATGGCGCCGTCACTGCCACCGAGATAGCCGATGACGTTGATCTGGGCGCCGCGCGCCGCTGCCCTCAGCGATTGTGCAAAACTCTGCGGTCCGCCAACCTCGATGATATGGTCGGCGCCGCGGCCATCCGTCAATCCCAGCACGGCCGATGCCCAGTCGGGGACGCTGCGATAGTTCACGCCATCCTGCGCGCCAAGTTGCTTTGCCCGCGCAAGCTTCTCGTCGCTGCTCGACGTCACGATGACGCGCGCCCCGGCAGCGGCGGCGAACTGCACCGCAAACAGCGAAACGCCGCCGGTGCCGAGGCAAAGCACGGTGTCGCCGGGTTTGACGCTGCCCTCCGTAAACAGCGCGTGCCATGCCGTCACGCCGGCGCATGGCAGCGTCGCTGCTTCGAGTTCGCTCAGATCGGCCGGCGCCAGCACCGCCGCCTGTTCGTCGAGCCGGGCAAATTCGCTGAGCAGCCCGTCGATCGGGCCGCCACGTTGATAGGATGGCTCGGCCATGGCGAAACTGCCGCCGACCCAGCGCTGCCAGAACGTGCCGCAGACCCGGTCGCAGATCTTGAACCGGCTGACCTCGGCGCCGATGGCAACGACTTCGCCGACGCCGTCCGACAGCGGCACCAGCGGCAATGCAAACTTCGTGTGATAGCTGCCGCGAACGATCTCGGCATCGCGGTAGTTCAGCGCCGTCGCCTTGACCTTCACAATCATCTCCTGGCGCCCTGGCTCAGGCATCGGCCGCTCGACCATTTTGAAGTTCTCGAGGCCGCCCGGGCTCTGCAATTCGATCGCCTTCATCGTCGTTCCTTTCCAGCTGGGTCCTGCCAGAGGAAAATCGCTTGCCATCCATCGGATTTCAAATTCATAATGTTCAGGATAATTATGCTTCTCTGACATGTTCGGGTGTGTCGTGCTTGAAGAACTGAAAACACTGGCCCTCTTTGCCGAGGAGGGTTCGATTCAGAAGGTGGCGCAACGCCTGCCATTGACGCAGCCGGCCGTCACCCGCCAGATCCAGCGGCTGGAGGAGATGCTCGGCACGGAATTGCTCGACCGCCGGCTAAAGCCGTCGCGACTGACCCCGGCCGGCGTAGAGGTGCTGGCACGCGGCAAGGAAATTCTCGCCGCCGTCGACGCGCTGAGATCATTCGCCAAGGGCAACGAGCCGGAGGGCCTGCTGCGGCTCGGCCTCGCGCATGGACTTTGCGACAAAGCCGTGGCCGCCGCTATTGCTGATGCCGTGGCGCGGTTTCCGAAGGTTTCGCTGCGTCTGAAGAGCGGCTGGAGTCTTGAGCTGGCCGACCAGCACAAGCGCGGACAGCTCGACCTCGCCTTCATCCTGGACGGCAGCAATTCCAAAGCTGGCGACGGCGTTGTCGGAACCGAGCCCCTCGGCATCATCGCTGCCGAAAACACCAGCCGGCAAGCCGACGTCAAGACCATGCCCTGGGTCCTCAGCCCTGAACCCTGCGACGCGCGCCGGCGGCTGGCGGCTGCCCTGGCCGAGGGCGGCCACACGTTGATGGTCGGCGCCGAGATTCAGGACGGCGCGCTGCAGATCGACTGGGTTCGTCGAGGCCAAGGCCTTGGCCTGCTGCCCAGGCGGCTGCTGCGGGAAAAGCTGCCGCAGGGCATTGCCCTGGTCGACGCTCCCGGCCTCGAGCTGTCGCTGCGAATTGTCGTGCTGCGTTCGCCGCACCTGCATCTTTTGAGAGAGGTCGCCGACGCAGTGACCGAGGCCGTCACCGCGACTGTCAGGGCGGACTGAGGCCGCCACGCCGCACTGCCGGGCCAGCTTCGTTCCCGCTTCACCTGAAAGGCGCTCCTTGCCTCTGCTGGCGATTTGTGGTCTTGGAGGCGCCAAATTGCCCTTTGCGGCGATCATCTCATTTCCGGATCACCTCACCATGGCCAAGATCAATGGCAACGAAATCCGTCCCGGCAACGTCATCGAGCATGATGGCGGACTTTGGGTGGCGGTCAGGACCAACACCGTCAAGCCCGGCAAGGGCGGCGCCTACAACCAGGTCGAGCTCAAGAACCTGATCAACGGCACCAAGCTCAACGAGCGCTTCCGTTCGGCCGAAACGGTCGAGCAGATCCGGCTCGATCTGAAGGATTTTTCTTTCCTCTACGAGCAGGGCGACGCGCTGGTGTTCATGGACACCGAAAGCTATGAGCAGCTCGAACTGCAAAAGGAGTTCGTCGGCGATCGCGCCGCCTTCCTGCAGGACGGCATGATGGTGACGGTCCAGCTCTATGACGAAAGGCCGATCGGCATTTCGCTGCCCGACTATGTCACGTTGACCATCACCGAGGCCGACCCGGTGGTGAAGGGCCAGACGGCAGCCTCGTCCTACAAGCCGGCGATACTCGAAAACGGCATCCGCGTGCTGGTGCCGCCGTTCATCGGCTCGGGCGAGCGCATCATCGTCGATACCAACGAAATCACTTACGTGCGCCGCGCCGACTAAAGCGCGGGCAGCAGGAAGAAACACAATGGCGCGTTCCGCGATCCTCAATGTCATGGTCCAGGCCGCAATGAAGGCCGGCCGCTCCCTGTCGCGTGACTTCGGCGAAGTGCAGAACCTGCAGGTCTCGATGAAGGGGCCAGGCGACTATGTCAGCCAGGCCGACCGCAAGGCCGAAGACATCGTCTTTGCCGAACTGTCGAAGGCGCGGCCCGGCTACGCCTTCCTGATGGAGGAACGCGGCGTGATCGAGGGCGACGACGGCCAGCACCGCTGGATCGTCGACCCGCTCGACGGCACCACCAATTTCCTGCACGGCATTCCGCTCTTTGCCGTTTCGATCGCGCTGGAGCGCCAGGGCCAGATCGTCGCCGGGGTCGTCTACAATCCGGCCATGGATGAACTCTATACCGCCGAGCGCGGCGGCGGCGCTTTCATGAACGACCGCCGGCTGCGCGTCGCCGGCCGCACCAAGCTGGTCGATGCGGTGATCGGCTGCGGCATGCCACATCTCGGGCGTGGCCAGCACGGCAATTTCCTCATCGAGCTCCGCAATGTCATGGCCGAGGTTTCTGGCGTCCGCCGTCTCGGCTCCGCCTCGCTCGATCTCGCCTACGTCGCCGCCGGCCGCATGGACGGGTTCTGGGAAACCGGCCTGTCGGCCTGGGATGTCGCCGCCGGCATCTTGCTGATCCGCGAGGCGGGCGGTTTCGTCTCCGATTTCGCCGGGGGACAGGACGTGCTGAACGCCGGTTCGCTGGTTGCCGGCAACGAACTCATCCAGCGCGCGCTGTTGAAGACCATCAAAAGGCCACTCTCAGCCAACTGATAGAGGCGCGCCGCGCTGAAGCGCCGCAGTCGCAAAACCGCAACCAAAGCTTGAAATACTCGCCCGCGGCCGCCCAGATAAGGCGACGCAGGATCATCGATGACGAACAGCCGGCCCAAATCCCAGAGCGAATTCTCCCAGCTCGACATTCCTTTTATGGGGCGCTGGCATTACTCGCGCGCCGAGATCATCGCCGACGGCGTTGTCCACGCCGTGGGCATCGTGCTGGCGATCGCTGCCGGCTCGACGCTGCTGGCACTGGCCGCCTATCGAACCGGCCCCGGCGAATATGTCGCCGCCGCATTCTATGTGGTCTCGCTGCTCACCGTGCTGTCGATTTCGCTGGCCTATAATGTCTGGCCGGTGTCGTCGCCGGCAAAATGGATATTGCGGCGCTTCGACCATGCCGCGATCTACCTGCTGATCGCTGCCACCTACACGCCTTTCCTGGCCCAGCTCGGCGGCTCGCCGCTGGCCGTTTCGATGATCGTCCTGGTCTGGACCGCCGCGGCGGTCGGCATCGCCATCAAGGTCTTTCTTCCCGGCCGTTTCGACCGGCTGGCGATCGTCTTCTATCTAGCCATCGGCTGGAGCGGTCTCGTTCTGGTGGAGCCGCTCGTGCGGACGCTGCCGGCGACATCGATCGCGCTCATCGTTGCCGGCGGCATCGTCTACTCCTGCGGCGTGATCTTCTTCGCCTGGAGGGGCCTGCGCTTCCACAATGCGCTGTGGCATGGCTTTGTCGTCACCGGCGCCGGCCTGCATCTGGCCGCCATGGTCGACTGCCTGGTCATCAACCGGCTTTGACCTCCGGTCGCGGACAGTGGCAATATTGCCAAGCGCCATTCAATTTCGTCACAATTCCGTTTAGAGTCGCAAACACAAATTGATCGGCGGCGACGGCATCGGAAACGGGGAACGGATGACTCTTCTCAGATCCTTCGGCATGGGCAGGCGCTCCGACGTTCTGATCTACGATCCGCACAAATTGTCGAGCCCGCAGGTGTTTCTGCTGACCATGGTGATCTTTCTGTTCATCGTGGCCTTTATCGCCGCCATCCTGACGCGCCAGATCTCGACCGCCTTCGTCACCAATCCCGGTCTCAACGGCCTGATCATCGGCGTGCTTGCGGTCGGCATCCTGCTAGCCTTCGTCCAGGTCGGCCGGCTGTTCCGCGAGGTGCGCTGGGTCAACTCGTTCCGCGCCGGTTCCGAGACCACCGAACCGGTGCTGCTGGCGCCGATGAAGGCGATGATCGGCCGCTCCTCGACGATTGCCTTCTCGACCAGTTCGATGCGCACCATGCTGGATTCGATCGCCACCCGCCTCGACGAAAGCCGCGACACGTCGCGCTACCTTGTCGGACTGCTGGTGTTCCTCGGCCTGCTCGGCACCTTCTGGGGCCTGCTCAACACGATCGGCTCGATCCGCGAAACCATCGAGTCGCTCGATCCCGGCACCGGCGATGCCGCCGCCGTGCTCGAATCCCTGAAGCAGGGGCTTTCCGCGCCGTTGGCCGGCATGGGCACCGCCTTCTCGTCCTCGCTGTTTGGCCTCTCCGGCTCGCTGGTGCTCGGCTTCCTCGACCTGCAGGCCGGCCGCGCCCAGACGCGCTTCTATACCGAACTCGAAAACTGGCTGTCCTCGGTCACCGACCTGTCCTCCGACATCGTCGTTGCCGACGCGGCGAGGACCGAACCCTCCGAGGAAATCCGGCTGTTGTCGGAAAAACTGCGCACTCTGCAGGAAAATGGCGGCGGCTCCAATCCGCGCGTGGCCACTGCCATGGCCAATCTCGCCGACGGCATTTCCGGCCTGGTCAAGAACATGCGCTCGGAACAGCAGATCATGCGCGACTGGGTCGAGGCCCAGTCCGACGAGCAGAAGGCGATGCGCAACACCCTGGAGAAGATCGCCGACGCCTTGAAGAAGCCCGGAGTGCATTGACGTGGCGTTGGCGCGAGGCCGGCGCTCCGACCGCCGCATCGATTACTGGCCGGGCTTCGTCGATGCGCTGTCGACGCTGCTGTTGGCGATCATGTTCCTGCTCACGGTTTTCGTTTTGGCGCAATTCCTGCTCGGCCGCGAGATCTCCGGCAAGGACACGGTGCTCAACCGCCTCAACTCGCAGATCAATGAGTTGACCCAGCTTCTGGCGCTGGAGCGCTCGACGACACAGGACAAGGAAGACACCCTTGCCAATTTGCAGGCATCGCTATCCGCATCGGAGGCCGAAAAAAGCCGGCTCGAGCAATTGCTGGCGCAAGGCGCCGGTGCCGGCGATGCCGCCAACCAGCGCGCAACGGCCCTTTCCGGCGAACTCGACAGCCAGCGCCAGATCAGCCAGCAGGCGCTAAGCCAGGTCGAGATCCTCAACCAGCAGATTTCGGCGCTGCGCAAGCAGATCGCAGCGCTCGAACAAGCGCTCGACGTGTCCGAAACGCGCGACCGCGAATCCAACACCAAGATCGCCGATCTCGGCCGCCGCCTCAACGTCGCACTGGCGCAACGCGTGCAGGAGCTGAACCGCTACCGGTCCGATTTCTTCGGCCGCTTGCGTGAAATTCTCGCCGATCGCGAGAACATCCGTATCGTCGGCGACCGCTTCGTCTTCCAGTCGGAAGTGCTTTTCCCGACCGGCTCTGAAGTGATCAACGATGCTGGCAAGGTCGAGATGAAGAAGCTTGCCGATGCCATCATCGAATTGCAAAAGGAAATCCCGCCGGAGATCAACTGGGTGCTGCGCGTCGATGGCCACACCGACAACAAGCCGCTCTCCGGCACCGGCCGCTACCGCGACAATTGGGAATTGTCGACGGCGCGCTCGACCTCGGTGGTCAAGTTCCTGATCGAGAACGGCGTGCCGGCCAACCGGCTGGTCGCGGCCGGCTTCGGCGAATTCCAGCCGCTCGACCCCGCCGATACCGAAGAGGCGCGCAACAAGAACCGCCGTATCGAGTTGAAGCTGACCGAGCGGTGATCTGCAAGCCTTTGGCTTATATCATGCGCCAGGGCGAGCCGGCTCAAGTCGGCGGCATTTAGGGCACTGGTGCGGCAGCGGCAAGAGCTGAAAAAATTACCTTTTTTTAATTACATTTTGCCGCCGTGGCCTTTTTGGCCTTGGTCATGGGCCTAGAGCCGCCGGCGTGGAACCGCTGATCGCGACGCGACGGAACCTGACGGCCCGCGGCCGGAAGGCAGCGCCCCCTCCCAACCACCGCCTTCCCCAGTAAAGGAGATGCAACCATGCGCTTCTTCGCTCCCAGGAATCTTGGGACCGCTGCGCTCGCCACACTTCTCCTCGTTCCGTTTGCCGGCGCTTACGCCGGCCCACGCGAGACGGCCTTGATCAATCAGATCCAGAGCGTGGAGACAGCTATCCAGGGCGCCATCCAGGCGAACAAGCTCGAGCCGGGCGAGGCGCGTGACTTGCGCACGCAGGTCGCTCAACTCGACCAGGCCGCCGAGAGGGCCGCACGCGAGGGAACGATGCCGAGCACGCAAGATCAGCAGTTGCTGGCGCAGCTCGACGATGTCAGCCAAAAGCTGCGCGCTGATACCGGCAGTGCCTTCCTCATCGGCAACGGCGCCGATGGCGGATACTATCCGAACGGCTATGGCCCAATCTATCCAGGCGGCTGAAACCGGCCGCAATGCCCGGCGCTGTGGCAATTGATTTTGCGCATGATCCTTGTCCAGCTTTCGGTTCAGGGATCATGCGCTAGCCCAACGCCTGCGCAATCAGCGCCAGCACTGCCGGCACTGTTCGGATGAACAGGATTTTACGGCCCGCCGTTGCCGCGCCGTAAAGGCCGGCGACGGCGACGCAGACCAGGACGAAGGCTTTGAACTGAAAACCGGCCGTTGCGGCCGGCATTCAATGCGTCGGTCGCGGGCGGCTTTCGGGGTTGCCAACAGTTTTGCATTGATATCTTTTCTCGCCGTCAAATCAGCGGAACCCACAATGTCCTTTCAAAAACTCGACGACCTCGGCCACAAACTCGAAGCACTGGAACACGCCCTCGCCATCCTCGGCGCCGATGAAGCGACCCATATGGCGGTCGGCGGCGGCGAGAAGCGCGCGGAGGCAATGTCGGCGCTTGCCGGCATGCACCATGCCCGGGCGACTGCGCCGGAGATTGCCGACTGGATCGCGGCGGCCGAGCAGGAAGCGCTGAACGAAGAGCAGCAGGCCGCGGTCAGGGAATTTCGCCGGCAATACACCAACCTGACCTGCCTGCCGGTCGAATTCGTCGAGCGCCAGACGACAGCGCGCATGCGCTCCGAGCAGCTCTGGCGCGACCTGCGCGCCAAGAACGACTGGGCCGGCTTCCTGCCGGCGCTGGAAGGCGTCGTGGCGCTGGTCCGCGAGGAGGCGGCACTTCGCGCCGCGGTGCTCGGGCTCGAGCCTTACGACGCGCTGATGGAGCAATATGACCCGGGCAATCGCACCGCCGACATCACGCCTGTGTTTGCCGAGTTGAAGGCCTTCCTGAAAGGCTTCGTACCGGAGGCACTGGCCGTGCAGGAAGAGCGGCTGGCGAAACATCCGCTGAAGCCACTTTCCGGCAGCTACCCCTTGGACAAGCAGCGCGAGCTCGGCCTCGCCATGATGACGGCAGTCGGCTTCGACCTCACCCACGGCTCGCTGTCGGTTTCGCACCATCCGTTTTGCGGCGGCGTGCCGAGCGACGTGCGCATCACCACCCGCTACAAGACCTCGGATTTCCTGTCGGCGCTGATGGGCGTGCTGCACGAGACCGGCCATGCGCTGTACGAGCAGAGCCTGCCGAAGGCATGGGCGCACTGGCCGCTCGGCAAAGCGCGCGGCATGGCGGTGCATGAAAGCCAGAGCCTGTTCGTCGAAAAGCAGATCGGCCGCAATCCAGAATTCTGGCGCTGGGCGCTGCCGGTGGTCGAAAGACACCTTGGCGAGAGCTGGACGATCGATGACATCCTGCCGCATGTGCACCGGGTCGAGCGCGGCCTGATCCGTGTCGATGCCGACGAGGTCACCTATCCGCTGCACGTCATCCTGCGCTACGAGCTGGAGCAGGAGCTTGTCTCGGGACGGCTGGAAGCAGCCGACCTGCCCGAGGCCTGGGATGCCAAGATGCGCGATTATCTCGGGCTGTCGACATCAGACAATCCGGCTGATGGTCCGATGCAGGACGTCCACTGGCCGGGTGCCGCCTTTGGCTATTTCCCCTCCTACACGCTCGGCGCCATGATGGCGGCGCAGCAATGGGCGGCGCTGACAAGGGATCATCCTTCAGCCGACGAAGACCTCGCCAAGGGAGATTTCGCCGCGATCAACGACTGGCGCCGCAAAAGGATCTGGTCGCAAGGCTCGCGCTGGTCGACGCCGGAACTGCTCGAACGCGCCACCGGCGAAAAGCTCAATGCCGTACATTTCACCGATCACTTGAAGAAGCGGTACGGGAAGTGAGCCGTTCCGTCTATTCCCGGCTCTTGCCGCGGTGACCGCAGAAATCCGCGAAACTGGCCTTTACTTTGGTGGGAAAGCCTCTGAAAAAGGAGTTCTTCCAAGTTGGGCGAGCGTAGATGTCTGCTTGTTACAGTTTTCATAGGATGAAGTCTTTCTGGCCCTGCTTGGTAATTTTCATCTTATTGGTCGGTCTGAGTTCTCCGGCCATGTCCGACGACATGGTTTTCAAGGGTCCGGCAGAAAGCTGGGTAGAGCAGCTTGAAATTCCGGCTGCCGATCCCGCCCGATCGGATCAAATCAAGAATGGCGTTTCATGGCTGCTCTCGGACGACCAGATTAAGCATCGCGCCGGCGGCTATGTCGAATACTCGCGCACCGTCTATAAAATCGTCGACCGTCCCGGCCTGGACGTGGCGCGAGTATCGATCTGCAGTTCGATCCGTCCCGGCACAAGGTCACGCTCAACCATCTTCACATCATCCGCGATGGCGCCGTTCTGGACCGGCTGGAAGGCGTCGAATTCGACATCTTCCGCAGGGAAAGAGACGCCGAGAAAGGCGTCTTCGACGGCTGGCTGACTGCACATGTCAACATCGATGACGTGCGTGCCGGCGACATCGTCGATTACGGGTCGACCTACGAAGTAACACCGCTGGTCGGCCAGGACCTTTTCTTCAAGAATTTCGCCACCGAATGGGAAGAGCCGGTAGCGCTTATCCGCACAAGCATCATTTGGCCTTCGGGCCAGCCGCTCCAGATCAAGACAAGGGGAACCCGACTTAAGCCCTCAATCTCCCGACTGGGCCGGACACCACTTATCTATGGGAAATTCCAAACCCGAAACCGGTCAATGTCGAGGATAACCTTCCCGTGACCTATCCAGGCTGGGGCTCCGTCGATGTCGCGTCTACCGCGAATTGGCAAAGTGTGGTCGATGCCGTTGCGCCCTATTACAAGCCGGCGACCGTTTTCCCCCCGGCTTTTGCCGCAAAGCTCGACGACATCGCTCTGCGACATCCGGTGCCGGAGGACCGAATGGTCGAGGCAATGCGGTTGGTGCAGGACCAGATCCGCTATGTAAGCCTGTCGATGGGTGCCGGTTCCTACGTTCCGCGTGATCCCGCGACGGTCATCTTGAGCGGGTTCGGTGACTGCAAGGACAAGGCCCTGCTGCTGGTCTCGTCGCTTGTGCGGCTTGGCATTGCTGCCGAGGTCGCCTTGGCCGATCTCGACGAGGGACGGGCCCTGGACCAGCATCTGCCGGCGCTCCGCGATTTCGACCATGCCATAGTCAAGGCAAGGATCGGAACAAAGACATATTGGCTGGACGCCACGAACTATCTTCAGGGCGGCAGGGCGCACAATCTCGCACAGCCGGACTACGGCTTCGCGCTGCCGCTTTCCAGCACCGGCGGGTTGGAGAAGATGCCGAGCCCTGTGCTCACCAGCCCATCGATCCAGATCGCCGAGGAATTCGACTTTCCGCGCAAACCGGGCGATCCTCTGGTACTGACGGTCTTCTCGACATATGAGGACGCCGATGCCGATTGGATGCGCGGCAATTTCGCCAGCCGGTCGCTGAGCGAGGTGTCGGACGCCTACCTGAAATACTACAACAAGCAATATCCGGGCATCCAAACCATCGCCAAGCCGGAAATCGTGGATCGCCGCGACGGCAACATAGTGAGCGTGAAGGAAAGTTATCGCTTGCCGGCGGAGGCGCTGGCGGCCAACGATCTGGCAAAGAATTTCCCGATCCGCGCGGCCGATCTCGGCAACAACTCTCTTCCAACCCCGACAATCGTCGACCGAACCGGGCCCGTCTCCCTCGGCTCCCAGTTCTACCGCCGCCACAAGGTGACCGTGCGCAACCTCAAGGCGAGGTTTTCCGGCGAATCGATGAAAAACGTCGTGACGCCCTACCTGTCTCTCAAGGCGTCCTGGTCCAACACGCCCACCGAATTTCAAGTTGAATGGAACTTTCAGACGCTGGCAAGTGAAGTGCCGGCCAAGGCGATTGCCGATTATCTGAAAACCGTCGATGACGTCGCAGACCAAATTCGCTGGCAGTACGATTTTACCTATGAAGAGCCGCCTGCCGATGTGCAGCTCAGCGATCCGGCAAAGGAGCAGCGACAGACCGTCGCCAGCATGCTTTTGTTGTCGTTGCTTGTCGGCGTTCCCCTGTTCATCGCCTATCGACGCGGCAAACGCCGAGCTTTCGGTAGCTGAAGAATCCCGGCCGTCGCGGGCAGACCTACTCGGCCGCGCCCCTGAAAGCATTCGCACCGGTATCGAACTGCAGCTTGGCCAGCCGCGCATAGATGCCGCCCTTGGCGACCAGGCTCTGATGCGTGCCTTCCTCGACGATGCGGCCGCCGTCCATGACCAGGATGCGATCGGCCTTCAGCACGGTTGCCAGCCGATGGGCGATGACGATCGTGGTGCGGCCCTGCATCAGCCGGTCCAGCGCCGTCTGCACCAGCGTCTCGCTTTCGGCATCGAGTGCCGAGGTCGCCTCGTCGAGCAGAAGGATCGGCGCATCGCGCAGAATGGCGCGGGCGATCGCCACGCGCTGGCGCTGGCCGCCCGACAGCGTCACGCCGCGCTCGCCGACCTGGCTGTCATAGCCTTTTTCGAGCTTCAGGATGAACTCGTCGGCAAGCGCGTCCTTCGCCGCCGCCTCGATCTCGGCCTGGCTAGCACCGGGCCGGCCAAAGCCGATATTGTCGCGCGCGCTCGCCGCAAAAATGGTGACGTCCTGCGGCACGATGGCGATGCGCGCGCGGATCGCGGCCGGATCGGCCTCGCGCAGATCGACCCCGTCGATGACGATCCTGCCGGCCTCCGGATCGTAGAAGCGCAGAAGCAGCGAAAACACCGTGCTCTTGCCGGCGCCGGATGGCCCGACGATCGCCACCGTCTCACCGGGTTTGACCTGAAAGCTCAGGCCATGGACGGCGGCGCGGTCGGGCCGGGCCGGATAGGAGAAGGAGACATCGTCGAAGCTGACCGCGCCTCTCGCCTTTGCCGGCAGCGGCTTCGGATCGGCGGGCGCCTGGATCGCGGGTTTCTCGGCCAGGATCTCGGTCAGCCGTTCGGCGGCGCCCGCTGCCTGGGACAGTTCGCCCCAGACTTCCGACAGGGCGCCGAGCGCGCCGGCGGCGAACACCGAATAGAGCAGGAATTGGCCAAGCGTGCCCGGCGACAGCGTGCCGTCGAGCACGTCGCGCGAACCGAACCACAGCACCGCCACGACCGACGAAAAGATCATGAAGATGGCGAAGAAGGTGAGAAAGGAGCGGGCAAAGATCGAGGCCCGCGCCGCTTCGAACGCTGCTTCCACGGCGGATGAAAAATACCCGGTTACAAGCTTCTCGTTGGTGAAGGCCTGCAGGGTGCGCACCGCGCCGATCTGCTCGCTGGCGTAGGCGGTGGCATTGGCCAGAGTATCCTGCGCCAGCCGTGACTTGCGCCGCACCGAGCGGCCGAAGGCGACCAGCGGCAGCACGATTAGCGGAATGGCCGCGATAACCAGGCCGGACAGTTTTGGGCTGGTGAAGACCATCATCGCCACGGCGCCGAGGCCAAGGATGACGTTGCGCAAAGCCACCGAGGCGGTGGCACCGACGGCCGATTTGACCTGTGTCGTGTCGGCGGCGAGCCGCGAGACGATCTCGCCCGACTGGGCCGTATCGAAGAAGGAGGGCGACAGCGTAGTGACGTGGGCAAAGACATCGCGGCGGATATCGGCAACGACGCGCTCGCCAAGCGTGATGACGAAATAGTAGCGGCTGGCAGACGCCGCCGCCAGCACGGCGGCCATCACCACCAGCATGGCGAAATATTCGGCAATGAAGCTGGAATCGGAAGCGGAAAAGCCGTGATCTATCATCCGCCGCACGGCCAGCGGCAGCGCCAGTGTCGTCGCCGCCGCGACGGCCAGCGAGGCGATCGCGCCGATGACCATTTTGCGGTAATGCATGATATAGGGAAACAGGCGCTGCAGCGGCCTCAGCGAGCGCCTGCGCTCGTCTGCATCGCCACTGATGTTCGCCATGACCCGTTTCCTTTGGCCCTTTGAGGTTTGCGCCATCAATATGCGCTTGCCGCGGCCTTGTGATTCAATTCCGGCTGATGTATAGGCTCGCCGACCGTTTTAGAAGCCGTGGCTCCTCAATAGCTGCGGCTTCGAGTTTTAAAAAGGGGCGCATCGACGCAGGCTTCAGCCCGTCGGCAGCACCCGGCAGCCAGGAACAGAACCATGAAGACCGACATCCATCCCGACTATCACACCATCAAGGTCGTCATGACCGACGGTACCGAATACATGACCCGTTCGACCTGGGGCAAGGAAGGCGATACGATGAACCTCGATATCGACCCGACCACTCATCCGGCCTGGACCGGCGGCCAGCAGACCCTGCTCGACCGCGGTGGCCGCCTGTCGAAGTTCAAGAAGCGTTTCGAAGGTTTCGGCCTCTAAGCACTGGCGTTTCGCTGATCGAGAAACCCGCCCTCGTGGCGGGTTTTTTATTGATTGGGCCTCAGCGGCAATCATCTCAGGTTTGGCGCTGCCCCTCACCCTTACCCTCTCCTCGTGAAGAACGGGGCGAGGGGTCGCCGGCGCTGGAGTTCCCCCTTCTTCCCGTCTCTAACGAGGAGAAGGTGCCGGCAGGCAGATGAGGGCCAGCGCCCCGCTTCCGCAGTTGATCGCCACCACCTAACGGCCTGTCCCTACGAGCACGGCGGCCTACCCGTCCACCAGCTCGCGCAGCGCCATTCGCTTGTAAGCGGCAACCAGCCTGTCGCCTTCTTCTCGCCCGACCGAGATCGCCAGCCGCATGGCGGCTTCGCCCAGCTGCCAGATGAGAAATGCCGTCGCTTCCAGCGCCGCCGGATCGGCAGACGGCCGCAGCCTTTTCAGCACCGCAGTGAGGAATTCGGCGTTGGCCCGGCTGTCGGCAAGCTCAAGCTCGCGCAGCGCCTTGTCGGCCTGCGTGCCCGACCAGATATCGCGCATCACCGGCTCCGCCAGGAACATTCCGTAGTAGGTATCCACCAGTTCCGAAAACGCCTTCCACAGGCCTTCGGCGTCCCTGACCTCCGCCAATGCCGTGGCAATGCAGGCCTGGCTTTCCGCGGTGTAGCGCTCGGCCAGCGCCCAGATGATTGCCCGCTTGTCCGGGAAGAACTGGTAGAGCGAGCCGATCGACACGCCAGCCCTCTCGGCCACCACTCCCATGCGCATGGCGTCGCTGCCTTGCTCGGCGATCAGCGCCGAGGCGGCGGCCAGCATGCGCTCGACCCGCTCGCGGCTGCGCTGCTGGCTCGGTGCCCGGCGCGGCGATGCGATCTGGCCGTCCTGTGAATCCGATACGGCAGAGCCTTCCATCACTGTCTCCCGACGAACAATCAACAAATTGGCTTGACTCGCAAAATACGAGGGTTTATCACGTTTTGCAAATGTGAGGATTACTCACATTTCAAACTGAGGAAAATCGACATGAACCCTACTGTAACGAGACCAACTTTGATCCTCGGCGGCACCGGCAAGACCGGCCGTCGCCTCGCCGAGCGGCTGACGGCGCGGGGCCTACCGGTACGGATAGGCTCGCGCTCGGGCACGCCACCCTTCGACTGGGAAAACAAAGCCACTTGGGAACCCGCCCTTGATGGTGTCGGCGCCGTCTACATCAGCTACTATCCTGATCTTGCGGTGCCCGGCGCGGCCGACACGGTCGGCGTCTTCTCTCGCCTTGCCGTGCAGTGTGGTGTGCGCCGGCTGGTGCTGCTGTCGGGGCGCGGCGAAACGGAAGCGCAACGTGCCGAAGAGATGCTGAAAGCCTAGGCGCCGATTGGACGATCCTGCGCTGCGCCTGGTTTTCCCAGAACTTCAGTGAGGGGTTTCTCGTGGATGCCCTGCGCGAGGGCGAGGTGGCGTTGCCGGTCGGCAATGTCGGTGAGCCATTCGTCGATGCCGACGATATCGCGGACGCCGCCTTTGCCGTACTAACCCGGCAGGGCCATATCGGCCAGCTCTACGAGTTGGCCGGGCCGCGGCTGCTGAGCTTCGCCGACGCGGTCGCCGAAATCGGCAGGGCCGTCGGCCGCGACATTCGTTTCAAGCGGATTTCACACGCCGAGTTCACCGCCGCCATCGCCGAGCATGAGTTGCCGGCCGAGTTCGCGTGGCTGCTCAACGAGCTGTTCACCGAAGTCCTCGACGGCCGCAACGAGTCGCTGACAGACGGCGTCGAGCGCGTGCTCGGCCGCGCCCCAAAGGACTTTTCCGCCTACGCAACCGAAACCGCCTCAACCGGCATCTGGAGCAACTGACATGATCATGAAACTGCTTCCCACCCTCACTTTCGTCGCTGCCATTGGCTCAGGCGTTGTCGGCGGCGTTTTCTTCGCCTTCTCCAACTTTATCATGCCGGCGCTCGGCCGCTTGCCTGCCGGAGGCGGCATCGCCGCCATGAATTCGATCAACATCACCGTGATTACGCCGGCATTCATGACCGCGCTTTTCGGCACCGGGCTGGTCTGTCTTGTCCTTGCCGCCGGCGCTCTTATCGGCTGGAGCCAACCGGGTGCATTCTGGCTCCTCGCCGGCGCCCTGATCTACCTCGTCGGCAACCCGATCGTGACGATGATGTTCAACGTGCCGCTCAACAACGCCCTGGCCGCCGTCGATCCGACAAGCGCCAACGGCGCTGCAGTATGGGCCACTTATCTCAGGGACTGGGTGATGTGGAACCATGTCCGCACCATCACCGCCATCGTGGCGCTGGGCTGCTTCATCTTCGCCTGGCGGTGAATGCAGGACGGAAGTGTAAAAGGCCTCAGGCAGGGTCTTTTGACTTATCGCCCTTGCGGTCGGCATGGCCCAGATCGCGATCCGGATCGATGACGTCGCGAACCAGTTGCTTGAGCTTTGCGGCGTCGGGGAAACCGCCGTCCCGCTTGCGGTCCCAGACCAGCGTGTCATTGCAGGAAATGGTGAAGATGCCGCCGGTGCCGGGCACCAGCGTCACTTCGCCCAGATCGGTGCCGAAGGTCGACAGCAGCTCCTGCGCCATCCAGCTGGCCCTGAGCAGCCACAGGCACTGGGTGCAATAGGTGATGCGGACGCGGGCTCTGTCTGACACGTTCATGTCTCGGTCTCATCTGCGCGAACTGTGGTTACGGCAAATCGATCGTGTATCGGGTCGTTGCCAAGAGCTATGGATATTGCGATCCAGATCGGCCAGACCATAACCAAGACCAACGCGGCGTATGCACCGACAATCTCCAGCCGGGAGAAGTCCTGCGCGACCCCAGGAGCGCTGCCCCAAGCCTGAACAGTGTACCACCCTCCCATGAACATTATGGGCAAAGCGCCGAGAAATTTCATTCCCTGGCGCCGAACAGCCTTTCGTACGGGTAGTCCGATTCTATTTTTGTCATCCTGGTCATGCACTATGAGCGCCGCGAACCGCTTGCCGATTGGCTGGCCAGAGGTCAACTCCATGACAAGGAGATAAGACGCGAGAACGACCAGTTCGAGGAAACCCAGATCCAATGCTGCCGGTCGGATATTGCCCTGCGAATCCAAATCAAATGAGATGGAGGGATTTCCTTCAGACTGTGAGCCCGAAGCCGTTCCCAGGGCCCATTCGGCGACCGTCAAACCGAACAGCGACGTTCTGCATATCTGCCAATCGTAACGGGCAAATGATGGATCACTTGCTCCGTTTAACGTAGCCGCCTGACATAGTCTCCAGTTCAACCAAAAGCTGCCTTTGACTCCGCCGTCAGTTAGCAGAAACAAACCCGCTACAAGTCCGTAAAGAGGTATCAGGACGATAAGATAGTCGATGATCGAAGCGAACAGCCGGCGCCATATGCCACCCCGGCGAGGCCAGGACATCGCGTCAGAAAAACGAGCCTCGTCAGTGTCAGTCATCCGTCCCCCATCAGTAACTGACAGCTCTAGAAGAAAGATACGTGGTCGATGCGCGGCGTTCTCAACTTACGCCGCGCTGAGCTTCGCCAAGGTCTCCTCGTCGACCTCGAAATTGGCGTAGACGCTCTGCACGTCGTCGTCGTCTTCGAGCGTCGCGACCAGCTTCATCAGCGATTGTGCCCGCTCCTCGTCGACCGCGATATTGGTCTGCGGCCTCCAGATCGGCTTCACTGATTCAGCCTCGCCGAGTGCGCCTTCCAGCGCCTTCGACACTTCGCCGAGATTCTCGAAGGCGCAATAGATCGTGTGGCCTTCCTCGTCCGACTGGACATCGTCGGCGCCGGCCTCGATCGCTGCGTCCATCACCTTCTCGGCGCTGCCGGCCGATGCCGGATAGTAGATCTCGCCGACGCGGTCCCACATGAACGAAACCGAGCCGGTCTCGCCCATCGCCCCGCCGGCTTTGGTGAAGGCAGCGCGCACATTCGACGCCGAGCGGTTGCGGTTGTCGGTCAGCACCTCGACGATCAGCGCGACGCCGCCTGGCCCGTAACCCTCGTAGCGAACGGCTTCGTAGGTCTCGGCATCGCCCATCGACGCCTTGTTGATGGCGCGCTGGATGTTGTCCTTCGGCATCGACACCGCCTTGGCGTTCTGCACCGCAAGGCGCAGGCGCGGGTTCATCGATGGATCAGGCGTGCCGCTCTTGGCGGCGACGGTGATTTCGCGCGCCAGCTTGGAAAACATTTTCGATCGCACCGCATCCTGGCGGCCCTTTCGATGCATGATGTTCTTGAACTGTGAATGGCCAGCCATGGCACCCCTCTCGTTTTCTCGGCTAGAGCATCTGCGGCCTGGTGAACCACCCGGCGCCTTGCAAAATGCTCGAATTCAAAACTTCAGAACGTCCTGCTGCGTCCGGACGGACGTACGGCGCTCTCTGTCGGAATGGCCGGCTTATAGATAAATCGGCTCAATTCGTCCAGCCGCGCCATTGCGTCGGACACGCAAGGGTCTCAAGGCCCGAAAGTGGCAGGCTTCGGCAACCTTTCATCCCTCAAGATCGGATTTCAGCCGGTCGAGGATGCTGATCGCGTGCGTGGCATATTGACTGATCCAGCGGTCGTGGATGTGCTTGATCGGCAGCGCGTTGAGATGGTTCCAGCGTTCGCGCCCCTCGCGGCGCACCACGACCAGGTCGGCCTCCTCCAGCACCTTCAGATGCAGCATGACCGTGCAGCGGTCCATGTCTGGGAAGGCATCGCACAGCATGCCGGTGGTCTGCGGCGCATCCTTCAGCCGGTCCAGCAACGCACGCCGGCGCGGATGCGCCAGCGCCTTGAAAACATCGTCGTCCTGCGCCGTGCTTGACATGTTATGTTTTTATAACATAATGCCGTTGCATTTCAAGGAAGGAGCTGTGGATATGTCTCTTGGATTCAGGGTTTCTGGCCGCATCGGCAAACCCGTCGCCGAAGTCTTCGATGCGGTCGTCAATCCGAAGAAGCTCAGCGGCTACTTCACCACGATCGGCGGCGCCAGCGCACCGCTGCTGGCGGGCGCCACCGTCATCTGGTGGGGCAAGGTTCCCGTGGAGGTCGACCAGGTGGAGAAAGACAGCCGCATCGTGCTGCGCTGGGATGCGACCGACGCCGACGGCGAGCCCGCCTACAAGACCCGCATCGAGATGAATTTCGAGCCGCTCGACGACGGCGGCACCTTCGTCACCATCGCCGAAACCGGCTGGCAAGAGGACGCGGTCGGCCTGAAGAAATCTTACCTCAATTGCGAGGGCTGGTCGCAGATGCTGGCCTGCATGAAGGCCTATGTCGAATACGGCATCAATCTGCGCGACGGCTATTACCGCAGCGAGATGAAGGGCGAGCCGGCCAACGAGAACAACATCTGAGAGCAAATGGAGTAAGAATGACCGCGAAGATCACCGGCGGCATCAACATCGCGATGAAAGTCCCGCCGCATCAATACCAGGCAACGATCGCCTTCTATCGCGACGTCATCGGCCTGAAGCCATTCACGGCCAAACCGCCGGCCGTCGGCTTCGAACTCGGTCCCAATCGACTGTGGATCGACGAGGCGCCGATGATGAACCAGGCCGAGATATGGCTGGAACTGTTCACCGATGATTTTCCGGCCGCAGCGGAGCATCTCGCCAAGGCCGGTGTCGTGCGCTGCGACGCCATCGAGGCACTGGGTGAAGGCTTTCGCGGCGGCTGGATCACCAACCCGGCCGACATCATTCACCTGGTGCGCGAACCCGATGCCTGGTGAACAGGCGGCACCGTGGAAAGGAGGACGATATGGAAATCCGCGAAACACCGACCGCCGAAGCCGGCATGCTGATAAGGCGGCCGGTCGCCGACGTATTCGAGGCCTTCGTCGATCCGGCGATCACGACGAAGTTCTGGTTCACCCATGGCAGCGACAGGTTGGACAGCGGCAAGGAAATCCATTGGGAATGGCGCATGTATGGCGTCTCGACGACGGTCAATATCCGTGAGATCGTCGAAAACAAGAAGATCGTCATGCAATGGAGCGATCCGCCGACCACGGTGGTGTGGACCTTTACCGAGATGCCGGGCGCCACGACCTTTGTCGAGGTCCGCAATTTTGGCTTTGTCGGCAGCCGCGATGAGCAGGTCACGCAGGCGATCGACTCGACCGGCGGTTTTGCGCTGGTGCTCGCCGGCGCCAAGGCGTGGCTGGAGCAAGGCGTGATGCTAGGCCTGATCGGCGACCGCCATCCGAAAGGCGTGCCGGGGCATTAGGTCAGCCGCGGTGGGTCATCCTCAGTGCCCGCCGCCCTTTGCCTTTTTCCGCCGCCGCGCCAGCATGTTGAGCCCTTCGACCAGGGCCGAAAAACCCATGGCGGCGTAGATATAGCCTTTCGGCACATGGTAACCCATGCCGTCGGCGATCAGCGTCATGCCGATCATCAGCAGGAAGCCCAGCGCCAGCATGACGATGCTGGGGTTCTTGGCGATGAAATCGGCCAGCGGCCCGGCCGCCAGCATCATCACGCTCACCGCCACGATCACCGCGATGTACATGATCGCGATTTCGTCGGTCATGCCGACGGCGGTGATGATCGAGTCAATCGAGAAGACGAGGTCGAGCAGCAATATCTGGAAAATCGCGCCGGCCAGCGAAAGCTGCAGCGTCTCGCCCATCATCGTGTCCTGGTGATCATCGAGATCGACCGTGTGGTGGATCTCCTTCGTCGCCTTCCAGACGAGAAACAGGCCGCCGGCGATCAGGATCAGGTCGCGCCATGAAAACCCGTGGCCGAAGGCGGTGAATATAGGCGTCGTCAGTTGGACGATGATCGAGATGGTGGCCAGCAGGATCAGCCGCATCACCAGCGCGGCGGAGATGCCGAGCCGCCGGGCGCGGGCTCGCTGCGCTACCGGCAATTTGTTGGTCAGGATCGAGATGAAGATCAGATTGTCGATGCCGAGCACGACCTCCAGCACGATCAGCGTCAGCAGCGCGACCCACGCAGTCGGGTCGGAGACAAAGGCGAAATGCGGCGCCAGGAATTCGACTAGCTGCATGGAGGTCGTCCCCTCTACGATCTAGAGCAGTTTCGCCGGCAATTGGGTATTGCAAGCGTCTATATCAATGTCACGACCAGAAGGATGGAGCCGTTTCCTCGAGCCGCGGGCCGCGGCGAAACGGCGCGATCCGTTCGGTCAGGCCGCTACGGTCGGAAATGTCGACGCCGACGCCGCACAATGTCGCCGGTCCGGTCGACGCCTCGAAGCGGCCTTTCGGCACCTTGGACAAGAACCGGTTGAGCGGCTCCTCCTTGTCCATGCCGAGCGAGGAATCGTAATCACCGCACATACCGGCATCGGAAATATAACCGGTGCCGCCATTGAGAATCTGGTGATCGCCGGTCGGCTGATGCGTGTGGGTGCCGACAACAAGACTGGCACGGCCGTCGACGAAATGAGCGAAGCACATTTTTTCCGAGGTCGCCTCGGCATGGAAATCGATGACGATTGCATCGGCCTGCTCGCCAAGCGGACAAGCGGCAAGTTCGCGCTCGCCGGCCTGGAACGGATCGTCGAGCTCGGGATGCATGAACACCCGACCCATGATGTTGGCGACCAGCACGCGCGCGCCGTTCCTGGCGATATAGACGCCTGAGCCGCGCCCCGGCGTACCCTTAGGGAAATTGGACGGGCGCAGGAAGCGCTCTTCGCGCGGCGCGAAAATCAGCGCATCGCGCTGGTCCCAGACATGGTTGCCGGTGGTGACGACATCGGCGCCGGCCGAGATCGTCTCGCGAAAAATCTCCTCGGTGATGCCGAAGCCTCCGGCGGCGTTCTCGCCATTGACGATGACGAAGTCGAGTTTGAAATCCGAGATCAGGCCGGGCAGTTGTTCCCATACCGCCGTACGTCCTGTCTTGCCGACCATGTCGCCGAGGAAGAGAAGTCTCATATAAGCGCGATCCCGAACCGAAGGTCAGCGAAGCAAAAAGCTGCATGACTTTCGGAAAAGACCATGCGTCCAGGAACTTATCTACAATTTCGGCGCGAACCGGCGCAACCCGCTCTCGGTGAGTATTTCGGGAATGATCACGTCATGCGGCTCGTCCGGCACCAGGGCCACCTCCTGGCAGTCGAAGGCAATGCCGATCAGCCGCGGCTGCTGGCCCTTGTCGGCCAGCCGCCCGATCGCCCGATCGTAATAGCCTGCGCCGTACCCGATTCGGTGCCCGCGCGCATCGAAGGCGGCAAGCGGCACCAGCATAAGCTGCGGATCGAGCACCTCGGCTTCCTCATGCGGCCCGACTGTGCCGAAACCCATGTCGATCATCGGCGCGCCGCGCACCAGTTCGCGAAAAACGATGGTGGTCTTGTCGAGGATGGCCGGCAGGCAGAGCCTTGCGCCCTTCTCGCGCAGGGCAAACATCAGCGGCCGGACGTCGACTTCCGAGCGCATCGGCCAGAAACCGGAGACGATTTGGCCCGGCTCGACCGTGATCCGGTCGCGCGCCGTCTCGGCCATTTCGAGTGCTGCCTCCACACGCCAGAAAGGATCGAGCGCATCGCGGCGCCCGAGGGCTTGGTTGCGGAGATTTTTTTTCAGGTCTTTTGGGGATGTCATGCGCCGACGGTAGCAAAGGTCCGATTTGGATGGAGAAGAGCGGGGCGAACTTGTCGTTCGAGAGCACCGCAAAAAGCGGCGCGACGACAAGATCCGCCAGATGGCCTTTTCGATAGGTGACGATCCACACAACCGGTGGAGAGAGCGATCCCGGGAACCTACAAAGTAGGTGGGCGCCGTATGAGAAAACCCACGGGTCTTCCCAGGGACAGCTCCCTAGGGATCATTAAGGCCCCGGGGAAAATGTTCTCCTGCCGGGAAGCGCAGACCGTCATGCCCAATATAGGCTGACGCCAGACCAAGCGCCAGAGAGGCGACATGTTTCGACGCGTAATTCGACGCAGAACCCCCGACGAGGGCCGCGCCGGCAAGATCCCCGCTTCGCCAGCGGCGCCTTGCACAGCGAAGGCCGCGTCCTTAGGGTCGCGCGATGGACCCGGGAGCAAAAATGCGTTTCGAAGGCACGGCCGCCTATGTTGCCGACAAGGATCTGATGGTGGCGGTCAACGCGGCGATCGCGCTTGAGCGGCCATTGCTGGTCAAGGGCGAGCCCGGCACCGGCAAGACCGAACTTGCCCGTCAGGTGGCGGCAGCGCTCGGCCTGGATCTCATCGAATGGCACGTCAAATCGACCACGCGGGCGCAGCAGGGCCTCTATGAATATGATGCCGTCTCGCGGCTGCGCGACAGTCAGCTCGGCGACGAGCGCTTCAACGACATCCGCAATTACATCAAGCGCGGCAAGCTGTGGGACGCCTTCGCCGCCGGCAAGAAGGTGGTGCTTCTGATCGATGAGATCGACAAGGCCGATATCGAATTCCCCAACGATCTGTTGCAGGAACTGGATAGGATGGAGTTCTTTGTCTACGAGACCGGCGAGACCATCCGCGCCACCGTCCGGCCGATCGTCATCATCACCTCCAACAACGAAAAAGAGCTGCCGGACGCCTTCCTGCGCCGCTGCTTCTTCCACTACATCCGCTTTCCCGACGTCGAGACGCTGCACAGAATTATCGACGTGCACTATCCCGGCATCAAGCAGAACCTGGTGCGCGCCGCACTCACGCAATTCTATGAAATCCGCGATGTGCCGGGCCTCAAGAAGAAGCCGTCGACCTCCGAGGCACTCGACTGGATCCGCCTGCTGGTTGCCGACGACATCGCGCCCGAAGACCTGCGCGCCGACGCGAGGAACGCGCTGCCCAAGCTGCACGACGCCTTGTTGAAGAACGAACAGGACGTGCATCTGTTCGAGCGCCTGGCCTTCATGGCGAGACGGCAAGGGTGAGGGCGGTCGACGAAAGCCGCCGGACAGCGCTTTCCCGTCGTTGGACCGTTGCCGCCAGCGAGGCGTGAAGGCAGCTTCGTGTTGCCGAATTCAGAGGAAATGAAATGACCGAGATCACCGTCCGCCCGCTTGCGCAATCCGACCATGCCGACTGGCGGCGTCTGTGGACTGCCTATCTCACCTTCTACGAAACCAAACTGCCGGAAGACGTTTACGCCGTCACCTGGAAGCGGCTGTTCACGGCGGGCGAGTTCGAGCCAAAGGGTTTTATCGCCACCCTCGACGGCAAGGCCGTTGGCCTGACGCACTATCTCTACCATCGCTCCTGCTGGTCGCAGATAAATAACTGTTACCTGCAGGACCTGTTCGCCGACCCAGATGTGCGCGGCAAGGGCGTCGGCGCCGCCCTGATCGAAGCGGTCAAGCAGGAAGCCGGCAAGATCGGCGTCAAGAACGTCTACTGGATGACGCACGAAACCAACACCACCGCACGCAAGCTCTACGACCACGTGGCGCGCAGGACCGGCTTTATCGAATATGATCTGCTCTGATGAAGCCAACGATTGAAATAATCACCTGTGCGCAATATATTGCGCATGATCAGGGGCGACAGTGCCGCTGATCGAGACCAACACGCGCAAGATTGTCATGAGGCTTTGACCGCTGGGTGAACGTAGGCGGCGGCAAACACGAGAAGTACGAGCATTCGGAAAGGCCGGAGATCATGATTATCGTGCCGCGGCATCGCGAACAATCTCTGGGTGTTGCGCGGTCGATCGCCCGGCTTGCTGGATGGATTTAAGGACGAATCATGACGCACTATGTCGGAATTCTTGACGGCGCAGATGAAGTCTGGGGAGTGCGGGTGCCTGATCTTCCCGGATGTCACGGCGGTGGCGCAAGTCCCGAAGAGGCGATAGCCGATGCGACTTCTGCCGTTCGCGAATGGGCAGAGACACGAATGGCGAAGAACTTGCCCTTGCCCGCCGCGCGCACTGTGGCAGATCTGCTCCGACTGGGCGAAGTCGATAGCGCTGCCGGTGAATCCGCCGTGATGATCCCTGTGCTGATCGATTCCGGACGGCCTGTCCGGGCCAATCTGTCGCTCGACGCAGGTCTTTTGGCGGCAATCGACGAAGAAGCGGGTCGGCGTGGTCTGACGCGTTCCGCCTTTATCGCCAGCGCCGCACGGGAGAAGATCGAGGGACACAGATAAAGTCGGACCATGTTCATCCCCTTCTTCCTCGAACTGAAGGCAGCGCGGGTTCCGGTCTCGCTCCGCGAATATCTGTCGCTGCTGGAGGGGTTGGAAGCCGGGCTGGTCGACTATGATGTCGAGGGCTTTTACTATCTCGCCCGCGCCGCGCTGGTGAAGGACGAGCGCCACATCGACCGCTTCGACCAGGTCTTTTCGCACATCTTCAAAGGTGTCGAGACGCTGGCTGGCGAAAACGCGGTCGATGTCGAAAACATCCCTGAGGAATGGCTGCGGAGGCTCGCTGAAAAGCACCTGTCGGACGAGGAGAAAAAACTGGTCGAGGCGCTGGGTGGCTTCGAAAAGCTGATGGAGACGCTGAAGAAGCGGCTGGAGGAACAAAAGAGCCGGCATCAGGGCGGTTCGAAATGGATCGGCACCGGCGGCACCTCGCCCTTCGGCGCCTATGGCTACAATCCCGAAGGCGTGCGCATCGGCCAGCACGAAAGCCGCAACCGCCGCGCGGTAAAAGTCTGGGACAGGCGCGAGTTCAGGAATTTCGACGATGCCGTCGAGCTCGGCACCCGCAACATCAAGGTCGCGCTGAAGCGGTTGCGCCGCTGGGTGCGCGAAGGCGCCGAAGAGGAATTCGACCTGCCTGGCACCATCCACGCCACCGCCGAGCGCGGCTATCTTGACATCAAGACACAACCCGAACGTCGCAATGCCGTGAAGCTGCTGATGTTCTTCGATGTCGGCGGCTCGATGGACGACCATGTCAGCAGTGTCGAGGAGCTATTCTCGGCCGCCCGCGCCGAATTCCGCCAGCTCGAATATTTCTACTTCCACAACTGCCTCTACGAAGGGGTATGGAGGGACAATCGCCGCCGCCATGCCGAGGTGATTCCGACCTTCGACCTCATCCATAAATATGGCCCCGACTACAAGGTGATCGTCGTCGGCGACGCCTCGATGAGCCCCTATGAGATCGGCCAACCCGGCGGCTCGGTCGAGCACTGGAACCAGGAGGCCGGTGCCGTGTGGCTCGGCAGGCTGCTGCAGCAATGGCCGAACGCCATTTGGCTCAATCCGGAAGACGCGAAGAACTGGGGCTATACCCATTCTATTGCCATGATCCGCGATATCTTTGGCGGCCGCATGTTTCCGCTGACGCTCGCCGGCCTCGAAGCCGCGACGAAGCAACTTTCAAGGAAGCACTGAATGGACCCACGCAAAACAGGACGGTCGACCTGTTTCCTTTGCCTGCAATGCGGTGTCCAGTTCGCGGCGACAGCGACGCCGCGGCAACATTGCCCGATCTGCGAAGACGAGCGGCAATATGTGCGCTGGGAGGGCCAGGCCTGGACCACGCCGGAAGAGCTCGCAGGCGGGCACCGGGTCGTGATCAAGGATGATGCCGGCGTGCTCGCCTTCGGCATAGAGCCGCGCTTCGGCATCGGCCAGCGGGCGTTGCTGGCGCAAACGCCGCACGGCAATGTGCTGTGGGACTGCATCTCGATGGTCAGCGACGACGCGGTGGCCGAGATCAACCGCCGGGGCGGCCTGGCCGCCATCGCCATTTCGCACTGCCATTATTATTCGGCAATGGTCGAGTGGAGCGAGGCGTTTGGCGGCGTGCCGATTTATCTGCACGCCGATGATCGTCAGTGGATCATGCGGCCGCATCCGGCGATCATCAGCTGGGAAGGCGAAACGCGCGCCATTAACCCGTCGCTGACGCTCATCCGCTGCGGCGGCCACTTTGCCGGTGGCCAGGTGCTGCACTGGAAGCGCGACAGCGGCAATGCCATGCTGGCCGGCGACATCCTGCAGGTGACGCCTACGCGCCGTCATGTCAGCTTCATGTACAGCTACCCGAACTATATCCCGCTCAACGCGACGAAAGTGCTCGGCATCAAGGCCGCGCTGGAGCCTTTCACGTTCGACCATATCTACGGCGCATGGTGGAACCAGAATGTCATCGGAGACGCAAAGGCGGCATTTTCAGCATCGGTTGCGCGCTATCTCGCGGCCCTCGCCTGAGGAATTCGTCGCAGCAGGATAGGAAATACGAGCAAACGCCGTAACAAATGCCTATTTCAAGCGAAGTTGGGAAGGCAACCCAAATAGCGACATAAGCTAAGAGGAAAAAATGGACAGCCACACCTACCCCGTTACCCGCACCGATGCCGAATGGCGCGCCCGGCTGACGCCCGAGCAATATGCGGTGATGCGCAACCATGGCACCGAGCGGCCGGGAAGCTGCGCCCTGCTGCACGAGAAGCGCGCCGGCACCTTCTCCTGCGTCGGCTGCGACCAGCCCTTGTTTGAATCCAACCTGAAATTCGAGAGCGGCACCGGCTGGCCGAGCTTCAACGATCCCGTGCCGGGCTCGGTCGAGACCACCGTCGACCGCAGCTACGGCATGGTCCGTACCGAGTGCCATTGCGCCCGCTGCGGCAGCCATCTCGGCCATGTCTTCGAGGACGGCCCGCCGCCGACCGGCCTGCGCTATTGCATCAACGGCGTGGCGCTCAAATTCGAGCCGGCCGCCTGATCGTCAGGCCACGACCACCAGGATCAGCCACAACGTCGCGCCAAGCGTCATCAGCGAGGCCTTGGCGCCACTCGATTTTCCGGCAGTTCGCCAAACGGCAAAGGTCAGGAAGATATTATAGGGCACCGGCGCGAAATGCACCGCCAGGACTAGCGCAAGCGGCAGCTTCAGCCCAAGCAGAATGAGTGCCGCCACCGACAACGCGACGTTGATCGCTGTGCCGACAACGACCATGTCGCGCCAGAACAGCCGATCGAGCGGCACGCCGCCCAGCCAGCGTGAGCGGAAGAAGGCGGCAACGCGCGACATGATCGTCATCGATCGACCGGCTCC
The DNA here is from genome assembly GCF_040318745.1 of Mesorhizobium sp. M1027. Taxonomy (NCBI): domain Bacteria; kingdom Pseudomonadati; phylum Pseudomonadota; class Alphaproteobacteria; order Hyphomicrobiales; family Phyllobacteriaceae; genus Mesorhizobium; species Mesorhizobium sp. M1027. The sequence continues at coordinate 450,354 of NZ_JAMYMW010000002.1, read as the reverse complement.
CTCGCTCTGCTCACCAGAGCGGTTCTAAGGATTGCGTCTGGAAATCCTGCTTTATTCCTGACCCAGAACTTCGGCAATCGCGCGCTCGAAACGTGAGGCTTCCGTAACCAGCCAGTCGGTCATCGCCGGCCAATTGTCTTCGGCAAAACAATTCACCCGCCACATCGAATTGATGCCGAGGCCGTCGCAACTTTGTTCTGGCCTGAGCTTCAGCCTGTCTTCGATGGCCGGCTGGAACGGCTTCAACCGTGACCAGGCTTGCGTGGCACCGAGTTTCTCGTTGCGGCCGAAGAAGACGCCGACATGATTGTGCGCAGGCGCGACATACATGGAAATGACCAATGCGAAGTCGGGCAGCCCACGCTGCCAGAACCACGGTCCGCGCCTCGCCAGCAGAGCCCTTTCATCCGGATGCCGTTCCGCGAACAGCGTCCAGAAGCTGCGTTGGCGGAATTCAGAGGCGCGGCGGGCGCCAAAATCGAATTCGCTCATGGTTCGATGCCCGCTCCAGCATCAGGCCAAGACTGTTTCGAAATTCGCTCTGGCGAGTCATATGGCGGTGGTTTCGAAAACCGGAGCGCGGCGGACTTTAGGTCCGTGAGCGCTGGAAGCGCAGAAAACACCATCGGATTGCCGCCGGAGTAGAATTTCCAGACAGTCTCTACACCATTCCAAGCGCGGCCTTGTAGAGGTCGAGAATGGATTCCTCTTCCTGCCGCTCGGCCTGGTCTTTCTTGCGCAGCCGGATGATCGACCGCATCGCCTTGGTGTCGAAGCCGGTGCCCTTGGCCTCTGCAAACACTTCCTTGATGTCGTCGGCAATCGTCTTCTTCTCTTCCTCGAGCCGCTCGATGCGTTCGATAAAGGCGCGCAGCTGGCCGGCGGCAACAGTCTGGCTGGTCTCGGTGATGTCGTCGGCCATATTCTTCTCTCCGCGTCGTTTCTCGCCGCGACTCGGGGTAACCCGAGCGGCGAATTGCAGCGGTTCGATGCCCGACCGGGCGCGGCGGGTCAAGGTGCTATCGATGCGGCATGAAGGGGTTGGGCACGCCTTAAGGTGTGTTGAGATTCAGGTCAGGCCGAGCCGAAAACGATGGCTGCCGAGAACCGGAGCGGAGCGTACCCGAGTACGTGAGCACCGGAAGCGCAGGAAGCCGGCGTTTGCAGGCCGGCATCACCTGAATATCAGCACACCTTACCCGAATGCGATCAGCAGATCCTTTGCATCGATCTGGTCGCCGGCCTTGACCAGCACCTCGGCTATGGTGCCGTCGCGTTCGGCATGCAACGCCGTTTCCATTTTCATCGCTTCGATCGACAGCAGCACGTCGCCGGCCTTTACCGCCTGGCCGGCAACGACCGCAAGCGCCGAGACGACGCCAGGCATCGGCGCGCCGACATGCGCCTCATTGCCCGGCTCCGCCTTGCGCCGTACCTTGGCAGCGGAGGCGCCATGCGCCCGGTCCGGCACCTTCACCCGGCGCGGCTGCCCGTTGAGTTCGAAGAACACGGTGACCATGCCCTTTTCGTCGACATCGCCCATGGCAAGGCAGCGCACCACCAGCGTTTTGCCTTTTTCGATATCGACGAAAATCTCGTCTTCCGGCTTCATGCCGTAGAAATAGGTCGGCGTTGGCAGCACGCTGACCGGCCCGTAGGTCTCCTGCGCGGCGGCAAAATCGGAAAACACCTTCGGATACATCAGCCACGACGCGAACTCGAACTCACTGAGCTTGCGCTCGAGTTTTTCCTCGACCTCCGTGCGACTGGCCTTGAGGTCCGCCGGTTTGAGCAGCGAACCTGGCCGCACCGTGATCGGCTTTTCGCTCTTTAGCACCTTCTTCTGCAATGACTTTGGCCAGCCGCCCGGCGACTGGCCGAGATCGCCGCGCAACATCGACACCACCGAATCCGGGAAGGCGATGTCCCGCGCCGGATTCTCGACGTCGGCGACGGTCAAGTCCTGGCTCACCATCATCAGCGCCATGTCGCCGACGACCTTGGACGACGGGGTCACCTTGACGATGTCGCCGAACATCAGATTGACGTCGTGATAGGTCTGCGCCACTTCATGCCAACGTGTCTCCAGCCCGAGCGAGCGCGCCTGTTCCTTGAGGTTGGTGAACTGCCCGCCCGGCATTTCATGCAGATAGACCTCCGATGCCGGCCCCTTCAGGTCGCTTTCAAAGGCGGCGTACTGGTTGCGCACCGCCTCCCAGTAGAACGAGATGTTCCTGATCCATTGCGGGTCGAGGCCCGGGTCGCGCTCGGTGCCTTTCAGCGCCTCGACGATCGAACCCAGGCACGGCTGCGAGGTGTTGCCCGATAGCGAATCCATCGCCGCGTCGATGGCGTCGACGCCGCTCTCCACCGCCGCCAGCACGGTTGCCGCCGACAGGCCGGATGTGTCGTGGGTGTGGAAGTGGATCGGCAGGTCCGTCGCCTCACGCAGCGCCTTGAACAGCACGCGGGCCGCCGCCGGTTTCAAAAGCCCGGCCATATCCTTGACGGCGATGATATGGGCGCCTGCCGACTGCAGTTCCCTGGCCAGGCCGACATAATATTTCAGATCGTATTTGGCCCGCGCCGGATCGAGTATGTCGCCGGTATAACAGATCGCCGCTTCGATCAGCTTGCCCTCGGCGCCGACCGCATCCATGGCGACGCGCATGTTCTCGACCCAGTTCAGGCAGTCGAAGACGCGAAACAGGTCGATGCCGCCGGCAGCGGCCTGGCGGACGAAATGCTGGACGACGTTGTCGGGATAGTTGGTATAGCCAACGCCATTGGCGCCGCGCAGAAGCATCTGCAGAAGAAGGTTGGGTGCCGCCTCGCGCACTTTGCTCAGCCGCTCCCATGGGTCCTCGGTGAGAAAGCGCATGGCGACGTCGAATGTGGCGCCGCCCCAGCATTCGAGCGACAACAGCTGCGGCAGAGCACGCGCATAGGTGCCGGCAATTCCGGCGATGTCATAGGTGCGCACACGCGTCGCGAGCAAGGATTGATGCCCGTCGCGCATTGTCGTGTCGGTGACCAGCACCTCTTTTTGCTCGCGCATCCAGGCGGCGAATTTCTCCGGCCCGAGCACGTCGAACTTCTGCTTGCTGCCTTGAGGCACATTGCCGTTGAGATATGGCACCACCGGCGGCGCCGCATCGGCCTTTGGCTGCGGCCGGCCGCGCGTCTCGGGATGGCCATTGACCGAAACATCGGCAAGATAGTTGAGCAGCTTGGTCGCGCGGTCCTGCCGCTTCACACTGGCGAACAGTTCCGGCGTCGTGTCGATGAACTTGGTGGTATAGGAATTGTCGGCGAAGCTCCGGTGATTGATGATCGCCTCGAGGAAGGTGAGATTGGTCGCCACGCCGCGGATACGGAATTCGCGCAGCGCCCGGTTCATGCGGGCAATGGTCTCGGCCGGCGTCGGCGCCCACGCCGTCACCTTTTCCAGCAGCGGATCGTAGAAGCGGGTGATCACCGCGCCCGAATAGGCGGTGCCCCCATCAAGGCGGATGCCGAAGCCGGTGGCACCGCGATAGGCGGTGATGCGGCCATAATCGGGGATGAAATTATGTTCGGGATCTTCCGTGGTGATGCGGCACTGCAGGGCGTGACCGTTGAGCCTGATGTCCTTTTGCGCCGGCACGCCCGATTCCGCCGTGCCGATGGCAAAGCCGTCGAGGATATGGATCTGCGCCTTGACGATGTCGATGCCGGTCACCTGTTCGGTGACGGTGTGCTCGACCTGGATGCGCGGATTGACCTCGATGAAATAGAATTTTCCGGTGTCGGCATCCTGCAGGAACTCGACCGTGCCGGCGCCGATATAGCTGGTTTGGCGCGCAATTCTCAGCGCGTAGCCGCAAAGCTCTTCGCGTTGTGACATTTCGAGATACGGCGCCGGCGCCCGCTCGACGACCTTCTGGTTGCGGCGCTGGATCGAACAGTCGCGCTCGAACAGGTGCACGGCGTTGCCTTGGCGGTCGCCCAGCACCTGCACCTCGACATGGCGGGCGCGCTCGATCAGCTTCTCGAGATAGACCTCGTCCTTGCCGAAAGCCGCCTTCGCCTCACGCTTGCCCTCCATGACCTCGCGGGCGAGATCGGCCTCGGAGCGGATGGCGCGCATGCCGCGGCCGCCGCCGCCCCAGGATGCCTTGAGCATCACCGGGTAGCCGATCGTCCTGGCGAGTTCCCTTACCGCCGCCATGTCGTCCGGCAAGGGATCGGTAGCGGGAATTACCGGCACGCCGACTTCGATCGCGAGATTGCGCGCGGCGACCTTGTTGCCCAGCCTGCGCATCGTATCGGGCTTTGGCCCGATGAAGATGATGCCGGCCTTGGCGCAGGCCTCGGCGAATTCCGGGCTCTCCGACAGCAGCCCGTAACCCGGATGGATGGCGTCGGCGCCCGAAAGCCTGGCGACGCGGATAACCTCCTCGATCGAAAGATAGCTTTCGATCGGCCCCATATCCCTGGCCAGATGCGGCCCGCGCCCGACCTGGTAACTTTCGTCGGCCTTGAAGCGATGCAGGGAATATTTGTCCTCCTCTGCCCAGATCGCCACGGTTTTAAGGCCGAGCTCATTGGCCGCGCGGAAGACGCGGATGGCTATTTCGGAGCGGTTGGCGACAAGGATCTTCGAGATTGCCAAGGACAGGGCTCCGGACGCCGGGAAGGGAACTGCCGGACATGATTAGCGCGAAAATGCTGCAGTGCAAACAAAATCGAAAAGAGGGATTAAACCGATTTAGTATGATCTATCGCGTTGACGCATTGCGTGTCGACCCGGACAACGCCTGGGGCACTCCGGGTCCAGGCATTTGGGAAACCCCCATGAAAAATGCCCGGCGCGAGGCGCCGGGCATTTTTCATATAGCAACGTCCGGTTATTTGCCGGGTTCGTTCTCGACATAGGTGTACTTGCCGTCGTCACCCTTCTTCCAGGTGTACATGACGTAGTCCGGACGGGTGATATCGCCCTTTGCGTCGTAGCCGATCTCGCCGATCGCAGTCTTCCAGGGGCCGGCCGACTTGATGGTCTCGGCTACCTTCTGAGCGTCATCGGCTGAGCCGGTCTTGGTGATGGCGGCCGCGATGATTTCCATCGCTGCGTAGGAGTAGAGCGTATAAGCCTCAGGCTCGAAGCCGGCCGCACGGAACTTCTCGACGAGTTCCTTGGCGTTCGGATTCTTGCGCGGATCCGGAGCGAACGTCATCAGCGTGCCCTCGACGGCGTCGCCGGCGATGGAGGCCAATTCGTTCGACACGATGCCGTCGCCGGACATGAAGGTTGCCTTGAGGCCCTGGTCGGCGAGCTGGCGTATGATCAGGCCGGCTTCGGTGTGCAGGCCGCCATAGTAGACGACCGAGACGCCCGCATCCTTCATCTTGGCGATGAGGGCCGAGAAATCCTTGTCGCCGACATTGATGCCTTCATACATGGCCTCAGTCACGCCGTTGGCTGCGAGCGCCTTCTTGGTTTCGTCGGCGAGGCCCTGGCCATAAGGCGTCTTGTCATGGATGACAGCGATCTTGGCATCCTTGAAGTTCGCCGCGAGATAGTCGCCAGCGACCTTGCCCTGCTGATCGTCGCGTCCGCAGGTGCGGAAGGTGTTCCACATGCCACGTTCGGTGAACTTCGGATTGGTCGCGGCCGGCGTGATCTCGAGGATGCCGTTCTCGGCGTAGACTTCCGACGCCGGGATCGAGACGCCGGAGTTGAAGTGGCCATCGACGTACTTGACGCCGTCGGCGACGAACTTGTTGGCGACCGAGATGCCTTGCTTGGGATCGGAGACGTCGTCGCCGACTTCAAGCTTGAGCTGCTGGCCAAGAACGCCGCCCGCCGCATTGATATCGGCGACCGCCTGTTCGGCACCCTTCTGAAGCTGGGCACCGAACGCTGCGTTCGGACCGGTGATCGGACCGGCAACGCCGATCAGGATGTCAGCCCACGCGTTGCCACTGAACGCGACAAGCGCGGTCAGTGCGACGGCGGACAAAAGTGACTTTTTCATTGAAACGCTCCCATTTACCGAGTGGGCGTGGATGTTGCTTTCATGCGATGCCCACTCTTGCTCGCAGAAAGAGTACTTTGCCGATTTTCAGGCACTTGTCACGCCGATTCATCCCTGAAACGCCGTTAATGATAAATGTCAACCTTTCGGTTTCCAGCTCAAAAGAGAGGCTCTTTCGTAAAGCCAATTATACTGCGTTACCATCTGGTTCGTGCGCGTGTATTGGTAGCCAATGAAGCCCAATATCATCAGCACGATGGTATCGACCACGTAGTAATGCAGCGAAAACATCGTTCCGCCGAACAGCGCATGATGGATGAATCTTACGCCAATGCCGAGCCCCAGCATATAGGCGAATAGCTGGGCGAAGCTGCGCCATGTCTGGGCACACGCCTTGCCCGTCATCCAGGCCGCCCAGCCGCCGAGCAGGCAGGTGACGAAAAAGAACTGCCAAATCGAGGGTTCCTCATAAAGAATGCCCTGCATGATGAAGACTCCTGAAACTCAGTGATGGCCGCCCTCGAGATAGGCGGCGCGCACTTCCGGATTGGCGAGCAGTTCCTTGCCGGTGCCGCTCATCGTCACATTGCCGTTGACCATGACATAGCCGCGCGTGGCGAGCTTCAGTGCGCCGAAGGCGTTCTGCTCGACCAGGAACACGGTCAGTCCTTGCGTGCGGTTCAGCTCGCGAATGGCGTCGAATATCTGCTTGACGATCAGCGGCGCTAGGCCTAGCGACGGCTCATCCAGCAAGAGCAGCTTCGGCCTTGCCATCAGCGCGCGGCCGATCGATAGCATCTGCTGCTCGCCGCCCGAAAGCGTGCCGCCACGTTGGCCGACGCGTTCCTTGAGCCGCGGGAACAGCGTAAAGACCCTTTCGACGTCCTCGTCGTAATGCTTGAGACCGTCGAGGCTGGCGCCCATCTGCAGGTTTTCCATCACCGTCATGCGCGGAAAGATGCGCCGGCCCTCCGGCGACTGCGCGATACGCATGCGTGCGATCTCGTGGGTTGGCATCTGAGTGATATCGGTGCCGGCGAAGGTGATGGTGCCGGCACGAGCGCGCGGAGCACCGAAGATAGTCATCATCAGTGTCGATTTGCCGGCGCCGTTGGCGCCGATCAGCGCCACGATCTCGCCCTGTTTGACGGTGACGTCGACGCCGTTCAGCGCCCTGATGTTGCCGTAGTAGGTCTGGACGCCCTTGATATCGAGCAGCGTTGTGCCGGCCATTATTTCCGCCCTCCACGCCGATTAGAGGTGCCGGGAGTTTTCGACTTCGCCGGAGCCTTGCCCGGCTTTGCCGTGGAAGATTTCGCGGCCGATTTGGCTTTGGCCGGCGATCCGGACTTTGCAGCAGCAGCGCTCGACCTTGCATCGATCTGCCCGGCCTTCGAAGCGCCCTTTGACACTGTGACGCGTTCGCCCTCGCTATGGCCGACGGTATCGGCCACCGGTCCGGCGAGATAGGAAGACGATGTGCCCGGTCCATGCGCGGCATCCGGACCCGTATCCAGTTGCTCGATGACGTCCTCGTCGCCGACTTCGGTCAGTACCGTCTCGACGTCCTCGTCTTCGACACCGAGATAGGCGGCGATGACGCGCGGGTCGGTTCGCACCGATTGCGGGTTGCCGTCGGAGATCTTGCGCCCGTATTCGAGCACGACGACATGGTCTGAAATCTGCATGACCACCGCCATGTCGTGCTCGATCAAAAGGATCGAGGTGCCGGTGTTGTCCTTGATGTCCATCAGCAGCGCATTGAGCGCCGCCGATTCCTTCGGATTAAGGCCGGCGGCCGGCTCGTCGAGGCACAAAAGCTCAGGGCCGGTGCACATGGCGCGAGCAATTTCGAGCCGTCGCTGCGCGCCATATGGCAGATCGCCGGCAGGATCGTCGGCGCGGTCGACGAGATCGGCCTTCTCCAGCCAGTGCTCGGCGAGTTCAACCGATTCCGCCGAAGCCTGTCTGTATCCGCTATAGCCGAACAGGCCGAGAACGGTATAGCCGGACGCCTTCATCAGCTTGTTGTGCTGGGCCACCAGCAGGTTCTCCAGCAGCGTCATACCCGAGAACAGGCGGATGTTCTGGAAGGTGCGCGCCACTTTGGCCCGCGCCGGGATCTCATGGTTCGGCAGGCGTTCGAGCAGGAAGGTCGAGCCGTCGCGCCGGTTGAGCGTGATCATGCCTTCCGACGGCTTGTAGAAACCGGTGATGCAATTGAACACGGTGGTCTTGCCGGCGCCGTTGGGGCCGATCAGCGCAGTGATCTCGCCACGTTTGGCCTGGAATGACAAATCGCCGATGGCGATGAGACCGCCGAACTTCATCGACAGATGCTCGACCTGCAGGATGGCATCGTTCACGGAGGGGCTCGCGTTCATCAGCCGTGTCCCTCCTTGGTGAAGGACCCGGACACCGCCCTGCGCACCTTGAGGAAGGCTGTCGGCTCGCGGCTGCCGACGAAGCCACGCGGCTTCCACAGCATGACGATGACCATGGCCATGCCGAACAACAGCATGCGATAAAGCTCCGGCGTGAAGTCGGGGCCGAACCCGGGTATGACCTTGATGTTGCCCCAACTCAGGCCGGTCTTGAGGAAATCCAGTTCGCGCAGGATTTCGGTGCCGCCGATCATCACCATGGCGGCGACGGCAATACCGACCAGCGAGCCCATGCCGCCAAGCACGACGATGGCAAGGATGATCGCCGATTCCAGGAAGACGAAGGATTCCGGGCTGACGAAGCCTTGCCGCGCGGCGAAGAACGAGCCGGCAAAGCCGCCGAACATCGCCCCCGTGGCAAAGGCCGTGAGCTTGGTGGTGGTGGTGTTGATGCCGAGCGAGCGGCAGGCGATCTCGTCCTCGCGCAGCGCTTCCCAGGCGCGGCCGACCGGCAGGCGCCTGAGCCTCACCGTGACGAAGGCGGTCAGCAGGCAGAGTCCAAGGATCAGGTAGTAGAGGAAGATCTTGTAGTAGGCACCGGACTGCGCGATGCCGAGCACCTTGGAGATATAGTTCGGGTCGGAGACGTTGAACGACATCAGGCCGAAGAACGAGACCTTCGGGATGCCGGAAATCCCGGCCGAGCCGTTGGTCACTTCGCGCCAGTTGATGATCACCAGCCGTATGATCTCGCCGAAAGCGAGCGTCACGATCGCCAGATAGTCACCGCGCAGGCGCAGCACAGGGAAGCCCAGCATCACGCCCCAGAATGCAGCCATCAGGCCGGCGGCGGGCAGCAGGATCCAGAAGGAAAGGCCGTAATGCGTGCCGAGCAGCGCATAGGCATAGGCACCGACGGCGTAGAAGGCGACATAGCCTAGGTCCAGCAGGCCGGCCAAGCCAATAACGATATTCAACCCCCAGGCCAGCATCACGTAGATCAGGATCTGGATGCCGAAATTGTCGACATACTTCAGCGAACCCTGGAAACCGGCCGCCATGGACCCGGCATATAGCGCCAGCACCAACACCACGATAATCGGGTAGAGCGCCAGTGCGGTTATGCCCAATGCCGAGAAATGAGAATGAATGAAGGCCCGGAACCGATATATCAGCCAGGCTAGCGCATAGATGATTGCAAGTGCCCGCAGGAACCGCACAAAATCGGAAAGTTCCGGCCCTAAAGCCTCGGTCAGGAAGCCCCTGAGCGCGAGCAGAATAACGGCGACGGCGAGCGCCACGATGAACGCGGGAAGGCGGAAGAATCGCGAAGCCAGGCTGACCGGCAGCAGGCCGGTAGCGACGTCGACGATCTTCTGGTTCGCCAGGAAGGGCTGGCCATAGGCGACATAAAGGAAGCGTCCGGCCATGGTGGCGATCACGACGCCGGCGAGCAAGCCCCAGCGCTGCACCAGGATCAGTTCGTTGGAGATGTTCTGGTCGGTCTTCAGGCCGATGAACAGCACGAACAGGCCAAGCGAGATGGCGCCGGCATAGAGCGCTTCGCGAAAAGCGCGCTGGACCGGGGTGGCGACGACGGTGCTTTCCGGAGACACGGTAACCGCCATGATCTCAGACCTTTTCGACTTCTGGCCGGCCGAGAATGCCGGAAGGCAGGAAGATCAGCACGATCGCCAGGATGGAGAAGGCGGCGACGTCCTTGTAGTCGATCGAGAAATAAGCCGACCACATGCTTTCGATGAAGCCAATCATCAGGCCGCCGAGCACGGCGCCGGGCAGTGAGCCGATACCGCCGAGCACCGCGGCAGTAAACGCCTTCACACCCGGCGTAAAACCGTCGGAAAACACCACCACGCCGTAATACATCAGGAACAACGTGCCGGCGACGGCGGCGAGGGCGGCGCCCATGATGAAGGTGATCGAGATGGTGCGATCGACGTCGACGCCGAGCAGTGCGGCCATCTTGCGATCCTGCTCGCAGGCGCGCTGCGCCCGGCCGAGCGAGGTCTTGTTGACCAGGTACCAGAACACCGCGAGCAGGACTATGGTGACCAGGACGATGATGATCTGCTTCAGCGAGACGCTGATGCCTTCGATGTTGTAGACCGTGGACACCATTGGCGGGACCGGCTTGTTGCGCGGCCCTTGTGTCACCTGGACGAAATTGGACAGCGCAATCGACATGCCGATCGCAGTGATCAGCGGCGCCAGCCGGAATGAACCACGCAAAGGCCGGTAGGCCACCTTCTCGATCGTCCAATTATACAGGCTGGTCAGCAGCATCGCGACGATCATCATGATCAGCAGCGCAACGACGATCGGCAGCGAATAGAACAACGCACCGAGGATAAGGAAAACGATGAGTGCGGTGAAAGCGCCGATCATGAAAATGTCGCCATGGGCGAAATTGATCATGCCGATGATGCCGTAGACCATCGTATAGCCGATCGCTATCAGCCCATAGATCGATCCCAGCGTCAGCCCGTTGATAAGCTGCTGGACAAAATACTGCATGCTGTCGTGGCTCCCCTGGAATGTCGCCCATGCAGACGCATTCCTTTTCGTATTTTCCCTAGTCGTAAAGTTTCGAGCCCGGATTGCAACGTGATTTTTCGATCATTACGCGTGTTTTCGCCGCACGCCGTCCGATTGCCCGTTTTGTTCCCGTCCGCCCCCTGGACCATCGCGGACCCTACCATTGGCCTAACGCAATGTCTTTGACGATTCAATCGCTCTATGCGCCCCATGTCGAAGAAATCGCCGTCAAAATAAGTTGATGGGCGGGATCGTTGCGCCGTCAAAGGCAATCCGTTTGCGCTCTCTGTCTTTCCCTAACGTCAGCGTTTTCTCTATTTGACGACGAAGCCGTGTGCAAACGGGTCGCGGTCGTCGATGAAGATCGTGTTCAATCCAGTCATCCGCGCCCACCCGCCGATCGACGGAATGATTGCCGGCTTGCCGGCGACGGTGACCTCTTTCTCCACCCTGCCCTTGAACAGCGACCCGATGATCGATTCATGGACGAAGTCGTCGCCGACCCCAAGCTTGCCCTTGGCGTGAAGCTGCGCCATCCGCGCCGAGGTGCCGGTGCCGCAGGGCGAGCGGTCGATTGCCTTGTCGCCGTAGAAGACGGCGTTGCGGGCATCGGCTTGCGGGTTGGCCGGCGCGCCGGTCCACAATATGTGCGACAGCTTGTCGATGCCGGGATTCTCCGGGTGGACGAAGGAATATTTCTCGTTGAGCCGCTGCCGCACCACCGGGCTCCAGGCGATCAGCTCGCCGGCCGAATGGTCGGCCATGTCGCGATAGTTCTTTTGCGGTTCGACGATGGCGTAGAAATTGCCGCCGTAGGCGACATCGACGCTGACCTCGCCGAGCCCGGGGCATTCGACCGTCAGTCCCTCGGCATAGAGGAAGGAAGGCACATTGGTGATGCGCACCTCCTCGACATAATCGCCGACTTGGCTGTACTCGGCGACGACCACGCCCGCCGGCGTATCCAGCCTGAGCACGCCCGGCGTCTTCGGCTTGATCAATCCATTTTCGACGGCAAAGGTCACCGTGCCGATGGTGCCGTGGCCGCACATCGGCAGGCAGCCCGAGGTTTCGATGAACAGGATGGCGATGTCGCAATCCTCGCGCGTCGGTGGATAGAGGATCGAGCCGGACATCACGTCATGGCCGCGCGGCTCGAACATCAGGCCGGTGCGGATCCAGTCGTATTCGGCCAGGAAATGCGCTCGCCGCTCCATCATCGTCGAGCCGTTGAGCAGCGGTCCGCCGCCGGCAACCAGCCGCACCGGATTGCCGCAGGTGTGGCCGTCTATGCAGAAGAAGGAATGCTTGGCCATGCCGGCTCCCAACTGAATGTCTTCGATCTCAAAATCGTTGCGGGCTGAACGGACCGAGATCAAGCGATGGACTCTGCCCGAGAACGAGCTCGCGGATCAAGCGTCCGGTCGCCGCGGCCTGGGTCAGGCCGAGGTGACCATGGCCGAAACCGTACACCACCGACGGCGTTTTTTGCGATTGCCCGATCACCGGCAGCGAATCCGGCAGCGACGGCCGGAACCCTATCCATTCGCGCCCATTGGCCGGATCCAGTCCCGGCAGGAATTTCTGGGCCTTTTCGAGCAGCGCTTTCGAGCGCGCATAATTGGGCGGCCTCTCAAGGCCGCCGAGTTCGACCGCACCACCGACGCGCAGGCCCGTCTCGAGCGGCGTGATGACGAAGCCATGCCCGGAAAAGATCAATTGCCGCCTTACGTCGAAGGCAGTCTTCGGCAGCGTCGTGTTGTAGCCACGCTCGGTCTCCAGCGGGATTCTGTCGCCGAGATGTCTCGCCAACAGGTGCGACCAGGCCCCGGCAGCGATGACGAGATGCTTCGCCCGTCGCCTCGTGCCGTCGGCCATGGTCAGGATCGCGCCGTCCTGTCCTGCCTCGACACGCTCGATCCGGGCCCTTTCGAACCCGGCGCCCAACCTCTCGGCATAGGCCCATAACGCCTTTCCAAGCCGCTTGGGGTCGGCGACGGTTTTCCACCCCGGAACGAAAGTTCCCTTGACGAAGCGCGGCGACAGACCGGGCTGCAAGGCGGCGAGAGCGCTCCCCTCGACATGGCTGAAGCCGATGCCGAAGCGCTGCCTTGCCGCCCAGCCGGGCAGTGAGGCCTTGAACTCGGCTTCGCTTTCGTAGAGTTCGAGCGAGCCGTCCTCGTGCAGCATCGGCCGTGTGCCGGAACGGTCGAGCAAACCCATCCATTCCGCCTCGGCGAGCTTCATCATCCCGGCCTGTGCGGCAAGGCCGGCTTCATAGCGGTCGCTTCGGCCGGCGCGCCAGAAGCGGACCAGCCAGGGCAGCAGCTTCAGCAGATAGGCTGGTGGGATGCTGAGCGGGCCGAGCGGGTCGGCGAGCCATTTCGGCAGCTGCCTGATCATGCCCTTGTGGGCGAGCGGCAGCACGTCGGAGAAGGCAAAGGCGGCGGCATTGCCGGAACTGGTCTCCTCGCAGATCCCCGTCCGATCGAAGATCGTGACGTTTCGCCCCGCCTCGGCCAGAAATGCGGCAGCGCAGATGCCGATAATGCCGCCACCAATGATGGCGACATCGAGCGTAGCATTGTCATTCATTGGCATGCGCCGCGCTGCACATCTGCAAACACCCTCGAAGGCACTAGATCAGAATGCCGGCAGTTGCGGCCGCACGGCCAGCGCATCCCTGACGACCTTTTCGACTGCCTTGCGCCGCTCGCCCGACAATGGCTGGCGCGGCATGCGCACGCGGTCGTTGGTGTTGATCGCCAAAACTTCGGCGAGCTTGATGTTCTGCACCAGATAGGTCGAGACGTCGAGGTCGAGCAGCGGCCGGAACCAGCGGTAGATCTTCAACGCCTCCTCGCGGCGGCCCTGTCTCATCAGCTGGTAGATGGCGACGGTCTCGCGCGGGAACGCGGTGACCAAGCCCGCCACCCAGCCGATGGCGCCGACCGACAGCGCCTCAAAGGCGAGATTGTCGACGCCAGTGAACAGGTCGTAGCGGTCGCCGAGGCGGTTGATAATCTCGGTCGAGCGGCGGATGTCGTCCGAGGACTCTTTTATGGCGACGAAGCGCTGGTCCTTGGCCAACTCCTCCATCTGGTCGACGGTGACGTCGACGCGATAGGCAAGCCGGTTGGAGTAGATCATCACCGGCAGGTCGCCGGCCGCGGCGACGGCGCTGAGTGCCGCGACCGTCTCCTCGGCATTGGTATGGTAGATCGGGCTCGGCACCACCATCAAACCGTTGGCGCCTTCCTTGGCGGCGCGGCGTGCGATCGCCGCCGCCTCGCGTGTACCGGCCTCGTTGACCGTCAACAGCACCGGTTTTTTGCCGGCGATCTTCTGGGCGGTCTTCAGCACCGCGATCTTCTCGTCATGCGACAGCATCGGGCCTTCGCCGAGCGACCCGCAGACGATGATGCCGTCACAGCCGGCCTCCATCTGCAGCGCAAAGCAGCGCTCCATCTCGGCATGGTCGAGGCCGTCGTCCTCGGTGAATTTGGTCGTAACGGCGGGGAAGACTCCGGCCCACATATCGATCGCTCCATCTGATATATCAGTCGTATATTTCTTAAGAAGCCGACTGTCAACGTTGAATCTGATATGATATATCAACAATATATCAGGAGAAGCCGCATTGGTATATGACAGGCCGGGCTCCGAGCCGGCAACTGCGAAGGCCTACCGCAGGCTCGAGCACATGATCGTAACTCTCGAGCTGGCGCCGGCGAGCTTCATCACCGAGGGGGCGCTGATCGACAGGCTCGGCCTCGGCCGCACCCCGGTTCGCGAAGCGATCCAGCGGCTGGCTTGGGAGGGGCTGCTCGAGGTCCGGCCGCGCGCCGGCATTGCCATTGCCCCGCTGCACCCCGGCGACTGGCTGCGTGTCCTCGACGCCCGCCGTGGCGTCGAGGTGGTGCTTGCCCGCTCGGCCGCTCGCTTCGTCACCCGCGAGGCCGCCGACCTGTTCCATGACGCTGCCCTTGCCATGCAAAAGGCGGTGATTTCGGAAAATGTGTTTTACTTCATCCAGGCCGACAAGGCGCTCGACGAGGCGCTGGCGCTGGCTGCCGACAACCCGTTCGCCGCGCGCCTGGCGGCGCCCTTGCAAACCCACAGCCGCCGTTTCTGGTTCCGCTACAAGGCCGATACCGGCTTGGCCGAATCCGCCGAGCATCATGTCGCGCTGATCCGCTCGATCCTAGCCGGCGACGAGGAGGCCGCGGCCAAGGACGCCAAGCGCCTGATGGCACTTTTGCGCGGCCATGCTGAGGCAGCTGCCACACGCTGAGCCTGTCATTTCGTCATGCGCCCTGGCCGGGCAGGGCCATCACGTTTTCCCAATTGTCGCCGGCCGCGACGATGCAGCTTCTGCCGGCGATATCGGTGACGACGATACTCCAGGTTCCGGTCTCGGCGACAAAGACTTCCATGACCGCCTCATGACCGATCAGCCCTAAAGCAAACTGCCTTTCCTGGAACTTCTCGCTCAAATGGGCGACGAGCTCGCCATGTTCAACGCAGTATTGATATTGCGCGCTTGCAGTGTTCGTACCCACCGCCAATGCGCCAGCAAGAACCAGGGTTTTCACCCATCCCAACAGTGATTTGTGTGCCATAGGGCACCTCCTTTGCCATCACGTTCCGGCAAAGGAGGGGTTTGACAGCCTCACTTTGCCGGAGCGATCCAGGCCGGTTCCGACGTCATCATCATCGCGTCGTTCCTTTCTGTGTTCCGGTCTGCCATCGGTGGGAACGATTCTAGATGTTCCCATTATGTTCCCGATATATGGTATCGGCAACGGAAAAGCGCAAGCAGGCGCCCAAGCGGGCGCCTACAGATCCGTTTTACGGTTGTCGCCGAAAGAATGGGCCACCAGGCTGCGCGGCCATGCGAGGCCGCTGCTACGCGCGAGCGTGGAACCTCATCAGGTGCCTGGCAGCGCCGCTGTCGTCATCGCGCTCTCCCAGCCTTCGCCGACTGAAATCACGCAGCTTTGGCCTTTTGTGTCGCTGGCGAGGATGGTCCATGTGCCCTTGTCGGAAACGAAGACTTCAAGCACCACATTCGGATTGACGACGCCGACCGCGCTCGGGTTTTCATGAAACTTCTCGCCGAGCGCCTTCACCATATCGGCGCGTGCCGCACATTGCTCGGCAGCCATTGCCGGGACGGCGGAAAGGGCCATCGCAGCGCAAGCTGCAGTCGCCATGAGACGTGTCATCTGACACCTCCTTTGCGCCGGACGATATCCCCGGAGCCGTCACCAGCGCCGTTGGTTGATCTGCCAGCGTCTGCTTCGCGGCAGGACTGCAACCTAAGAAGATTGCTGCCTTCTTGGTTCCATCACATTAGTGTTCATGCCGATGAAGACCGCGACGAAAAAAAGGCCCGGGTCGAGCCCAGGCCTTCTTTTTCCGCGATCTGGATCAGTTCATCGTCGGAATGATGAACTCGGCGCCATCCTTCACGCCGGCCGGCGCGCCCGAAACCGAAGGCGAGGACGCGCAGACAGAAAACCGTCCGGCTAATTCATCGTCGGAATGACGAACTCGGCGCCATCCTTCACGCCGGCCCGCGCCCCCGAAGCCGAAGGCGAGGACGCGCAGACAGAAAACCGTCCGGCTAATTCATCGTCGGAATGACGAATTCGGCGCCGTTCTTCACGCCGGCCCGCGCGCCCGAAGCCGAAGGCGAGGACGCGCAGACAGAAAACCGTCCGGCTAATTCATCGTCGGAATGACGAATTCGGCGCCATCCTTCACGCCGGACGGCCAGCGCGACGTCACCGTCTTGGTCTTGGTGTAGAAGCGGAACGCGTCCGGCCCGTGCTGGTTGAGGTCGCCAAAGGAGGACGCCTTCCAGCCGCCAAACGTATAGTAGGCGATCGGCACCGGGATCGGCACGTTGATGCCGACCATGCCGACCTGGACTCGCGAGGCGAAGTCGCGCGCCGCGTCGCCGTCGCGGGTGAAGATAGCGACGCCATTGCCCATCTCGTGCTCGTTGGCGAGCTTGATGGCGTTCTCGTAGGTCGGCGTGCGCACCACCGAGAGCACCGGCCCAAAGATCTCTTCCTTGTAGATGCGCATATCGGCGGTCACGTTGTCGAACAGGCAGCCGCCCATATAGTAGCCGTTCTCGTAGCCTTGCATGGAAAAGCCGCGTCCGTCGACGACCAGCTTGGCGCCTTCCTTGACGCCGGTGTCGACATAGGACTTGACCCGCTCCAGCGCCTGTGCCGTGACCAGCGGGCCGAAATCGGCGGAAGAATCGGTCGACGGACCGACCTTCAGACTCTCGACCCGCGGCACCAGTCTTTCCATCAGCCGGTTGGCGGTGTCGTTGCCGACCGGAACGGCCACCGATATCGCCATGCAGCGCTCGCCGGCCGAGCCGTAGCCGGCGCCGATCAGCGCGTCGACGGTCTGGTCCATGTCGGCATCCGGCATGATGATCATGTGGTTCTTGGCGCCGCCGAAGCACTGCACGCGCTTGCCGGCCGCGCAGCCGCGCGAGTAGATGTACTGGGCGATCGGCGTCGAGCCGACGAAACCGATGGCCTTGATGTCGGGATCGTCGAGGATGGCGTCGACCACTTCCTTGTCGCCGTTGACGACATTGAGGATGCCCGCCGGCAGGCCGGCCTCGATGAACAGTTCGGCAATGCGCATCGGCACACCCGGGTCGCGCTCGGACGGCTTGAGGATGAAGGCATTGCCGCAGGCAATGGCCGGCGCGATCTTCCACAGCGGGATCATCGCCGGAAAATTGAACGGCGTGATGCCGGCAACGACGCCGAGCGGCTGGCGCATCGAATAGACATCGATGCCAGGGCCTGCGCCATCGGTGAACTCGCCCTTCATCATGTGCGGCGCACCGATGCAGACCTCGACCACTTCGAGGCCGCGCTGGATGTCGCCCTTGGCGTCGGCGATGGTCTTGCCGTGTTCGCGCGCCAATATCTCGGCCAGCGCGTCATACTCCTTGGCGATCAGCTCGAGGAACCGCATCAGGACGCGCACGCGCCGCTGCGGGTTGGTCGCCGCCCAGCCGGGCTGTGCCGCCTTGGCGTTTTCGACCGCCGCGCGCAATTCCGCCTGCGAAGCCAGCGCCACCGTGCCGCGCACCGTGCCGTCCATCGGCTGCATGACGTCCTGCTTGCGGCCGCTGGTTCCGGCGACGCGCTTGCCGCCGATGAAATGACCGTATTCGATCATGGTCTCTCTCCCTGGTTCGTGATGAGGCATTGTCCGCCTTTGCGCGAGCGATGGCAACGCGAGCGAAAACGCAACCGTTGTGCAGAAAATAGATAGCGGTTGACGGCAGAGCATCAATTCTCGCAAATAGCAGGGTGCGATTGCCACCATACGGATTGAGATTGAGTTCCTTCACCGCCCCCCTCTGTCCTGCCGGACATCTCCCCCTCAAGAGGGGAGATTGGCTGTCACGCTCGCCTTCGCAAATCCTCATCGCAGCAAGAGAGACGCCTACGGCGAAACTGCCAATCTCCCCCCTTGAGGGGGAGATGTCCGGCAGGACAGAGGGGGGCGCGAAAGAACACGGCTTTGACCATCATCATCCGGACCATTCCGATGAACTGGGATGACGCCCGTATCTTCCTTGCCGTGGCGCGGGCCGGCCAGATCCTCGGCGCCGCCAGGCGGCTGGAGCTTAATCACGCGACCGTCTCGCGCCGCATCGCCGCCCTCGAGGATGCGCTCAGGACAAAACTGTTTCGCCGGCTTACCACCGGCAGTGAGCTGACGCCGGCGGGCGAGCGTTTCCTCGAGATCGCCGAACGCATGGAGGGCGACATGATCGCCGCGCGCTCGACTGTTTCAGGCGAAGGCGACGACGTGTCGGGCACCGTGCGGATCGGCGCGCCGGACGGTTTTGGCGTCGCCTTCCTGGCCAGGCGCCTCGGCGTGCTGACCGCTCTGCACCGTGAACTCACCATCCAGTTGGTGCCGGTACCACGCTCCTTCTCTTTGTCACGCCGCGAGGCCGACATTGCCATCACCGTCGAGCGGCCGACGGAAGGCCGCCTGGTGGCGGGAAAGCTGGTCGACTACACGCTCGGCCTGTTCGCGTCGCGTGCCTACGCCGACACCCATGGCTTGCCCGGAAGCGCCGCCGAGCTAGGTCAGCATACGCTGATCGGCTACGTGCCGGATCTGATCGTCAGTCCCTCGCTCGACTACGCGGCCGAATTCAGCGCCGACTGGCGCACCAGCTTCGCCATTTCCTCCGCGCTCGGCCAGGCCGAAGCGGTGCGTTCCGGCGCCGGAATCGGCATACTGCACACCTTCGTTGCCCGCTCGATGCCGGAGTTGGTGCCCCTCGATATCGTCGCACCCATCCGCCGCGCCTACTGGCTGGTCTATCACGAATCGGTCAGGCCGCTGCGCCGCGTCCAGGTCGTCTCGAGCTTCATCACCAAGGCCGTCGAACGGGACAGGAGTTTGTTCGCGTGAAGCCTATCGGCCGGCGGCTGTCTTGAGCTGCCGGGGGTCTTACTTGGTGTATCGTCCCGGCCCGAGATCGCCGACGTCGATGTCCGGCACCCGGCTGGAGATGATGTCGGCTAGAACCTTAGCCGAGCCGCAGGCCATGGTCCAACCGAGTGTGCCATGGCCGGTATTGAGATAGAGATTGGAGAAATCGGTGCGGCCGATCAGCGGCGGCCCGTCCGGTGTCATCGGCCGCAGCCCGCACCAGAAGGTCGCCGATCGCATGTCGCCGCTGCCCGGAAACAGGTCGCCGACCGAATGTTCGAGCGTGCGGCGCCGCGATTCGTGCAGCCGCAGATCGAAGCCGGAAATCTCCGCCGTGCCGCCGACCCGGATACGGTCGCCGAGCCGGGTGATCGCTACTTTGTAGCTCTCGTCCATCACGGTCGAGACCGGTGCGGCGGTGGCGTCCTTGATCGGCAGGGTGATCGAATAGCCCTTGACCGGGTAGACCGGGATGGGCCGCTTCAGCATGCGCATGAACCGCGCCGAATAGCTGCCCATCGCCATCACATAGGCATCAGCGACCATCCAGCCCTTGCTGGTGCTGATGTTGGTGATGCGATCGCGCTTCTTGACGACGCGTCGTATCTCCGTGTCGTATTCGAAGGTGACGCCGCGTGCCGCGCAAAGCTCGGCAAGCCTGTCGGTAAACATCTTGCAGTCGCCGGTTTCGTCGCCGGGCAACCGCAGGCCACCGACGAATTTTTCGCGCACGCCAGCCAGCGCGGGTTCGGCCGCAATGCAGCCGTCGGGGTCGAGGACCTCGTAGGGGACGCCATAGGTCTTCAGCACCTCGACATCGCCGCCGACGCCGTCGAGCTGCTTTTGCGTTCGGAAAAGCTGCAGCGTGCCCTTGGCGCGCTCGTCATAGGCGATGCCGGTCGCCTCGCGCAGCGCCTTCAGCGTGTCGCGGCTGTACTCGGCCAGCGGCACCATGCGCGCCTTGCTCAGCGCGTAGCGTTCAGCCGTGCAATTGCGCAGCATCTTGACCAGCCATATCCACATATGCGGATCGAGGGCCGGTCGCACCACCAGTGGGCCGTGCTTCATCAAAAGCCATTTGATGGCCTTCAGCGGAACGCCGGGCCCGGCCCAGGGCGAGGCATAGCCGGGCGAGATCTCGCCGGCATTGGCAAAGCTGGTTTCCAGCGCCGGGCCTTTCTGGCGATCGATCACAGTCACCTGATGGCCGGCCTCGGCAAGAAAATAGGCGGTGGTGACCCCGATCACGCCGCCGCCCAGCACGAAGATCTTCATCGTTTGGTTCTCCGCGGCGGCATCTCGTCGGGATTCGAGACCGGGATCATCGCCGCCTTCTGTCTGCCGGATTCTGTGGCGTCAGCCAAGTGCCGATGCTCAGGGAAAAGACATGCGTGAGGACAACAAGCTTGCGTCCTAGCGATTCACATAGCGCCAGTGGAAACGGTGGCCGAGGCTGGTCAAGACCTCGTAGCCGATAGTGCCGGCCTGGCCGGCTACCTGGTCCACCGTCTGCGACGACGGCCCGATCAGTTCAACGAGGTCGCCGGCCTTCAGCTTGCCGGGCTGCAGTGCGGAAATGTCGAGGATGATCGTATCCATCGAAATCCGGCCGACGAAGGGCAGCCGCACATTTTCGAACCAGGCAGCGGAAGCGGCGCGACGATGCCAGCCATCGCCGTAGCCGAGCGAAATCGTCGCCGCGGCAAGCGGGGCCTTGGCATGAAAAGTGTGGCCGTAGCCGACACCGGCGCCGGCCTCCAATATCCGCGTCTGGATGACCTTGGCCTGCAATCGCACCACCGGCAGCATCGGATTGTCCTTCGCCGGCGTCGGATTGATGCCATAGAGAGCGGCACCCGGACGAACGAGGTCGTAGTGATAGCGCTGCCCGAGAAAAATGCCCGATGAATTGGCAAGCGAAGCCGACGCTTCCGGCAGCATCCGGCGCAGCCGTTCGAATTCCAGCCGTTGCTGTTCGTTGGCCGGTTGCTCGGGTTCGTCGGCGCAGGCGAGATGGCTCATCACGAAGGTCAGTTCGACACCGTCGAAGGCCTGTGGATCCCGCGCGACTGCCTTCACCTCGGACGGCGTCATGCCGAGCCGCGACATGCCGCTGTCAACCTGGAGGGCGGCCGGCAGCTTACGGCCCACCCGTCCGGCCATTTCGCGCCATGCCGCGAGTTGGCTGGCGCTGTTGAGTACGGTGCAAAGCCCTGCTGCAACCGCTTCCCTTTCCGCACCCGGCGGAATGCCGTTCAGCACATAAATGGCCGGGTCTGAGCCGAGCGCCTTGCGCAGCAAGATGCCGCCGGCCAAATGCGCAACAAAGAAGGTATTACAGCCCTCAGCCATCAGTGCCGCCGCCACCGGCGCCGCGCCAATCCCGTAACCGTCGGCCTTGACCACTCCAGCACAGCTGACGCCGCCCAGCCGCGCCTTCAGCCGCCGGTAATTCTCACGGATGGCGCCGAGATCGATGGTCAGGATTGCCCCCGCCGCCGCTTCGCTGATCGGCTCGCTCGGGGCGCCAGCCTGCCGTGGAGCAACGGCCTGCGGAAGAGATTTGCTGGAGATGTCGTTCATGCCGACCTGTTTTAGCGGAAGGCCAGTGGCTACGCCACCAAATGCCGGAACGCTGCCACCACGTCTTCGTAGACCTTGCGCTTGAACGGCACGATCAGGCTCGGCAATTCCAGCATCGGCCGCCACGCCCACCGGTCGAACTCGGCCTTGTGGCCACCCGGTGGCGGATTGATCGCGATCTCGCTTTCGTCACCGTGGAAGCGGAAGGCAAACCATTTCTGCGTCTGGCCGCGATACCGTCCCTTGAAGGCGACGCCGACCAGATGCGCCGGCAGGTCGTAGTTGATCCAGTGCGGCGCCTCGGCCAGCAGCGACACCGAGCGCATGCCGGTCTCTTCGTAGAGTTCGCGCGCCGCCGCGGGCAGCGGCTCCTCGCCATCGTCGATGCCGCCCTGCGGCATCTGCCAGAGCTGCGTCGTTCCAGCGAATTCGCTGTCCGGCTCGGCAATGCGACGGCCGACCCAGACCAGGCCGTCGCCATTGAGGACCATCACCCCTACGCAGGGCCGGTAGGGCAGTGTCTCGGCGTCAACGAGCTTGTTCTTTGCCATCTCAGCCTTTTTCCGGATCTATGGCCACCGCCGAAATCGGCACGATCTCGATGCCGCGCTTCTTGGCCTCGGTCACCCAGGAAGACACGGTATCCACCGTCAGGTCGAAAGCCGAGCCGATGCCGACGGCAAACCCTTTCGCCCGCGCCGTCGCTTCCAGCCCATCCAGTTTCTTCAATATGGCGCCGCGGTCCTGCACCGCGTCGATCGCCGTATCGCCGCCGACGAACGGCACGCCGTCCTTCAGCGCCAATTCGGGTGCCAGGCTGCGCGCTGAGGAACCGTCATCGACATAGGCGAGGCCACGCTTGCCAAGCTCGGCCATTAATGGCCCCATTGCCGTCGCGTCGGCCGAAAAGCGGGCGCCCATATAGTTCATGACGCCGGTGTAGTTGGTCGTTCGCGACAGCGCCCAGCGTAAATTCTTCAAATTCTCGTCCGGCGTCGCAGCCACGGTCAGCGTGTTGCGGCCGGGATTGACGTTCGGATAGTCGAACGGCTCGAGCGGCACCTGCATGATGACCTCATGGCCGCCCTGCCGCGCCACCTGCATCCAGCGGCCGATGCTGTTGCCTTGCGGCGCGAAGGCCAGCGTCACCTCCGGCGGCAGCTTGGCGATGGCTGCCTGCGTGCCGGTCTGCGACACGGCAAGACCGCCGATGACGAGCGCCACGCGTGCACCGCGTGCGCCGGACCACGGCCGCGCATAGACATCGAACGGGCGCCGGCCGTCGGCGGCGCGGATCGGCAGCGGACCGGTCTCGCTGGCCTCGATCAGTGCCTTGTCGGGAATGTGCGCGATCCTGAGGTTCTGGCCGATCGTCGAAGGGTCGCGGATGACGATGGTCGCCTCGGGTGGACCATCGCCCTCTTCGGTCTGGACATGGATGATCTGCGGACCGCCCGTCTTCGGCCCGCTTATGTTGGCCCCGCTTGCGTTGCTTGGCGCTGCCGTTTCGGGCGTCGCCTTGGCGGGCGCCGCGGCGGTATCCGCCGCCGCCGGCGTCTTCGGCGTCGAAACGGCTACTTCCTGCAGCTTCCGGAACGGCTTGTCGCGCAAGGCGATCGCGCTGGAGACGCCGACCACCGACAGCACGACAAGCGCGGCCGCGACCGCACCGGCGCTGATCCCGCTGCCCGAGCGCGACGGCCGGATCGCCTGTCCGAGAGGTCGTTCTATGTCCTTGCCGATATCAGCCAAGCCCGCACCCCCGGCGTGCGCCCCCGAAGTAAAACCTTCTCCGGAGGCGCAAGATCCAAAATGTCGGCGCGTCTCCTTGCTTCACTGGACGCGCAGCATGCCGGAAGCAGCCCCGAATCAAACTGCCGGAACCTCGCGGCCCCGGCAGCATTGCATCGCTTCGCTCAGGCAGCCAGACCTGTTTGGCCCGGCTTGCCCGCCCTTACTGGTTCAATACGGCCTTTTGCGGATTCGGCGGGAACGCCGGATCGGTCTTCTGGCCGCGCAGCAGCTGCTCGGCATAGATGAGCTGCAAATCGTCCTTCGGCTCAGGCGGCACATAGGCTGCCGAACCCGAACCGGTCGTGCCTTCGTCGGCGCCCTTGATATGGCCCTTGAGGTCGGATTCGCCGCGCGTCAGATCCCTGCCCTGCAGTTCCGCCGGCAGCGGCTGGTCGACCTTGATGTCGGGCGTGATGCCCTTGCCCTGGATCGACTTGCCGGACGGCGTGTAATAGAGCGCCGTCGTCAGCCGCAGCGCCCCGTTTTCGCCAAGCGGAATGATGGTCTGCACCGAACCCTTGCCGAAGGACTGCGTGCCGACCACCGTGGCGCGGCGCAGATCCTGCAGCGCGCCGGCAACGATTTCCGATGCGCTGGCCGAGCCGCCATTGACGAGCACGATCAGCGGCTTGCCGCCGATGTCGTCGCCGGCCCGCGCGTCGAAGCGGGTGACGTCCTTCGGATCGCGACCGCGCGTCGAGACGATCTCGCCACGGTCGAGGAAGGCATCCGACACGCTCACCGCCTGGTCGAGCAAACCGCCCGGATTGAGGCGCAGGTCGAGCACGTAGCCCTTGAGCTTGTCGTTCGGCACCTGCTTCTTGATGGTGTCGATGGCATTCTCGAGGTCGTCATAGGTCTTTTCGGTAAAGGAGGTGATCTTCATGT
Organism: Mesorhizobium sp. M1027; assembly: GCF_040318745.1. NCBI lineage: Bacteria > Pseudomonadati > Pseudomonadota > Alphaproteobacteria > Hyphomicrobiales > Phyllobacteriaceae > Mesorhizobium > Mesorhizobium sp. M1027. Next base: position 425,627 of record NZ_JAMYMW010000002.1, on the reverse strand, counting down.
AGCCGATGTCGTTTTCGACCCGGAACTTGACCGCCTTGACCTTGATGATGTCGCGCACGACGGTCAGTTCGATCGGCTTGTCGGCGCCCTGGCGCAGGATGGTGAGCTTGATCGGAGTATTGACCAGCCCGCGCATCTTCTCGACGGCGTCGTTGAGCGTCAGGCCGCGAACCTCCTCGCCGTCGATCTTGGCGATATAGTCGCCGGCGAGCACACCAGCCTTGGCGGCCGGAGTATCGTCGATCGGCGTGATCACCTTGACCAGGTCGTTCTCCATGGTGACCTCGATGCCGAGGCCGCCGAACTCGCCCTTGGTTTGAACGCGCATGTCCTGCGCTTCTTCGGCGTTCATGTATGAGGAGTGCGGGTCGAGCGACGACAGCATACCGTTGATGGCATTTTCAACCAGCGACTTGTCGTCGGGCGGCGTCACATAATTCGCCCGCACCCGTTCGAAGATATCGCCGAAGATCGCCAGTTGCTTATAGGTCTCGGAGCCCGCAGCCTTCGCCGTCGAGCCGGGCGCGCCATAGACCAGGCTCATCGCCGATGCACCCATCAGCGCACCGGCAAACAGAAGCGACAGTTTCCGCATCATTCACGTCCTTCCAGAAAAACGGTCCGCCCACCATGGGGCCGGATCGACGGGTTTTCCATCCTTGCGGAACTCGACATAGAGCTCCGGCGTGGCATTTCCATTCTTCGATGCCGAGGTGCTCGCCACCCGGGCCTCTCCCATCGCGCCGACCGGCTCACCTGCGAGCACCGACTGGCCAGACGCGACGCTGATTCTGCTCATCCCCGCCAGGACGACATGATAGCCGTCACCCGCATTCAGGATCAAGAGTTGACCGTAAGAGCGGAAAGGCCCCGCATAAAGCACATTTCCATCCGCCGGTGCTGTGACGATGGCTCCGGATTGTGTCGCAACCATGTCACCGAGCATCACCGCGCCGTTACCGTCCTCGGCGCCGAAGCGCCGCTTGATCCTGCCGGTGACCGGCAGCGCGATCTGCCCTTGCAGCGCGGAAAACGGCGCGGCAGCGGTGAGCCTGTTGCTCTCCGGCACCGGCAGCGAGGCCAATTCCGTCGACGCCGCAGCCGATGCCGGGCCCTTGTCGGCGTCGGCCGTCTTTTGCTCGGCTGCCTTGGCCGCATCCGCCGCCTTGCGGGCCCTATCGGCCTCGAGCGAGGCGATCAGTTCTTTCAGGCTGCCGGCCTTGGCCGCCAACGTCGCGGACCGCTGCTTTTCGGCGGCCAGCGCGGTTTGCGTATCGGCGGCGAGCTTCTGCTTGGCTTCGAGCAGCATGCCGAGCCGCTTTTTTTCCGCCGCCTGCTCGCCGATCGCTGCCGTCAGCCGCGCCCGCTCGGCCTCGATCGAGGCCGTCACCCGCGACTGCTCCTTGAGGTCGGTCAGCAACATGTCGGTCTGCTGGCGCAGTTCCGGCACCACGGCACCGAGCAGGATGGCGCTGCGCACCGACGACAATGCGTCCTCCGGCTTGACCAGGATCGCCGGGGGCGGGTTGAGCCCCATGCGCTGCAGCGCGCCGAGCACTTCGGCCAGAACGTCGCGTCTGGCGGCCAGTGAGGCGCGGATCTTCTGCTCCTGCGCCTTAAGCCCTTCCAGCTTGCCGCCAATGTCCTCGATGTCCTGGCCGAGCTTCTGCTCGGTCATCGCTGACTGGATCAGCGCCGCGGTGATCGAGGCGTGGTCCTTCTTGACCGCCGCGATGTCGGCGGCGAGCTTGGCCAGCCGCTCGGACGACAGCGTGATCTCTTTCGATACTTTTTCGTATTCGGCGCGGCTCTGGTCCGGGTCGGGCGCCAGGTCGAGCGTGTTCTCAGCCCGCGCGACGCCGAGCGAAAGCGCGATCGCCGCCACGGCGATGCCGTAGCGCACGCGCCAGGAGCCCGTTCGTGATTTCCAGTCTTCAGACATTGAAGCCTAACTCTATGCGCGGCTTCGTTAACGAACCATCAACCATGTTCGAGCCCCGGCCGCCATCCGCAAACCCCATGAGCCCAAACTGTCGATGAGCATTGGGGCAAAAATCCGGGCGGCTGGCATCAATTCGCCGACCGAGCCGACTTCATGAACGATGGTAGGGGTGGCCGGAAAGGATCGTGGCCGCCCGGTAAAGCTGCTCGCCCAGCATTACGCGGACCAGCTGATGCGGCCAGGTCAACGCACCGAGCGACACCGTCAGATCAGCCAGGTCGCGCAGCGACTGGTCATGGCCGTCGGCGCCGCCAATGGCGATCACCAGCGCCTTGCGCCCGCCATCGCGCAGCGAGCCTATGCGGCCGGCGAAATCCTCGGAGGAAAGGTTCTTGCCGCGCTCATCCAGCAGCACCAGCGCCGTGCCCGGTTGCAAGTGCGTCTGCAGCTTCTGGCCTTCCTCGCGCCGGCGCTCATTGGCCGTCTGCGCGCGGCCTTCAGCAATCTCGACGATCCCGGCGAATTCGAGGCCTACGGCAGGACCGCTCTTGGCAAAACGCTCGAAATAGCGATCGGCCAACTGCTTCTCGGGGCCGGCTTTCATTCGGCCCACGGCATGAACGGTAATCTTCATCCTTGCCTCGACGAGCCGCTGATGCATGTCGGACAACGACATACATCACGACGAGTACGGCTCAGTGGAGGGTCTCCTCCTCGAGATCGGGCGCCTGCCACATCTTTTCGAGATTGTAGAAGTCGCGGACCTCGGGACGGAAGACATGGACGATGATGTCGCCCGAATCGATCAGGACCCAGTCGGCGCCAGCCAGCCCCTCGACGCGCGCCGTGCCGAGCCCGGCATCCTTGAGCGCCTTGAGGAGGTGATCGGCGACAGCCGAGACATGACGGTGCGATCGGCCCGATGCGACGACCATGTAGTCGCCGAGGCTCGATTTTCCCTGAATGTCGATTGAGACGATGTTTTCGGCCTTGGAGTCTTCCAGACTGGCAAGGACTGTCTTGATGGCGCGGGACACGGCGTCGTGTACGCTGATCCCGGCCGGCGAAGGCACGATGTCGGCCTTCTTCCGAAGTGCTGTTCTCAGTGTATTTCCTTTCGCAGCAAGAACAACCAAATCACCTCTAAAATCAGGTGACATTGCTTAGATAGGCAGAGTTAGGTTGCAGTTTCAAGACATGGTTCGCAAGCAGGCGCCCGGCAGCGGCCGAATATGAGGCTTTCGAGCGAGAAAATCGGAACCGCCTCGCCCCGCAGCGGTTATCGGCTCATCCACGAACCGGAATCCCGACATGCCGATCGATCCCCAGAACGCCCTCCTCACCGTGCAATCCGGCCTGGCGCAACTCAGCACGCTGATCGTCTCCTACTCGCTTTCGGCGGTCGGCGCCGTCATCCTGCTGGTCATCGGCTACATCGTCGCCGGCCTCGCCGAGCGTTCGATCTATGCCGGCCTCGGCCATATCCATGGCTTCGACGAAACGCTCCGCCATTTCTTCTCGCAGGTCGTCCGCTACGCCATCCTCGGCCTGGTCGTGATCATGGTTCTCGGCCAGTTCGGCGTGCAGACCGCTTCGATCATTGCCGCCATCGGTGCCGCCGGCCTGGCCATCGGCTTGGCGCTGCAAGGCACGCTGCAGAACATCGCCGCCGGCATCATGCTGCTGGCGCTGCGGCCGTTCCGCATCGGCGAATATGTCGAGGTCGGCGCCATATCCGGCACCGTCGAGGAGATCGGGCTGTTCGCTACAACGCTGAGGACGGTCGAAGGCGTCTACGTGCTTGCACCCAACTCGACCCTATGGAACCAGCCGGTCCGCAACTTCACCCGCAACGGTGTGCGTCGCGGCGACATCACGCTCGGCATCGGCTCGTGGAACGACATCGACTTCGCGCAAAAGACCATGCTTGGCGTTGCCGCCGCCGACCGGCGTGTCAGGCGGCAGCCTGCGCCGATCGCCTTTGTCGCGACCGTCGGCGACAGCACCGTCGCCATCACCTTGCGCTACTGGACGGCGGCTGCCGACTTCTTCGCCACCCAGATCGACCTCACCAAGAGTGTCAAGCAGGCGTTCGATGCCGAGGGCCTTTCGGTCCCGGCGCCGGCACCGAAAGCGCCGCAGGCGGATGCCTCAGCCACACGGCAATAGAGCATTTGAAGCCAGCTGGAGGGTGTTCAAATTTCTTCGCGCCCGCGTTGACCTTCGGGCGCGAAGGCGAGATCGACGGGCAACGGCGCCTGCGCCGTCATCGGCGCGAAACTGCCGGTCTCGGTGGCGGGCACGGGCCGCACCATGACGACTCGCCAAAGAACGAACAGGCAGTAAGCGGCGGCAATGACGATTGCCACATAGATGAAGGCCTGCGTGCCGTAGACGGCGGAAAGCCCGGTCACGATGCCGGGCACGACGAAGCCGGACAGCGACCAGGCGAACAAAAGCGAGCTCGACAGCGCCACCATGTCGTCCTTGCCGGCGCGATCGCCGGCATGGGCGCTGGCCAGAGAGTAGATCGATTCCGAGGCGCCGTCCCAGACCACGTAGATGACGAGCAGCGCCACCAGCGCGCCGCCATCGAAACCGAGGGCAAACAGGCCCGCCGCGGCGGCAAGCGCCGACGCCGCGATCAGCACGAAGCGCCGGTCGGTGCGGTCGGAAATCCAGCCGAGCGGGATCTGCAGGATCAGCGTGCCGACCGGCATTGCCGAAAGCAGCAAGGCGACGTCGGCCTGGCTGTAGCCCTTGGCCGTGGCATGGATCGGCGCAAAGCCCGAGATCGTCATCGACAGGCCGCCGACGGCAAGCATGCCGGCAACGCCGACCGGCGAGATCCGCCAGGCGCGGCCGAGCGCCACGGACGCCGCTTGCGGCGCCGGCGGCTGCGCAAGCCGCGTCAACCCGACGGGAAGGATCGACAGCGCGGTGAAGGCAATGCCGATCAGCGGCGCGTCGGCCGCGCGGATATCGATCAACGCCAGCGTCGAATAGCCGACGCCGAGTCCGGCGACATAGGCAACGTAGAAGATAGCCATGACCCGGCCGCGGATGGCGTTGGCAACGACATCGTTCAGCCAGCTCTGCGCGACGATGAACAGGCCGCAAATGGCAAAGCCGTAGAGCGCCCGTGCAGCGATCCACGGCAAGGGATGCGGCCCGGCGCCGACGGCGGCGTTGGACAGCACGATGAGTGCCGACAGCACCATGAACACGCGGGCATGGCCGACACGCCGCACCAGCGGCCCGGTCAGGATGCAGCCGGCGAGGCCGCCAGCCGAAAGGCCGGTGACGATCAGCCCCGCCCAAGTCGGATCGAAGCCTGCGGCGCCAAGCCGGACTGGGATATAGGCGAACATGAGCCCATTGCCGACGGCGATCAGCGCCATCGACAAGAGGATACTGACAATGGCGATCGACGGGGCCGGCTGCCCTAGACCGTTCTTGTCCTGGTCGCGCTCGAGAATCGTCATGACCGAGGATCGCCCATCAAGCAGGTCAAGGCAGCGGCAAAAGCGACATCAGCGGTCTTGCCTTCCGTGTTGGCTCAACCCCTTGCCACCTTGCGGATCGCGCTCGACGACAGCGACGAACGAGGGCCGTGGATGAAGGTCCAGGCCGGCGCGTCCATGCGGGCGAGCCGCGGCGCGTCGCCCTCGTCGACGCGGGCATAGTCGAACGTCTTGGCGACCACCGACGACAGGAACGACAGTGTCGCGCCCGGCCGGTCGACCACCGCGATCGGGAACGTCATGACGATGCGGCGCCAGCGCTGCCAGCGGTGGAAGTCGCGAAGCGAGTCGGCCCCCATGATCCAGACGAAATCGACGCCGGGGTTACGCGCCTTGACCAGCGCCAGCGTATCGGCGGTGAAGCGGACGCGGTGGGCCGCCTCGAAGGCGGTGACCTTGATCTTCGGGTTCTTGGCGATCTTTTCGGATAGCTCCAGCCGCTCGGCCAGCGGTGCCAGGTCACCGGCATTCTTGAGCGGGTTGCCGGGCGTCACCATCCACCACAGCTGATCGAGCGCAAGGCGTCTGAGCGCGATCTCGGCGACCAGCGCATGGCCGGCGTGCGGCGGGTTGAACGAACCGCCGAACAGCCCGACCGCCACGCCTTTCCCGGCATGCGGCATCTTGAGGTAGCGCGGAGGGACGGGATGCTCGGAAGGGGATAGCATCGTGCTAAGCACCCCCCTTGCGGAGGAGATGTCCGGCAGGACAGAGGGGGGTGGCTGGGCGCAAACTTCAAGCCCTAGCGGCGAAAAAGGTCAAGGCCTCACCTGTCCCGACCCGCGTACGCGGTATTTGAACGACGTCAGTTGCTCGACGCCGACCGGCCCGCGCGCATGCATCTTGCCGGTGGCAATGCCGATTTCGGCGCCCATACCGAACTCGCCGCCATCGGCAAACTGGGTCGAGGCATTGTGCAGAAGGATCGCCGAATCGATCTCGCTGAAGAACCGTTCGACGGCCTTTGCCTCCTCCGCGATGATCGCCTCAGTATGATGCGATGAAAAATTCTCGATATGCTCGATCGCGCCGGCAACGCCGTCGACCAGCTTCACCGCAATGATGGCATCGAGATATTCGGTCACCCAGTCTGCATCGGTCGCGGGCTGGGCATCGGCATAAAGCCTTAGCACCTCGGCATCGGCGTGGATCTCGCAGCCTGCCGCCCGCAAAGCCTCGAGGATCGGCACCAGGTGCGTGCCGGCGACGGCACGGTCGACCAGCAGCGTCTCGGCAGCACCGCACACCCCGGTGCGCCGCATCTTGGCATTGACCGCGATCTTGACCGCCATGTCGAGATCGGCCGATCGGTCGATATAGAGATGGCAGACGCCCTCGAGATGCGCGAAGACCGGCACCCGTGCCTCGTCCTGCACACGCTCGACCAGGCTGCGGCCGCCGCGCGGAATGATGACTTCGAGATTGCCGGAAAGCCCTTTCAGCATTTCGCCGACGGCGGCGCGATCGGTGGTCGGCACCAATTGTATGGCATCCTCCGGCAGCCCGGCTGTCTTCAGCCCCTCGATCAGGCAGGCATGGATCGCGGCGGAAGAATTCGCCGAATCCGAGCCGCCGCGCAGGATCACCGGATTGCCGGCCTTGAGGCAGAGCGCGCCGGCATCGGCGGTCACGTTCGGCCGGCTCTCATAGATGACGCCGACGACGCCGAGCGGCGTGCGCACCCGTTCGATATGCAACCCGTTCGGCCGCTCCCAAGCGGCAATGACATCGCCGACCGGATCGCGCAACCCGGCGATTTCATTGATACCGTCTGCCATGGCGCGGATGCGGGCGGGATCGAGCTTCAGCCGATCCATGAAGGAGGCGGAAAGCCCGGATTCGTGACCATTCGAAACATCGATGGCGTTAGCATCGAGAATGTCCTGCTCACGGGCGATGATGGCGTCGGCCATGGCGAGGAGCGCGGCATTCTTGGCAGCAGTGTTCGAAATGGCCAGCGGTCGGGCGGCAGCGCGCGCCTTGCGGCCTATCCGTGTCATCAAACTGGCTACATCATCGCCTTGGTGTTTGTTCAGCATTTGACCGATCCAGTGAAGCTGGTGGATTTACACGCGGGCAGCCTTCGCGGCAATGGCCGCAAATTTGAGGAAGGAGAATGATGACAGTTATCCTCGTTGCTCTCGGCGCGATGCTCATACCGACAAGCCTCCGTGCCGCGGACTACTGCGACGACAAATTTGAACCTGGAGAGAGCCCCGACGGCAAGGCCATGCTTATGGTAAGCTCGATGATGTCCCTCGCACTCGCTGAGCGCTATTGCGGCGCGCCACCGACACCGCTTTCCCAGATCAACGTCGTTGTTGAAGAGTTGCATGGATGTGGGCCGCGCGCTCGGCTTGAGGCGGAATTCAAAAAAAGGATGGAAGAGGAAAAAGGGGCAGAAGCAATGACGACTGACGCGCTCATCCGCGATCTCGTCGTCGAAGACGACAAGGATGTTCCCCAAGCCGAAGTGGATCGACGTGCCAAGGCTGGCATCGAAGCGGAGTTGGGAGGTTGCAGCGAACTTCTGAAGATATACCAGGACTTTCAGGATCGATATCGCAACCCACCCCCAAATGGCCGCATGAGCCTGACCAGTAGCGCGCCGTCAATGGCGGGCTGCATCTCCGTCGGCCGCGCCGCTCACCACGAGGTCGTCGCGGTGGATCATGGCCGAACGCGCCTCGTAGCCGAGCACGGTTTCGATCTCGGTCGTCTTCAGGCCAGCGATCCTTACGGCATCGGCGGCATCATAGGCAACCAGCCCGCGCGCTATCTCGCGGCCCTCGGGCGACAGGATGGCCACCGTATCGCCACGCGCAAAATTGCCGCTGACCAATTTGACGCCGGCCGGCAGCAGCGACTTGCCGGAGAGCAGCGCGCCGATGGCGCCGGCATCGACGGTCAGCCGTCCTGCAGGTTCGAGCTGCCCGGCGATCCAGGTCTTGTAACCCTTGACCGGATTGGCGCTCGGCCGGAAGAAGGTGGCGCGCTCGCCGCGCTCGATTGCCAGTAGCGGCGACAGCCGCGTGCCCGATGTGATGATCATGGCGGCGCCGGCGGCGGTGGCGATCTTGCCGGCGTCGATCTTGGTGCGCATGCCGCCGCGCGACAATTCCGAAGCGGCAGCACCCGCCATTGCCTCGATGTCGGGAGTGATGCGGTCGACGACGGGAATGAACCGAGCTTGCGGGTCACGCGCAGGCGGTGCCGTGTAGAGCCCGTCAATGTCGGAAAGCAGCACCAAAAGGTCGGCGCCCATCATAGTGGCGACGCGCGCCGCCAGCCGGTCGTTGTCGCCATAGCGGATTTCCGATGTCGCCACCGTGTCGTTCTCGTTGATGACCGGCACTGCCGTCATCTTGAGCAGCGTCGAGATCGTCGCCCGCGCGTTGAGGTAGCGGCGGCGCTCTTCGGTGTCGCCGAGCGTCAGCAGGATCTGGCCCGATTTCAAGCCATTCTTGCCGAGCGCATCCGACCAGGCGCCGGCCAAGGCGATCTGCCCGACGGCAGCAGCGGCCTGGCTCTCCTCGAGCTTCAGCGCTCGCTTGCCGAGGCCGAGGATGGTGCGGCCGAGCGCAATCGCCCCGGACGACACGACGAGAATTTCGGCGCCGCCGTTGGCCAGCACGGTGATGTCGTCGGCAAGCGAGGCCAGCCAGTCGCGCTTCAGGCCCGTCGTGCGGTCGACAAGCAGCGCCGAGCCGATCTTGACGGCAATGCGCCGATAATTTTTCAGCGATTGCGCGGCCATGGCTATGTGTTCCAGCGCGTCTCGACCGGCGCAGCGACAGCTTCGCGGGCCTCCGCCACCACAGCCATCAGCGCGCGCAACACCGCCTCGACGCCTTCGCCGGTGACAGCAGAAAGCAGCATCGGCGCGCGGCCGGCGGCACGTTTCAGCGAGGCGGTCTTTTTCTTGCGTGCGTCGGCATCGAGTATGTCGACCTGGGAAAGCGCGACGATTTCGACCTTGTCGGTCAGCCCGTTGCCGTAGGCGTCGAGTTCGGCGCGCACGGTCTTGTAGGCCTGGGCCGGATTTTCTTCCTGTGCCGAGACAAGATGCAGAAGGACGCGCGTGCGTTCGACATGGCCCAGGAAGCGGTCGCCGATGCCGACCCCTTCATGCGCGCCTTCGATCAGGCCGGGAATGTCGGCGATGACGAATTCGCGCCCGTCGATGCGGGCCACGCCAAGGCCCGGATGCAGGGTGGTGAAGGGATAGTCGGCGATCTTCGGCTTGGCCGCGGTGACCGCCGCCAGGAAGGTCGACTTGCCGGCGTTGGGCAGCCCGACAAGGCCGGCATCGGCGATCAGCTTCAGCCTGAGCCAGATGTTGAGCTCTTCGCCTGGCAGTCCGGGATTGGCGCGGCGCGGCGCCTGGTTGGTCGAAGTCTTGAAGTGCTGGTTGCCGAAACCGCCATTGCCGCCCTTGGCCAACAGAAAGCGCTGGCCGACGACCGTCAGATCGCAGATCAGCGTCTCATTGTCCTCGGCAAAGACCTGTGTTCCGGCCGGCACTTTCAGCGTTACGTCGGCACCCTTGGCGCCGGTCATGTTGCGGCCCATACCGTGCGTCCCGGTCTTGGCCTTGAAATGCTGCTGATAGCGATAGTCGATCAGCGTGTTTAGCCCGTCGACCGCCTCCACCCAGACATCGCCGCCGCGGCCACCGTCGCCGCCGTCCGGACCGCCGAACTCGATAAACTTTTCGCGCCGGAACGACACCGAACCGGCGCCGCCGTCGCCGGAGCGGATGTAGACCTTGGCTTGATCGAGAAATTTCATCGGATTGTATGGTTTCTGTTATTGGCTTTGCGGGATTGCTCTAAACCAAGGCGGGTCGAAGGGCGAGGGCCGTTTTTACTACTGTAACGTCGCGCGTATCTCTGGACGCGTAGCCTTTGGTTGACCCTTGCCGAAAATCGATCTTCGGCTTTCCAAGCGCGAGATGTCGGAATGAAGCTGGTAACTTACAATATCCATTACGGCGTCGGTCTCGACGGCCGGTACGATGTCGGCCGTATCGCCGATGCCGTCCGCGGCGCCGACGTGATCGCGCTGCAGAGGTCACCCGCGCCAACCCGAAGAATGGCGGCCGCGACATGGTGGCCGAACTCGGCGAGGCGCTGCCCGACTATTTTGCCGTCTACGGCAGCAATTTCGAAGCCGACGCTGGCTCGCGCTTGGAGAACGGCCGCGCCATCACGACCACCTTCCAGCTCGGCAACATGGTGCTGTCGAGGACGCCGATCCATCTGTCGCGCAATCTCCTTTTGCCGCGCAGCCGCAGTTTCGAAGCAATGAACTTCCAGCGCGGCGCGCTGGAGGCGCTGATTGAAACGACGCTTGGTCCAATCCGCTTCTATTCCACCCATCTCGACCACCGCAGCCCGGTTGAACGCCTGAGCCAAATCCGCTTTCTGCGCGAACGCCTATTAAACTACCCGCTCGAGGGCGGCGGGCTCTCCGGCGTCGCCGAGATCGGCTTGCCGGACCTGCCTTGTCCTGAAGCCTTCGTCGTCATGGGCGACTTCAACATGCTCGCCGGATCGCCGGAGCACGTCGAACTCGCCGGCCAACCCGACCATGAATTCGGCATGCCGGTGACCGCCGACCTCGCCGTCGATGCCGCCGCGCGCCTCGGCGCTGCCGGCGCCGATCTCGTCACCTGGGTCGACCCCAAGCGGCCAGGCGATGCCAGCCGCTACAAGCGCATCGACTACATCTTCACCAGCGCTTCGCTTGCCAAATCGCTCAGGCGCCTGTGGGTCGACCGGCAAGCGGCCGGTTCGGACCAGTTGCCGGTCTGGGTCGAGATGGCGTGATGTCAACGTTGGTCCGCAATCTTTCGCGCCGAGGTGTGTCGAGATTCAGGTCAGGCCGTGCCGAGAGTGGTGGCTTCCGAGAACCGGAGCGGAGCGTACTTAAAGTACGTGAGCACCGGAAGCGCAGGAAGCCGCCATTCGCAGGCTGGCATCACCTGAATATCGACATGCCTCAAAAATGCACCCAGTTCCGCAGGCTGGTCCAGGTCTTGCGATCGAGGCGGTAGCGTTCGACCGGCACCTGACCGGCAACGATCGAATTCAGCATGCCCTGGCCGGCATACTGGAAGCCGCATTTGTGGATGACGCGGCGCGAGGCCGGATTGATAACCCGCGTCGAGGCGTGCAGCACCTGGATCGTGGTTCTCTGGAAGGCAAGGTCGACCAGTGCGTGCGCTGCCTCCGTCGCGTAGCCGCGTTTCCAGTACGGCTCGCCGATCCAGTAGCCGAGCTCCAGCCCGCGATCCGTTGTGTTGAGTCCGGCACAGCCGACGAAGGTCTCGGTGCCGGCCAGCGTCAACGCATAGGCGATTCCAGCCCGGCGCGATGCCGTCATAGCCAGGAAAGCGCGTGCCTCCGCCTCGCCATAGGGATGCGGCATGCGAGCCAGCATTTCCGCGACATGGCGGTTGTCGGCGAGCGCCACCAATTGCTCGATGTCGCTTTCACGCGGGGCACGCATGACCAGCCGCTCGGTCGCGAGCACCGGGCAATCTATCGTGTAACTTTCGTCGTCTGAGTCTTCCGCTTCGGCAACCATGTCAGTCCTCCAGGCAAGAAAAAAGGGAGATGGAAACCCATCTCCCCTGATCCTTTTCCTGGCTTGGCCAGACACCGGTCCCGAGATGGGTGCCGGTGTTCTCGTGCGGAACCGGCTACTCCGCTGCCTTCGTCATCGGGTTCACCGATACGTAGGTTCGGCCATTGGCTTTTTTGTTGAAGGTGACTGCGCCAGCTTCGAGCGCAAACAGCGTGTGGTCCGTGCCAATGCCGACATTGGTGCCGGGATGCCACGTCGTGCCACGCTGACGAATGATGATGTTGCCCGGAATCACGGCTTCGCCGCCGAACTTCTTCACGCCGAGCCGCTTGGAATGGGAGTCGCGACCATTGCGCGACGATCCGCCAGCTTTCTTGTGTGCCATCTAACTACTCCGATGCGCCGTGAGACGCCTAAACGATCTTATGAACGCGTTCGCGTTCCGTTTCAAGTCCGATCCGGCGACGATTGCGCCGGTTCGTTCTACTTTTTCGCCAATTCCTTGGCCTGCTCGCGCCAGTCCTTGATCTGGTCGGCGCTGAACGGCATGTGCTCGTCGATCTTGGCGACATCCTTGTCGGACAGTTTGGCGATCTGTGCGAAGGTCGTGATGCCCTGTTCGTTGAGCTGGCCGGCTGCAACCGGGCCGATGCCCTTGATCACGGTCAGATCGTCGGGTTCGCCCTTCGGTGCCTTGAACAGCGGAGCGGCGGTTTCGGTTGCCTTGGCCTCGGTTTCCTTCGGCGCAGCCTCTGCGTTGGCTTCCTTCTTGGGAGCAGCCTTTACCTCAGTCTTGGCGGCGGCCTTCTTCGACGGCTTGGCGCCACCCAGCAGGATCTCGGCGATCCTGACGGTGGTCAAAAGCTGGCGATGGCCGATCTTGCGGCGCGAATTCTGCCGGCGGCGCTTCTTGAAGGCGATGACCGTGCGGTTCTTGCCCTGTTCGACGACTTCGGCGGTGACCAAGGCGCCGTCGACGAATGGCGCACCGAACGTGACGTTCTCGCCCTCGCCATGCGCGAGCACCTGGCCGATCTCGACGATATCGCCGACATTGGCTTCGAGTTTTTCGATCTTCAGGAGATCGTTGGCGGCAACGCGATACTGCTTGCCGCCCGTTTTGATGACTGCGAACATTTTTTGCCTTTCGCTGTTCGGTCGGCCTTGATGAACCGCCTAAGGCGGTTCGGCCGTCTTTTTGTCAGTCTGCGGGTTCAAAAAACAAGCGGCGCGGAAGATCCCTCCACGCCGATTGCGCGCTGTCCCTAACCGAACGTTCGGCTTGAGTCAAGGCAAGCGCCGCGGGCAAGCTGCAAACGGGTTGAGCCCAGTCCTTGCAAATATCGAGCAGCGGCTGTCGGAGGCTCGAACAGAAGCTGCGGCGACGGGGCAGATTGGCCCTTGTAACCTGCCTGTCCAGCCGTTATCTAGTGCGCCGCGCCGGCAACGGCGGACCATGACCGCGGAGAGGTGGCAGAGTGGTCGAATGCACCGCACTCGAAATGCGGCATGGGTGCAAGCCCATCGGGGGTTCGAATCCCTCCCTCTCCGCCACTTCGGAATGGTACGACCCGAGCCATAGATAACTGCATCTCTCATCGCGCCGGTAATGGCTTAAGATCGCGGCCTATGCAGCCTTCCGCCGCAATTGGCTCACACTTAGCCACACCGCCGAAACCAGAAAGTAGAGGGCGCCTACTGCGGCATAGCCGGCCACGTTGGTGATCGATGGCGGCATCGGCATCCGCGCCTGCACGATGAAAAAGGTGCCTGCCAGCGCTGATTGCCCTCCGCTCAGGATCATCGCCCACTGCGCACCAGAGCTCTTCCAACGGCGGACAGCGGTACCGAGTTGAAGCAGGCCGGACAGGATCGCCCATAGGCCGAACACGCCCAGCACCCAGTTCATGCTCATCTTCTGCGCAACAACGACCGCGAACGTTGTCGCCACACTGACCACGACGTTGATGGCCTGGGTGCGATTATGTCCCAATCCTCCGCTGCGCGATGCGTCGACAAAATTGGCCAGGGCATCCCATGCAGGATAAGCCACGAGCAAAACCGCCGCGACCACCCCGGAATGCTGTCCCACCGTAAAGGCAGCCGCCACCCAGACAGCCGAGAACGTCGTCCGAGCGAAGTAATAGAGCTTGAGCCATTGTTCCTGGCTGGCGCGGGAGAGATCGCCACTGTGAACCGTCATTGGATTGTCCTTTCGACTAGTAGGTAGGGTCTCTCGACGAACGTCGCGGAGTGATCGCTAGTATGGTTAGTTGAGATCTAGGCTGGTATCCGGGGGGAAGCGCGGAGCCGCTCCAGGAGCGGGCCGGTCACGACGGCGAATGCCTTCGGATCGCCATAGGCCCGTGCTGAAAGCATCGCGCCATGAACGGTCGCCATGAACGCTTCAGCCTCGGCACGAGGGGTACTCATCAGTCGAAATTGGCCGTGCCGCGCACCGCGCTCCATCACGGATGTCAGCCAAGCCGACAGCGAGCGGAAATGCGCCCGGACCTCAAGGCCAACTTCCTCGGGCAGCACGGGGAGCTCGCTTGCCAACAGCGCGCAGATACAAAACGGGGCGCTGGCGTTCGCGATGCAGGCTTCCCAATACCCGGCATAGATCCGCAACTGTTCGAGCGGATCGGATTCGTGAAGTTCGACATTTGCCATCCCCGCTTCAGTTTCTTCGCGATACCGCGCAACCAGCGTCCGAACCAGATCGACCTTGCTTGGGAAATGGTGATGGATGCTCGCCTTACGGATCCCGACCACATCAGCAACGTCGGCATAACTGAAACCGTTGTAGCCGCCAGCCACGATCAGCGAACGCGCACAAGCCAGGATGTCGTCAGCGGTGGTAGACAAGTTGCTCATGCTTTTACCTACCTTCTGGTAGGATGGCTGTCAAGCCTTATTGCAACGCGAGCGACAAACAGAGAGCAGTAGCGTGGAACTAGGTAGCTATGGCGTAGACGTAGGTCCCATCTTCGTCGTTCACGGCCCTCCATCCATTCAGAAAGCTCCGGGTGTTTGTCGATCGAGGTAGCCATCCCGCTTCGAGGACGAGGCAACACCCTCCGGCCGACCGGACCACCGCCAATCGCCGTGCGGCACTAGGCGTTTGCACCGACTGCGCTATCTCCCCATCGTCAGCTTGTTCTATCGCTGGTTGAAGACTGGGAGGTTTCCATGGATCGGCGACTATTTTTGACAGGAATGTTTGGCATTGCCGGGGCCGCGGCCCTTGCAAGCACGGTTCGGCCAATCAATGCGGTGGCCGGCGTTCCAACTGCCAGAAGGGGCATTCTCGATGAACTCGAGGCGCCGGATGTCGAGACCTTCGACGACGACGAAACTCAAGCAGAGTTGCAACCAGTCTATCATCGCCGGTGGCACATGCCGCGCCGGCGCCGCCGGCGCGCCTGGAGAAGGGTCTGTCGCGTTTACTGGCGAAACGGCTATCGGCGCAGGCGGTGCTTCCGCAGGCGCGTTTGGGTCTGGTTTCGATTCTAGCAACTGGCCGGCTTGAACCCTGGCCATCGCGGCCGGGGTTTTCGCCTCAGGCGGCCGTTAGCGCCCTTAGGGAGCTTTCCTAAGGGCGCGGAGGAGGCTGACGGTGTTTGCAGGTTTCAGAGCCACCAGCCTACGACTGGACGATACGACGATTTTCGCAAGGGTCGGAGGCACCGGTCCGCCGTTGCTGCTTCTTCACGGTTTTCCAGAAACGCATCTGATGTGGAGGGATATCGCCGCAGCCTTGGCGCCCCGCTTCACGGTCGTCGCCGCCGACCTTCGAGGCTATGGGCAAAGCGGATGCCCGTTTTCCTCTGCCGATCATAGCCCATACGCCAAGCGCGCCATGGCCGGCGACATGGTTCAGGCCATGAAGCAAGTGGGGTTTGAGCGGTTCATGGTTGCCGGGCATGATCGTGGCGGGCGGGTTGCCTATCGCCTGGCGCTGGACCATTCCGACAAAGTGCTCAAAATCGCCGTCCTCGACATCATCCCCACCGCCGCAACATGGGATCGGGCGGATGCCAGACTGGCGCTTGGCTTCTGGCCCTGGAGCCTTCTTGCCCAGCCGGAGCCCCTGCCGGAGCGTCTGATCGGAGCGGCTCCCGATGCTGTCGTCGACGATGCAATAACGCAGTGGGGATCGTCAGCGAAAATGGTCTCCAAAGAGGTCAGGAACGCCTATGTTGATGCGCTTCGCGATCCCGCGCATATTCATGCCATCTGCGAAGAGTATCGCGCCGCTGCGACGATCGATCGTGAACATGACGCGTTGGACCGCGCAAACGGTCGTCGCATCGACTGTCCGCTACTGGCGCTATGGAGTGGCGAAGGCGCCCTGGAGAACTGGTATGCGCAAGAAGGCGGGCCGCTGGCCATCTGGAGGAAATGGGCCGACAGAGTGGCAGGACGCGCTGTCCAAGGCGGGCACTTTTTCCCGGAAGAGCACCCCGACAAGACGGCAGCGGCTCTCTCGGAATTCTTTGACGACAAACAGGTCGGTCAGCACAGAGTATTGTAGAGGTCACATGCTTCAGTTACGCGGAACCTCGGGAGCGCTTCGCGGCCTGAGATCGAGAACCCTCCGAAAATCCGCCCGTCCGGCATCAACGTGCTTGATAAGGGAATGAAGGCGATCTCCACGGCCACGCCTCTGATATGCAGCCTCATGTTTGTCGGAAGTTGCGCATCGCCTTTGCCGGCATCCTTTGATGCTGCGAAATACGACAAGATGAGTTGCGTCGAGCTCAACGTGGCGATAGGCGCGGTCGCCGACGAAATGTCGGCGACAGCCATCGCTCGTGGCAAAGTCGTCCACACCAACATTCCGGGCTGGCTGTTGGGAGGGCAGCGTGTCGCCTCGACCGTGGCTGCCCGCCAGAGTGCGAAGATCGAGCGCTTGCGGCAGCAGGAGGCTGCGATTGCCGCGGCGAGACGAAGCCGGTGCTGATTGCGTCACTGAAGTGGGTCTTCAGCCCGCCACCCCGGATTGATGCGCAGCGATCGCGCCGAGGAATATCTCGCCGAAATCCTTGAGCTTGGCGGCGCCGACGCCGTTGACCGCGGCGAAGGCGTCCAGATCACGCGGGCAGCGTTCGGCCATATCGATCAGTGTACGATCCGAAAAGATCACGAAGGCCGGCACCTGGCGTTCCCGGGCAAGACGCAGCCGTACAGCCTTGAGCGCCGCCAGCAGCGCCGAATCCAGACCTTCCGTGCTTTCACAGTCGCGAGAATCTCTTTAGATCGACGATCGGAGAGTTGAATTGCAACAGACCGCAGAATAGCTTCTGCGCGTTGGGGGGAACGAATGGTAAGATGGCCGCGTGTAGCAAAGTCGCTTGCAGTGATACGCACGACGCGAGACGAAAATCGTGACCTAATCCTGTTTGTTCACGGGCTTTTTGGAAGTCCGCGAACAACTTGGGGAGCGCTTTTTGAACTCGTTAAAAGTGACATCCAGCTAGACAATTGGGACATTGACGCTTTCGAATTTCCGTCAACGTTTTTTCGTCGTTTTTTGAGGCGCACCGCAAATATCACTGAACTAGCCGCGGGCCTAAGTACGGCCATTCGAGCAAGCCACGCAGATCGCCGTCGTATCAAGATTATCGCACATAGCCTTGGCGGTATCGTTGTTCGTAAATATATCGTAGATCAAGTTAAGGCAGGCAATGCACTAACTGGCATTGAAGCCCTCCTATTGGCATCGCCATCGACTGGTTCGGACATGGCCAGCCTGGGTCAACGCCTTATCCCTCACAATCGCCACTTAAAACAACTACATCCCCACGCCGATGCGCTACATTCGCTAAATGAGGATTGGAAGGCTCTGAAGATCGAAGACCGCGTCGAGGTTCACTATGCAGCCGGCGGGGCCGATGCTGTAGTCTACCCCGAGAGCGCTTTGCCAACTCTGACAGGTCCGAAGCACAGCCTGATTCCTTCATGTGACCATTCATCGATAGTTCGCCCATCGAGCTACGATGATATTTCTTACAAAATAATCCGAAAATTCGTCCTTTCAAAGGCTTCAGTCCATGAGGCAGCCGGTAATTTATCAAATAATGGAATAAAAGTTCCCGACCCACTATTTGATATATACCACGCCGGCGACGAAGCTTACTATCTATCGCGTCCAGATGATGACAATATATTGCGATCGGTTCTTAGCGGTCCCCTGTGGATTTCGGGAGATAGTGGTGTAGGGAAGACATCCTTAGCGAGGCGCGTGGTCATTCGTTCTGGCTGGAAGCTACAACATATTATGTTGGGTGGCTATTCTGCACTGGACGTAAACCCAACATCCGCTTTTCTCCGTGAAGCTATCGGGTTGGAGACCGGGAGCTACGCCACCTCGAATGATGTTCCGGCTTTAACCTGGGAGTTGAAAACGGCGATAAGCAGCTCGCAAATCCCTGTGAGATGTTTCCTGGTCGAGGAGATACCAGTTTCGGGCCAGCAACTATTGGATTTCATATCTTCAATAGTAAACATAACGTCCCAATTTGATTCAGACTCGAAGCTTCGGGATCAAGTGAGATTCGTTTTCACGTCAATCGCTGATCCTGACACAATCATTCCCACGGGGCAGACAAAGACACGCGAGCGAATAAGCTTCACCAGAGCTATTCGGTGGAAGGTGGAGCACATCCGTGGTTTGCTTAACTTGATAAAACCTCCAACTGGAATTTCGCTCAGCACGGAGGATGACGAATCCGTCATCCGGTCGGCGGATGGCATGCCGAGATTTGTTAAGCATGTGCTACGTGACATACGTGATCGTAGAACCACAGGCGAGGGTCTAGCTGATCGAGTTAAGCGGCTAGATGCGGAGGGCAAGCTTTGAAGAAGCTCCGGCCGTCAGCAATTATTCCGGCACATTTGTACGTGGACCGCGAGGCGGACCGTCAATTGGAGTCCACCGTCCTCGCAATGGCGCGCCCGCCATACGTGCTTGAAGCACGACAGATGGGCAAGACTAACCTACTTCTGCACATTAAGAAAAAGAGAGAGGCCGAAGGAGACATCGTTCCGTATTTTGACCTCTCTGTCAGAATTGACGATGTATCATCATTTTTCCGATACCTGATAGATTCCATTATTAATGGAACTGAACAATGGCAGTCCGTAGCTCGAACGTCGATCAAACCAATAAGATATTCTGGCATAGCAGAGCCCCACAGGGAGTACGAGCTTAGTATCATAGAAATACTACGAATTATTTCCCCAAAGAGACTAGTTGTCATATTTGATGAAATCGATTCCGTAGTCGCCACTAATTATTCGGACAGACTTTTTTCCCAGATTCGTAGCATGTATTTTTCTAGGGTAAATTACTCTGAATATGACAGGCTTACGTACATCCTGGCAGGAGTGGCCGAACCGTCTGAGTTAATAAAAGATAGAAATATCTCTCCGTTTAATATTGGCGAAAAGATCTATCTGAAGGATTTTACAAGGGGAGAGTTGTGTTCGTTTATGGGAAACGCTGGCTTCACTTTTTCGGATAAAGTGAAGGATGAGGTATTCCTTTTTACTGGCGGGAATCCGCGAATGACTTGGGACGTCACTTCGGAGCTGGAGGACATAGGCCTAAGTAATAAACATGTTAGTGTTGGCGATGTTCGGAACGTGGTGGAAAAACTGTACTTGCAGCAGTTTGACAGAGCTCCTGTAGATCACATCAGAGTCCTTGCTGAATCTGACAGTGACGTGAGGGCTGCAATTAGCTCTATCCGCTGGGGTCACGGCGATGAAATACACGCTAGAACGAAATCTTCCCTCTACTTGGCTGGCATCACCAAATATGATACGAATGGGTTGCCTGTCATAAAAAATCCGATCATTGACGCCGCGCTGTCCGATGAGTGGTTATCCACAATCGCCGAGCGCGAAAGAGGTCCTCTCAGGGTCGCCACCGATCAATTCCGCCTGGGTGCATATTCCGAAACTATCAGGATTATCTCTTCTTTTAAGAGCGACGACCGGGGTGCCCTCCCTTATGACAGCCAGTATCAGCTAGCGCTCTCGCTCTTGTACCTGAATAAGAATGTAGAGGCTGTCTTGGAATTTCGGAGTCTGATCGATCGGCCATCCGAAGCCGAACGGATGATGGCGGCGAAGTACCACTATGCTACCGCCCTGGCACGGTCAGGGGACCACATTTCTGCCATCCCGGTGTTCCGCGAAGTCGCCGGCACTGAAACGAAGTCCTCGAATGTAGCTAAGGCTGGACTTATAGCCGCGCTCGCTGCTGCTGACACTGCTGAGAGTCGAGAGGAAGGGCGGAAAGTTGGCCACGATGTCACCCGCGTAGCTCCGTCAGACGATCTCGATGCCAGACAGATTGTGGCAGCAAGCCTATACTCGCTTGCATCGATCGAGGCTCGTGAGGGTGATAGCGGGGCCGCATTGGCTCACTTAAACACAGCGCTATCGCTGGCACCTCGCGACCAGCACCCCGCAATCTTGAGCCGCATTTTCAGACTGGCGCCGGAAGCGAAAAATGCCTCCCTGCTTGAGACGGCTTCTGAAATTCTCTTGGCGCCAAAGGGAAAGTCGAAGACGACATTTTCTGACCTGGACCCAGGCGATAGGAGGATCGCAGAAATCCTGTCTCTGCTAGCAAGTATTGGGCGTGATGATCTTATTGAAGACATTATAAATTCAAGATTTGGGGGTCAACCGCAGGACACGGTTAGAATTTGTTTGGACTTGCTACGGGATCTGTCGGACGACTTTCATTCTGGAATCACAACATATGTGTGGCGAAAGATTCATATACAGGGCGAAACAGTCCCATTGAATGACCATCTAGAATCTCTTCGAATAATTTCTCATTCTGGGCCAGCCAATTTCCGCTCACGAGCGTTAAGGGACTACATGACGCTCGCGTTTAGGGTTGCGCATTCAGACCAACCGTTGCCGGATGAGGACCTTCTTTTTCTTTTGACGCAATCGCAGGCGCTGATCAACCGGAACAAACTTGCGAAAGCATTTGAGATTATGGACGCGATCCGCGCCGGTGTAGGTCCGATGACGCCTGATCGGGCGGTCGTCGCTTTTTTCACTGCGTATCAAGACTTGAATGCAGCTCGTAAAATGGGGGACAGACTACGATCTCGACGCGCTGCTCAGTATCTGACTTCGATGATAGCTGAATACAGCGAAATGCTGGACGAAAGTGCGGCTCAATTCGGCAACATTATCAAAGCTGGAAAGGAGTTGGCACAGGAGGTTTTACGAGAGACGGTGATGCAAATCCCTCGTGCGATAACACTGCAACAGGACAACCCCGGAAAGTTTGGAAGGAACAGTCGAATTTCTGTGCGGGACCTCCAATCTGGCGAGGAATTTACCGCCAAATACAAGGCTGTCAGGGATAGGATTTTGGCAGGCGAACTAGTGATTGTGGATGAGAAAAAATAGGAAACGCTCATACATTGCCGGGGCAGTCGCTCACAACGGAACTTACATTCCCTGGCCTTGGGCACACATCAGGTAGGTCACGGTTTCAACGCGATAGATTGTGCACGCCAGCGGATCATACCATCCGTGCATCTTTATTGCCTTCCCCCAGCTGATCGTCCGGATCACATGTAGTCACCAGTTTAATGATCACAACGTGCGCATCGATCGGGACAAACGAGCAGTGGCTCACTTGCTTCGGGCGCATTTGTTGGTCTCTCGCACCAAAGATATCGAGGAACGAACACACCGTCTGCCGCAGCGTCAATACCAACCATCCCACGATGGCAAAGGAGCCGCTCACACGCCGCAGCACTTTGATCTCGCGCATGATCATTCCCGAATGGGCCGATTTTGATGGAACCTTCAGCCCGCCACACCGGGCTGATGCGCAGCGATCGCGCCGAGGAATATCTCGCCGAAATCCTTGAGCTTGGCGGCGCCGACACCGTTGACCGCGGCGAGGGCGTCCAGATCACGCGGGCAGCGTTCGGCCATATCGATCAGTGTACGATCCGAAAAGATCACGAAGGCCGGCACCTGGCGTTCCCGGGCAAGACGCAGCCGTACAGCCTTGAGCGCGGCCAGCAGCACCGAATCCAGACCTTCCGTGCCTGCTGCGGTATCCTGTGCGGTCCGTATCTTGCCTCGCGATGGCTGGCGCGCGTCCACGCGATACCGGAACGATGCCTCGCCCCGAGCCAGCGCACGGCCCTTCTCGGCAATGGCGAGGCCGCCATGGCCGGTTGAGTCCAATGTCAGAAACCCTCCCGCGACGAGCTGGCGGACCAGCGACAGCCACACATTTTTCTTGTGCACGACACCGGTGCCGAAGCTGGCAAGCCTGTGGTGGTTCCTGTCCAGGACCTTCTCGGTTTCATGGCCGAGCAGAACATCGACGACATGGGCGGCGCCAAAGCGCTGGCCGGTCTGTGCGATCGCCGCCAGGATGATCCGCGCCTCCGCCTCGCCATCCGCATGCGGCCCCTGGTCGAGGCAGTTGTCGCAATTGCCGCAAGGCGAAGCACTCTCGCCGAAATAGCCAAGCAGGATCTGACGGCGGCACTGCGTCGTCTCGCAATAACCGATCAGCGTATCGAGTCGGCCATGCGCGCGCCTTTTGTGCTCAGCCGGCGCGTCCTCGTCTTCGATGAAAAGCCGGCGCATGCGGATATCGCCGAGACCGAAGAGCATATGTGCCTCGGCCGCCCGCCCGTCGCGGCCCGCCCGCCCGATTTCCTGATAATAGGCCTCCAAGCTGCCCGGCAGGTCGGTGTGGAAGACATAGGCGACGTCCGGCTTGTCGATCCCCATGCCGAAGGCGATGGTCGCCACCATCACCACACCGGACAAGGTCATGAAAGCGTTTTGATTCGCTTCACGCGCGTCCTTGCTCATTCCGGCATGATAGGCGAGCGCGCGTACGCCGTTCCGCTCGAGGAACGCCGCCATCTCTTCGGTCTTTTTGCGCGACAGGCAATAGACGATCCCGCTGCGGCCCGCATGGCGCTGCACGAAGCCGAGCAGTTGGCGCTTGCTGTCCTGCTTGGGCTCAATGCCTAGCTTGATGTTCGGTCGGTCGAAGCCGAGCACCACCGTATCGACGCGCCCGTCGAACAGTTGCGCGGCAATGTCGGTGCGCGTCGTCTCATCCGCCGTCGCCGTCAGCGCAATGATCGGCACTTTCGGGAAGATATCACGTAGTCTCGACAATTCTTCGTATTCGCGCCGGAACGCCGGTCCCCATTGGGAGATGCAATGTGCCTCGTCGATGCCGATCAGCCGGACATCGAGCTTGGTCAACGCCTCGAGCATTCGCACGGTCATCAACCGCTCCGGTGCAAGATAGAGCAGGCGCGTCTGGCCTGCCGCGACACGGCGCCATGCAGCGACATTGGCATCGCGGTCGAGCGAGGAATTGATCGTATCGGCCGCCACGCCGGCAAGCCGCAATGCGGCGACCTGATCCTGCATCAGGGCCACCAGCGGCGAAACGACAATGGTGAGCCCGCCCAGCACCAGCGCCGGGACCTGGTAGCAGAGCGACTTGCCGGCGCCGGTCGGCATGACAGCCAGCACATGATGCCCGGCCAGAAGCGCCTCCATCACGGCCGATTGGCCGAGACGAAAATCATCGAAGCCGAATACATCCCTGAGGACGCGCCGCTTGGAATCCTCTGTCGGGATGCTCGCTGCTGCCTGCATTACAGAACTTTCGGGGATACGACCTGCCGAAATTCGCCGGCGAATCGCCAGGTGATTGCCTGGACAGCAGATTCGAACATTTATCGACCCCTCTGGTCCTGTCCGCGGCACCGTCTGAGGCGAACTTCTCTCTCATTGGCCGATATCAGACCGTCGTTCCAGCCCCTATTCGCTTTGGCTGTGAATATCGCACCGCCTCGGAGCGGTTAATCCTATCTTCACCATCATTCGGCAGGTTCAGGTTCTGCGGTGATGTTTTGAGTACCGCGGCGCCACAAGCGCCCAGGCAACACGCCCGCGTCTCTCCGGAGGCGCGGGTTTTTTCGTTCTGAGAACCGGCTGCCTGATCTTCGGGCCCGCAGCTCAGTCGAGGAAATCGGCGCGGTGCGGCGTAAAGCTGTCGACCAGTCGTCCCGCCTGCAGCGCCCTGACACCATGGACCAGATTGGACGGAACGATCAAACTGCTTCCCGTCTCCAGGATTTCGGTCCTGCCGTCGATGGTGACTTCGAAGCGGCCTTCGGCGACGTAGCTTGCCTGGACATGCGGGTGCGAGTGCAGCGCGCCGACGCCGCCCTTGTCGAAACCGAACTCGACCATCATCAGTTCGTCGGTGTGCAGGAGCACGCGCCGGCGGTTGCCGTCGGGCGTCGGCGTCCACGCACCCTCGCCGGCATGCGAGAAGATTTTGGTTCCGGTCATCGTCAGACTCTCACCTTTTGTTGTTCATCGCGCCAGCCAGCCGCCGTCCACCGGCACCACCGCGCCGTGCATGTAGTTGGACGCTGGCGCCAGCAGGAAGACGGCTGCGTCGCCGATGTCTTCCGGCGCGCCCCAGCGCCCGGCCGGAATGCGCGCCAGGATCGACGCGCTGCGGTCGGGATCGGCGCGCAGCGCCTCGGTGTTGTTGGTCTCGATATAGCCCGGCGCAATGCCGTTGACATTGATGCCTTTTGCCGCCCATTCGCATGCCAGCAGCCGGGTGATGCCGAGCACGCCGTGTTTGGAGGCGGTGTAGGAGGCGACACGAATGCCGCCCTGAAAGCTCAGTACCGAGGCGATGTTGACGATCTTGCCACGCCGCCCCGGCTCGGCAAGGACGCGCCTGGCAAAGCGCTGGCCGAGGAAGAACACCGTCTTGAGATTGACGCCGATGACGTCGTCCCAGTCGGCTTTGGTCAAGTCGACCGCATCGGCACGCCGGATGATGCCGGCATTGTTGACCAAGCCATCGAGCGGCCCCGTATCATCCCAGACGCGGTCGAGCATCGCCTGGGCAGCGGCATCGTCGCCAAGGTCGCAGCGGACTGCCTCGAAGCGGCCGCCGGCCGCCGCAATCTTCTCCGCCGTCTCGTCCATCGCCGACCGGCCAACGCCGACCACCGCGCCACCGGCGCGCGCGATCGACACGGCGATGCCCTGGCCGATGCCGGTATTGGCGCCGGTAACAAGGATGCGCTTGCCGGCAAGGCTGAACGCAGAGAGGTCGCTCACCTGAGCTCCTCCATCATTACCAGGTCAACGTCGGTATAGTCGACATTGTCGCCGGCCATCGCCCAGATGAATGCGTAGTTCGAGGTGCCGGCGCCCGAATGGATCGACCATCCCGGCGACAGCACCGCCTCCTCGTTTCGCATGACGAGATGGCGCGTTTCGTCCGGCTCGCCCATGAAATGAAACACCCGCGCCGCCTCCGGCAGATCGAAATAGAGATAGGCTTCCATGCGCCGATCATGCACATGGCATGGCATGGTGTTCCAGACCGAACCGGAGGCAAGCTGCGTCATGCCGACGACAAGCTGACAGGTCTTTACCCCATCGGCATGGATGAACTGGAAGATCGAGCGCTCGTTGGAGGTTGCCTGGCTGCCGAGATCGAGCCGCTTGGCATCGCCGATGCGGATCAGCCGGTTGGGATGGCCCTGATGCGCCGGCGCGCTGAGCAGGTAGAATTTAGCCGGCGCTGCCGGATTGGTCGCAGCGAACGATACCTCATCCGTGCCCATGCCGAGATAGAGCATGTCGCGCGCCTGCAGCTCGTAGGATTGACCGCCGGCCTTCACGATGCCGGCACCGGCGATGTTGACAATGATCATCTCACGGCGGTCGAGAAAATTCTTGGTCCCGGTCGGCTTGATCGCCTGCAGCGGCAGCGGCGTACCGGCGGGCATGGCGCCGCCGACGATCATGCGGTCGTAGTGGGTGTAGGTCAGGCCGATGCGGCCGGGCCGGAACAAGTCCTCGATCAGGAAATTGTGTCGCAGCTCGTCCGTTCCCATGGCAGCGGCAGAAACGGGATCGATGGCGAAGCGGGAGGTGAAATCCGTATGATTGTCAGTGTGATTCATTGCTGTCCCATGGGGCTGCCTCAATTGCTTATTCAGTTCCCGCGGCCTTGACCGAGTCGGCATAAAAAACCTGGCGCGCGTGCAGGCGCTCGCGATAGCGCTGCTGGCTGGCACCGAGATGCGCGCGCATCGCCTCCCGGGCCGCCTCCGCATCGCCTGCCGAGATGGCCTTGAGGATCACCAGATGCTCACGTTGCAGGCCGCGCTGGTAGGCGTCCGACTGGGCGATCTCGGTCGACCATGGCGAGGTGACGTCGCAAGGAATGGCGCGCCGGCCGAGCACGTCGAGCATCTCGACATAGAACGGATTGTTGGTGGCGCTGGCGATTGCGCGGTGGAAAGCAAGGTCGGCCGGTCCCGTCGGCTCGCTGTTGAGGAGCAGCCGTTCGAATTCGAAGAAGGCTTCCTGGATCGCCGCTTCCTGCGCGGCGTTGCGGCGGATGGCAGCGAGCCCGGCGGATTCGATCTCGATCGCCAACCTGACTTCGAGCACGTTGAGGGCGATCGAATCCTTGCTGCCCATCTCCGCCGCAAGAGCACCGAATGCTGTCGAGATATGCTCGGTGACGAAGACCCCGGCGCCTTGGCGCGGCTCGACCAGGCCGTCCGCGGCAAGTTTGGCCAGCGCTTCACGTATCACCGTGCGGCTGACCCCGAAGGTCTCGGTCAACTGGCCCTCGGTCGGCAGCTTCTGCCCTGGCTGGATCTCGCCCGCCTGCAGTTGCTTGCGGATCGCCGCAACGACGGTTTCCGAAAGTTTCGGTCTTCGTTCGACGCGGAGGCCGGCTGCGGTGTCTGAGGCCATGTCGCACCTCCTATTTGAAGACGCTCGGCAGCCACAGCGAAATGGCCGGAATGTAAGTGACGAGCCCCAGCACCACGAGGCCTGCGCCATAGAACGGCCAGATCGAGCGCATCGATTCCCAGACGGATATCTTGCCCACTGCGCACGCGACGAACTGCACCGCGCCCACCGGCGGCGTGTTCAGCCCGATGCCGAAATTGAGGATCATGATGACGCCGAAATGCACCGGATCGACGCCGTAGGCCTGCGCCACGGGCAGGAAGATCGGCGTGCAAATGATGATGGTCGGCCCCATGTCCATGAAGGTGCCGAGGAACAGCATCAGGAGGTTGAGCAGGAGAAGCACGACCAGCGGATCGTCCGAGATCGCGTTCATGGAGGCGATCAGCGCTGCCGGCACTTTCAGGAAGGCCATCAACCAGGAGAACGCCGCCGCCATGCCGATGATGAGCAGCACCATGGCCGTGGTGCGCACGGCGCCGTAGGTGGCATGAACGAAACCTTCCCAGGTCATCTGCCGGTAAACGAAGACGGTTACGAACAACGCATAGATGACGGCGATACAGGAACTCTCGGTAGCCGTGAACACGCCCGATCGTACGCCGCCGAAGATGATCGCGATCAGCAGCAGGCCGGGCACCGCGACGGCGAAGAGATGCGCAACGGCGGTGAAGCCCGGAAACGGCTCGGTCGGGTAGCCGCGGGAGCGCGCCACGAAATAGGCGGTGATCATCAGTGACAGGGCCAACAGCAGGCCCGGGATGATGCCGGCCGTGAACAGATCGGCGATGGAGATCTTTCCGCCTGCCGAGATCGAATAGATGATCATGTTGTGCGACGGCGGCAGCAGCAGCGCGATCAGCGCCGCCATCGATGTAACGTTGACGGCGTAGTCCGCTCCATAGCCGCGCGCCTTCATCTGCGGGATCATCAGGCCGCCTACCGCCGCTGCCTCCGCCACCGCGGAGCCCGAAATGCCGCCGAACAGTGTAGCGGTGGCGATGTTGACCTGCCCGAGGCCGCCGCGCAAATGACCGACGAGCGAGCCGGCGAAGGCAACGATCTTGCTGGCGATGCCGCCGCGCACCATCAAGTCGCCGGCGTAGATGAAAAACGGAATGGCCAGCAGCGAAAAGACGCTCATGCCGGAATTCAGTCGCTGGAATACGATGAGCGGGGGCAGACCCATATAGAGGACGGTGGCAAGGCTTGCGACGCCGAGGCAGAAAGCGATCGGCGTGCCGATAAGCATCAGCAGGGTGAAGACGCCGAACAGAATCCACAGTTCCATGGCGTCAGACCTTCACGTTCGCGGTGTCGAGTTCGGCCGCGACTTCGGCCGGCGGCAGTTCATCGAGGGTATCGTCGATCGGTGCGCCGGAGAGGCGAAGCACGATGCGCTCCAGCGTGAAGAGCACGATGAGCGCTCCTCCCGCGACAAGCGGGACGTAATCCCAGCCCCCCGATATGCCGAGTGACGGCAAGGTAGAGCCCCAGGTCAATGCGACCAGCTGGCTGCCATACCAGATCATGCCGATGCCGAAGGCGAGCGCGACGAGGTCCGAAATCATCCGCAGCCAACGCTTGCCGCCTTTCGGCAGCACGTAGAGCAGGACGTCGAAGCCAAGATGGTAGTTCTCGCGCACACCGACGGCAGCGCCGAGGAAAATGAACCAGCTCATCAGCATCACCGAGCCCGGCTCGGTCCAGCTGGGCGAGCGGTTCAGAACATAGCGGCCGAACACCTGCCATGCGACGAAGGCGGTCATCAGCACCAGCCCGATGCCGGCGATCGACAGCGCCGCCGTGCTGACGCGCGACATCACTTGCGCGACGCCGGACAGAAGCGGTCTTGGTTTTGGGCTGGAAGTCACCGGTTTTCTCCGCAAGAGGATGGCGGCGCGGAATGTCCGCGCCGCCGCTTGATCACTGCACGGCCTTGATGGCTTCGACCATGGCCTTCAGCTTGTCGTCCTTGACGTGCTTCTCGTAGACCGGCCCCATCGCGTCGATGAAGGGCTGCTTGTCCGGCGTCGTGATCTGCGAACCTGCCGCCTCGACCTTGGCGCGCGATTCCTTGACCTTGGCGGTCCACAGCTCGCGCTGCTTGGCGACGCTTTCTTTGGCGGCCGCCTTGAATATCGCCTGGTCTTCCGGCGTCAGCTTGTCCCAGCTCGACTTCGCCATGACGAAGGCTTCCGGCACCATCGTGTGCTCGTCGAGCGAATAATATTTGGCGACTTCCGCGTGCTTGGCAGTGTCGTAGCTCGGAAAATTATTCTCCGCGCCGTCGATGACCCCGGTCTCGATCGCCGAATACACTTCGCCATAAGGCATCGGTGTCGCGTTGGCGCCGAGTGCCGCCACCATGTCGACGAAGATGTCGGACTGGATGACGCGGAACTTCATGCCGGCCATATCGGCTACAGTGTTGATCGGCTTCTTCGAATTGTAGAAGGAGCGCGCACCGCCGTCGTAAAAGGCGAGCAACACCAGCCCGACCTGGTCGAACGCCGCCGCGATCTGGTCGCCGATCGCCCCGTCCATGACCTTGTGCATATGCTCTTCCGAACGGAAGATGTAGGGCAGCGAGGGCACGGTGGTCTCGGGGATGAGCCCGTTGAACGGCGCCATCGAAACACGATTGAGATCGATCACGCCGGTGCGCACCTGCTCGATCGTGTCCTTTTCCTCGCCAAGTTGCGCGGAAGGATAGATCTCGACCACATAGCGGCCGGCCGTGCGCTCCTTCACCAGCTCGCCGAAATATTTGACCGCCTCGACCGTCGGATAGCCATCCGGGTGGGTGTCGGACGAGCGCAGGACCGTCTGGGCGCTTGCCGATCCGGCCAGCAGTGCGGCGGCAACTAGCGTAGCTCCCGCCAGTCTAGAAAAATGCAGCATTGGTTTCCTCCCGTTTTTGAAACGATGGCGGCAAGCGCCGTTAGAGCCGGTACGCCTTTTTCGCGAGCGTATAGGCAAGTTCCTGCGCCAGCTCGTGCGCCTCGTCTTCGCCGAGCCGATGCTCGGTGACGAGACGCGCCAGAAAAGCGCAATCGACCCGGCGCGCCACATCATGGCGAGCCGGTATGGATGGGAAGGCGCGGGTGTCGTCGTTGAAACCGACGGTGTTGTAGAAACCGGCGGTTTCGGTGGTCATCTCACGGAACCTGCGTATGCCTTCGGGGCTGTCGTGGAACCACCAAGCCGGCCCGAGCTTCAATGCCGGGTAGACGCCGGCGAGCGGCGCCAGCTCGCGCGCATAGCTGGTCTCGTCGAGGGTGAAGAGGATGACGGTGAGGTCGCGCTCCAGCCCGACGCAGTCGAGCAGCGGCTTCAGCGCCGTCACATAATCGGTTCGGGTCGGGATGTCGAAGCCTTTGTCCCTGCCGAACTTCTGAAAGATAGAAGGCGAATGATTGCGCCAGGAGCCGGGATGTATCTGCAGGACCAGCCCGTCGTCGCGGCTCATCTTGGCCATCTCGGTCAGCATCTGGGCGCGAAACAGTTTTCGCTCGCGCTCGTCGTCCGAGCCCCGGCGGATACGGTTGAACAGCTCCGCGGCGGCGGCATCCGAAAGATTGGCGGTGTCGGCCGTCGGATGGCCGTGATCGGAGGACGTCGCACCGAAACTCTTGAAGAAGGCGCGCCGCTGGCGATGCGCATCGAGATAGCCGGTCCAAGTACCGGTGTCGCGGCCGGTGATCTCGCCAAGCCGGTCGAGATTGGCTGAGAAGCCTTCGAAATCGGGATCGACGACCGCATCGGGCCGGTAGGCGGTGACGACGCGGCCCTGCCAGCCGCTCTCGCGGATCATCTGGTGCCATCTGAGATCGTCGAGCGCACCTTCGGTCGTCGCGATGACCTCGATGTTGAAGCGCTCGAACAGCGCCCGAGGGCGATAGTCTTCACGCTGCAGCAGCGTCGCGATCGTGTCGTAGTGGCGGTCGGCTGTCCTGGCATTCAGCGGCTCGCCGATGCCGAACAGATGGGCGAGCACATGGTCGAACCACAGCCGGGTCGGCGTACCCCGAAACAGGTAATAATGCTCGGCGAAGCGCCGCCAGATCGTTCTGCCGTCGGTCTCCACTGGCGAGCCGTCAAGCGTCGGCACCCCAAGCTCCTCAAGCCGAACGCCCTGGCTGAACAGCATGCGGAAAATGTAGTGGTCCGGCACGATCAGCAATTGCGCCGGATCGGGAAACGCCTCGTTGAGCGCATACCAGCGCGGATCGGTGTGGCCGTGCGGGCTGACGATCGGCAGATCCTTGACCGCGGCGTAGAGATCGCGGGCCAGCGAAAGCGGGCGCGCCTCGGCGGCAAACAGCAAATCCGGATCCGTCAATGCGGCCACGTAATCCTCCCAACTCGGACATCGGTAGGGTTGGAAAGAAATAATGTCAACATACAAAAACTGGGTTGTTGTATGATGACTTTTCGTCGGCCATTGCCCATTGTGCGTGACGGCATCGGGTGTTACGCCGCCTGCCAGCAGGACCCAACAATCTCGATCAGACACGTGGCGCAATGACCAATAGACGCCTTTCCAACAGCACGCTGAAGGCACTGCCGGCTTCGGTCGCGGTTCCGCGCTACGCCCGCGGCGGCGTCGCACCGGGCATCGTCCATCTCGGCGTCGGTGCGTTCCATCGCGCCCATCAGGCGGCCTATGTCGACCACTGCCTGGCGGCGGGAGAGGCGGACTGGGGCATTGTCGGCGTGTCCTTGCGCAGTCCAGACACACGCGACGCACTAGCGCCGCAGGATGGCCTCTACACGCTGGCGATCAGGAGCAGCATCGGCGAAGAGCTGCGCGTCGTCGGTTCGATCCTGTCGATGCTGGTGGCGCCGGAAGATCCGGCTGCGGTGCTCGCCGCTCTGACGGATCAGCGCACCCGCATCGTTACGCTCACGATCACCGAAAAGGCTTATCTGAGAGCAGCCGGCGGCGGTCTGGACAGCACCCATCCGGACATCGTCCATGATTTGGCTAACCCGCAAATGCCACGGACGGCGCATGGTTTTCTCACCGAAGCGCTGTCGCGCCGCCGTTTCGCCGGCATCAAGCCCTTCGCCGTGCTCTGCTGCGACAACCTTCCGGCCAATGGCGCCACGCTGCACCGCCTGCTGGTCGAATTCGCGGCACTGCGCGATCCCGGCCTTGCCGGGCACATCGCCGACGGCGTCGCCTTCCCGTCGAGCATGGTCGACCGCATCGTGCCGGCGACCACCGATGCGGACCGGGCGCGTATCGCCGTCGAGCTCGGCGTCGAGGATGCCTGGCCGGTGATGACCGAGCCGTTCTGCCAATGGGTGGTCGAGGATGATTTCCCGGCAGGCAGGCCGGTCTGGGAAAAGTTCGGCGTCACCATGGTCGGCGACGTCGGGCCCTTCGAGGACATGAAGCTGCGGCTGCTCAACGGTTCGCATTCGGCAATCGCCTATCTCGGCCTGCTCAGCGGCTACGACACGGTCGACCGCGCCTTTGCCGATCCGGCGATCCGGCAATTCGTCGACGGACTATGGGCCGAAGCCATCCCGACGCTGCCGCAGGACGCCGGGCTCGATACGGCCGGCTACACGGCCCAGCTCGCCGAACGCTATTCGAACACCGCCCTCGCCCATCGCACGGCGCAGATCGCCAATGACGGCAGCCAGAAACTGCCGCAGCGCATCGTCGCCTCGGCCGTCGATCGGCTGGGTGCCGGTGACCCGCCCGCGCATCTCATGCTGGTGGTGGCGGCCTGGATCGCCGCTTGCGAGGCGCGCGGCAAAACTTTGCCGGAAGCCCATTTTACCGACCCGATCGACACTCGGCTTACTGTGCTCGGCAGCCGGCCAGCTATCGAAACGGTGACAGCGATGTTCGATCTCGCCGGCTTCGCCAAAGACCATTCCCACCGCATGACACTGATCGATCTGACGGCAGCCCATCTCGAGCGCCTGCGGCGAGGCGGACCTGCCGCTGCCTTCGTGGCGCTTGGCATAGGGAGTGAGAAGCCATGAGACAAACCTGGCGCTGGTTCGGGCCAGACGATCCGGTGACGCTTGCCCATGTCCGTCAAGCCGGCGCCGTCGGCATCGTCAGCGCGCTGCATCACCTCAATGACGGCCGCGCCTGGCCGGCGGACGAGATCGCCAGGCGCAAGGCCGACATCGAGGCAGCGGGCCTGACCTGGGATGTGGTAGAAAGCATTGTCGTCCATGAGGACATCAAGACCCGCAGCGGCAACTGGCGCACCCTGATCGACAATTACAAGGCGTCGGTCCGCTCCGTCGCCGCCGCCGGGATCAATACCGTCTGCTATAATTTCATGGCGATCACCGACTGGACGCGCACAGATCTCGATTATCCCATGCCGCATGGCGGCACGGCGCTGCGCTTCGATGTCGTCGAGCTCTGCGCCTATGACGTCTTCATCCTTGAGCGAGAAGGGGCGGAGGCCGATCACCCGCCGGCCCGCGTCGAGGCCGCGCGTGTGCGACTGCAAGGGATGAGCGACAGCGACAAGGCAAGGCTGGAGCGCAACCTGATCGGCTGGGTTCCGGCGCGCGAATTCATCTTCGATCGGGCAAGCTTCCGCCGTGCCCTCGACCTCTACAAGGACGTCTCAACCGAAGGTCTGCGCGAAAACCTGTTTGCCTTCCTGCGCGAGATCGTGCCGGTGGCCGAAGAGGCCGGCGTCAGGATGGCGATCCATACCGACGATCCACCTTTTTCGCTGTTCGGCCTGCCGCGCATCGTTTCCAACGCCAATGATGCCCGCGCGCTGCTCGACGCCGTCGCTTCGCCGGCCAACGGGTTGACGCTGTGCACCGGCTCCTACGGGGCGGGCGCGCAGAACGATCTGCCGACGATGGCCAAGGCCTTCGCCGAAAACATCCATTTCGCCCATCTGCGCAACGTCACCAAGGAGCCAGACGGCTCCTTCCACGAAGCCGAGCACCTCGACGGCGACACCGACATGGTGGCGGTCGTGTCGGCGCTGATTGGCGAAGAGCGCCGGCGCAAGGCGGCAGGCAGGGCGGACTGGCAGATTCCGATGCGCCCCGACCATGGCCACGCCATCGTCGACGACATCGGCAAGAAGGTGAACCCCGGCTATTCCTGCATCGGCCGCCTGAAGGGCCTCGCCGAACTGCGCGGCGTCATGCGCGCAGTGGAGGCGCTGACAGTTTGAGCTATTTGCCTGAAGGATCCAATATTTGTCGGGAAGAATAGTCGACGCCCTTGGAATTCCAGAACAGCCGCACGGCCTTGCCGACCAGATTTTCATAGGGGACAAAACCCACCAGGAAGCGGCTATCGTTGGAGTTGTCGCGATTGTCCCCCAATGTGAAATACTCTGCCGTAGGCACCACAAACTCGCGTGTGTCGTCGCCGATCGAGTTGCCTAAGTCGATTACCGAATAAGAAATGCCCTCCGGCAGTGTCTCCCGCTGGAGCTTGGCCGACTGTACTTCGCCGGAGGAATAGTCACCGACATCCTCTAGCTTCACCGGCACGCCATTGATGTGGAGCACCCCGCCGACCATCTGAATCCTATCGCCGGGCAAGCCGATGACTCTCTTGACGTAGTCTATGTCCGGTTCAGATGGCAGCCTGAACACCATAATATCTCCTCGCCTTGGCTCGGCGCCGAATATCCGGCCGTCAACAGGCAGCAGTCCAAACGGGACGCTATAGCGGCTGTAGCCGTAGGCGAATTTGGAAACGAAGAAATGATCCCCGTCCGCCAGCGTTGGAACCATGCTGCTGGACGGCATGGAGAACGGCTGGAATAGGAACGCGCGTATTGCGAATGCAGCCGGATACGAGGTCAGAAAGACGAGCACCAGCACCGAAAGCCCGTACGCGTACATCTGTCCGGCTTGAACCGGTGTGCGAAGGGAACAACGATCGCTGCCCACAGGGCCATCAAACCGATCCCTGAAAAATTGGCCCACCAACCAAGATTGACGCCAGGCAATACCGGAAAGCCGATGTAAATAAGCGCGAAAACGACGACGCTGATCACCACCAGGCTGACGACGGCCAGTTTGCCGCTGCCGATCCACAGAAACCCGCCGAACGGACCGCCAAAGGCTGACACCAAGGCCGTCGACCACAGGGATCGCGAAGCTGTTTCTCGTTGCGCTGTTTCTTCCGTCACGGCCACCCCTCAATGCCCAGGCAGCCAGACTGTCCACCAAACAAAAAAGCGGGGCAACCCCGCTTTTTCAGTCGGTCATTTGAGCGAACCTCAAGCCGGCAGGATGGCGCCTTCGAGCGTGGTGAGTTGGCTAAGGAACTGCTCGGCCTTGCTGCGGGTCTGATCGTCCTTGGCGTCGGCGGCGTCTTCCCTGGCCTCTTGGATGCGGCGGGCAAGGTCGGCGCGGTCGATGT
Organism: Mesorhizobium sp. M1027; assembly: GCF_040318745.1. Taxonomy (NCBI): domain Bacteria; kingdom Pseudomonadati; phylum Pseudomonadota; class Alphaproteobacteria; order Hyphomicrobiales; family Phyllobacteriaceae; genus Mesorhizobium; species Mesorhizobium sp. M1027. Next base: position 390,340 of record NZ_JAMYMW010000002.1, on the reverse strand, counting down.
CGCCGACGGCCACAGCCGATTCCGCCAGCAGCGTGCAGCCGGCCGGAACGATGTCGGCAAAGCCGCCGAACACCACATAGCGCTCTTCCTTGCCTTGCGCGGTCTTCAGCGTAACGACGCCCGGCTTGATTGTGGTCATGACCGGGGCGTGATGCGCCATGACAGTCATCTCGCCTTCGGCGCCCGGGATGACGACGGATTCGACTTGCTCGGAAACCAAGAGGCGCTCCGGCGAGACCAGTTCGAATTTGAAAGCTTCAGGCATGATCAATTTAGCGAGTAGGGAATAGGAACTAGGCAGTAGCAAGTGGCCCTAACCGGCTCACATCACGCAACTGCTATTCCCTACCACTACTGACTACTCCCTATTCCCTAAATTACGCCGCTTCGGCGGCCAGGCGCTGTGCCTTCTCGACCGCTTCCTCGATGCCGCCGACCATATAGAAGGCGGCCTCCGGCAGATGGTCGTAGTCGCCGTTGCAAAGGCCCTTGAAGCCCTTGATGGTGTCGGCGAGGTCGACCAGCTTGCCCGGTGCGCCGGTGAACACTTCGGCGACGAAGAAGGGCTGCGACAGGAAGCGCTCGATCTTGCGGGCGCGGGCAACCGTCTGCTTGTCCTCTTCCGACAGCTCGTCCATGCCCAGGATGGCGATGATATCCTGCAGCGACTTGTAGCGCTGAAGAATCGACTGCACCTGGCGGGCGACCTGGTAATGCTCTTCGCCGACAACCATCGGGTCGAGCATGCGCGAGGTCGAATCGAGCGGATCGACGGCGGGATAGATGCCCTTTTCCGAAATCGCGCGGTTGAGCACGGTCGTCGCGTCGAGGTGGGCGAACGAGGTCGCCGGTGCCGGGTCGGTCAGGTCGTCGGCCGGCACATAGATCGCCTGCACCGAGGTGATCGAGCCCTTGGTCGTCGTGGTAATACGCTCCTGCAGCGCGCCCATGTCGGTGGCCAGCGTCGGCTGGTAGCCCACGGCCGAAGGAATGCGGCCGAGCAGCGCCGACACTTCCGAACCCGCCTGCGTGAAGCGGAAGATGTTGTCGACGAAGAACAGCACGTCCTGGCCCTGGTCGCGGAAATATTCGGCAACCGTCAAGCCGGTCAGGCCGACGCGGGCGCGGGCGCCCGGCGGCTCGTTCATCTGGCCATAGACGAGCGCCGCCTTGGATCCTTCGCCGCCGCCCTTCTTGTTGACGCCGGACTCGATGAACTCGTGATAGAGGTCGTTGCCTTCGCGGGTACGCTCACCGACGCCGGCGAACACCGAGAAGCCGCCATGCGCCTTGGCGACGTTGTTGATCAGTTCCTGGATCAGCACCGTCTTGCCGACGCCGGCGCCGCCGAACAGGCCGATCTTGCCGCCGCGGGCATAGGGGGCCAGCAGGTCGAGTACCTTGATGCCGGTGACCAGGATCTGCGCTTCCGTCGACTGCTCGACATAGGTCGGCGCCGGCTGGTGGATCGAGCGCATCTCGATGCCGTCGACTGGACCTGCCTCGTCGACCGGCTCGCCGATGACGTTGATGATGCGGCCGAGCATGCCCGGGCCGACCGGCACGGTAATCGGTGCACCGGTGTCATAGACGTCCTGGCCGCGGACCAGACCTTCGGTCGAGTCCATGGCGATGCAGCGCACGGTGTTCTCGCCCAGATGCTGGGCAACCTCGAGCACCAGGCGATTGCCGACGTTGATCGTCTCAAGCGCGTTCAGGATCGCCGGCAGATGTTCGCCGAACTGGACGTCGACAACGGCGCCGATGACCTGCCGAACCTTGCCGGCCAGGCCGGTTTTCTTGATGGTGGCGGCCGGCGTATTCACAGCGGCGGCCTTGGTTGCTGCCGCCTTCTTGGCCGGAGCGGCCTTGGTTGCTGCCGCAGCCTTTGCTGGTGCCGCGGCCTTAGGGGCTGCCGTCTTCGGGGTCGCTGCTTTCGCCATCGTCTTTACCCTTTTCGTCTCTTTGTTTCTCACACGCTTGAGGTCGATGACCTCCTTGTGAGCGTGCCTAGAGCGCCTCGGCGCCCGAAATGATTTCGATCAATTCCTTGGTGATCTGCGCCTGCCGCTGGCGGTTGTAGGTGATCGACAATTTGTTGATCATGTCGCCGGCGTTGCGCGTCGCATTGTCCATGGCGCTCATCTTGGCGCCCATCTCGCCGGCAGCATTCTCGAGCAGCGCGCGAAAAACCTGCACGGAAATGTTGCGCGGGATGAGATCGGAGAGGATTTCGCCCGGCTCCGGCTCGTATTCGTAGACAGCGCTGCCGCCATCCTTCACTTCCGCGGCAGCCGAAGGCGCGCCCGCCGGGATAATTTGCTGCGCCGTCGGGATCTGGCTGATCACCGACTTGAACTGCGAATAGAACAGCGTGCAGATGTCGAAGCCGCCTTCGTTGAACAGGTGGATCACCTTCTTGGCGATGGCATCGGCATTGACGAAGCCCAGCGTCTTGACCTCGCGCAGATCGACACGCTCGATGATCAATGCCCCGTAGTCGCGGCGCAATATGTCGAACCCCTTCTTGCCGACGCAGATGATCTTGACCTGCTTGCCGTCGGCCAGAAGCTTGCGGATGTGGTCGCGGGCAAAACGGGCGATCTGCGAATTGAAGCCGCCGCACAGACCACGTTCGGCCGTGCAGACGACAAGCAGATGCACGTCGTCCTTGCCGGTGCCGGTCATCAGCGCCGGGGCATCGCCGCCGCCGCCAATCGCCTGGGTGATGTTGACCAGCACCGCGCCCATGCGCTCCGAATAGGGACGCGCCGCTTCCGCCGCTTCCTGCGCGCGACGCAGCTTCGCCGCGGCGACCATCTGCATCGCCTTGGTGATCTTCTGCGTCGCCTTGACCGAGGCGATACGGTTACGAAGGTCTTTTAACGAAGGCATGCTTCAAACCTGATCCCGTCCGTCCTGCTCAAGCAAAGGTCTTGGCGAAGGCGTCGATTTCTGCCTTCAGCCTGGCGCGCAGATCGTCGGACAGCGCCTTCTCCTTGCGGATGCCGTCGAGCACGTCCTTGCCGGCCGAGCGCATATGCGACAACAGGCCATGCTCGAACTTGCCGACCTGGTTGATCGCCAGCTTGTCGAGATAGCCGTTGACGCCGGCGAAGATCACCGCGACCTGCTCCTCGACTTTGAGCGGCGAGAATTGCGGCTGCTTCAACAGCTCGGTCAAGCGCGACCCGCGGTTGAGCAGGCGTTGCGTGGCGGCATCGAGGTCGGAGCCGAACTGCGCGAAAGCAGCCATCTCGCGGTACTGCGCAAGCTCGCCCTTGATCGATCCGGCAACCTGCTTCATCGCCTTGATCTGCGCCGAGGAGCCGACGCGCGACACCGACAGGCCGACATTGACCGCCGGACGGACGCCCTGGAAGAACAGATTGGTTTCCAGGAAGATCTGGCCGTCGGTGATCGAGATGACGTTGGTCGGGATGTAGGCCGAAACGTCGTTGGCCTGCGTCTCGATGATCGGCAGCGCCGTCAGCGAACCGCCGCCATTTTCGTCATTGAGCTTGGCGGCGCGCTCAAGCAGGCGCGAGTGCAGGTAGAAGACGTCGCCCGGATAGGCCTCGCGGCCCGGCGGACGGCGCAGCAGCAGCGACATCTGGCGATAGGCGACGGCTTGCTTCGACAGATCGTCGTAGCTGATCAGCGCGTGCATGCCGTTGTCGCGGAAATATTCGCCCATGGTGCAGGCGGTGAACGGTGCCAGGAACTGCATCGGCGCCGGATCGGAGGCGGTCGCGGCGATGATGATCGAATAGTCGAGCGCGCCGCGCTCTTCCAGGACCTTGACGAACTGCGCCACCGTCGAGCGCTTCTGGCCGACGGCGACATAGACGCAGTACAGCTTTTCCTTCTCAGGGCCGTTGTCGTGCACCGATTTCTGGTTGAGCATGGTGTCGAGGATGATCGCGGTCTTGCCGGTCTGGCGGTCGCCGATGACCAGTTCGCGCTGGCCGCGGCCGACCGGGATCAGTGCGTCGATGGCCTTGAGGCCGGTCGACATCGGCTCGTTCACCGATTTGCGCGGGATGATGCCGGGCGCCTTGACGTCGACGCGCTTGCGCTCGGTGGCCTGGATCGGGCCTTTGCCGTCGATCGGGTTGCCGAGCGCGTCGACGACGCGGCCGAGCAAGCCCATGCCGACGGGCGTATCGACGATGGCGCCGGTGCGCTTGACGGTGTCGCCTTCCTTGATGTCGCGGTCGGCGCCGAAGATGACGACGCCGACATTGTCGGCTTCGAGGTTGAGCGCCATGCCGCGGATGCCGCCGGGGAACTCGACCATCTCGCCGGCCTGGACATTGTCGAGACCGTAGACGCGGGCGATACCGTCACCGACGGACAGCACCTGGCCGACTTCGGAGACCTCGGCCTCCTTGCCGAAATTCTTGATCTGGTCTTTCAGAATTGCGGAAATTTCCGCGGCTCGGATGTCCATCAGCCGACCTCTTTCAGTGCAAGCTTGAGCGAATTGAGTTTGGTTTTGAGCGACGTATCGATCTGGCGCGAGCCGATCTTGACCACCAGTCCGCCGAGCAGCGACGGATCGACGGTGACCGAGATAGCCACGTCCTTGCCGGCGACGCTTTTCAGCGCCGCTTTCAGCTCGGTTTCCTGGGCAGGCGTCAGCGCATGCGCCGAGGTGACCTCGGCAGCGGTCTCGCCACGGTGTTCGGCGGCGATCTGGCGGAACGACTTGATCATGCCGGGCACGGCAAACAGCCGGCGATTCTGGGCAACGACGCGCAGGAAATTGCCGGTGAGGCCGGTAATCCCTGCTTTGTCGGCGATCGCGGCGATCGCCTTGGCCTGGTCCTCGCTGGAGAAGACCGGGCTCCTGATTAGCCGCGAAAGGTCAGCGCTGCCTTCGAGCATGGCTTCGAACCTGTTGAGGTCGGCCTCGACGCTCGCGACCGAATTGGCCTGCAGCGCGAGTTCGAACAGCGAACCCGCATAGCGTTCTGCGACACCTGAGATTGGCGATGACGATTGGGCCACGGACCGTCTTTTCTCTTGTCTGACAGGCCGCAGATTGTTGGCGCGAGCAAAAACTCTGGCTAAATCTTTGACCTTACTGCATTTTTCCAAGCACGGAGGCGCGGCTTCCGCTATCCCCGGTCGAAAGTCGATTGCCGTCTAGCACAGGCATTTTCAGACCGCAATGCGTCGTCCGGCATGGTTTTCAGGCACTATTGTCGCATCCGCTAGCCGAGTTCAGCAACCAACCCCGGATTGATCCCTGATTCAGGGCAAAAAGCCGAAGGCGAAGGCAAGCGGCAGCGCCGCCAGCACCAGCTCGACGACGATGGAAGCCCAGTTGAACGGCGTATTGGCGCCATCCGACATCATCGACAGCAGCCGGCCGAAGGCGGTGAACAGCCAGGAGAAGCCGAGCGCCATGTAGAGCAACGGCTGCGCTAGGAGGATGCAGCACAGGCTGAGGCCGAGATAAAAGCCCGACATCCGGCCGCGCCCCTCGGCGATCGCCGCTGCCTTCTCCGGTCTGACCTGCAGCCGCAGAATGCGGAATGCCAGCTGTGGCGCCAAGAATAGCAATAGGCCGAGCAATAAGGTCGCGACCGCACTCGACCACGCCAACCACTCGCCCTGGCTCATCGGCCACGGAAACGTAAATTCCATCTTGCCCCCTCGTAGATGCATCCCTGAAATCTCGGGCAGTTTAGCGAAGCAAGAGACATTCGCCAGATAGATATTGGCCACTCAGGCGCGATCTCTTCAGCGGGCGATAAGAGGTCGCCGCCGATTCCAGTTCATCCCGTCGAGCAAGCTAGGGCTGTTCCTTTCCTGTATAGTTGCTATATATTATGACCACATGAGACCACAGGAGAGCGGTTGTGAAAACGATGCAGGTTCGGGATGCCAAGGCAGGATTCTCGGCGCTCGTCGAGGCCGCAGAGAACGGCGAACCAACCATCATTACGAAGCATGGTAAACCAGCGGCGGCGATCGTCTCGATCGAGGATGTTCAGAAGCTATATCCCGTTAAGCGCCGGAACTTTGGGGAATTTCTTTTGACCTATCCCGGAGGGATAGAACTTGAGAGGAACGAAGCACCCTCGCGGGATGTCGATCTTTGAACGGCTATCTCATCGATACATCGATTCTATCCGCCTTCGCGCCCGGAAAGCCGGTGCTTGCAAAAGACATCTCCACCTGGATCGCGACCCAAGGCGAAAAGCAGACGCTGTTCGTGCCTGTAATAGCAATCACCGAAATCGAGAAAGGCATACGCAAGCTCGATCGTGCCGGGGCCACAAGACGGGTGGAGGGTCTTACTGACTGGCTCAACGATCTCATCGAAGGATTTGCTGATCAAATCCTAGCGGTCAACGCCGATGTGGCTCGAAGAGCCGGGCAGATGGAGGAAGCAGCCTCTGCACACGGGAAGAATCCGGGGCTTGCCGACATATTGATCGCCGCTACGGCGGCAGTTAACGAGCTTACCGTCATTACGGCCAACGTCAGGCATTTTGAGGCGCTCAATGTGGGGTGCTGGGATATACTGCGAGACCCGCCTGCCGCCGACTAATGTCCAACGAGCTACAAGAAGCTCTGCGGGTCGATGTCGACCTGGACTCGCACCGAGCCCCTTATCTTCGGTCCCTCGGCCAGCATGGTACGAATGAACCCTTGCATATCGGCGCGCCGCTCGCCCTGGATCAGCAGGCGAAAGCGATGGCGGCCGCCGATCAATGACAGCGGCGCCTCGGCCGGGCCGAGCACGAACAGGTCGGTGGCTTGCGGCGCGGCGCGACGCAGGCCACGGGCGTGCCCTTCGGCTTCGGCGCGTGTCGCCGCGCTGACGATGACGCCGGCGAGCCTGCCGAAGGGCGGCAGCCCCGCCCGCTCGCGCTCGGCGATCTCGCGCTCGTAGAAGGCCTCGGCGTCGCCGGAGACGATCGCGCGCATCACCGGGTGGTCGGGTTGGAAGGTCTGCAGCAGGCCGAGGCTTTTCTTGCCGGTGCGGCCGGCGCGGCCGGTCACCTGGCTGAGCAGTTGGAAGGTGCGCTCGGCGGCGCGCGGGTCGCCATTGGCAAGGCCGAGATCGGCATCGACCACACCGACCAGCGTCATGTTGGGGAAATTATGGCCCTTGGCGACGAGTTGCGTGCCGATGACGATGTCGGCCTCGCCATTGGCGATGGCTTCAAGCTCGAGCCGCAGCCGTCGCACGCCGCCCATCAGGTCGGACGACAAGACGATGGTGCGGGCATCGGGGAAATGCGCGACGACCTCCTCGGCGATGCGCTCGACGCCCGGCCCGCAGGCGACCAGATGGTCAAGCGTGCCGCATTCCGGGCAGGCTTCGGGCCGGCGTTCATTGTGCCCGCAGTGGTGGCAGACGAGCTGGCCGCGAAAGCGATGCTCGACCAGCCAGGCCGAGCAGACCGGACAGCCAAAGCGGTGGCCGCAGACCCGGCAGAGCGTCAGCGGCGCATAGCCGCGCCTGTTGAGGAACAGCAGCGACTGTTCCTTTCTCTCCAGCGTCTGCCGCATATGGCCGAGCAGCACCGGCGACAGGAAGCCGCCGCGTGCCGGCGGCGCGCGGCGCATGTCGACCGTCTTGAGATCGGGAAGTGCCGCCTCGGCAAAGCGCGCCGAAAGCACCGCCCTGCTGTAGCGGCCCTGGCTGGCATTGACCCGGCTTTCGACCGACGGCGTCGCCGAAGCGAGCACGACTGGAAAGCCGCCGATATGGCCGCGCACCACGGCCATGTCGCGCGCGTTGTAGAAGACGCGATCCTCCTGCTTGTAGGCGGGATCGTGCTCTTCGTCGACAACGATAAGTCCAAGCTCCCTGAACGGCAGGAACAGCGCCGAGCGCGCGCCGGCAACGACCCGCACGCCGCCTTCCGCCACCTGTCGCCAGACCTTTTCGCGCATTCTTGGCGGCAGGTCCGAGTGCCACTCCGCCGGCTTGGCGCCGAACCGCTCCTGGAAGCGTTCGAGAAAAGCGTGGGTCAGCGCAATTTCCGGCAGCAAGATCAGCACCTGCTTGCCACGATCGAGCGCCGCCGCGACCGCCTCGAAATAGACCTCCGTCTTGCCGGATCCGGTTACACCATCGAGCAGGGTGACACCGAATGTGCCGGTCGCGACATTGGCGCGCAGCGTCTCGGCGGCATCGCTCTGGTCCGGCATCAGTGAAGGCTGGGCGTAGCCCGGGTCGGGTGCTGCGACCACCGGCCGCGGCGGGATCATCACCGTCTCGAATACGCCCTGCGCCCGCAGCCCGTCCACCACCGTCGACGACACGCCTGCCGCATGCGCCAGGCCGGACCGCGTCCAGGCCAGTCCGCCTTCGGCTGTCTCCAGCACGCGCGTCCTCGCCTCCGTCATCCGGTCGGGTCTGGCGAAGGTGCGCTGCAGCCCTTCGATCCACGGCTCCGGATCGAACGCCTCTGGCGCCCTGAGCAGCATGCGCGCCACCATGCCGGGCGGCGACAGCGTGTACTGCGCCACCCAATCGACAAAACGCCGCATCGCGCGGTCGATCGGCGGGCAGTCGAAAACCTGCTCGATCGGCCGCAATTTCTTCGCGTCGACCTTTTCGACGACGCCGTCCCAGACGATGCCGGCGACCTGGCGGGGCCCAAGCGGAACGCGCACGATCGAGCCCGGCACCACGCGCATGCCAGCCGGCACCGCATAGGTGTAGGGGCGCTCGGCGGGCATCGGCACCAGCACCGGTGCGGCCGCGACAAAGGGCGAATCTTCGATCATGAGGCGTGACCTTGCCCCGACTTTGGTCTAGATCAAAGTCCGACCCCAAATGTGCATGACGTGCACATGAAAAATCTTCAGGAGACCGCCATGAAATTTTTTGTCGACACCGCCGATGTCAAGGAAATCCGCGAGCTGAACGATCTGGGGCTACTCGACGGCGTAACCACCAATCCGTCGCTGATCCTGAAATCCGGCGGCAAGATCGCCGACGTCACAAGAGAGATCTGCGAGATCGTCAAGGGCCCGGTCTCGGCCGAAGTCGTCGCCACCGAATACAAGGACATGATGGCGGAGGCCAAGATCCTGGCCAGGATCGCCGACAATGTCTGCATCAAGGTGCCGCTGACGCTCGACGGCCTGAGAGCCTGCAAGGACATCCGGTCGGACGGCCGCATGGTCAACGTCACGCTGTGCTTCTCGGCCACCCAGGCGCTGCTCGCCGCCAAGGCCGGCGCCTCCTTTATCTCGCCCTTCGTCGGCCGCATCGACGACAGCGGCTGGGACGGCATGGAGCTGATTGCCGATATTCGCACCATCTACGACAATTATGACTTCCAGACTGAAATCCTGACCGCTTCGGTGCGCACCGTAAACCATGTCAAGCAGGCGGCACTGATCGGCGCCGACGTCATCACCGCGCCGCCGGCGACGCTCAAGGCACTGGTCAAACACCCGCTGACCGACAAGGGCCTGGAGCAGTTCCTCGCCGACTGGGCAAAGACCGGGCAGAAGATCGGCTGAAGCGACTATCCTACGAACAAAAAAGGCCGAGCAATCGGCCTTTTTTGCAGATTGCGCACTCCTAAAAGACTTAGCTTGCCGCCGGCTTGCCGTGCTTGATCAGATCCTGGGCGATCGACAGCCGCAGCACATCCGCCAGTTCGCGCGCCGCACGGTTCTCGGCGTCGATCTGGGCTCGGTATGACGCGAATTCCTGGCGGGGCCTGTCGTATGACGACGGAATCGAGCGCTTGCCCCTCGCTATGACCGTGCCCGTCTTGGCATCGCTGAGCACATAGTTGGCGGTCAGCGTCACGGTGCCGGCGGTCGGCTCGTCCTCGTCGGTCGTGACCTGCTCGATTGCCGCCGATTCGACGAGTTCGGAGACGCCCAGATCAAGCGAATAGACCGGCGAAGCTGGCTCGCCGGCGCCCTGGCCGAGTGCGAAGATCAAATTGTTGCGGACCTGCTGGGCGTAGCGGGTCTTGACCGGCTTGACCGAGATCGATGCCAGCTCGGCAGCAGCGCCGACCTGCGAGCCGGCGACCAGCGGCGCGCTCGAATAGAGCGGCCGCACCGTGCAGGCGGAAACCAGCGCCACCAAGGCGAGCAGCCCGCAAAGCACGATACGGCGCACCGTCAGCTCTGTCTTTCGCGGCTTAGGCAACGACATTGACGATCCTCTGCGGCACGATGATCACCTTGCGCGGCGCCTTACCTTCGAGCGCTTTCTGAACGAAGTCGAGAGCCAGAACCGCCTTTTCGACCGCACCTTGATCCGCGTCGCGGGCAATTGTCAAATCGCCGCGTTTCTTGCCGTTGACCTGCACCGGCAGCACGATCTCGGCGTCGACGACAAGCGAGGGATCGTAGTCCGGCCAGGGCCGTTCGGCGACAAGGTCGGTGCCGCCGAGCGTCTGCCAGCACTCCTCTGCCAGATGCGGCATGACCGGCGCGATCAGGTGCACCAGGATCTCGACGGCCTCACGGCAGGCCGCTTGCAGCGCCGGACCGGCTTTGCCCTCTGCCGTCTCGTTGAGCGGTACGGTCAAGGCATTGGCGAGCTCATAGATGCGGGCGATGGCGCGGTTGAAGGCGAGCTTTTCGATGTCCTCGCCGACCGACTTCAAGATCTTGTGCGCGGCCTTGGACACTGTCCCGGCCTCGCCGTCCTTCGCCGCCTCTGGCCGGACTCCGGCGAGCGATTCGGCAGCCGTCGACACCAGCCGCCAGATGCGATGGATGAAGCGATGGGCGCCGGCCGCACCCTCGTCGGTCCATTCGACATCGCGCTCGGGCGGCGAGTCCGACAGCATGAACCAGCGCGCCGTATCGGCGCCGTAGCCGTCGGTGATTTCTTCCGGGCTCACCGTATTCTTCTTCGACTTCGACATTTTTTCGAGCGGACCGATCACCGCCTCTTCACCGGTGGCGATTTCGAAGGCGCGGCGCTTGCCGTCGGCGTCTTCCAGCCTGACCTCGCTGGGCGCAAGCCAGCGGCCGTTCGAGGCGCCGCCAACCCGATAGGTCTCGTGCACCACCATGCCTTGCGTGAACAGGCCCCTGAACGGCTCGGCCAGATCGACATGGCCGGTCTCGCGCATGGCGCGGGTGAAAAAGCGCGAATAGAGCAAATGCAGGATCGCATGCTCAATGCCGCCAATATACTGGTCGACCGGCAGCCATTCAGTCGCGGCCTTGGGATCGGTCGGATCGTTTGCCCAGGGCGCCGTGAAGCGCGCGAAATACCACGAAGAATCGACGAACGTGTCCATCGTGTCGGTTTCGCGCCGCGCGTCCTTGCCGCAACGCGGGCATTTGACGTGCCGCCATGTCGGATGGCGATCGAGCGGATTGCCCGGCCGGTCGAACTCGATATCATCCGGCAGCTTGACCGGCAGGTCGGCTTTCGGCACCGGCACCACGCCGCAATCCTCGCAATGGATCATCGGGATAGGGCAGCCCCAATATCGCTGGCGCGAAATGCCCCAGTCGCGCAGGCGGAAGTTCACCTTGCGCTCGGCCATTGGCCGGTTGCCGATAGTCTTTTGTTCCAGCAGCTTCGCCACCTCGTCGAACGCCTGATCAGGCTTCATGCCGTCGAGGAAGCGCGAATTGATCATCACGCCGTCGCCGACATAGGCCTCATCGATGACCTGGAAGCTTCCTTGATTCTCGCCTTCCGGCATCACCACCGGAATGACCGGCAGGCCGTATCTGTTGGCGAAGTCGAGGTCGCGCTGGTCACCGGACGGGCAGCCGAAGATGGCGCCGGTGCCGTAGTCCATCAGCACGAAATTGGCGACGTAGACGGGCAGCGTCCACTTCTCGTCGAACGGATGGACGACGCGAATGCCGGTATCGAAGCCCTTCTTCTCGGCCGTCTCCAGGGCCGCCACCGAGGTGCCCATATGGCGGACCTCGTCGATGAACTTTGCCAGCGCCGGATTGTCTTCGGCGGCCTTTTTGGCTAGCGGATGGTCGGCGGCAATCGCCATGAAGGAGGCGCCGAAGATGGTGTCCGGCCTTGTCGTATAGATTTCGAGCTCATGCTCGCCGACTGCCGGCTTGGCCAGCGGCCAGCGGATCAGCAGACCTTCCGAACGGCCGATCCAGTTCGCCTGCATCAGCTTCACTTTTTCCGGCCAGTCGTCGAGCTGATCGAGCGAATCCAGCAGGTCCTGCGCATAGTCGGTGATCTTGAAGAACCACTGCGTCAGCTCGCGCTGCTCCACCAAGGCCCCCGAGCGCCAGCCGCGTCCGTCGATGACCTGCTCGTTGGCAAGCACCGTCATGTCCTCCGGATCCCAGTTGACCTTGGAGGATTTGCGCGTCACCAGCCCCTTCTCGACGAAATCGAGGAACAGCATCTGCTGGCGGTGATAGTAATCGACATCGCAGGTGGCGAACTCGCGCGCCCAATCGAGCGACAGGCCCATGACCTTGAGTTGCTCGCGCATGGCGGCGATGTTCTGATAGGTCCAGTCCTTGGGATGGACCTTGTTCTGCATCGCCGCGTTTTCGGCTGGCATGCCAAAGGCGTCCCAGCCCATCGGGTGCAGCACGTTGAAACCCTTGGCTCGCTTGTAGCGCGCCACCACGTCGCCCATCGTATAGTTCCGCGTATGGCCGATATGGATGCGCCCCGACGGATAGGGGAACATCTCCAGCACGTAATATTTCGGGCGCGGGTCGTCATTGTCGGCTTCGAACAGCTTCTTGGCGTCCCAGGCCTTCTGCCATTTGGGCTCTGACGCGCGCGGATTGTATCGTTCGGTTGCCATCGGGTGTTTTTCACTTAAAAGCATGCGCGAGCCGCCGGACAATGCCCGGGCGGCTCAGGAAATGTCGTCGCGGTGTTCACCATGGATTGCCGGACCCGTCAACTGCGGCGATCCGGCGAAAAGCCAAACACAGGCAGGATATAGGCATGGCGAGCGCCGTCGAACAGCTTTTCACGGTCAAGGCAAGGATCGCTGCCGCCGAGCGCGAGGCAGGACGCGACGCCGGTGCGGTGACGCTGGTCGCGGTCTCGAAAACCTTCGACGCCGCCGATATCCGCCCCGTCATCGAGGCCGGCCAGCGCGTCTTCGGCGAAAACCGGGTCCAGGAAGCACAAGCCAAATGGCCGGTGCTGAAACATGACTTCCCCGACATCGAGCTGCATCTGATCGGTCCTCTGCAATCGAACAAGGCGAAGGAAGCTGTCGCGCTGTTCGACGTCATCGAAACCGTCGACCGTGAAAAGATCGCCGCCGAACTCGCCAAGGAGATCGCCAGGCAAGGCCGGTCACCAAGGCTGTATGTCCAGGTCAACACCGGCTCCGAGCCGCAAAAGGCCGGCATCGAGCCGCGCGAGGCTGTCGCCTTCGTGGCCCGCTGCCGCTCGGTTCACGGCCTCGCCATCGAAGGGCTGATGTGCATTCCGCCGGCCGGCGAGAACCCCGGTCCGCATTTCGCGCTGCTGGAAAAGCTTGGGCTTGAGGCCGGCGTCGACAACTTCTCCATGGGCATGTCCGGTGACTACGAAACCGCGATCGCCTTCGGCGCGACCAGTGTCAGGGTTGGATCGGCGATTTTCGGCGCCAGATGAGGCGCAGCCGGCCTTAGGCCACAGGCTGACATCGACTAAGCCAGCGTATAGAAACGGAACGTTTCGTTCCTATATGGGTCGAGTTATTCTCAACCCGTCTGGAGCCACCATGCGTTACAATCAACTTGGAAATACGGGAATGTTCGTCTCCGAACTTTGCCTCGGCACGATGACGTTCGGCGCGGCCGGCGAGAACGCCCAATGGGGCCTGATCGCCAGCCTCGACCAGAAGGGCGTTGACGAGATCGTTGCCCGCTCGCTCGCCGCCGGCGTCAATTTCTTCGACACGGCAGATGTCTATTCCTTTGGTGCCTCGGAACGGCTTCTCGGCCAGTCGCTCAGGAACCTTGGCGTCAACCGGCAGGACGTGATCATCGCCACCAAGGTTCATGGCGCCATGGGCGGAGGCCCGAACCAGCGTGGTTCCTCGCGCGGCCACATCATGGATTCGGTCGAAGGCAGCCTCCAACGGCTGCAGCTGGATCATATCGATCTCTACCAGCTGCACGGCACCGACACGGTGACGCCGATCGACGAAACGCTGCGGGCGCTCGACGACCTGGTTGCCGCCGGCAAGGTCCGCTATGTCGGCGTCTCGAACTGGCAGGCCTGGCGCATCGCCAAGGCGCTGGGTATTGCCGAGCGCAAAGGCTTTGCCCGCTTCGAGACCGTGCAGTCGTATTATTCGATCGCCGGCCGCGATCTCGAGCGCGAGATCGTGCCGCTGCTCAGCGAGGAGAAGCTCGGGCTGATGGTCTGGTCGCCGATGGCTGGCGGCTTGCTCTCCGGCAAATACGGACCGGGCGCCCCCGGCAATGGCGAGGGCCGCCGCGCCAGCTTCAATTTCCCGCCGGTCAATGAGGACCGTGCCTGGGCAGCAGTCGCCGTCATGCGCGAGATCGCCGCCAAGCACGGCGTCAGCGTCGCTACAGTGGCGCTAGGCTATGTCCTGGCCAAGCCATTCGTGATGAGCGTCATCATCGGCGCCAGCCGCATGGAGCAGCTGGAACAGAACCTTGCAGCCACCGAGTTGCAGCTCGATGCCGATGATCTTGTTCGCCTCGACGAAGTCAGTGCCCTGCCCGCCGAATATCCGGGCTGGATGCTGGAGCGTCAGGCGGCCGGCCGGCGGCCGGCGCCCTTTGTGCCGAAAAAGTAACTCAATCTTACCTTCCTCACCTTCGTTGCTTCGGGAGCCGGCAGGCTCCCGATCGTTTTGGGGCTCAGTTCAGCCGGACAGTCTCGACCAAAAAGTCCAAAAATGCCCGCACCCGCGCCGGCAGATGCTTGCCTTGGCCGACATAGACGGCGTGGGTGAGTTCCTCGTCGCCGGGGTTGAACTCTTCCAGCAGCGGCAGGAGCCGGCCGGCGGCAATGTCGGCCTCCACATGCCAGCTTGCCAGCCGGGCGATGCCCGCCCCCGAGAGCGCCATCAGCCGCATCGCCTCGCCGTCGCTGACCAGCGTATTTCCGGCGATCGGCAGGGTGATCGGCTTGCCGGCCGCATCGATAAAAGGCCAGCCCTCGAGGTGACGTACGAAACGGAAGCCCATCCGGTTGTGACGATCGAGATCGGCGGGCGTCATGGGCGTGCCACGCGCTTCGAGATACGATGGCGCCGCAACGACGACCACCCGGCTCTGTCCGAGCTTACGCGCCACCAGCCGTGATTCGCCGAGTGGCCCGGCCCGGATGGCGACGTCAGCGCGCTCCTCCATCAGGTCGATGACATGGTCGGTCAACACCAGATCGACCGCGATTTCGGGGTAGCGCTCTAGAAAACGCGGCAAAAGCGGGATCAGCCGATGCTGCCCGAAAGGCACGTAGCTGTTGATCCGCAGCCGGCCACGCGGCGCGGCACCCGCCGCCGCCTCACGCTCGGCCGCTGCCATGTCGGCCAGGATACGCACGCCGCTGTCGAAAAAGGCCGCCCCCTCCGGCGTCAGTTGCAGCTTGCGCGTCGAACGGCTGACCAGCCGCGCGCCGAGCCGTGCCTCCAGCCGCGCGATCAGCTTGCTCACCGCCGACGGGGTCATCCGCAACGCACGGGCAGCGGCCGAAAAGCTGCCCGCCTCGACCACGCGGACGAACACTTCGATCTCGCCGGAGCGGTTGATGTCGGGTCTGGCCATTGGTGAATCTATTTCACAGACGATGTGCCCGATGCAAGGCTGGTTCACAGCACATCGCGACACGATCTTCCGAATTGGGGCGTGGGAGGAACACGGCGCCCGTCGTCAAAACTGGTCGTCATCGAAGTGGGAACCGCCATGCCGTTTGCTCTTTACGCTCTTGCCGCCGGTGCGTTCGGCATCGGCGTCACCGAATTCGTCATCATGGGCCTGCTGCTCGACGTCAGCACCGATCTCGACGTCTCGATCTCAGCCGCCGGCCAGCTTATTTCCGGCTATGCGCTCGGCGTTGTCATCGGCGCGCCGCTGCTGACGATCGCAACCGGCCGTTGGCCGCGCAAGACCGTGCTTCTGTCGCTGATGGCGATCTTCACGCTGGGCAACCTCGCCTGTGCGCTTGCCCCAGACTACTGGACGCTGATGGGGGCGCGCGTCCTGACCGCCTTCGCCCACGGCACCTTCTTCGGCGTCGGTTCGGTCGTGGCGACCGGGCTGGTGGCGCCCAACAAGAAAGCTTCGGCGATCGCTCTGATGTTCACCGGCCTGACCATCGCCAACATCCTCGGCGTGCCCTTCGGCACATGGCTCGGCCAGGCCTTCGGCTGGCGGGCGACGTTCTGGGCGGTGACCCTGGTCGGCATCGCCGCCTTCGCCATCATTCTCCTGGTGGTGCCGCGCAGCCGAACAGAACCTGAGAAGAGCAATTTGCGCGCCGATCTCGCCGTGCTCGGCCGCACGCCCGTCCTGCTTGGCTTTGCCACCACCGTGCTTGGCTATGCCGGCGTCTTTGCCGTCTTCACCTACATCGCCCCGTTGCTGACCGAGATCACCGGTTTTGAGGAAGCAGCGGTGTCGCCTATCCTGCTGGTCTTCGGCGGCGGCCTTATCGCCGGCAACATCGCCGGCGGCAAGTTCGCCGACCGCCGGCTGCTACCTTCCGTTCTCGGCAGTCTCGTCGTCCTGGCGCTGGTGCTCGGCACCATGACCTTCGCCCTGCACAGCAAGGTCATGGCCGTTATCTATGTCGGCCTGCTCGGCGCCGCCGCCTTCGCCACCGTGGCGCCACTGCAGATGTGGGTGCTGGAAAAGGCACAAGGCGCCGGCCAGAGCCTCGCCTCGTCCTTCAACATCGCCGCCTTCAACCTCGGCAACGCGGCCGGCGCCTGGCTCGGCGGCGTGGTCATCGCGCACGGTCCCGGCCTCGGCGCCGTCACCTGGGTCGCGGCCCTGTTGCCGCTTTCAGCGCTTGCCGTGGCGGCGTTTGCTCTGCGCCTCGACCGAGACCCTGCCCTCGCCACACCGGAAATCGCGCCGTCATAGAACGGCAAACCTCAACCAATCTTTGAAACAGCCATCCTTCCACACGGAGCAAACCCATGGATTATCGAAATCTTGGCGCATCAGGCCTGAAGGTCCCGGCACTCTCGTTCGGCGCTGGAACCTTCGGCGGTTCAGGCCCGCTGTTCGGCGCCTGGGGCAACAGCGATGCGACGGAAGCACGGCGGCTGGTCGACATCTGCCTGGCGGCCGGCGTCAACCTGTTCGACACCGCCGATGTCTATTCGAATGGCGCTTCCGAACAAGTGCTCGGCGCTGCCATCAGGGGCCGCCGCGACGCCGTGCTGATCTCGACCAAGACCTCGCTGCCGATGGGCGACGGTCCCAACGATGCCGGCTCGTCACGTTCACGCCTGATCAGGGCCGTCGAAGACGCGCTGAAGCGTCTTGGCACCGATTACATCGACCTGCTGCAACTGCACGCCTTTGATGCCGCAACACCGATCGAGGAGGTGCTGTCGACGCTGGACGGTCTCGTGCGCGCCGGCAAGCTGCGTTATGTCGGCGTCTCCAATTTTTCCGGCTGGCAAGTGATGAAGTCGCTCGGCCTGGCGGATAGATATGGCTATCCCCGATACGTCGCCCAGCAGGTCTATTACTCGCTGGTCGGACGCGATTATGAATGGGAGTTGATGCCGCTCGGCCTCGACCAGGGTGTCGGTGCGCTGGTGTGGAGCCCACTCGGCTGGGGCCGCCTGACCGGCAAAATCCGCCGTGGCCAGAAGCTGCCTGAGAAAAGCCGGCTGCACGACACGGCAAGCTTCGGACCGCCCGTCGAGGATGAGCATCTCCATCGGGTCGTCGACGCGCTTGATGTTGTCGCCGAGGAAACCGGCAAGACCATACCGCAGATCGCCATCAATTGGCTGCTGCAGCGGCCGACCGTCGCCTCCGTCATCATTGGCGCGCGCAACGAGGAGCAGTTGCGCCAGAATCTCGGCGCCGTCGGCTGGTCCTTGACAGCCGAGCAGATGAAAAAGCTCGACACGGCAAGTGAGGTCACCGCACCCTATCCGTATTTTCCCTATCGTCGGCAGGAGGGGTTTGCCCGGCTGAACGCGCCCGCAGTCTGACGCTCCAAAAGCTGGCGGCGGCTCCCGGGCTGCCGCCCCCGGCTAATGCAGCACGAACTCGCCGTCGACCTTGCGCCATTCGTTCGGCGCGATCAGCTTCTGGTGCGTGTAGCTCACCGAATGCAGCGGGCCTTCGAGCTCGGCCTTCCAGAACTCGATGAAGCGGATCAGCACCGGAAATTTCGGGGCGATGTCGTAGTCCTGCCAGATGAAGCTCTGCAGCAGATGCGGATGATCGGGAAAGTGATAAAGAATCTTGGCCGTGGTCAAGCCATAGCCCTTGAGCATCAGGTCCATTTCTGAATGGTCGCGCATTGCGGTCCCCTGGTTGATTCTCCTTCCTCCCAGCCTGAAATTGTGCACCCCATTTGCTTATTCGTCTATTGATATTTCTGCGATCAAACCAGATTCTTCCCGCAAAAACATGCGCTTAGCAGCCGCCTCACGAGAGTGCTGACACCGCCCGGCAAGGTACCTGCGGCATCCCGCCGCGCGAATCCAACGTCTAATGTTGCCGTCACCGCCGAACTGTTAATAATGCGCGCGAATTCGCGGCCGCATCGCTGCGATCCTGCCGGCGGTCAAGCCGGCGGTTTGGTTTTGGGGAGGAAGGCGAAGAAATGTCCGATGTTCATGTCCATCGCGTCCAGCCGGCGTGGAAGAAGAACGCGCTGATTGACAATGACACCTACCTGCAATGGTACGCCGACAGCGTCAAGAACCCGGACAAGTTCTGGGGCAAGCACGGCAAGCGCATCGACTGGTTAAAGCCCTACAGCAAGGTCAAGAACACGTCCTTCGACGGCAAGGTTTCGATCAAATGGTTCGAGGATGGCCAGACAAACGTTTCCTGGAACTGCATCGACCGGCATCTGAAGAAGCGCGGCGAACAGACCGCCATCATCTGGGAAGGCGACAATCCCTACGACGACAGGAAGATCACCTATAACGAACTTCACACACATGTCTGCCGCCTCGCCAATGTGATGAAGAAGCACGGGGTCAAGAAGGGCGACCGCGTCACCATCTACATGCCGATGATCCCGGAGGCCGCCTATGCGATGCTCGCCTGCACGCGCATCGGCGCCATTCATTCGGTCGTCTTCGGCGGCTTTTCGCCGGACGCGCTGGCCGGACGCATCGACGACTGCAAGTCGACCTTCGTCATCACCGCCGACGAAGGCCTGCGCGGCGGCAAGACTATCCCGCTGAAGGACAACACCGACAAGGCGATCGAGATCGCCGCCAAGGCCGGAACGAAAGTCGAAAAGGTCTTGGTCGTGCGCCGCACCGGCGGCAAGACCGGCTGGGCCGCCGGGCGCGACGTCTGGTACCATGACGAGGTCGCCACGGTTAAGGCCGAATGCAAGCCCGAGAAGATGAACGCCGAGGACCCGCTGTTCATCCTCTACACATCCGGCTCGACCGGCAAGCCGAAGGGGGTGCTGCACACCACCGCCGGCTATCTCGTCTATGTCTCGATGACCCACCAATATGTCTTCGACTATCATGACGGCGACATCTACTGGTGCACCGCCGATGTCGGCTGGGTCACCGGTCACAGCTATATCGTCTACGGGCCGCTCGCCAACGGCGCCACCACGCTGATGTTCGAAGGCGTGCCGAACTACCCGTCGCAGTCGCGTTTCTGGGACGTGATCGACAAGCACAAGGTCAACATCTTCTACACGGCGCCGACGGCGCTGCGCGCGCTGATGGGCGCCGGCGATGCCCATGTCACCAAAACGTCGCGCAAGTCGCTGCGCGTGCTCGGCACCGTCGGCGAGCCAATCAATCCGGAAGCCTGGGAGTGGTATTT
Source organism: Mesorhizobium sp. M1027 (assembly GCF_040318745.1). Taxonomy (NCBI): domain Bacteria; kingdom Pseudomonadati; phylum Pseudomonadota; class Alphaproteobacteria; order Hyphomicrobiales; family Phyllobacteriaceae; genus Mesorhizobium; species Mesorhizobium sp. M1027. The sequence continues at coordinate 370,402 of NZ_JAMYMW010000002.1, read as the reverse complement.
CAAGGTCGTCGGCAACGGCAAAGTGCCGATCGTCGACACCTGGTGGCAGACCGAGACCGGCGGCATCATGATCACGCCGCTTCCGGGCGCCACCCACCTCAAGGCGGGTTCGGCGACGCGGCCCTTCTTTGGCATTAAGCCACAGCTGGTCGATGCCGACGGCAAGGTACTGGAAGGCGAAGCCAGCGGCAATCTTTGCATTGCCGACTCATGGCCGGGCCAGATGCGCACCGTCTATGGCGATCACGACCGCTTCGTGCAGACCTATTTCTCGACCTACAAGGGCAGGTACTTCACCGGCGACGGCTGCCGCCGCGATGCTGACGGCTACTATTGGATCACCGGCCGCGTCGACGACGTCATCAACGTCTCCGGCCATCGCATGGGCACCGCCGAGGTCGAATCGGCGCTGGTTTCGCATGAGAAGGTCTCGGAGGCCGCCGTCGTCGGCTACCCGCACGACATCAAGGGCCAGGGCATCTACTGCTATGTCACGCTGATGGCCGGCGAGACGCCAAGCGAGGACTTGCGCCAGGAGCTCGTCGTCCATGTCCGCAAGGAGATCGGCGCCATCGCTTCGCCCGACAAGATCCAGTTCGCGCCCGGCCTGCCGAAGACCCGTTCCGGCAAGATCATGCGGCGCATCCTGCGCAAGATCGCCGAGGATGATTTTGCCGCGCTTGGCGACACCTCGACGCTCGCCGATCCGGCAGTCGTCGACGACCTGATCGCCAACCGGCAAAACAAGAAGGGCTGATGCAACCCGCATTGGGCGCCGTCACCGAGCTTTGGCGCTATCCCGCGAGCTCGCTCGCCGGCGAGTTTCAGGAGGCGATCTCCGTCGACTGGTATACCGTCGAAGGCGACCGCCTGTTTGGTCTTGTCGATACCTCGACCGATGAAATCGCACGGCCCGACCGCGAAGCGAAATGGCACAAGGTGCCCCGCATCCGCACCCGGCTGTCGCAGTCCGGCAGGCTGGAGGTCGCCATCCCCGACGGACGCTGGCTTTCGGCACCTGGCGCGCAAAGTGATCGCGCGGTTTCCGCGTATCTCGGCTTTGCGGCTTCCATCCGGCCGTTCCGCCGGGAAAATGCGGCTCCGGATTATGCCGGCCCTCTGCTGACGGAACGCTACGTCAAAGCCCCTATTCATCTGCTGACCACCGCCTCACTGGCGCGTTTGAAAGTGCTGCATCCAGAGGGCACCGCCGACGCGCGCCGCTTCCGCCCCAACATCGTCGTCGATATGCCGGAGGTCGAGGGGTCGTTCCCCGAGACGGAATGGATCGGGCGCAAGCTGGCAATCGGCGACCTGCTCCTGACCATCTCCGAGCCGTGCCGCCGCTGCGGCTTCACCATCATTGGCCAGGACGGGTTCGACCACGACCCGGCAATCCTGCGCAGCCTGGTCCGCCACAACGCCCATAACCTCGGCGTCTACTGCACCGTCGACCGACCGGCCCGCGTCGAGATCGGCGCCACGATGCGCCTCCTGTAGCTATCGGTACAAATCCGCCCGCGTCGGCGGCAGGCCGCTCGGCCCACGCGCGCGCCTTGTGGCGACGGTCTGGAAAACCTGGGCCGATGCACGTTCGAAGGTAATCGAGCAGCCGGTGAGATAAAGCAGCCAGAGCCGCGCCTTGGCTTCGCCGACCTCAGCGATGGCTTCGTCAAAGCGTGCGTGGAGACGCTCTGCCCATAGCCTGCAGGTGCGCGCATAGTGCTCGCGCAAGTTTTCGACGTCGTAGACGAGGAAGCCGTGCGCCTCGAGATTGCCGAGCGTCATACCGATCGTATCGAGTTCGCCGCCCGGAAAAATGTATTTGATCAGCGCCTTGAATTCCGGCCCCTTGCGCAGCGTCTTCTTCATGTTGCCCTTGTCGCGCCGGGTGATGGCGTGATGCAGATAGATGCCGCCGGGCTTGAGCAGGCGATGGATCCTCGAGAAATAGGCCGCATGGTTGGCAAGCCCCAGATGCTCGAACATGCCGATCGACGAGATCTTGTCGAAGGAGCCGGACAGCTCGGCATAGGACTTGATCTCGATGGTGATGCGGTCCTCCAGCCCCGCGGCGCGGATGCGTTCGCGGGCGAGCTCGGTCTGTGCCTCCGACAGTGAAACGCCGTGGCCGACGACGCCATAATTCTTCACCGCATGGATGAGCATCGCTCCCCAGCCGCAGCCGATGTCGAGCAGTTTTTCGCCGGGCTTCAATCGAAGCTTGCGGCAGATATGGTCTAGCTTGTCTCTTTGGGCCTGATCGATATCGTTGGCGAAATCCTTGAAGTAGCCGCAGCTATAGACCATGCGCTCGTCGAGGAAGAGCCGGTAGAATGCGTTGGAAATATCGTAGTGATGCTGGATTGCCTCCTGGCTCGAACCGCTGACGAAAGGATTGCGGCCGGAAAGATCGGTTCGCGCCGTCATCTGTTTTCGCGAAAACAGCACGGCCGGCAGGTCGCGCAGGATCGCCAGCTTCGGCAATGTCTTGAGCTTCGTCCTGAGCTTGCCGTGCGTGGGCAAGGCGTAGAAATCGAACAGAGATCCGTCTTCGACGTCGACCGCCTTGGCAATCCACATCTCGATCAGCGTCGATAAAGAGGGCCGACGTACGATCTGCCAGACGATGTCCTGGTCGTTGATAGTGAGCACCGGGCCGGTAGCCGGGCCGATCCGCTCGCCTGTCCACAGCCTCACCGCGAAACCCGGTTTCAGCGTTTCGATGACCGTCCGAACAATCCGGGCCGCTCTCTCGGCTGCCTCCATCCCCGTCCTCCCTTACCCGGCAAATAGCGGCCCGGAACAATCGCGGCTCGATCTTGCCTGCCCGATCGGCCGGCCGCAAGCCGTCCGAGTGCACAAGCATACTTGTTCAGGATTTTCGAGTGCCCCGCCTTGCCATTTGCCGGATGACACCCCATCATGAGCAAGTGTTCAACAAATCGAAAGGAGGTGATCCGATGTCGAGTGATTTCGTTTTCCAGAACGTGGCCTCAGCGGATCGCACTTTCGGGAAGCAGTCTTCCCGTTAAGGCGCGAGATGCGCGGCTGGCGACCAACCGTCGCCGCCAGGAGCCGCGCCATGGACGGAAACACGGAAGGCCGCCGACTTCGCAAGAAGCGGCGGCCTTTTCCTTTTTTGGGCTGTTGTCCCTTATTTGGTTACGCTCAACATCTCGACGTTGCGCGCTATGTCCTGGAAAGCCTGGTTGAGTTCGGTTCCATTGGCAGTTTGGTAGAAGTGCTTGATCTTGGCGGTGTCCGGGCTCGCGCAATCCTGGAGCGTCGCCTTGGCATTCGTTTCGTTTAGGTCAAACCCAATAGTGAAGATCTCGATGCCCTTGTCGCGCATGGCAGCGCAAAGTTTCTTGGCTGCCGTGCGGGTCGGCTCCTTGCCGGCGTCATTGTAAACGTCGCTCACCGTGCTCGCATCGAAGTAGGACAGGTTGAATTCGCCGTCGGTCATCAGGATCGCGATTTTGGCGACCTTTTTTGGATCCATCTTGGCCGGCCGCTGCGAAGTCCTCATTATGCTCCCCCAGCTCTCCGAGAGCATGTACCAGGTCCACTGCACGCCGATATGGCCGGCAGTGCCGCCGGAGGCGACGAAATTCTTGATGACCGTCTTGAGCGCCGTCGCATCGGCCGTCAGCGGCATCAGCGTGGCGGCCGGGCAGGCGGCGGTGCCGGTTTGCCAGGCGAAGGACGACAGCAGGTAGTCGCGGTTGACCATGCTGGCGTCGGGGCCTGTGTCCGAATACTGGTAGATCCCCTTGCGTTCTGTGGCGCAATTATCGGGACGGATGAAGCCCGAGACATACTGCACGCCGTCATTGGCCGGCGCCTGTTTGCGTTGGCTGGCGGTGGTTTCCACATAGACGCTGCTGGTGGCAAGTGTACCGGCATTCACCGAATTGGCATAAGGCACGATGGCAACCCGCACGCGCGGTTTGGACGGGTCCTGACCGCCCAGGAAGCTGTCGACAGCATTCGCCGCAGCCGTCCGCAGATCGATGATTTTCTGGCCTGCCATCGAGCCGGTAACATCGAGCATCATCGCGACTTCGATCTGCTTGTCCGAATAGAGAGCCGTCGTCGATGCGGGAACGCGCTGCATGCTACCCGTGCTGAAAAGCGGGAAATAATAGCTGACATTGACATGAACGTCCGCCTGAACGGTCTTGGCGATTCGGTCGACAGTCAGTTTGTCGAGAACGATCTGATTGTCCTGCAGGATACCCGCCGTGCTGTTGGCATCGAGAAAGGCCTGCACCGATTTGCTGGCGTCAGCCTCGCTGATGACGCTGGTCGTCAGGTCGCGGGCCGTCGAGGTGACCGCAGCATCGACGACGCCTTGCAGGCTCGATTTCACATTATAGAGTTGGGAGACATTGACGGCAAAGCCGACGCTCAGCGTCAGCACTGAGCCGATTATGCCAAACAGCACCGCGAAATTTCCGCTTCGATCCCCGGCAAAGCCGCCGATCGCCTGAACAAGACCCCCGAAACGCCGCATTCCTTCCGCCTCCATTCGCCACAGCCTGCAGCTGTCCGAACGCGCATTGCAGGAATCCGGCCGGATCGCGCCACCGGCGCGGGAAAGCGAGCGCCCCCCGCTCAGGCCATTGTTTCCAAACGGTTTCGAGCAGAGACAAGGTAAACAGCGGGTAAACGAAAGCCGCGTCGGCGCGGCTTTGTTCACAAAGCGCTTACCACGATCCGGCTCGCAATTCGGAATGGCCGGACTGCGTCCCGATCCGGTACAGACGAGATGTCTCGAACCGGATCAGCACGACCGCGATGGCGGGAAATGGAAACACGGTTGTGGATGTCTCCGGGAGGATTAGGCCAGCACCCGTGCGGTGACGGTCCTGTCGAGGCCGCGATAGGGCGGCTTGAACAGGTTGCCTTCCTGTTCGTAGGTCCAGACCTTGAACAGGCTGAGCCGGTGCGGGCCGAAACTGTGCAACAGCGGCACGTCGGTGGCGTCGCGGCCACGCGCAATGACGACACGGCCGATTCTCGGCACGTTGTGGCGAGGATCGAACGTGTACCACTTGCCGTCGAGGAACACTTCCATCCAGGCCGAGAAGTCCATCGGCGCCGGATCGGCGGGCACGCCGATATCGCCGAGATAGCCGTTCACGTAGCGGGCCGGGATATTCATGCAGCGGCAGAGCGTGATCGCCAGATGGGCAAAGTCGCGGCAGACGCCGACGCGTTCCTCATGCGCCTGCGCCGCCGTGCGGGTCGAGCGCGCATAACCGTAGCCGAAGGACAGGCGGTTGTGGACATAGTCGACGATCGCCTGCACCCGCGCCCAGCCCGGCGGAAGCTGGCCGAACAGTTGCCAGGCCAGGTCGCCGAGATGGTCGGTCTCGCAATAACGGCTGCCGAGCAGATAGCCGAGCACCTCGTCCGGCAATTCGGCGACCGGAACTTCCCTGGCCAACGCGTTGACTTCGTCCGTCTCACCGCTGTCCTCGACCACCGCGTCATAGAGGATGCGAAAACTTCCGGCCGGCGCCGTGAAGCGGCGGCAGCTATTGCCGAAAAGATCGTGGTAGACCCTGGTCGGGACCGACGGCGAGGTCAGCACGCGCGTCTGCCGCTTGATGTCGACCTGGCGATCCCTGTGGATCTCGAGCAGCGAAATGACCGGCGTGGCTGCAGCGCATTCAATGCCAATTTCATAGCCGAGCCTGATCAGCATCGCCGTCCCCCTACGATCGTCATGGAAGATAGTGCTGGTCAACGCAGGAGAGTGCGCGGCGGTTCCTTGTGAACGTCGAAAACGACGCCTCGCGGCTTCCCATACGGACGCGGCAACGTTACGGTCGATCGACACGCGTCTTTCGAAATAATCCCTCCAGGATGACCGGGAAAACCGATGCTTGCAGGCAGAAAATTTGCGGCCTTTCTGTTCGATATGGACGGCACGATTCTCAATTCGATTGCCGCGGCGGAAAGGGTCTGGGCAGCTTGGGCGCATCGGCAAGGTCTTGACGTCGCCGCATTCCTGCCGACCATCCACGGCGTGCGGGCGATCGAGACCATCGGCCGGCTGGCGCTGCCAGGCGTCGATCCAGCCCGCGAAGCCGATGCGCTTTTGCAGGCCGAGGCAGCCGATGTCGAGGGCATTCGCCCGATTGCCGGCGCCGCGGCGTTCCTCGCGTCGCTGCCGCCTGGGAGTTGGGCGATCGCCACCTCCGCGCCGCGCGAACTTGCCTTGCTGCGCCTGCAGGCCGCCGGCATTCCGGCTCCCGCCGTGATCGTTGCGGCGGAGGACGTGGCCCGCGGCAAGCCGGCGCCCGACTGCTTCCGGCTGGCGGCCGAACGGCTCGGCGTCGATGTGCGCGACTGCCTCGTCTTCGAGGACGCGCCGGCCGGCATAGCGGCAGCCGAAGCCGCGGGCGCCGCAATCGTGGTGATCAGCGCCACGCACCGGCATTCTTTGCAGACGCCGCATGCCGCTATCGCCGGCTATGACGCGATCGGCATCGCCGTCGATGCCAGCGGCTGGATTGCCATCGAAGCGGAGCGGACGGCGCAGCCTGTATAGTTTGGCGCCCCTGCCTGGGCTAAAAGTCGCTGGTCAGGCCCTTGACCTCCCAGTCGCCGTAGCGGCCAGGCTCCTTGCCGCCGCGCCCGCCGATCTCGCGCGGCAGCGTGGCCTCCGTCTCGCGATATTTTTGCCGCCGGGCCTCGGCCTCCGCCAAAGCGCGCCGGGCTGCCGGCGTCAGCGCCTTTTGCGGCGCGTGGTGAGCCTGTGTTTGGTTGGATTCGTCGATCATGCGATCTTCCGGTAGATTGAAAAGGCCCCCGATTGAAACGAGAACCGCTGTTTCCCATCATATAGCGATGGGTCCACAAGGAATCGACCCCTTTGTTGGGCAGAACGGAGCAGACAATGAACACCCTTCGCACCGCCATGCTTTTGGCCGCAATGACGGCCCTGTTCATGGGCGTCGGTTATCTGGTCGGCGGATCCGGCGGCATGATGATCGCCTTGCTGATCGCTGCCGGCACCAATCTGTTCAGCTATTGGAACGCCGACAAGATGGTGCTGGCGATGCACCGAGCGATCGAGGTCGACGAAAGCAACGCGCCTGAATATTACGCCATCGTGCAGGGCCTCGCCCGACGCGCCGGTCTGCCGATGCCGAGGACCTATCTCATCGACAATCCGCAGCCCAATGCCTTCGCCACCGGCCGCAATCCGCAAAATGCCGCTGTCGCCGCCAGCACCGGCCTGCTCGAGCGGCTATCGCATGAAGAAGTCGCGGCGGTGATGGCGCACGAGCTCGCCCATGTGCAGCACCGCGATACGCTGACCATGACGATCGTCGCGACCTTCGCCGGCGCAATTTCGATGCTCGGCAATTTCGCCTTCTTCTTCGGCGGTAACCGCGACAACAACAATTCCTTCGGCATCGTCGGCGTGCTGGTGGCAATGATCGTCGCGCCTTTGGCCGCCATGATCGTGCAGATGGCGGTGAGCCGCACTCGCGAATACGAGGCCGACCGGCGCGGTGCCGAAATCTGTGGACACCCGCTGTGGCTCGCCTCGGCGCTTGACAAGATCGCCCGTGGCGCCGAACGCATCCGCAACCCGGATGCCGAGCGCAATCCGGCAACCGCCCATCTCTTCATCATCAATCCTCTTTCCGGCGAGCGCATGGACAATTTGTTCTCCACCCACCCGAGCACCGAAAACCGCATCGCCGCTCTGCAGCGGATGGCGCAACAGATGGCCGGCGCACCCGAAGCGGCCGCGACGCCAAGCCCGGCGCCGGACGGGATCGGGCAGCAGCCGTCGGGTCCGTGGGACAGGGCCGCCCGGCCTGAGCGGCCGGCCGAGCCGGCCAGGCCGAAACCCAATCCCTGGGGACGCAATCCGACCGGGCCCAAAGGTCCGTGGTCGTGACGAGCGCGACAGACAAAAAAGGCTGGATCTCGCTGGCGGAAATACGCGATCTTTGTGCAAGGCACTGGAACCCTATCGGCATACCGATGGCGAACATGGAAACATCAAGTGAACTGGAATTTCGTCCGCTTCCTGAAAACGAATATGACACCTATCTCCACCACATCATTCGATTTGTAGGGGATGGTGCATCTCCAAAGCAAGTCGCGGACTATGTTGACACGGTTGAGAAAGACTACATTCAGGTGACCTCACCCCTAGGAAGCAAAGAAGATTTTGTCAGCGCCATATTTAAACTAGTCAACCGATCGCCGACACAATGAGGCCAACTCACAGTGAGGCTTCAGAAGCTCGCGGTCTCGCCGCGCGCAAGGCAGCCGCGCGCCTGCTTGCCGCCGTCGTTGACGCGAAAACGCCACTCGACGGGCTGACCGACCACGAGAACGGCCATCCGCAATACAAGGCGCTCGACTTGCGCGACCGCGCCTTGGTGCGCGCCATTCTGGTCACCGCCCTGCGCTACCGCATGACCATATCAGGCCTGTTGGCCCGCCGCCTGGAAAAGCCGCTGCCGCCCAACGCCACGGCGCTTTCGCACATCTTGCATGTGGCGGCGGCGCAGATCCTGTTCCTCGATGTTCCCGACAGCGCCGCCGTCGACCTCGCCGTGACCCACGCCAAGTCCGATCCGCGCACGGCGCGCTTTTCCGGCCTCGTCAACGGCGTACTGCGTACGTTGGCGCGGGCCAAGCAGGATGAGCTCGCGGCGGCGGTTGCGGCCACCGACGAGGCGCCAAAATGGTTTTCCGACCGTTTGAAAACCGTCTACGGCATCGACAAGACCAGGCAGATACTGCTCGCCCATCGCCATGAGGCGCCGGTCGATTTCACCGTCAAGTCGGACCCGGCGCTGTGGGCCGAACGGCTCGGCGGCTTCGTCCTGCCGACCGGCACGGTGCGCGTGGAAAAGCTCAGCGCTTCCGTGACCGAACTGCCCGGCTTTGGGGAAGGCGCCTGGTGGGTTCAGGATGCAGCGGCCAGCCTGCCGGCCCGGCTGTTCGGCGACATCAATGGTTTGCGAATCGCCGACCTCTGTGCCGCGCCGGGCGGCAAGACCGCCCAGCTGATCCTCGCCGGCGCCCACGTCACCGCACTCGACATGTCCAGAACACGGCTGGCGCGGCTGACGCAGAATCTCGAACGGCTCGGCCTGTCCGCGGAGATCGCCCACGTCGATCTGCTCAAATACGAGCCGAAGGAGCTCTTCGACGGCGTGCTCCTCGACGCACCTTGCTCTTCGACAGGCACGGTACGGCGGCATCCCGACGTTCCCTGGACGAAGACGGCGGCCGACGTCGAAAAACTGGCCGACCTGCAACGCCGGCTGCTTGCCCGGGCCGTCACCCTGGTCAAGCCTGGCGGACGCATCGTCCTTTCCAACTGTTCGCTCGATTCGCTCGAAGGCGAAGAGCTTTATCGCGGCTTTCTCGCCGGCAATGCGGAAATCATCGACGACCCGCTTCGGCCGGGTGAGATCGCCGGCATCGACCCGTTCCTGACGCCGCAAGGCACGTTGCGCACCACGCCTGCCGACCTGGAGCTTGGCTCCCCTGCCCGTTCCGGGCTGGACGGCTTCTTCGCCGCCCGCATGCGCAGAGCCGGCTAAGGGCAGATATCGAAGCGCGTCCGGCCTTTTGGAGCGAGGAGGCACGGAAAACAGGCTGAACGGCCACGCTGCCGCGGAATTCGCCTTCGCACAAGTTCTTGAATCATATAAACTTGTGCCTGGGTGAGGACGATCAGGAGAGATTTTGGCAATCGCTGCCGGTAACACGACGCGTCTGTGGACGCTTGTCGCGAGGGAGTTCTGGCGCAAGGCGCGCCGGCGCTTGCGTGCCGGACCACTCTATCGCTGGCGCTACTCAGGCCGCACGCCGGAGCGCGTCCTGATCGCCCCGCCGGACCTGCGCCTCGCCGATCCTCAGATCGCGCTCGAGATCTATTACGGCCGCTATCCGCTTTCGGGGCATCTGGTCGAGACCGGCGGCAAATCGCCCTTCCAGATCGACGTGCCCAATCCCGGCTGGCAAAAGACGCTGCATGGCTTTCGCTGGCTGCGCCACATGCGTGCCGCGGGTACCGAGCTCGCCGCCGCCAACGCGCGGGCGTTGGTTTCCGACTGGATTGCAATCCATGGCAGCCATATTTCCGGCGTCGCCTGGGAGCCCGGCACGACGGCCAAGCGCGTCATTGCCTGGCTGCAGCATTCCTCGATCGTGTTGCAGGGCGCCGAATTTCCGTTCTACCGCGCCTTCCTGAAATCGCTTGCCGTCCAGATCCGCTATCTGCGCGCCATGGCGCGCGAGATGCCGGACGGCAAGGACAGGCTGCGCGCGCGCATTGCGCTGGCCTTTGCCGCTTTGTCGCTGCCGGCGCCGGCCTCGGCGCTGCGCGGTGCCACCCGCAGTCTCGCCGAGGAGATTGACCGCCAGATCCTGCCTGACGGCGGCCATATCTCGCGCAATCCGATGGCCGTGCTTGAAATCCTCGCCGACCTTCTGCCGTTGCGCCAGACATACGCGAATCAGGCCGAGACACCGCCGGCCGCCCTGATCGGCGCCATCGACCGGATGCTGCCGGCGCTGCGCTTCTTTCGCCATCAGGATGGCAGCCTTGCCCGCTTCAACGGCATGGGCGCCACCATCCACGACCGTATCGCCAGCATCCTGCATCACGACGACACCGCCGGCGCACCATTGCTGCACGCGCCGCATTCGGGTTATGAGCGCCTGTCGATGGGGGGTGTCACCGTGATCGCCGATACCGGACCGCCGCCGCCCGTCGACGTGTCCAATGCCGCTCACGCCGGGTGCCTCGCCTTCGAATTGTCGTCGGGCCGCCAGCACTATATCGTCAACGCCGGCATAGACACCTATGGCGCCGCCGAGTTCCGGCCGCTTGCCCGCGCCACCGCCGCCCACTCGACCGCCACCATCAACGACACGTCGTCGGCGCGCTTCAACCACTCCCTGCGCGTCAACGACCTGCTCGGCACGCCTTTGATCGGCGGGCCGCAGCACGTGCCTTGCAAGCGCACCGACCAGAAGGGCAGCCAGGGCTTCATCGCCCGCCATGACGGCTATGTCGCGCGCTTCGGCTTCCTGCATGAGCGCGAGCTGAAATTATCGACCGAAGGCAATGTGCTTGCCGGCAGGGACCGCTTCCTGCGGCCGGGCGGCGCCTCTATCCGCAACAATGGCCGTGATTTCGTCACGGTGCGTTTCCATGTCCATCCCGACATAAACCTGCTCCAGGATGAGCATGACCGTCTGGTGCTGGCAGCCGACCATGCCGACGCCTGGGTGTTTACCTCCACCGAAGTGGCACCCGAGGTCGAGGAATCGATCTATTTCGCCGGGCTCGGCGGCCCGCGCCGCAGCCGGCAGATCGTGCTTGCGTTCAAAGCCTCGGAGATTTCCGAGGTCCACTGGCAATTGACGCGGACTACTATCGGTGGTCATCCGGAAAAAGCTGAAGCCAGCGGCAACGGCAAACACTGATCAAGCCTTGCTGCTTGATTTCCGGGCCTCATGTGCTACGGCCCGCGGACGCTCTCCAACCAGAACTGGAAAGGCCGCCAGCCCATGGCCGTCGCCGCCAAGAACATTCCCGCGCCCGACCTTGTTCCGATCCGTCGCGCGCTGCTCTCCGTCTTCGACAAGACCGGCCTGATCGACTTCGCCAAGGCGCTGGCTTCGGCCGGCGTCGAGCTGGTTTCGACCGGCGGCACCGCAAAGGCGATCGCCGAGGCCGGCATGGCCGTGCGCGACGTATCCGAGCTCACCGGCTTTCCCGAGATCATGGACGGCCGCGTCAAGACGCTGCACCCGTCGGTGCATGGCGCACTGCTCGGCGTGCGCGACGATCCCGAGCACGCCGCTGCGATGCGCGACCACGGCATCGAGCCTATAGATCTCGTCGTCTCCAATCTCTATCCATTCGAAGAGGTGCGCCGCTCCGGCGCCGACTACGCGGCGATCGTCGAGAACATCGATATTGGCGGCCCGGCGATGATCCGTGCCTCGGCCAAGAACCACGCCTATGTCGGTATCGTCACCGACCCTGACGACTATGCCTCGGTGCTCAACGCGCTGGAGATGAATTTCGGCTCGCTGTCGCTGGATTTCCGCAAGAAGCTGGCAGCCAAGGCCTTTGCCCGTACTGCCACCTACGACGCGGCGATCTCGGGATGGTTCGCCGAGGCGCTCGAGATCGAGCATCCGACATGGCGCGCCTTCGGCGGCAAGCTGCAATCGGTGATGCGCTATGGCGAAAACCCACATCAGGGCGCCGGCTTCTATGTCAATGGCGACAGGCGGCCGGGCGTCGCTACGGCGCGCCAGCTTCAGGGCAAGCAGCTTTCCTACAACAACATCAACGACACCGACGCCGCCTTCGAGCTGGTCGGCGAATTCGATCCGACCCGCTCCGCCGCAATTGCCATCATCAAGCACGCCAACCCGTGCGGCGTCGCCGAAGCCGCTTCGCTGCACGCGGCCTATGCCAAGGCGCTGGCCTGCGATCCGGTCTCTGCCTTCGGCGGCATCGTCGCCATGAACCGCATCCTCGACGCCGGAACCGCCGAAGAGATCGTCAAGACCTTTACCGAAGTGATCATCGCACCGGAGGCGTCCGAGGAAGCAGTCCGCATCATTGCCGCCAAGAAGAATCTACGCCTGCTGGTTACCGGCGGCCTGCCCGACCCGCGCGCGGCGGGCCTTGGCTTGAAATCGGTTGCCGGCGGCTTGCTGGTCCAGGGCCGCGACAATGCGGTGATTGATGACCTCGACCTGAAAGTGGTGACCAGCCGCGCTCCGACGCCGGCCGAATTGGCCGATCTGAAATTCGCCTTTCGCGTGGCAAAGCACGTCAAGTCGAACGCCATAGTCTATGCCAGGGATGGCGCTACAGTCGGCATCGGCGCCGGCCAGATGAGCCGGGTCGATTCCTCGCGCATCGCCGCGCGCAAGGCGCTCGACGCGGCCGAGGCTGCCGGTCTGACGGAGCCTTTGACCAAGGGCTCGGTCGTCGCCTCGGATGCCTTTTTCCCGTTCGCGGATGGGCTTTTGTCGGCAATCGAAGCCGGCGCCACCGCCGTCATTCAGCCCGGCGGCTCGATGCGCGACGACGATGTCATCGCCGCCGCCGATGCTCACGGCATCGCCATGGTGTTTACCGGCGTGAGGCATTTCAGGCATTGAACTCCCTCCCTTCCCTCTGTGGGAGAAGGGACGAGCAGATCACTCCGCCGGCCGATCCGCCGGATAGGGCGTGCCGATCAGGATCGCCATGCCCGCTCCGAGGAACAGCACGATCGCCGCCATGCCGAGCCGCGCCGAGCCGCTGGCCAGGGTGATCGTGGCCACCATGAAGGGTGCGGCAAAACTGGTTGCTCGGCCGGCCAGTGCATAGATGCCGAAATAGCGGCCCGATTCGGCCGCGGAGACGCTGCGCGCCATGTAGGAGCGCGACGAAGCCTGCACCGGACCGAAAGCAAGCCCGATCAGCAGGCCGTAGAAAATGTAGGCTTTTTCCGCCGCCGTGCCGAACAATCCGCCGCCGTCCAGTCCGGGCATCACCCAGGCGCCGAACAGCGTATAGCCCGGGCCGGTCGAGACGATGCCCAGCGTGGCGATGCTCAGCATGACCAGCGAAATCATCACTATGGACTTGGAACCCAGCGCCGCGTCGAGGCGTGCGGCAACCAAGCATCCGACTATGGCGACGACGTTGAGAATGATGCCGAACAGGCCGATCTCGGTAATCGACCAATGGAACATTGCCGCCGCAAACGTTCCGCCCAACGCCAGCAGCGCGTTGACGCCGTCCTGATAGATCATGCGGGCGACGAGAAAGCGAAAAATGCCGCTGCGCTTGCGCACTTCGGCCAGCGTCGACTTCAGTTCCGACAGTCCCTCGCGCACCGCCGGCCCGATTGGAATGCCTTTGATTGCATCCGGCGTGAAGAAGAACATCGGCAGGATGAACAGGAAATACCAGGCCGCCGACAACGGTCCGGTGGCGCGCGCGTCCTCGCCGAGCCTGGGATCGAGGCCGAAGATCGGGTCCAGCCCAACAACGGTCTTGCCGGTTTCAGGCGAGCCGGCCATGACGGTAACGACGAAGATCAGTGCGATCATACCGCCGAGATAGCCGAGCCCCCAGGCCATGTTCGAGATCCTGCCGATGTCGCTCTTCGGCACCAGGCGGGGCATCATCGAATCATTGAACACGGTCGAGAATTCCGCCGCGACCGACGCCAGCGAGAACAACGCCACGATCAGAAAAAGATCAGAGCCGGGCGCGGCGAACCACAGCAGGGTGAGGCAGGTGATCTTGACCGCGGCGAAGAAGGCTATCCACGGCTTTCGCGGTCCTGTCTGGTCGGCGATCGAACCGAGGACCGGCGACAAAACGGCGATGACGAGGCCGGCGGCGGCAATGCCGTAGCCCCAGGACGCTTGCCCGGTTTCGGGATTGCTGGCCATGCGCGAGACGAAATAAGGACCGAAGATGAAGGTGGTGACGACCGTGAAAAACGGCTGTGCCGCCCAGTCGAACAGCATCCATCCCCAGATGCCGCGTCCCGACGCCCGCTGCACTGCCATCTCAGCCATGTCCCCTCCGCTGGAGCTTGCTCAATGCCGATCGAATCGGAATGACGCTCCACCTTGTTGTTGAGCACGATCTTGTCCAAAAGCCGATCGTTAGGTTCGGCATCATGCTCCGGCGCTCCCAAAAGCAGCGCGCCGTTCGCTCTATTGCGCAGTTCTTCCCGGCAATCCCGCGCGATATGGAAGACGTCTCACAGCCCCGTCAGATCGCTCATCAGGCCGGACGCCACCGACAGCCGCGACACGGTGATGTCGCCGCCCTCGGTCAGCGCCTGCAGCCGCTCGCGGATGCGTCCGACCCGTTCGCCGCCGGCCTCCAGCCATGCCGCCACCGGATCCACCGCCTCGGCATGGCTGGTGAGTGCCGCCACGGCGATGCCGCGCCTGGCCGCGCCGATCGTGTCGGTGGCACGGGAAAGCGCCAGTTGATCGTAATAATCCGAGGGGGTGATCGAGCGCGCCGCATCTTCGACGCGCGGGATGCGAAAGACATCGCTGACCGCGAAAAATGCCTTGGCGGCAGCGACGATGCCGGCATTCGCCGTCCGCGCCGTCAGGGCAATGTCGGGGATGAGTTCCGCCACATCGGTCAACGCCAATTGTTCGGCAAGGCTCCCCGGCGCGCCGCCCTTCGACAGATTGTGCCGCCGCTCCTCGATCCGCTCGCGCGAGAAGGCCGGCAGCAGCGAAACCAGCTTCGGCTCCAGCGCCTTGCGTGCGTCCTGCAACTCGGCGATCCGCTGCCCGAGCGGCGCGGTGCCGGCATCGTTTTTCAGGTACCAGCCGCTCGTCACATAGATCAGCCGGCTGACCGCCTGATAAAGGTCGAGCTGGATTTGCCCGTCGATCTGGTTGTCGAGCGCGTCGATCTGCCGGTAGAGCGCCGGCAGCGCAAAGCCGTCCCGCACCACGGCGAAGGTGCGCACGACATCGGCGGCACTGCGGCCGGTTGTTTCCTGCAGCCGGTTGACGAAGGACGGACCGCCGCGATTGACCAGATCATTGGCGACGACACGGGCGATGATCTCGCGGCGCAGGCGATGGTCGTGGATCTCTCCCGCATATCTCTTCGCCATGCGATCGGGGAAATAGCCCATGAGATCACGGTCGAAATGCGGATCGTCGGGCACGTCGCTGGCGACGATATCGGAAAACAGCACGATCTTGGCATAGGCGAGCAGTACGCCGAGCTCGGCCCGGGTCAGCGGCTCGCCGCGCGTCTCGCGCTCGACAAGGGCCGCCGGCGACGGCAGCGCCTCGACGGCACGGTCGAGCAGTCCGCGCGCCTCCAGCGCCGCCATGAAGCGGCTCTGATGGGCGATGTCGGCGAGGCCGCGCTTGCGGGCAAGCGACAGCGCCAGCGTCTGCTGGTAATTGTTGGACAGCACCAGGGCGCTGACCTCATCGGTCATCTCGGCCAGCAATTTGTTGCGCGCCGGCCGGGTCAACGATCCCTTGCGCATCGCGGAAGCCAGCGCGATCTTGATGTTGACCTCGACGTCGGAACAGTTCACGCCGCCAGAATTGTCGATCGCGTCCGAATTGCAGCGTCCGCCATTCAATCCGAATTCGATGCGCGCCCGCTGCGTGACGCCGAGATTGGCGCCCTCACCGATCACCTTGGCGCGCAGGTCGAGCGCGGTGATGCGGATCGCGTCATTGGCACGGTCGCCGACATCCTGGTTGGTCTCGCCCGATGCCCTGACATAGGTGCCGATGCCGCCGAACCACAAAAGGTCTGCCGGCGCCTTGAGGATGGCACTCATGATCTCGACCGGCGTGGCCGTTGTCTTGCCGAGGCCGATCGCTGCAGCCGCGGCGGCCGGCAATGTGATCGACTTCTGGCTGCGCGAGACGATGATGCCACCTTCGGACAGCTTCGTCTTGTCGTAATCCTGCCAGCTTGAGCGGGCGAGAGCGAACATACGCCGGCGCTCGGCCATCGAAGCCGCCATGTCGGGATCGGGATCGATGAAGATGTCGCGATGATCGAAGGCGGCGATCAGCCGGGTCTGCTCCGACAGCAGCATGCCGTTGCCGAACACGTCGCCCGACATGTCGCCAACGCCGACGACGGTGAACGGAGTGGTTTGGATGTCGCGGTTCATCTCGCGAAAATGCCGCTTGACCGCTTCCCAGGCGCCCTTGGCGGTGATGCCCATCTTCTTGTGGTCGTAACCGGCCGAACCGCCGCTGGCGAAAGCGTCGTCGAGCCAGAAGCCGTGCTTTTCACTGATGGCGTTGGCGATGTCCGAGAAGGTCGCCGTGCCCTTGTCCGCGGCAACGACGAAATAGGGATCGTCCTGGTCGCGCCGCACCACGCCCGCCGGCGGGATGACGCCGTCCAGGCCGATATTGTCAGTGATCGACAACAGGCTGGAAACATAATTCTTGTAGGCGGCTGTGCCGGCCTCGAAAATGGCGTCGCGCCCGGCGCTCATCGGCAGCTTTTTCGGGTAGAAACCGCCCTTGGCGCCAACCGGTACGATCACCGCATTCTTGACCTGCTGTGCCTTGACCAGGCCGAGTACTTCGGTGCGATAGTCCTGGGCACGGTCCGACCAGCGCAGGCCGCCGCGCGCGACCGGGCCGAAGCGCAGATGCACACCCTCGACCTCAGAGCCATAGACAAAGATCTCCCGCCATGGCCGCGGCGCCGGCAGCCCGTCCACCGATTGCGAATCGAGCTTGATCGCCAGCGATTGGCCTTTCTCTTTCGTATCGGCAACGAAATGATTGGTGCGCAGCGAGGCCTCGATCAGGTTCAGATAACGGCGGATGATGGTGTCGTCATCGATGTTGGGAACGTCTTCCAGCGCATCCGTGATCTTGGCCTTCAAATGTTTGGCCTGGACGACACCTTCCGTTTCCGCCGTCGGGCCGAGGCGGGCGACGAACAGCGCATGCAGGCCGCGGGCGATCTCGGGATAGCGATTGAGCGCGGCGGCGATGAAATCCTGGCTCTGCGGGATACCGGCTTGCTGCAGATAGCGGCCATAGGCGCGCAGGACGGCGATCTCGCCCGACCACAGGCCGGCGGTCTGGGCAAGGCCGTTATAGCCGTCATTGTCGACATCGCCGCGCCAGACGGAAAGGAACGCATCCTCGAACAGCGCGCCGCCATTGCCGAGGTCGATCGGCCTGCCGTAGCTGTTCTCGAGTTCCATGTCGTGGATAAAGACCATGCCGGATTGATTGTCGCCGACCTCGAAAGTGCGCTCGCTGATGACGCGGAAACCGATGTTTTCCAGCACCGGCACGCGCCGCGACAGCGCCACCGGGCTGCCGTGGTGATAGATCTTCAGCGCCGCCTGATGCGGCTTCTGGCCGGCGTGACGGTAATAGTCGATGGCGATCGGATTTGACGCATCGAGCTTGGCGATGCGCCCGGCGTCGGCCAGCGCCACGGCCGGTGGAAAACTGTCGCGATAGCTTTCCGAAAAACGCGAGGCGATGGCCGTGAGTCTCGCATCGGCGCCGGTCTCTGTCGCGGTCTCGCGCAGTGCATCGTCCCAGGTCCGTACGATGTCGCGGATCGCCGCCTCGATCGTCGCCTGCTCGACCTTCGGCGTCTTGCCGCCGGAGCGGCCGATGATGAAATGGACACGCGCCAGCCCGCCTTCCGGGAACGCCGGATAATAGGCCGACAGCCGGCCTTCGAAGACGGTCTTCAGATACGTGCCGATCTTCTCGCGCACGACGCTGTCGTAGCGGTCGCGCGGCACGAAGACGAGCACGGAGACGAAGCGGTCGAACTGGTCGACACGCACCAATGCCCTGACGCGCGGCCGCTCGATCAAGCCCAGGATGGCTTCGGCATGCTTGCGCAGGATCGGCACCGGAACCTGGAACAGCTCGTCGCGCGGATAGCTCTCCAGCACGTTGATCAATGCCTTGCCGGAATGGTCGCTTGGATTGAAGCCGGATTTGGCGATGACCGTTTCCGCCTTCGAGCGCAGATAGGGGATTTTCATCACCGAGCGCGTATAAGCGGTCGACGTGAACAGGCCGACGATGCGGAGCTCGCCCGAAAGCACGCCTTTGCCGGTGTAGGTCTTGACGCCGATGTAGTCGAGGTAGATGCGGCGGTGCACCGATGACTTGGCGTTGGCCTTGGTGACGATCAGCGGTTCCGGCCCATGCAGGAAGGCGCGGATTTCCGGCGTCGTGCTTACCGCTTCGGTGCCGCGCCTGAGCACCAGCACGTCGGGATCGGAAAGGATGCCGAGGCCGGGCTTTTCGGCGCGCTCGAGCATGCCGCTCGTCTCGCCGCCGGTGTAGTTGAATTCGCGCATGCCGAGAAAGGTGAAATTGTCGTCGCGCAGCCATTCGAGGAAGGCGATCGCCTCGGTGACATGGGCCTTGTCGAGCGGCACTGGCGAGTAGCGGAATTCCGAGATCGCCTGGTCGAGGCGGGCGAGCATCGGCTTCCAGTCGGTGACGGCGGCGCGCACTTGGCCGAGCAGCTTGGTCAGGCGCGCGGCCAGACCTTCAGCCTGCTCGGCCGAAAGGCGGCCGATATGGACATGGATGACGCTCAGCCGGTCATGGCTGTGGTCGCCCTTGGCATAACCCCCGTCGCCGAGGATTTCCTCGACGCCGTTTTTGTCGTGCCTGACGACTATGACCGGGTGGGTAACCAGCAGCGGCTCGCCCGCGCTCTCGGTGATTTCGCCGAGGACGGAATCAAACAGGAACGGCATGTTGTCGTTGACGACGGTGATCACCGTCATCGGCCGGCCCTGGCGGACGACACCGGAATCGACGTCTATGGCAACGACGCAGTCGTCCTTCTTGTGCCTGGCCACTGCGCGGCCGGCGAGTTCGGCAGCGCGTTCGAGATCGATGACGTCGTAGGCGGCGACATCTTCGGCCGGAGCTCGGGCCAGCAGGTAGTCGGCAAGCCTGCCGGGCTTTTCGCCACCCGCGGCTTCACCCCTCGTCAGGCCGGCTTTTTTCAACCGGCTCGCTGACTTTACACTGGCCATGAGTCCCTCCCGTCGCATGTTTTTGCGGCTATGCTAACAGATGACGGGTATTTGGCGACAAAGGTTTGACGGCTTGCGACGAAATGTCGGAATTCACCGGCAGCCTGGCGAAAAACGAGGAGAAATCCGCCATGACGGACAAAATCACCGCGCTTGACCTGGCACCGGCGGAGCTGAGCGACGCGACCAAGGCCTATTTCGCCAAATGCCGGGAGAAACTCGGCCTCGTTCCCAATGTGCTACTCGCCTATGCCTTCGACGAGAAGAAGCTGCGCGCTTTCACCGACATGTACAATGACTTGATGCTGGGTGAATCCGGCCTGTCGAAACTCGAGCGCGAGATGATCGCGGTCGCCGTCTCTTCGGTCAACCATTGCTACTATTGCCTGGCCGCGCATGGCGCGGCGGTGCGCCAGCTTTCCGGCGACCCCGCCTTCGGCGAGATGATGGTGATGAATTTTCGCGCCGCCAAGCTGTCGGACAGGCAACGCGCCATGCTCGAATTCGCGGTGAAGCTGACCGAGCAGCCGGCAAAGATCGTCGAAGCGGACCGGGCGGCGCTGCGGCAAGTCGGCTTTTCCGACCGCGACATATGGGATGTCGCCTCGACCGCGGCATTCTTCAACATGTCGAACCGGCTGGCATCGGCAATCGATATGCGGCCGAACGATGAATACCACGCGATGGCTCGATAGGGCGCCGCCGTTGCGGGCCAACCGCACATTATATTAGCTACTTCGCATTCTCGTTGCTTGTTTGCCGGTTTGGTCAGATGATCGGCATGCGGCATGACCGCATGCCGGTTCGATGCCGCCGATCAGAGGAGGAGAACATGGCGAAATTTCTCTACGTCTATCATGGCTCAGGCAAGATGCCGACCGAGGAGGCCGAACGGAAGGCAGCGATGGATGCCTGGAACGGCTGGTATGGCAAGCTTGGCTCAGCCGTGATCGACGGTGGCAATCCAGTCGGCATGTCGAAGACCGTACTGCCTGGCGGCAAGGTCGAGAACAACGGCGGCAGCAATCCGACCGCTGGTTACACCATCATCGAAGCAAAAGACATCGACGATGCCGTCGGCAAGGCCAAGGATTGTCCTATCTTGACCGACCCAGCCTTTAGTATCGAGATCGCGCCGATCATCGAAATGGGTTGACGCGCCGGCTCAGGACCGCGCCGCGATCGCCGCCGCAGCGCCGGCCATGGTACCGGCGCTGATGCGGTTGGCGATCTTCATCGCCCGCTTGCTTCTCAAGAGCTTGCGCGCCTGCGATGCGGCGAGCACCCAGGTCAAATCGATGGCGACCAGGACCACTGCCATGGTCGCCGTCAGCTCGACCCAGCCGACCACGCTGACCGAACCGAGATCGATGATGGTCGGCAGCAGCGCCAGATAGAACATCATGATCTTGGGGTTGCCCAGCGTTACCGCCATGCCGGCAAAGAACAGTCTGGCGGGCGAATCTTCGCGCGGCAGCGAACCCTCCTTCGCCTCGACCGGTGCCGTCCACATCTTCCAGGCAAGCCAGCCGAGATAGGCGACGCCGACCCACTTCACGACGACGAAGGCAAAATGGAACGTCTGCGCTACCACGGCGAGACCAAACACCGCCAGTGACAGCCAGATCGCTTCGCCGATCCACATGGCAAGCAGGAATGGAAACACGTCGCGGAAGCCCTTTGCGATGACCCGCGCCACAAGAGCGGCGATCGACGGGCCGGGCGAGCCGGCGGCAACAAGCAGGGCGCCGGCAAAAATCAGCAGCGACGTGAAATGCATGACGGGGTCTCGTTTGAAGTGTTTGGGGTGTTCAACATAACCCAACTGTTCCGGCGACGGTAGCGTCTACCGAAAGAAGGCTTGTCCGCCAGGCACCTCACGGCTAGAGATGTCGTTCCGAAATCCTTTCCGAGCTTCACTTTGCCTACGTAACCGCCGGTCTCGTCAACTCCCCCAACACAGAGCAGGGCGTCGCAGTCGCGGTGCCTGTTTTCACATGACCTGTTCTTCAGGGTGGCGGTTCGAGACCGGTTTGGCACTGCTGAACCGCTGTCGCGCATAACCACCCGCGACACCTGATTTCCAACTGCCGCAGTCTCTCGCCACGCCGTGCCCGCAAGGGGTTCTCGATATCGCCGATCTGACGAACTTCCCGGCGGGAAGGGCTTTTCGGCATGCCTTCGATACTGCGCATCCGCTGGGCGATCGCGCCCAAAACCGCACCTCGACCTCACCTCAACTGCAATCGCTGCGGCGGCCTGAAAGCCTATCGCTGCAGCGGCAAATTCCGCGTCAATGCCAATGGCAAGCGCATTGACGCTTGGTTGATCTACCGCTGCATCGACTGCGACAATTCCTGGAATTTCGGCATTCTGGAGCGCTGCAGCCGCCGGGATATCGAACCGGCAATATTGCAGGCGCTCGAAAGCAACGATCCGGTCCTGGCGCGGCGCCATGCCTTCGATGTTGCCGCATTGCGAAGCAGTATCGGGCGCGTTGAGGAGTGCCCCGAAGCCGCCGTTCAAAAGGAGGTGCTCGGGGATAGACCGGAAAATACCAGAGCGCTCGAGCTCCAGCTCGGGCTCGAAACGCCGACAGCGCTGCGGCTCGACCGGTTGCTGGCCAGCGAACTCGGTGTCTCGCGATCGCGGCTTCAGGTTTGGGAAGAGAAACGATTGCTGGCCGTTGGTCCGGACGGAGCCAAAGCCTTGCGCAGGCCGGCGCGGACGGGAACGGCGATCCGCATCCACCTGTCTGGCGAACCAGACCGGGACGATATCATTTCGGCTGCAGGCGGATGAGGCAACGGCAAGGGCATCCGCAATCGGAGACAGTTGCGGCCACGGGTCAACCGCCCCGAGCCGATCAAACCCTTGGCCGCATCGAGATCGCTATCGGCGACTTGCACATGGATCAAGCCGAGCCCGTGTCGAGAAGACAACTCGCGAGAGCATAAATTCCATACGCGTCGAGCATCGACACGCAAACTTCGGCCTCGGGTCGATTGTCGTATATGACAGCCGTGACGAGTTTACCGCTCATTGCGCGGTATTGCCCTTTATGCCGCGCCGACCACTTTCGCCGACTTTTCAAAACGCTTGCGCTCGTTCGGGTCGAGATAGAGCTTGCGCAGGCGGATGGTCTTCGGCGTCACCTCGACCAGCTCGTCATCCTGGATCCAGGCCAGCGCGCGTTCCAGCGTCATGCGGATCGGCGGCGTCAGCTTCACCGCCTCGTCCTTGCCGGCGGCGCGGATGTTGGTCAGCTTCTTGCCCTTGAGCACGTTGACCTCGAGATCGTTGTCCCTGGAATGGATGCCGATGATCATGCCCTGATAGACCTTGACGCCGGGATCGATGACCATCGGGCCGCGGTCTTCCAGGTTCCACATGGCATAGGCCACCGATTCACCCTGTTCGTTGGAGATCAGCACGCCGTTGGTGCGGCCCGGCAGCTCACCCTTATAAGGCTCGTAGGCATGGAACAGCCGGTTCATCACGGCGGTGCCGCGCGTGTCGGTCAACAGTTCCGACTGGTAGCCGATCAGGCCGCGCGTCGGCGCGTGGAAGACGATGCGCTGGCGATTGCCGCCCGAAGGGCGCAACTCGACCATCTCGGCCTTGCGCTCCGACATCTTCTGCACGACGACGCCGGCATGCTCCTCGTCGACGTCGATGACGACTTCCTCGACCGGCTCCAGCAATTCGCCGTTATCGCCCTTCTGCATGACGACGCGCGGCCGCGACACGGCGATCTCAAAACCTTCGCGGCGCATCGTCTCGATCAGCACGGCCAGCTGCAATTCGCCGCGGCCGGAAACGAAGAACGAATCCTTGTCAGGTGATTCCTCGATCTTCAGCGCGACATTGCCTTCGGCCTCGCGCAACAGGCGGTCGCGGATGACGCGGCTGGTCACCTTGTCGCCTTCGGTACCGGCCAGCGGCGAATCGTTGACGAGGAAAGACATCGTCACCGTCGGCGGATCGATCGGCTGCGCGTGCAGCGGCTCGGTCACCGTCAGGTCGCAGAAGGTGTCGGCGACAGTGCCTTTCGACAAGCCGGCGATGGCGACGATGTCGCCCGCCTGCGCTTCCTCGATGGGCTGGCGCTCAAGCCCGCGGAAGGCGAGGATCTTCGAAATGCGGCCGGTTTCGACCTGGGTGCCGTCATGGTGCAGCACCTTGACCGCCTGGTTGGATTTCAGCGTGCCGGATTCGATACGGCCGGTGATGATGCGGCCGAGGAACGGATTGGCTTCCAGGATGGTGCCGATCATGCGGAACGGGCCGGGATGAACGGTCGGCGCCGGCACGTGCTTGATGACGAGGTCGAACAGCGGCGCCAGAGCCTGGTCCTTCGGGCCTTCGGGGTTTTCCGAGACCCAGCCGTCGCGGCCTGAACCGTAAAGGATAGGAAAGTCGAGCTGCTCGTCGGTGGCATCAAGTGCTGCAAAAAGATCGAACACCTCGTTGACCACTTCGACATGGCGCGCATCCGGCCGGTCGATCTTGTTGATGACGACGATCGGCTTCAGCCCAACCTTGAGCGCCTTGCCGACGACGAATTTGGTCTGCGGCATCGGGCCCTCGGCGGCGTCGACCAGCACGATGGCCGAATCCACCATCGACAGGATGCGCTCGACCTCGCCGCCGAAATCGGCGTGGCCGGGCGTGTCGACGATGTTGATGCGGGTATCCTTCCAGTCGACCGAGGTCGCCTTGGCCAGGATGGTGATGCCGCGTTCCTTTTCAAGATCGTTTGAATCCATGGCGCGCTCGGCGACGCGCTGGTTGTCGCGGAACGAGCCGGACTGTTTCAGGAGCTGGTCGACGAGGGTGGTTTTTCCATGGTCGACGTGCGCGATGATCGCGATATTGCGGATTTTCATGTTTTGGTCTCGGGAGCGTTGCAGGCAGCAGGCCAAAAGGCGCTGCCTCTTTCGGTTGGGCGGCTCATACAGGGTTTTTCGCAATTGCGAAAGAGGAGGCGAGCCACCAAATAAAGTCACCAAATCTTAAATGTCTTGGTGTGAAGTGGAATTATTAACCAAGGCGGAACCTTTCGTGGTCCGGACAGTTCGAATTTCATGATCGAGACAGGCATCAAACTCCGGCCGATTTTGGCATGTACCGCGCTCGCCGTCCTCCTCGCGGCAAGCGCGGCGCAATCGGCCGCGCCGTCCAAGGAGACGCGGTCTGCTCTGCCGTCCGACAAGCGCTCGGCAGAGCAGCTTTTTGCCGATGCTCCGGACGGCGTCGACCCGGTGGTAACCGGACCGGTCAGCACCGCCTTCAAGCAAAGGCAAAAAAACGCCGGATGCGACAGCGCCGTCTGGCCCAAGATTCCCGTCGTCTGCTATCCCGATTGATGCACATCCACCTTCCGGGTGGTCCTAAAAGGCAATCTCACGCCGATCGCACCGGATCGAGCGTGACCTTGTAGAGTTCGCTGTCGTCGCGATCCATCAGCCGCACCGTCAACTGCTCGGTGGCTCCATCGATGTCGACGAGCCCGAAGAACTGCAGGCCGGCCGACGGCGGCAGGTTCTGACCCTGTTCGGCGGTCGGTGCCTTGATGAACCTCAGCTCCGGGCCGAAAGTCATGTCGAAAGCATTCGGTCCGAATGTGCCGGCGTGGATCGGACCCGAAACGAATTCCCAGAACGGATTGAAGTCCTGGAACTGCGCCTTGTCCGGATTGTAATAATGCGCGGCTGTGTAATGCACGTCTGCGGTTAGCCAGACGGTATTGCTGATCCCCGCGTTCTTTATATAGCGAAGGAGGTCGGCAATTTCCAGCTCGCGCCCCTTGGCCGGGCCATTGTCGCCATTGCTGATTGCCTCGGCCCCGACCTTCTTGGTGCCGTCGTTCCAGACGACGAGGCCGAGCGGCATGTCGGCGGCGATGATTTTCCAGGTTGCATTGGAATTCGCCAGCTCGCGCTTCAGCCATTTCGTCTGTTGTTCGCCGAGGATGCGCGATTGCGGCGTCATCGTCTCCTGCATATTCTGACCGTTGGGGCCGCGATAGGAACGCATGTCGAGGAAGAACACGTCGAGCAACGGCCCATAGGCGATTTTGCGGTAGACACGGCCGGGCTCCGATGGCTCGTAGCGGATCGTCGTCATTTCGTGGAAGGCGCGCGCCGCGCGTGCCGCCAGTACATGGATGGATTTTTCGGTGTAGCGGTCGTCGGCGCTCAGATCCTTCGAATCCGACCAGTTGTTCACCACCTCGTGGTCGTCCCACTGGTAGAACGTCGGGCAGATGGCGTTCAGCGCCAGCACGTTCCTGTCCATCAAATTGTATTTCCACTGACCCCGGTATTCGTCCAGCGTCTCGGCAACCTTGCGTTTTTCGTCGATCAGCACGGTGTTCTTCCACTTGCCGCCGCCGGGCAGGTCGACCTCGTCCTTCATCGCGCCATCGGCATAGATCGTATCGCCCGAATGCAGGAAGAAGTCCGGCGTGTGCTTGGCGATAGTGGCGTAGGTCTTCATGCCGGTGTCGTCGATGCCCCAGCCCTGGCCAGCGGTGTCGCCCGACCAAGCGAAACGAATGTCGCGCTTCGAGGCAGGTGCCGTGCGGAAGCGGCCGACGATCGGCTCGGAAACGGCGTTAATATCGGAAAGATCGGCCGCGACCATGCGGTAGAAGATGTCCTGGTCGGAGGCGAGATCGGTAAGCAGCCGCTTCACCGTATAGTCGCTGGCCGGCGAGCTATCGAGCGGCGCCAGGCGGACGGCATTGGCGAAGCTCTCCGTCGGCGACACTTCGAACATGACGCGCGACGGCCGGTCCGTGCGCGCCCAGACCATGCCGCTGGTCGCATCGACGTCGCCGGATTGGATCCCGTGGGTAAAGGCCGGGCGCTGATTGGCGCGCGAGTAATAGGGAAGCGCGAGGCCCGACGCGCCGACCAGGCCAACGGCGCTGGCCGACGTGACGAAAGCGCGCCGCGTCATCGAAATCTTGTTCATGGCTGTCTCCTGGATGGCGTTGAACGTCGCCGCCAAGCTCCAGCTTCAATGTTTCAGGCACATTTCGAAACGATGAAGGTTTTCTGACATCAACAGGATGGCGAATCTCCCTCCTTGAGGGGGAGATGTCGCCGGAGGCGACAGAGGGGGTCGTCTCGCATGGAGCACCGACCTCTTGCGCCTGCGATAAGGGGCCGAGCCCGGTCGGACCGACCCCCTCTGGCCGCTTCGCGGCCATCTCCCCCTCAAGGGGGAAGATTAGCGCTCAGCCGTTGCAACTCAAGCCGCCTGCGGTTCCGGCTCGAAGGCCGGGCGGCTGGTGTTGATCAGCAGCGAGATGCAGGCGGCGGCTATTGCCGTCATACCGGCGATCAGGAAGGCAAGCTCGTAATTGCCTTGCAGCTCGCGCATGGTGCCGCCGAAGAAGGCCGCTGTCGCGGCGCCAACCTGATGGCCGGCGACGATCCAGCCGAAGACGATCGGTCCGCTGCGGTCGCCGAACGCCTCGTTGGAAAGCCTCAGCGTCGGCGGCACCGTGGCGATCCAGTCCAGTCCGTAAAACACGGCGAAGATGATCAAGCTGGTGGCCGAAAAGCCGGAATAGGGCAGATAGATCAACGACAGGCCGCGGATGCCGTAATAGACGCCGAGCAGCTTGCGCGGATCGAAACGGTCGGTGAGCCAGCCCGATAGCGTCGTGCCGATCAGGTCGAAAATGCCCATCATCGACAGCAGGCCGGCGGCTTGCACTTCGCCTATGCCCATGTCGCCGCAAAAGGCGATCAGGTGCGTGCCGACCAGCCCGTTGGTGGTGAAGCCGCAGACGAAGAAAGTGGCGAACAGATACCAGAACACGCGCGTGCCGGCGGCGCGGCGCAGCGTGCTCAGCGTATGCGAAAGGAAATTGCCTTGCGCGGCCGGCGGCGCCGGCGGCACGTCGTCGGCATCGGCGCCATAGCGGACCATGCCGATCGAGGCCGGGCGCTCCGGCACCAGCATATAGACCAGCGGCACCAGGCAGGCGGTGGCCACGGCAATGGCGATGGCGACCGGCTTCCAGCCGCCTGACTGGGCGAGCGAGGCGAGCAACGGCAGGAAGACCAGCAGCCCGGTGGCGCTGGACGCCGACATCAGTCCCATCACCAGGCCGCGATTGGTCTTGAACCAGCGGTTGACGATGGTTGCGCCGAGCACGGTGGCGACGGCGCCCGAGCTGACGCCGGAAAGCACGCCCCAGGTGAGGAGCAGATGCCACGGCTTGGTCATCAACAGGCTGAGCGCGGTCGATCCCGACATCAAAAGCAGCGCGGCAAGCAAGGTGCGGCGCAGCCCGATCCGCTCCATCAGCGCCGCGGCAAACGGCCCGGTCAGGCCATAGAGGAAGATGCCGGTGGCAGCGGCCAGCGAGACGACGTCGCGCCGCCAGCCGAAACTGTTCTCCAGCGGCAGCATCATGACTGCCGGCGCCGAACGCAGGCCCGCTGCGATCAGCAGGCAAAGGAAGATGACGGCGACCACGACGAAAGCGTAGTGCTGGCCAAACGGGCGGGATTGAGCTATCATGTTACTGACCGGTACGTTGCAGGAGCGCGGAACATACGTACCGACCGGTAACATTGTCAACCAGCTAATCGGCACACCAGACATGAAAAGCATTGAACCAACGATCAAGGCGAATGACGCACCGCCGCCTCGCGCCGCCGAACGGATTCTCCAGGTGGCGCGCGACCTGTTTTACCGGCAAGGCATCAGGGCGATCGGGGTCGACGAGATCGTACGGCGTGCCGGCGTCACCAAGCCCAGCCTTTACCGCAGCTTTCCGTCCAAGGATGAGCTGGCCGCATCCTATCTCCGGCACTATGACCTCGAATTTTGGGAGCGCTTCGACGAGGCTGTGAACGCCCATCCCGGCGATCCGCGCGCGCAGATCCTCGCCTTCCTGACGCGTGTCGGCAAGCGTACGCAAAGGCCCGATTATCGCGGCTGCGGCATGACCAATGCCGCGGTCGAGTATCCCGAACATGGCCATCCGGCGCGCATCGTGAGCGAAGCCAACAAGCGGGAATTGCGCCGGCGCCTGCGTGCCATGGCGGCAGAGATGGGCGCCGGCGACGCCGACACGCTGGGCGACGGGCTCCTGCTCCTGATCGAGGGCGCCTATATCAGCGGCCAGCTGTTCGGTGTCGGCGGGCCGGCGCAGTCGGTCGCCCGCAACGCCGACCTTCTGATCGAGGCAAGCCTGAAGAAATAGCGTTCCGTTTACCAGATCACTGTGAGCCAGCCTGAGTTCGTCTAGGCTGCTGCTAGATTTGACGGTACGCTGCGGCAGCCCGAACGGAGTTGTCCGCCATGCGCGCTCTTTTGATCCCGCTTGCCTTCGCCGGCTTCTGCAATGCCGCCCGGGCTGGCGACATATCCAGCGTCTATACCGATCTCGTCTGGGAGAAGGACTGCGTGACTTATGCCCAGGCGGAGGAAGGCGACGGCGACTGGGCCGACCTCGCCTGTTCGGGTTATGGCGGCTACCCGGTGATGGTTTCCTACGACGACGCGCGGGAATCGCTGTTCTACGGCTTTCCACCCGGCGATATGACCACGGTCTGGGAAAGCTTTTCCGGCCTCAACTCGGCTGGACCTAAAGTCGAGTGGCGGATCGAAACCAACGGCAAAACTACCATTCCGTTCGCCGTCATTCATCGTCGCTCGATCAGCGATACCGAGGGCGAGAACAAGTCGACGGAAGTGTTGATCGTCGCCAAGGTTGCCCAGCCTGACGCCCACGAAGGCTGCACGATCGGCCTTGTGCTCGCCACCGGCAATCCCGCCGCCAACGATCAGGCGCGCAAGCTTGCCGACGAGAAGGCACGCACCTTCGCCTGCGGCAAGGACAAGCGCGTAGTGATCGGCGACGCGCCCGCTTTCGGCCGCGTCGACAACTGATTATTTGCGCCCGATAATTACTTGCGCTTGGCCCGCTCGATGGCCTCGACGATCATCTTCTTGGCATAGGCCGCATCGTACCAGCCTTCGATCTTGACCCATTTGCCGGGTTCGAGATCCTTGTAGTGCTCGAAGAAATGCTGCACTTGCTGGCGGGTAATGTCAGGCAATTGCGTGTATTCGTGGACGTCTTCGTAGCGTAAGGTCAGCTTGGGCGAAGGCACCGCGATGACCTTCTCGTCCTGGCCGGCATTGTCCTCCATCACCAGCACGCCGATCGGCCGCACATTGATGACGCAGCCTGGCACCAGCGCGCGCGTGTTGCAGACCAGCACGTCGATCGGGTCGCCGTCGCCCGATAGCGTGTGCGGTACGAAACCGTAATTGCCGGGATAGCGCATCGAAGTGTGAAGGAAGCGGTCGACGAACAGCGTGCCGGCCTCCTTGTCCATCTCGTATTTGATCGGCTCGCCGCCGATCGGCACCTCGATAATGACGTTGACGTCCTCGGGCGGGTTCTTTCCGCTGGCAATCGCTTCGATCCGCATCGCTTTATCCCTCTCTCGATTGAAGATCGATAGCGGCCGATGGCGAATGGTGCAATGCGGCGAATGGTACTGGGGGGATCGTCCGAACCGAAACCGGCCGGATCATGCGCTGGCCGTCATTCCCAGACGAAAGCGACCTTCTTCAGTGCCTTCTGCTCGAAGATCTCGACGCCCTCGGCCACATCGCGGCCGCCGGCGCCGGCATAGAAGGCAAGTGCGTTCTGATTGTCTTCCAGCGCCCACACCACCATGCCTTTCAGGCCATGGTCGGCCAGCCGTGCCCGTGCGGCTGCGAACAGCCGACTGCCGAGCCCGATGCCTTGATATTCGGGCCGCAGGTAAAGCTCGTAGATCTCGCCCTGCTGCCTGAGCTCACGTGCTCGGTTCTTGCCGATCGTCGCGTAGCCGGCAATTTTGCCGCCGATTTCGACGACCAGGACGGTGGCGGCGCGGCGAATGGCATTTGCCCACCAATCGGCACCGCGGCGGTTGATCATCGATGTCAGTGTACGGTGCGGGATGATGCCCGAATAGGCGCCGCGCCAGGCCTCGAGATGCACGTCGGCAATGGCGGCTGCATCGCGTGGTTCGGCTTTCCTGATGTCGATGCTCAGCGTATTCATGATTGGTTAACCATAAACCCGCCGCGCCCGATTGCAAGAGTCCGGTCGGCCGCCGCGATGCTTTCACACAGCCGAACAGTGCGTCCTTGAGACGCTGGAAAACCGCTTTTAGCGAGATCAAATCTCGACCAGATGGTCGTCCAGTTCGTTGCTGTCGCCGGTCGAGACCGGAAAATGCTCGGCCAGTACCGCACCGACCGCTTCGATCGCCTTGACGAACCCGTCGGCAAGCCGATCGTCGCCGGCATGCGCCGTAAGGTCGCGGACGACACCGTCCCAGACATGCTGGCCGACACGAGAATCGATGCCGCTGTCGGCGACCACCTCGGCATAGCGCTCGGCGATCGAGACGAACACCAGCACGCCCGTGCGCGCCGTGGTGCGGTGGACGTTGCGGGCGAGGAACTGCTTCATCGCATTGGCGTGGGCGGCTTGGTAGCGCAGACGCCTCGGCACCAAATGGATGCGCAATGCGGGCAATGCCCACAACAGGATGAGCACACTGGCAAGCGCCAGAAGCTCGGCGATGACGAAATGCGGCAAGCGGATCGACAGCCACCAGGCTTCCAGCCCGTAACCGACGGCGAGGCTGACGACGAGCATGCCGAGCATCGCCATGAAAGCGGCCGGGAAGAAATAGCCGTCGCTGGCATGCGCCACGACGCAGTAGATCTCGCCGTCGGTCTTTGCTTCGGCAGCGCGGATCGCATCGGCGATCCGCTCATGATCTTCGGGGCTGATCGGTCGTGTTGCCATGATTGATGTCTCACCAGCTTCCTGAAGAACCGCCGCCGCCGGACGAACCGCCGCCACCTGAAAACCCACCGCCCGAACTTCCGGACGACCAACCGCTGCCGGAACTTCCAGACGACCAGCCACTGCCGGACGAGGTCCCCGACGTCCAGCCAGCGCCACCGGAGGATGACGAAGCTGGCCCACGGCCGTAGCGGAACGTCATCCCCAGCCACTTGTACACGCCCGGCGACAGCTTCGTGCCGAAGATCGGCGGCAGGAATGCCATTGCCAAGCCGCCGAAGAACATCGTCGCCCACAGGACGATGAACAGCACGAAGATGGGATCGACAGGATTGTCATTCGCCGGATTGCGCTTGCCGCGGGCTTCCAGCTCTTCGGGATTGCCTTCCAGCACCATGATCATGTCATCGACGGCCTTGCTGATGCCACCAGAGAAATCGCCGGCACGGAAGGCCGGCACCATGTCGTTTTCGATGATCAGCTTGGTGTGCAGGTCGGTCAGCGTGCCTTCCAGCCCATAGCCGACCTCGATGCGCATCTTGCGGTCGTTCGGCGCCACCAGAAGCAGGACGCCGTTGTTCTCCTTCGCCTGGCCCAGTTTCCAGGCGCGGAACAGCCGGTTGGCGTAAGGCTCGATCTCCTCACCGTCGAGGCTGGGGATGGTCGCGACGACGATCTGGTCCGAACCCTTGGTCTCGAAATCGGCAAGCTTCTGCGTCAGCGCCGCCTCGGTTGCGGCATCGATGATGCCGGCATTGTCGACGACCCGTCCGGTCAGCGCCGGCAATTCGGCGGCAATAGCCGCGAAGCCGACCAGCAGCACCGCCATGGCCATAAGCGCGGTGCCGATCGTTTTGATGAAACGGCTGAATTCCACCGGGCTGATGGCGTGTCTTGTCATCTCGTCACCAACTTCCCGAGGAGCCGCCGCCACCGGACGAACCGCCGCCGCCGGAAAACCCGCCACCGCTTGAACCCGACGACCATCCCCCGCCGGAACCTCCCGACCAGCCGCCGGACGACCGCCGGTTTGGCTCGAAGGTCATGCCCAACCAGCGATAGCGGCCCGGACCGATCTTCTTGCCGAAGATCGGCGGCAGGATGGAGGCTGCGAGGCCGCCGAAAAAGATGATTGCCCAGATGGCTATGAAGATCGTGAAGAACAGATCGTCGCTGTTGAACGGCGCCTGCTGGTTGCGCTTGCCGCGCGCTTCCAGCTCTTCGGGATTGCCTTCCAGCACCATGATCATGTCATCGACGGCCTTGCTGATGCCGCCAGAGAAATCGCCGGCCCGGAAGGCCGGCACCATGTCGTTTTCGATGATCAGCTTGGTGTGCAGGTCGGTCAGCGTGCCTTCCAGCCCATAGCCGACCTCGATGCGCATCTTGCGGTCGTTCGGCGCCACCAGAAGCAGGACGCCGTTGTTCTCCTTCGCCTGCCCCAGTTTCCAGGCGCGGAACAGCCGGTTGGCGTAAGGCTCGATTTCCTCGCCGTCGAGGCTGGGGATGGTCGCGACGACGATCTGGTCCGAACCTTTGGTCTCGAAATCGGCAAGCTTCTGCGTCAGCGCCGCCTCGGTCGCGGCATCGATGATGCCGGCATTGTCGACGACCCGTCCGGTCAGCGCCGGCAATTCGGCGGCGAGAACGATGAGAGGGAGCAGGAGAAAGGTTAGAACGAAGCCAAGAAAAATCAGGGCGGCGTTTCTTCCCACCCCCCTCTGTGGGGAGATGTCCGGCAGGACAGAGGGGGGCGCGAAGGAATACAAGGCCAACAGGCCCAGGCTCAACAGGCGCCGTTCACCCGCCTTGCGTGGTGTTGGTGCCGAAATCGACCTTCGGCGGCTGCATCTTATCCTCCTCGATGGTGAAATTCGCAAACGGCTGGTTGCCGCGAAACCACAAGGTCGCCCAGATCACCGACGGGAAGGTCCTCAGCGTCAGATTGTACTCTCTCACTGCCTGGATATAGTCGCGGCGGGCGACCGTGATGCGGTTCTCGGTGCCTTCGAGTTGTGCTTGCAGCGCCAGAAAGTTCTGGTTGGCCTTGAGATCGGGGTAGTTCTCCACCACCGCCAGCAGGCGCGACAGCGCGCTGGTCAAGCCGGCCTGACTGTCCTGGAATTTCTTGAAGGCTTCCGGATTGTTCAGCGTTTCCGGCGTCACGGTCACCTGCGTCGCCTTGGCGCGCGCTTCGACCACGGCGTCGAGCGTATCCTTCTCGTGCGCGGCGTATCCCTTGACCGTATTGACAAGATTGGGGATGAGATCGGCGCGGCGCTGGTATTGATTCAACACCTCGCTCCACGCTGCCTTCGCGTTTTCCTCAGCTGTCGGGATGGTGTTGTAGCCGCAGCCCGCAAGCAGCGGCAGCATGACGGCCATGACCAGGAACGCAGCTATATTACGGAAGATTGGCGGTGAAGAAAGGCGCTGGGCAAGCATGATAAGGTCCCCTCGATAGCATTGGCAGGCGAAGCATTAGCACAATCCTTGCGTAAGAAAATGACTTCGGCCGAGAAGTGTTACTGGTTTTCTACCATTCGCCGTCGGGCCCTGTGACAGACGAGGCGAACGGGTTAAGCTCGGCATAAAACGGGACGTCACCATGGCGAAACGCCACGACAGCGACGCGGAATCGCGCCGCATCATCGAACGGGTGGCGCGCGAGACCGACCCGGGCGGCACCTCGTTCCTCGCGCGAACAGCCAGAGGTGCGCGCGACCGCGTCACCGCGGCCGATGCCGACCGGTCGGATCCGATCGAATATTGGGGCACCCGCATCGGTCGGGCAGCGGGCTTGCTTATTGCCATCGGCCTGTTGATCTGGCTCGTGCTTTTCGTCACCAGGGGCAGTTAGGAAAATCAATGAGTGCCGAGAAAACCGACGCGCCGCGCGCGGTCATCGTCGTCTCCAGCCATGTCGCACGTGGCTCGGTCGGCAACCGTGCCGCCGTCTTTGCGCTGGAGACGCTCGGCTTTCCGGTTTGGGCGGTGCCGACCGTCATTTTGCCCTGGCATCCGGGCCATGGCCGGGCCACCCGCATCGTGCCGCCGCTGGACCAGTTCAAGGCGCTGATGACCGACCTCGAGCGCGCGCCGTGGCTGGGCGAGGTCGGCGCCGTGCTGTCCGGCTATCTCGGCGAGGCTGGCCAGGCCGACGCCGTTGCTTCGCTCGTCGGCGCGGTCAAGGCGAAGACACCGGAAGCCCTCTATATCTGCGACCCGGTGATGGGCGATTCGGGCGGCCTCTACGTACCTGAGCCGACCGCCATCGCCATGCGCGACCGCCTGATGCCGATCGCCGATATCGCCACGCCCAACCGCTACGAGCTGGAATGGATGGCCGGAGCGCCGCTGCCAGACCTGAAATCGACAATGGCTGCGGCCCTGCAGGCCGGCCCACCGGCCATGCTGGTCACATCGGCGCCGGCGACGATGGCCGGCGGCACCGGCAATTTGCTGCTCACAGGCAGGGAGGCGCTGCTCGCCGAACACCGGCTCATCGACAAGCCGCCGAATGGGCTCGGCGACCTGACGGCTGCCGTTTACCTGGCGCGGATCCTGTCCGGCCAGCCGGCCGCCAAGGCTCTGCAATCGACCACTGCGGCGGTCTACGAGATCCTGGCGCGCACCGCTAAGCGCGGCGGCGACGAGTTGCAGCTCGAGACCGATGCCCAGAGCCTGTCGCACCCAATGGCGATGGTGCAGCTTCGCCATCTCCTGCATCCGGAACGGGACCGCCGGGCGTGACGCAGGCCGAAAACGCCGTGCCGCAGGATGTTGCGCCCGAGCATGTTGCGCCCGGCCATGTGGTGCCCGACGATGTCGTGCCTGAGAGCGTTGTGCCCGAGGACGTTGTGCTTGTCGGCGTCGACGGTTGCAAGGCTGGCTGGATAGCCGTCCGCCGCGATCCCGGTGCGGCACCGTCTACAGCCGTTTTCCCAAGCTTCGCGGCGTTGCTCGACCGACTGCCCGTCAATGCGATCGTGGCGGTCGACATGCCGATCGGCCTGCCCGATTTCTCGCAAAGAGGCGGTCGCGGCCCGGAGGCGCTGGTGCGGCCGCTGCTCGGGGCCCGGCAGTCCAGTGTCTTTGCCATTCCCTCCCGCGCCGCGCTCTACGCCGAGATCGAAGCTTTCACCACGGTCGATGCCTGGTACGCCGCACATCGCAAGGCAAGCGAGGTGGCCAGGACGACATCAGATCCGCCGCGCGGCGTCTCGATCCAGGCCTTCGGCATCTTCGCCAAGATCCGCGAGATCGATTCGCTGCTGATCGCGCGGCCCGAACTGCGCAGCCGCGTCTTCGAATCGCATCCGGAAGTTGCCTTCTGCAAACTGAACGGCGACCGCGCTATGCGCCTGCCCAAGAAGATCAGGGGCAACATCAATCCGGCCGGCATGGCCGAACGCAAGGCGCTGCTTGCCCAGCATGGTCATAGCGAGGATTTTCTCGACCAGACGCCGCCGCGCGGCGCGGCCGCCGACGATTTCCTCGATGCCGCGGCGATGATGGTGGTTGCCGGACGCATCGTCAGAGGCGAGGCAATGCCGTTTCCGGATCCGCCGCTCGCCGATCGTTTCGGTATTCCGGTCGCCATTTGGGCCTGAGGACCAAGGCGTCAGGAGCGTGATTTGAGCGCCTCGTTGAGTGCCCACATATCCTTCTCCTCGGGCGCGGTCTCCAATCCGAGCACGGGAATTTGCTTACGCAAATGGTCGTGGTGGGTGCGCACGCCATATTCGAGATCGGAGAGGTAAAAACCTCCGAAGGCTTCGGACAGCATGGATTCGTTGGACCATATCGAAAGCTGCACGTCCTCGGCCAGCGTGTCGCGATCGATGCGGTGGGATAGGTAGCGCGCAGCCGCCTGTTGCCTGGTCTCGTCGCGATAGCGGTAGATGCCGCCGCGCAGCAGCGTCTCACCCGTCGACAGCGGGAATTCCTGATAGAACTGCACCGATTCCGGCATGATCGACAGCACGTTGTTCGGGAAGATGCCGTAGTAGATCCAGGCCTTGCGCAGGTGCTCCGGCAGGTGCCTCGCCTCGGGTGCGAGCTTGATATATTGCGCGACGCTCCAGCGCCGTCCGGCATGCGGATTGTAAGTGGCGAACGAGCGCGACACGCCGTTGACGAACGGCTCGTCGAAATAGGTCGCACCGTAAAGATCCTGCAGCGCCGGATGTGCCATGGCGACGTGGTAGCCTTCATTGTCGACGTCGCGCACCGACTTCCAGTTGACCGGCGTATTTTGGGTCCAGATGCCCCGGGACGGCACCATCTCGACCACGCCGTAATGAGCAATCTCGGCTTCGATCGGCTTCAACAGCTCGGCCACGGATGGCTGCGGCCCACCCTTGCGGAAGCGGATGAAGATGAAGCCCATCCAGATTTCGAGCTCGAGCGGCATCAGGCCGAATTCGGTCTTGTCGAGGTCGGGGAAGGAACGCGGGCGGGCAGCACCGCGCAGCGTGCCGTCGAGATTGTAGACCCAGCCATGGAAAGGGCAGACCAGCGCGTTCTTGCAAGTGCCCTGACTGTCGGCGACAACGCGACTGCCGCGGTGGCGGCACATATTGTTGAAGGCGCGTACAACGCCATCCTTGCCGCGCACGATCAGCGCCCGCTCGCCGACCACATCCATCGTCAGATAGTCGCCGGCGTTCGGAACGTCGCAGACATGGCCGGCGATCTGCCAATGATTGCGGAAGACGTGCTCTTTCTCGAGTTCGAGCAAGGCGTCGGAATGATAGCTCCAGCCCGGCAGCCCCCGCCGATCCCAATCGTTGGGAATTGCCACGTCACGCAGATGCGGGTTCATAAAGGCTCTTTATTTATTGAATGATCGTTCAATAAAAGCATATTTTCCGTTGAAATGCAATGGCTTGCAAAAATGGGGAGAATTCTTGGCGGGAAATCGAGCGGGATTTGAGAGCCGAGTCCGA
Organism: Mesorhizobium sp. M1027; assembly: GCF_040318745.1. Taxonomy (NCBI): domain Bacteria; kingdom Pseudomonadati; phylum Pseudomonadota; class Alphaproteobacteria; order Hyphomicrobiales; family Phyllobacteriaceae; genus Mesorhizobium; species Mesorhizobium sp. M1027. The sequence continues at coordinate 333,011 of NZ_JAMYMW010000002.1, read as the reverse complement.
ACGATCGAAGCCGGGAAAATCCCGGGAATTCCGGACGTTAATCCCCTCACGCTTGTTGAGCGCCCGACGCTCCTGGGGCCTGGAAAGGCGACGTGGATCTGGTGCCGTGGGTAGCGGAAAACGAGAATGCCACCTGTGCTGCAGCTACGCCTGATCGGTTGCCCAGGAATGGCTGCGGGCTTGGTTTCATGCCGGTTACACAATCGTTAATCCATCATCGTTGGCCGGTTACAAGGTGCGATTAGGTTCGTTTCAACGGAGAAAAGAAGAAGACCGAAGGAAACGACGATGCGTACGAAAATCCAGATCACCGATACCGACCTTCGCCAGCACGGTCCCCGGCGTAACGACCGGCGCCCGAAGCTGGCGCTGCGCCAGCGCGCCAGTGATCATCCAATGGCGATGTTCATGCTGCTGGCGGCTGCCGCATTTGCCGGCATGGCGTTGACGCCGACTGTCGGTCCGGCCTTCGCCTCACTGAACCCGCCGGCCAACCTCATCGATGGCGCGACGACCACCACCAAGACGGCGCGCCTGCCGATTTCGGAGATCGATTTCGCCTGCAAGGGGCAGGCCTGGGGCGCCGAGAGCCTGGACTGCCTGCGCGTCATCGCCGCCCAGTCGGGCAAGGCACGGCCGGTCCGCATGATCGTCAACGCCGCCCCGCTGGCCGATACGCCGAACGTTTTTTGATTTTTTGCGAGCGCCCTCCAGCACTCCAGTCAGGCTCCCGCCGCAATGTCGGCCGGGAGCCTTTTTCTTCCGGGAGAGATGGCGGAGTCTAACCGCCCAGAGCGGCCTGCTCGGCAATGGCCGAGAGCACGCCGCGCACATCCAGCGTGCTGAACGGTTTTTCGAGGATTGGCGGCCGTTGCGGCCCCGGCAGCGCCTCGATCTCGCCTTTCGCGCCGATCAGATCGCCGGTGACAAGCACGAAGCGCCGCGCTAGACCCGGCAATTCGCCGAGTAGCTCGCGATAGACGGCTATGCCGCTGGTGCCGGGCATGCGCAAATCGGAAAACACGATGTCCGGCGGGACATGGCCACTCAGCGTAGCGGCGGCCGAGACCCAGGCCGGCACGATCCGCGACTTGATGCCCATCAACTCCAGAATGTCGGACAGCGACGCGGCGACATCCGGCTCATCGTCTATGATCAGCGCGTGACGCAAGCCGCTCGACCGCGACGGAGCTTCGCCGGCGGCGGCCGCGCCGGCCGCGATCGCCGGCAGCTGCACGACAAAACGCACACCTCTCGGCGAAACCTCCTCGAACCAGATATTGCCATTGTGCCGCTCGATGATCGATTTCGAGATTGACAGACCGATGCCGGTACCGACACCGACCGGCTTGGTGGTGAAATAGGATTCGAATATGCGTGAACGTATCGCTTCCGGCACGCCTGGTCCGTTGTCCTCGACCGAGAATCCGGGATTGCCGCGGTCGCTGCGAAACGTCCGGACCTTGATCCGGCGGTCGCCGGCAACGCCGGCCAAGGCATGCTGGCTGTTGATGAGGAAGTTGGCGGCTACCTGCGTCACGTGGTCGGCATCTGCCATGGCCAGCAGTGGGCCGCTGGCGAAATCGGTGTCGATGATGATGCCGCTCGACCGTGCGCCATAGGCGGTCACTTCGAGTGCGGCGCGGATCACCTGGTTGAGGTCGGTTTCTGCCTGTGCAGCCGGGTGCAGGCGGACCATCGACAGGAAGCTCTTGACGATACGGCCGCAGCGCTCGGCAGCGGCGCGCACCTTTTCGGCGCGCACCTTGGTCTGCGGATCGGCGGCGAATTCGTGCAGCAGCGTCGACTGGGCGACAACCACGGCCAGCGGATTGTTGAGCTCGTGCGAAACGCCGGCGAGCAGCGACCCCATTGCCGCCATCTTCTCGTTCTGGTGCAGTTTTTCGCGCTGGCGGTTGATTTCCTCCTCAGCCCGCAACTTGTCGCGCAGGTCGCGGATGGAGCCGAAGATCAGCTGGCGATCGGCGACCCGCATCTCGGTTGCCGTCAGCTCGATCGGGAAAACCTCGCCGGCGGCATTCTGGGTGACCGTTTCAAGCCGTTGGCCGACCATCGGCGCACCGCGGCCCGACATGTATTCGGCGCCCGACGCATAGCCCTTGCGATAATATTCCGGCACGACCGTGTCGAGCAGGTCCTTGCCGAGGATATCGCTGCGCCGATAGCCGAACATCTTCTCGGCGGCCGGATTGAATTCGATGATCGAGCCGGTCTCGTCGATGACGATGATAGCGTCGAGCGAGGCCTGCAGCATGGTGCGGCGAATGACGTCGCTGGCATGCGCGTCGGAGGGCGACCGTTCGATGGCATCGCCGATGGCGAGTGCCACCATGTGCAGCGCCGCCTCTTCCTGGTCGGTCCATTCGCGTTCGTGGATGCAGTCGTTGACCGCCAGCGTGCCCCACAAATTGCCGTGCGAAAAGACCGACACCGACAGGAACGACTTGATGTTCTGCTTTTCGAAATCGGTCCGCAGAAAGCCTTCGAGATCGCGTGTGTGCCCGGCGAAAATCTTGCCTTGACGCTCGTCCTCCGCCAGCCGTTCCAGCAATGGGTCCGAATCGACGACCGACTGCATGATGACGGTCGGTGACGCCAGCTCGCCGCCAAACCGGGGGGCGATCCAATAAGCGGCGACCGACTGGGCGAAGCCCTGGCCGGGCAGTTCGCGCAGGCGAAACAGGATGCCGCGGTGACAATCCATGGCTTCGCAAAGCGTTTGGAGGATACCCTCCATCTCGCGCTGCCAGTCACCGGCTTCGCGCAGCCGGCGAACCACATGCACGGCCACCATCGCCGCGCCCTGCCTGGCGCCCTGCACGTCCACGCGTGTTGTTTCAGCCGTCATGATCAGCCGTCATTTCCTGGCCGCGGCTTCCTCAAGCCGTCGCCTTAGTTATTTTCGCCCACTGGCAGCGAGAAGATATAGCCCTCGCCGCGCACCGTGCGCAGGAATTTCGGATTGGCCGGATCCGCCTCGATCTTCTTTCTCAGCCGCATGATGCGGATGTCGACGGCGCGGGACGATTCCGGATCCTCGACGAAACCGATCGCCTCGGAGATCGCCGCCCGCGTCAACAGCCGGTTGGCGCGCGTCAGGAACACCTCCAGCACGTCGAACTCGCTCTTGGCCATGTCAATGACCGCGCCGTTGGCGCCGGTGACGAGCCTGCCGTCGAGATCGGCGTGAAAGGGTCCGAAGCTCACGGACCGGCGGCCGCCGGATGTTTCAGCCTTGGCCTTTTGTGGCTCGGTCGGCTCCGGAACGCGACGCAGCACGCTGCGCACCCTGGCCAGCACTTCGCGCAATTCGTAAGGCTTGACGATGTAGTCGTCAGCGCCGAGCTCCAGTCCGACGATGCGGTCGAGCGCGGTACCGGCGGCCGTCGCATAGATGATGCCGATCGGCATTTTCGAGCGCATCCAGCGCCCGAGCGACAAGCCGTCCTCGCCCGGCATGGCGATGTCGAGAATGGCCAGGTGGAAGGACTGCACTTCCAAGAGGTCGCGCGCCGCCGCCGCACTTTCGGCCGTGGCCACATCATAGCCGCTGGCGCCGAGATACTCGGCGACCGCGTCCCTCAGGTCGGGCTCGTCCTCGACGATGACAATTCGTGCACGCACGATGCTTTCGCTCCCGCTTTCAGTGGAAAGTAGATTGGGTATAAACATGATGTCCAGCACTCTTCTTGGGTTGCCGTATGCGGGGTAGAAAAACATGGCTGCACGATCCGTTATCGCGCTTGTTTCCGTCGCTGAAGTAATTGCCACCGATCTCGCCGATCATCTCGAGCGGCGCGGTCATGACGTCCGTGCGGCGCGACAGCCGTGGGAAGCCGAATCGCTGCTTTCGGAAAAGGGTATCGATGTCGTGGTTGTCGGCGACAGCGTCAGCCAGGCGGAGGGGCGAGACCTGCTCAGGCGACATGGCGGCGAAGGTGGCCCGGATTTCATCCTGATCTGCCGCCCGGCCGATCTGGTCGACAAGGTTCTGGCGCTCGAACTCGGCGCCGCCGACGTCGTCGAAAGCCCGCTCAATGTCAGGGAGCTTGCGGCTCGCGTCGGCGGCCTTCTGGCTCGGCGCGGCAGGAGCGCCGGGGAACTGATCGTGCTGGAGAACGCGACCGTCGATCTCCGATCGGCCATTGTCATGCACCGCTCGGGAACGGAAGAACAGCTGTCCCCCGGGCAGGTGGCGCTGCTCAGGCTGTTCCTGGCCAGCCCGCGCAAGGTGCTGACGCGGGACGACATCATCGCCGCCGCGCCCGCCGAAAATGCCGAAGCCTTCGATCGGTCGATCGATTCGCGCATCGTGCGGCTGCGCCGCAAGCTCGATACCGAAACCATCACCACCATACGGGGTGCCGGTTACCGGTTCGATCCGCCGACGCAATTCGCCGATTGAATGCAGGACAGCCACCCTTTTGTCTTGAGCATCGGGTTTTCCCAAAACCGGTTTCCACTTTGGGGTCCGATGCTCTTCAGCGCACCACGAGAAGCGACGGGCCGGACGGCATGTCACCGGTCGTACTGACCTCGCCGGCATGGGCACGTTCCTTCAGCAGCACGGTGGCGAGGCCGGCAATGCCGAGCAGCCCCTGGACGTAAAGCAGGGCGGAAAGCACGGAAGCGGCGAATTTCGTTTTCATCCTGTTCGTTCCTCAAAATTGGAATTTACGGGCACGTCAGGGGAACCCCCGAAGCGCCCGCGCCGCCAGCGGAGCCCCCCGTTGCGGCGCGGGCCTTCGGTCCTCTCGGCTGCAAGTTGCCGGAGGCGCCGCGCATCCTCAACGGCCCTAAGCCGCCCCCGCCAGAGGGGCTTGAGCCGGTCGACGCGCAGGCTGGAAAGTGTCCAGATCAATCCAGGCCGTAGCGAAAACAGTGTTGGCTTCCGATCGTTCGTTGCCCGCTGTTTTCGTTAGGTCAACTTTGCCTGTTCGCTGTATCCGGATCATGCCGCCGACGCTGCGCTTTGTTGCAGCTCGGTTTCGGAGTCAGGTGAATTCCTATCAAACGAAAGGCAATCGCGTATTGGCGCCGCGGTTTGGCCGATCCGCCTAGGCAAACACGCCACCCGTCATGACGACGTCGTGCAACTGCAAGCTGCTTTGCACGGACCTTTTCTGTTAACCAGGGGAAACAGAATCGAAACACAAACGAGCATCTTGCGAAATCGGCTTGAAACATGACGCCCCGATAAACCGGTCATGAATTGGGCCGGCCCCGACCGGCAGAATAGGGGAGACATCATGTACACTGCCATTTCCGCCAAGCTCATCAACATCGCCGCCGCCGTCATCACCGGTACTGCCTTGCTTGTCAGTGCCGGCAACGGCGCAGCCCACGCCGCCGCCAACAAGATCGTCGCGCGTGTGTCGCTATCGCAGCAGACCATGGAAATTCTGGTCGACGGCCGGCCGACATTCGCCTGGAAGGTTTCGACGGGCGACAGGACGCACGTCACACCGACCGGTGCGTTCAAGCCGACCCGCATGCATGAAGTTTGGTATTCGAAGAAATACGACAACGCCCCGATGCCGCATTCGGTGTTCTTCAACGGCGGCTACGCCGTACATGCGACAAACGCCATCAAGCGCCTCGGCCAGCCGGCCTCGCATGGCTGCGTGCGTCTGCATCCGGACAACGCCGCCGATTTCTACCAGCTCGTCGAGGTCTTCGGCCCGGCCAACACCAGCATCGTCATCGTCAAGTGAGCGATGCTGCTCTTGTGTCTCTTAAGAAAGGCCGGAAATCCGGCCTTTTTATTGTACAATGTTAGTACAATCTAATCTGGGTTAGTACAATCTAATCCGGCATCGCCGGCATCAGCTTCGGATCCGGCTTTTCGGCGTGATGCGGCAGGTCCTTGCTGGCGATAAAGGTGTAGAACATCGGCACCACGAACAGCGTGAACATGGTTCCGACCAGGATGCCGGTGAAGATCACCAGGCCCATCGAATAGCGTGCCGCGGCACCGGCGCCGCTGGAGATGATCAGCGGCACCACGCCTAGCGCCATCGCCGCCGTCGTCATCAGGATCGGCCGCAGCCGCACCCTGGCCGAGGCGATGATCGCATCGCGCCGCCGCATGCCGTGCATTTCACGCTGCTGGTTGGCGAACTCGACCAGAAGGATGCCGTGCTTGGTGATCAGGCCGATCAAGGTGATCAAGCCGACCTGGGTGTAGATGTTGAGGGTGCCGAGCCCGATATTAAGCGGCACGATCGCGCCGAAGATCGAGAGTGGCACCGCCATCATGATGATCAACGGATCGCGGAAGCTTTCGAACTGCGCCGCCAGCACCAGGTAGATGACGAGCACTGCCGCCGCGAAGGCGATGATGATCGTGTAGCCCTGTTCCTTCTCCTGCCGCGATTGACCGGTATAGTCGATGAAGAAAGTGTCCGGCAGGCTCTCCTTGGCGATATCCTCGATCGCTTTCAAACCGTCGCCGGTGGTGACGCCAGGCAGCGGCAAGGCGGAAATCGTTGCGGAATTCAACTGGTTGAATTGCTCGATCGCCGCCGGCGACGCGTTGGTCGAGATCTTCACCACCGCAGAGAGCGGCACCATCTCACCCGAGACGCTGCGCACGAAATACTCCCCAAGTTTTTCGGGATTGTCGCGGAATTGCTGCGGCACCTGCGGGATGATGTCGTAGCTGTTGGATTCGCGGTCGAATTGCGCCACCTCGGCGCCACCGACCAAGAGGGTCAGCGTCCGGCCGATTTCGGCGATCGGCAGGTTGAGTGCCGCGGCGCGGTCGCGGTCGATCGTCACTGTCACTTGCGGCGCATCGTAGGACATGGAATTCTGCACGGCGAGGAAGCGACCGGAGGCCTGCGCCTTGTTCTTGATATTCTCGGCGGCCTCGTACACCTGGGAGGCCTCCCCGGTCGAGCGCACCACCATCGTGATTGGCAGGCCGCCGCCGGAGCCGGGCAGCGTCGGTGGTGCGAAGACGAAAGCCTCGACGCCTGCCACCTTGGCAAGGCGGGCAGTGATGTCTTCCTGAAGTTCCTTCGAGCTGCGCGCGCGCTCGGCCCAGTCCTTGAACGCAAAGCCGACGAAAGCGCTGTTGGTCGGGCCTTGGAACGCGACGGCGGAGAACCGTGCCCTGGTTTCGGGGATATCATTCACCAGCCCGAGAATCTGGTTCACATAGGTCTCGGTGTAGTCCGACGTCGCGTAACGCGGCGCGTTCACAATAGACAGCAAGAAGCCCTGGTCTTCTTCCGGCGCCAGTTCGCTCGCGGTCTTTGTGAACATGAAGCCGGTCGTGGCGACCAGTGCGATGACGATCATCAGCGTCACCGGGCGATATTTCAGCGAGCCGCTGACCAGCCGCTCGTAGACGTGTTCGACGCGCCCGAACGTGTTGTCGACAATGCGCTGGAAGCGGCTGTGCGACCCGGCCCTCAGGATGCGTGCCGACATCATCGGCGTGACGGTTAGGGCGACGACACCCGAAAGCACCACCGAGCCGGCAAGCGTCACCGCGAATTCGCGAAACAGTGCGCCTGTCAGGCCGCCGGTGAAGGCCAGCGGCGCGAACACCGCGGCCAGCGTTATCGTCATGGCGACGACGGCGGACGAGATCTCCCGCATGCCGTTGAAGGCCGCCTGCATCGGCGACAAGCCGTCTTCCTCCATGTGGCGGTGGATGTTTTCCACCACCACGATGGCATCGTCAACAACCAGTCCGATCGCCAGCACCATGGCCAGCAACGATAAAAGGTTGATCGAATAACCCAAAGAAAACAGCAGGAAACAGACGCCGATCAGCGACAGCGGAATGGTCACGATCGGCATCAGCACCGAGCGGAACGAGCCGAGGAAGAGCAGGATGACGACGATGACGATGGCGACCGCCTCGCCGATGGTCTTGAACACCTCCTCGATCGACGCGCTGATCTGCTCGGTCGAGTCGTAGACGATCTCGATCGTCATGCCGAGCGGCAGCGTCTCCTGGATCGTCGGCACAATCTTGTGGATCGCCGCCGCGGTGGTCAGTGGATTGGCGGCCGGCGTCGGAAAGATGGCGAGAAAGATGCCGGGCTTGCCGTTGAACGTGACCCTGGTGTCGGTGCTCGCCGCGGCGAGCTCGACGCGGGCCACGTCGCGCAGCCTCACCACATTGCCGTCTTTCGAGCGGAGCGGAAGGGCAGCGAAAGCCTCCGGCGTCTGCAGGGTCGAGCGAACCGTGATCGAGGAAGCCACATATTCGTTTTCGGTATCGCCGGGCGCGGAGAGGAAATTCGATTCGTTGATGGCGGTCAGCACTTCCGCCGCCGTCACGCCGCGCGCCGCCAGTTTGATCGGGTCGATCCAGACACGCATCGAATATTCGGCGGCGCCGAAAATCTGCACGTCGGCGACACCTTCGACCGTCGAGATACGCGGCCGCACGACACGCTCGATATATTCGGTGAGCTGTTCCGGTGTCATGTTCGGATTCTGCATCGAGATGTACATCATCGCGAACTGCTGGCCGGTGCCCTTGACGATCACCGGGTCTTTGGTTTCGTCCGGCAGATCGCCGCGAACACTCTGAACCTTCGACAAGACTTCGTTCAGCGCGACGTCGGGGTCGGAGCCGAGCTTCATCTGCACCGTCACGGTGCTGGAGGACGGCCGGCTCGACGACGTGACATAATCGATGTTTTCGGTCGAAGCGACGGCACGCGCGATCGGCGCGGAAATGAACCCCTGGATCAGGTCGGCGCTGGCGCCGGGATAGGCCGTGGTGATGGTGATGGCCGTTTCTTCAACCTCTGGATACTGCCGAATCGAAAGGTTGAAGATGCCCTGAAAACCCAGAAGCAGGATCATGCAGGCAAGCACGGTCGAGAGAACCGGGCGGCGGATGAAGAGATCGGAAAAGCTCATTGCTGGGCTGCCTGCTGGTTCCCCGGCTTGCTCGGATCGATCGTGTTGTCGACGGCAACGGACATGCCGTTGGAGAGCCGGTTCTGGCCGGCCGTAACGACTTCGTCGCCGGGCTGGATGCCTTCCAGGATCTCGACCAGGCCGGCGTTGTGGCGGCCTGGCTTGACGAACACCTGGGCGAGCACGAGCTGCGGTTTCTGTTCTTCCGCTGCCGGCTTGGCTTCCGCTGCCGGTTTGGCTGGGGTAGCAGCCGGCTTTTCGTCGGGTTTTGCCACGGGTGCTTCGGCCGCCGGCTTGGCAGCATCTGCAGCCGGCTTCTCTTCCGGCTTTGCCTCGGGAGCCGCGCCGTTGGCTTCGGCGGATTTGGCCGGGCGCACCACGAAGACGAAGTCGCCGTACAGGCTGGAGGTCAGCGCCGTCTGCGGCAGCGCCAGCACGTCGTTCTCCTCGGGCAGTTCGACGCGCACCTGGACGAACTGGCCCGGCGTCAGCTTGCCTTCGGGATTGCCGACCTCCGCCCTTACCGTCACCAGCCGGCTGGTCGGGTCGATCTTCGGATCGATGCCGCGGATGCTGCCGGTGAACGGCATGTCGCCGCCGCCGACGCCCAACCGCACCCTCTGTCCGATCTTCAGCTGCGGAAGCTGCTGCTCCGGCACGGTGAAATCGACACGCATCGTATCCATGTCCTGCAAGGTCACTACGGCGGTGCCGGGTGTGAGATACTGGCCAAGGTCGATTTTCGGAATACCGACAGTACCCTTGAAGGGGGCGGTCAACTGCTTTTGGTCGAGCACCGCTTGCAGCTTGTTTACCTGCGCGGCGGAGACCGATGCTGCTGCCTGCGCCGTGTCGAGCGTAGCATCGGTGCCGACCCCGCGCTTCTGCAGCTCGAGAGCGCGCATCAGCGTCGTCTGGTCGGAGGTGGCTTGCGCCTTCGACGCGACGAGGTCGGCTCGCTCGACGGCATCGTCAAGCTGCAGCAGGACGGCGTTGGCGGCGACCTTCTGATTGGCATGGAACAGGATGTCCTTGACGATGCCAGCAGTTTCGACCGTCAGGTCGACGCCGCGTACGGCACTGACAGTGCCGATCGCCTCGATGCCGGGCGTCCAGGACATCGGTTTGACAATGACTGTCGACACGGTCCTGGCCGGCGGCTTCATGGTGGCGAAGAACTGTTTGATCGCATTGTCGCGAAACAGGTTGAAGCCGACGATGCCGCCGCACACCAGCACGAGCAGAATGAAGGCGATGATGAAGCGCTTGATCACGAACAGTCCCCTCGGCCATGGCCCAGCATAACGGTCGGACGACCGGAACACATACCTGTGACTGGTCCCAATTTCAAATGACGGCGATCTTACTGTACCGTCTGGACGGTCTTGTCAATTCCGCCTAAGCTAATGAATGGGGAACGATTGATGAAGGTCCGCAGAGCAAATTCGCGCGAAAAAATTCTCGCTGCCGCCGCCGCGGTGGCGCGCGAGACGGGTCCTGGCAGCCTGTCGCTGGACGCTGTTGCCAGCCGTGCCGGCGTGTCGAAGGGTGGTCTTCTCTACAATTTCCCGACCAAGGCGAAATTGATGCAGGCGCTGGTGGAGGATTATCTCAGCGCATTCCAACAGGCGCTGGAGGCCGCCCGCAAGAACAGCGGCAGCGGCGAGAGCCCGCTCGCCGCCTATATCAGGCTTTCGGCCGAGCATGCCGAGGAGTCGAAGCCATCGGCATCCTGGATATTTTCGGCAATCGCCGAGGATCCCGACTTCCTGACGCCGATAAAATCGTTCAGGCGGCAGGTGTTCGAACGGCTGAAGGCGGAGACGCCGAACCTCAAGGCGCTGCTGGTCTGCTATCTCGCCATCGAGGGACTTCGCAGCATGAATCTGTTCGGTTCGGATATTCTTTCCGCCGACGAGCGCCGGCTGCTGATATCGACCCTGCTGGAGATCGCGGAATAGTCTAGGAATACGCCGGCCGGGTTCAGTTGCCTCGACTGTCGGGATGTGGCTGGAGCGAGGTGCCGTCCACTTGGGGCAGAGTGAGCTCCACGCTTTGGACCTACGCTCCACGCTTTCCGAAAATCGGTTCCGATTTTCGGGCCGATGCGCTAGAGCCTTTCGGGATTGACCCGAGCTGCCTTCAACCCGGAAAGGCTCCCACCGCTGCCCATGCCCCATCTTCCCGAGCATCTTCTCACCGGCTACCGCAGTTTCATGAGCGGCCGCTATCTCACCGAAAGCGGCCGTTATCGCTCGCTGGCGCGGGAGGGCCAGGCACCCGAAACGATGATCGTCGCCTGCTGCGATTCGCGGGCCGCGCCCGAAGCGATCTTCGACGCCGGGCCCGGCGAGCTGTTCGTGCTGCGCAATGTCGGCAATCTGGTGCCGCCCTATGCGCCCGACGATCAGTTCCACTCGACATCGGCAGCGCTCGAATTTGCCGTGCAGAGCCTCAAGGTCAAGAACATCGTGGTGATGGGCCACGGCCGCTGCGGCGGCATCCGCGCGGCACTCGACACCGCGGCCGCACCCTTGTCGCCGGGCGATTTCATCGGCAAGTGGATGAGCCTGATCGCGCCTGCGGCCGAGACCGTATCGTCCAGCACCTTCATGACCGCGACCGAGCGCCAGACGGCGCTGGAGCGCATCTCGATCCGCTATTCCATAGCCAATCTGCGCACCTTCCCTTGTGTTTCGATCCTCGAAGGCAAGGGGCGGCTGTCGCTGCACGGTGCCTGGTTCGATATTTCGACCGGCGAGCTTTGGGTGATGAACAAGGACACAGGCGATTTCGAGCGGCCGGAGACGGAGTAGGAGACGAGGGGCATGATGCGAGCTCGGTTCGCGTTCGCGGCGGCGGCACTACTGTGCTCAGCAAATGTTGCCAGCGCCGACGATAGCGCGATCATAGACCGCTGGTATTCGGCACTGCTGGTCGCCGACCGCACCGAATTGTCGGACCTGCTCGCCGACAACGTCCGCATCAAGCTCGACGACCTCGGCGTCGTGCAAAGCAAGCAGGAATTCATCGCCTCGATCGCCGAGTGGCAGGGCGCCGTCGCCGGGGCCGAAATCCGCCACCGGATCGAGAAGACGGAGGGCGGCGTCACCACTGTGATCGCCTGCTATGATTTTCCCAGCAACGACATGCTGATGCAGGAGACTTTCGCGGTCGCCAACGACCAGATCAGCGCCAGTTCGCAAGCCGCGATCGCCGAAAATTGCGACGGTTACTGACGGAACCATGAACGGGACCCGCTGTTGCGCGCAACCGGCCGGCGCCTTACATCGGTGACGATTCATTTTCTCCCGCCACTCAGCGAAAGTTTGCCCATGCCGTCCACCGTCGACCTCGCTGCCCATCCGCTGACCGCATGGCAAGGGCCGCTCGGCCTGCCCGATTTCACGCGCATCGGCGATGGCGATTTTTCTCCGGTCTTCGACGCGGCCCTGAAGGCGCATGAGGCCGAGATCGAGGCGATTGCCGGCAACGCCGGGACGCCGACCATCGAAAACACGCTTGCCGCGCTCGAGCTTGCCGGCGAGGCGCTCGACCATGTCTCGTCGATCTTCTGGTGCCGAGCCGGCGCCCACACCAATGAGACGATCCAGGCACTGGAGCGCGACATCTCGCCAAAGATGTCGCGGCATTTCTCGGCAATCTCGATGAACGAACGCCTGTTCGCCCGCATCGACCATCTCTATCAGCGCCGCGATGCTTTGAAGCTCGATGCCGAAACGATGCGGGTCTTGGAAAAGACCTGGAAAAACTTCGTTCGCTCCGGCGCCAGGCTCGACGCCGAAGGCAAGAAGCGGCTGGCCTCGATCAACGAGGAATTGTCGTCGCTCGGCACCAATTTCGGCCAGAACGTGCTTGCCGACGAGCGCGACTGGGCGTTGTTCCTCGACGAGGCCGACCTTGCCGGCCTGCCGGAATTCCTGAAAAGCTCGATGGCGGAAGCCGCCGAGATGCGCGGCCAGAAGGGCCGCTACGCCGTCACTCTGTCGCGTTCGATCTACGAGCCGTTCTCGACCTTCTCAGAACGCCGCGATCTGCGCGAGACAGCGTTCCGCGCCTTCATCATGCGTGGTCAGAATGGCGGCGCTACCGACAACACGGAAGTGATGCGCGACATGCTGCGCCTGCGCGCCGAGAAGGCGAAGCTGCTCGGCTATGCTTCCTACGCCGCATTGAAGCTCGACGATACCATGGCCAAGACGCCGGAGGCGGTGCACGCGCTGCTCGATCCGGTCTGGGAAAAGGCGGTGGAAAAGGCCGCAAGCGACCAAGCCGAATTGCAGCGGCTGGCGGCCGAGGCCGGCAGCAACGAAGAATTCGCTGCCTGGGACTGGCGCTTCTATCAGGAGAAGCTGCGCGCAGAGAAATTCGCCTTCGACGAGGCCGAGCTGAAGCCGTACCTGCAGCTAGACCGCATCATCGACGCCTGTTTCGATGTGGCAACACGATTGTTCGGCATTTCTTTCGAAGAAAAGAAGGGCATTGCCACCTGGCATCCCGACGCACGTGTTTTCGTGGTGAAGAATGTCGACGGCAGCGAGCGCGGCCTGTTCCTCGCCGACTATTTCGCGCGACTCTCGAAGCGCTCCGGCGCCTGGATGAGCGCGCTGAAATCCGGTTACAGGCTTGGCGATGGCTCCAAGCCGGTCATCTACAACATCATGAATTTTGCCAAGCCGCCGGCCGGCGAGGCCGCCTTGCTGTCGGTCGACGAAGCCAAGACGCTGTTCCACGAATTCGGTCATGCTCTGCACGGCATGCTGACCGACGTCACTTGGCCGTCGGTCGCTGGCACCTCGGTCAGCCGCGATTTCGTCGAACTGCCTTCGCAGCTTTACGAACACTGGCTGACGGTACCGGCGGTGCTGGAAAAACATGCGCTGCATGTCAAGACCGGCAAGCCGATGCCAAAGGCGCTGGTCGACAAGATGCTGGCGGCGCGCACCTTCGGCGCGGGCTTCGCCACGGTCGAGTTCACTGCCTCGGCGTTGGTCGACATGGCTTACCACGCCCGGCCGGATGCACCGGACCAGCCGCTTCGTTTCGAAGCCGAAACGCTGGAAGGGCTTAACATGCCCGATACCATCGCCATGCGTCACCGCACCCCGCATTTCGGCCACATCTTTGCCGGCGACGGCTATTCGGCCGGCTATTATTCCTACATGTGGTCGGAAGTGCTCGATGCCGACGCCTTCGCCGCCTTCGAGGAGACGGGCGATCCGTTCAATCCGGCGCTGGCCGAGCGGCTGCGCAAGAACATCTACGCCGCCGGCGGCTCGAAGGATCCCGAAGAACTCTACACCGCCTTCCGCGGCAAGATGCCTTCACCGGAAGCAATGATGGCCAAGCGCGGACTGGTGTGATGCGTGCCCGCTCTTGTCACGGTTCTCTTCTATCCTGATTGATGTCGGCCGTCATGGCGTCGGGTTGCGCGCCGCCTGATCCGGTTCTGTCGGTCCCGGCTCGGCCTCGCTGGCTGCGGCAGTGTCGTTGAGGTGACTGCCCGCTATGCTGATCGGCCGCTGGCGCATCCGGACCGCCTTGTGACGACCGCTACGGAAATAAATCTCTCAGTCGCGAACGTCAGCCCCGCCAACGGAAGGCGGGGCTGGTAAGTTGATTGTCCCGGCAAGCTTTTTTGCCGGGGCGATTGGCCTAGACTAGGCAGGCACAAAGCCAAAATAGGCTTTGTAGGACGCCCCTTCGCCGGAAATCAGGGGCGTTTCCACTTTGAACCCAATCCCGCTGAAGGTGGTATTGTTCGTACGTGCCGCGAGCAACACCATCTGCTTTGCGGAGATGGTCACTGTCGCGCTCCCGATCCTGTCATCGCCCCAATCGAAGAGATCGCTGATGGCGCCGCCGATCGATGGCATCAAGGATCCCAGGGCCGGGCCGGCTATTGCGGCAATGATAGGTCCTGCCACCGGAATGAGGCCCAAAGCCAGCGTACCCGCCGTATGGACGCCCATCACGACCTTCTGCACTTCGTCCTTGTACTTGTTTGGATCGCCGAAATCGTTTTCCATCAGCACCGTACCGATATTGATGCCGTAGGGCTTGCCTCGATAGACCTCCATCAGGTCGGGTCTCGTATCTCCCGCATCGACGTCGCCATAGACCTGGCTGCGCTTGGTGTCGGCCATCTGCGGCGTTGTCACGCTGACGATGACATAGGGCTCGTCCGCACTCGACCCCTGATCCCAGTCGGTCTCGCCGAAGCAATGGAGGCCGGTATAGTGGACGACGACATCTCGAAGGTCGATCGCGCCGGTGTCGGGCCACCAGTATATGCCGCCGTTTTCAAACAGATTGGCACGGCCACCGTCGGCAAATTCGGTCTCGTCGGTGGTTGGGTACCCCAGATATGACTGTTCCCAGCCCAGGCTTTCCCACTTCTTGCGGATGTCACCGTACACCACGTTGGCTCCGGTGTTCGGTGTCCAGTAGATCGAGCCGGCATTGGCAAAATGGTTGTAGCGCCCGACGCCGTCGGGAGTTCCGGTTTCGTCGGTGACCGGATAGCCGAGAACCGAGCGCTCCCAGCCCATTGCTGCCCATTTGCTGCGAATTGCCCCCCAAATCGCTTGAGCACCGGTATTCGGTGTCCAGTAGATCGAAGCGGTATTGTTGTTGAAGTGATTGTATCGCCCGACGCCGTCGGGAGTTCCGGTTTCGTCGGTGCAGGGAATGCCCCACGCGAGACCGCCAAGCGCAATCCATTTCCTGTAGATGTCGCCGTGGATCTCAACGGCGTCGTGCATGGCATCGTTGTAACAAATGCATGAGCCGTTCTTGAGATACCAGGCTTTTCCAGTCTCCTTCCTGTCGATCTCGGCGAAGCCGGCGCCTCCAAGGGAGTTGTACTTTTGCTGTATGACAGCTTCGGGCGAGAGGAGCGACCAAGGCCCGATCCTGAGCTGGTCGGAAAGTCTTGTGGCTCCAGCGCGGATGGTGCCGGCACGCACTCTCGAAGTTGCTCTGGCAGTATACGGCATGACCTTTTCCTTCCTGTGAGTGTTGGTATCGGGGGCTTCAGGCCTCCGGCGATCGGTTTTGATCGACGGGCCGAGGTTCCCAGACCGCGACTTACGGACGGCTTACAGAGTTCCGAGCTGCGCCAGAGCAATTCCAGGAAAAGTGTGGAACGGTTTTCCGTCCGGAACTGCGAAAAAATAAAGAGATAGAGCGGTTCGGCGTTTCCGTGAAACGATGAACCGGTCTAGAGAAACGGGCGCACGAGCGAACGCAGCAAAGGCGAGGGCTCGTCATCGCCGGTCGAAGCGAGCGCGCGTTCATAGCGCCGGTAATCCTCGATGGCGCCGGCGTGGTCGTTTCTGGAGAGGCTCTCCTGGATGAGCGTGCCATGGAGTTTGGCCGATTCCGGGTAGAAATCGAGCGCACGCCGGCACGCTTGGCGTGCCCGATCTGCGTTGCCTCGGCTCTGCCAGTGTTTGGCGATCCGCACGGCAAGCTCCACCAACCCGTCCCGCACCCGGTCGGCCGCGGCGTTCGACCAGGCGGGCGTCGGGCCATTCGAGAAAAGCGGGCCGACAAAGCCTTCCAGCAGCATCTCCTGCTCCTCGATTGCGCTGTCTCTTTGGCCCGACAGAACGGGTTTCAGCCGGTCTTCCCAATCCTGCAGATCGATCCAGACCTTGTCGGCAGCGAGCCGCAAACGGCCTTCTCTCAGCGTTACGAGTTCGCCTTGCCCGAGCAATTTGCGCAGACGATGCAGCGCCTGCTCCAAGGCCGCTTTGGCCTGGTCGCCGTCGAGGTCGGGCCAGAGCCAATCCTGCAGGGTTTCCACCGAACAGACCTGATCCCTCGACAGGCAGATAATGCGCAATATGTCGAGAGCGCGGGTAGGTTTGGCACCGGGCGCGACCTCGGCGCCATCGATCTCGAGGCGGAAGCCTCCCATCAAGTGTATCCTGAGCGGCCAAGGCCACTGGGCGGGGCGACCAGCGGGCGGGACCAGATATCGCGCCCGAACGACGCGGCGGCAGAGATCGACATCGATCTTTCGCTCCAGCGCATCGGCGATCAGCTCGGCTAGCAAGTCCGGCAGGTTGAGCAAGATCGCCGAGGGATTGACCTCGCGCAATGCCGCCATGAATTCAGCCAGACGAGTGCCATAGGACGCGCCGCCGTTCCACTTCTGCTCCAGGGCCCGCGCGGCTAGAATGCTGAGTTCGACACGCTGGCGAGGGCCGCCGCTCAGCCTTTCGGCGATCCCCTGAAGTAGCGCAATCGCCTCCGCCGGACGCCGGTCGGCCAGCAGGACCTGGTATTTGGTGACGTAATGCGGCCAGCGCTCGATCATCGGCTCGTTCGCCCGCTCGATCGCATCCATGAAGACATCGCAGTCGAGATAGGCCTTGGCGAAGTCGCCGTTGCGCGTGTGCATCGCCGCATGGCAGTCTGCGACGACCGCGACCTGGGTGGTGAACCTGCTGTCCGCGATCTCGCCCAGTCGGGAGACCAGCGCATTGAACTCCGAGAACCTGTTGTGAAGCTTCATCAGCAATTGGAGCTGGTAGAGGGCGCTGAACTCGACGCCCCGTAAGGCGTGCTGCTCGCCTATCGCCGTTGCGCGTCGCAACGCATCCTCGGCCGAGGCATAGACAAAACCGCGCCGCGAATAGGGGAAGTAACGGCCGCTGGCCGAGCCAAAGGACACCAGCCACATGCCGAGCACCAGCGGTGGGATATCCGGATGTTCGAGATCGGCGGCAACGCTGTCCACGGCATTGGCAAAAATGTCGCGCTGCCCCGACGAGGTCGCGTAGTCGATGAGCGCTTCGCTTGCCAGCAGGCGCAACTCGGCCGAATCCTCGATCGGCAGATGTGTCAGGCGCTGCTGGATATCATTCACGAGGCGCTTCGCGTCATGGGCGTCGAATTCGCCAGGTTCGGCGAAATCGACGGCCCGCAGGATGCCGAGCCTGACCATCATGAGTTCCTCCGGATCCAATTCCGGCAACCCCTTGGCAAGAACCTGTGAGGCTCGGCGCGTCCAATCCGCCAGCCCCTCATGCGTACGCCAGCTGGCGGTCTTGACTACGACCGCCCGCGCGACCGTCAGGCATTGGCCGCGCATGTCGGTGTTCTCGAATGCTTGCCATGCCTTGGAGAAGTGCGGCTCGGCCTTCGCATCGTCCGACGCGAAGGCGACGCCCAGCCAATAATGGACCCACCCGTCCATCTCGTCGGGGGGCAGCCCGTTGCACCATTCGACGAAGCTGGCCCTGCGCCCTTGCGAGAGAACGCCGTTAGCGCACTCCAGAATGAGCTGGCGTGCCAGCGGCCAGGCGCCCGCCTGCAACGCCAGCACGATTGCCGCGTCGGTTTTGCCGGCCTCGTGCAGGACCTTTGCTGCCTGCTCGCGCAGCCTGGAACGGTCCGCTTCCGTCACGCGCCGGTCCAGTAGGCCGGCAAGGTATTCGCGCAACAAGTCATGCAGCTGGAAGGCGGCGCCGCCCGGACCGTCGCGCGTGATCAGCAGCTGGCGATGCTGCAGCCGCACCAGCAGGCGGGCAGCCTGCGGCGAACCCAGGAACGCATCGGCAAGGTCCGTGCTGATCTCCGGCAGAAGGTTGAGCCTGATCAGCAGATCCTGGTCCTCCGGCGCGATGTCGCGCAGGAAATAACGTCCGACAATCTCCCGAAGGCCGGCGCCTCCGGCAAGGCCGGTCTGCGAAAGCGGGTAGTACATTCCGGCGTTGGCCAGCAGGAGAAGGCCCACCGCCCAGCCGCGCGCCTCCGAAATGTCGCCGACCTCGGACGGCGATTGCGAGCGGGCGGTGACGAGGTTGCGAGCCTCCGCAGGCGAAAACTCCAGCAGCGTTTGGTTGAGGACCGGCAACTGTCCGGACAGCACGAGGTCGGCGACATCGCCCTCGGGCAGCATCCGCGATGTGCAGATGCAGCGGACGGTATTGGGGCGTTCGCGTAACAGGATCGCCAGCGACCGGCGAAAGCCTGGTGCATCGGCACGATGCAGATCGTCGAGGACCAGGATCGTGCCCGGATCAAGCCGCGAGAAATAGGTGCGGAAGAACAGCCGCGCGAAATCGTCGGAATTGTCGGCATATTCCGGACCAAAGACCGGCATGCCGGCATGCCTGCCGTCGAGCGACAGCGTCAGATAATGGAAAAGCCGCGCAACGTCCTGGTCCTCGGTGTCGACCCGATACCAGTTGTACGCCGATTCGCCTTGCTTCAGCCCGCCTTGTTCCAGCCCGCCGTGTTCCAGAAAGTCGATCACCGCGGTGGTCTTGCCGTATCCACCAGGCGCAGCCAGCCAGCATGCACCGCTGTCGAGGGCCTGCGAAAGCAGCGCCACTACGCGCGGACGGCTGACAATTCCCACTGGCCGGGGTGCCGAGAGCTTTGCTATCTCGCGCGGCGCGTCCCGGAAGGATTTATCCATTGTGAGGACTCTCGCAGCGCAGTCGCCTCGCGAAAACAGGTAATCGGTTCGCCCGCAACAACAAATCGCCGGCCGACGTTGTGCTCGCCTGACGTGCCGTGCTCGCCGGCAAGGTCGCGGTTATCCCTTGTGCGACATAATATGCGAAACCCCGACACTCACGTCAGCGGTGTGTCTTGCCATCACTGCGTTCATTCGCATTGCAATCGTCGCATAGCCGTTTCGTTCGTGGTCGGTAACTTCCGAGGGCTTGAAGAGCCACGGAAGGGGTGCAACCTGCGCGTCTTCGAAATTGGCCGGCAGATTCGATGGCAAGGCCTTTTTTCCTAGAGGCAGCTCTAGCCCAAGGTCACTAAATTCCTTCTCGAGGCTGGCGTGCAGATGAGAAAGGACGACATAGATCGCCAGCTTTGATCTAGTCCTTTCTGTGTTGTTTAGATTGTACTCTTGAAGAACCTCATCGAACGATGGCGATACGTCACTTTCGGCAGCGGTAGCTCGTGTTGCAACAGCACCGGCCAGGGCAGTCGCTGCCACTCCTGTAAGACCTACAAAATCACGTCTTGTCGTGCCGGTCATGGTGAATTCCCCTCGGTTTTGAAGACGGGCCAAGTCTGGCAAGGAGGAGGCGCAGTGGCAATAGGCCGCATACGCTATTGGTGTAGAGGGCCTTTACGTCGCCGATGTGAATCCACCCGGCGACGACAGTGCCAAGCCGGCAGAGGCTCGCGATGCATTCGGTCGCTTGATCTGAGGACCCATGGAATCCAAGAAAGGTTCCTCAGCATTCACGGGGGGTTCGAAAAATCCGCTGGTGGAGCTGAGGAGGATCGAACTCCTGACCTCGTCATTGCGAACGACGCGCTCTCCCAGCTGAGCTACAGCCCCGTCCAGCGGATTGGGCTTTTATCGGCCGCTGCGGTTTCCTGTCAAGGCTGCGCTTGCTGCCGAAATGCCGTTCGGCCGTTCGTGCGCCTCGCCGACGCGTCGGAACGCGGCTCTTGCCGCTTTCAGCTACAGTGGCTACATGTCGGCAACAATCGGAGACCGGCATGATCGCCCTCATTCAGACCATTGTCATGGCGCTTGACCTTTACTGGTGGATCATCATCGCCTCGGCGATATTTTCCTGGCTCTACGCCTTCAACGTCGTCAACTCCCGCAACCAGTTCGTCGATACCATCAGCAACATGCTCTATCGGCTGACCGAACCGGCGCTGCGGCCGATCCGCCGCTTCATGCCCGATCTCGGCGGCATCGACATCTCGCCGATCATCCTGCTGCTGATCCTGTTCTTCATCCGGCAGTTCCTGCTCACCACCGTGCTTTCGCTGGTCGTCTGAGTGCAGGCGTCCCATGCGCGCGCCGTTCCGGACGCGCGCCGACGGTATCGACCTGTTCGTCCGGCTGACGCCGAAATCAGCGATGGACAGGCTCGAGGGGGCCGAAACGACCGCGGATGGGCGAAGCCATCTGAAGGCTCGCGTTCGCGCCGTGCCGGAAAACGGCGCCGCCAATCGAGCGCTGGAAAGGCTGGTCGCTAAGGCGCTTGGCGTGGCCGCTTCGGCCGTCTCGATCGTCGCCGGCGGCACCGCTCGGCTGAAGACGGTCCGTGTGCTTGGCGATCCCGCGGCGCTGGCGAAACGCATCGATACGCTGGGCACGCCTGCGCCATGATCTCGGCTCGCTCACCAACCCCGTAGAAAAAAGGCCGGGCTGCAAAGCCCGGCCAGATGTGAAGGTCGAAAACCTTCAGAGGGGAACGCGCCGGACGAATGGGAGGAAACATCCGGCGCAGCGTGCATATGGGTCGGCATCGCTGACGTTTCAATGACGGGGAACGACAATAACAGCTTCGTGAAACCAGGCGGTGGATGTCGATGAACGCCTGGGATTGGGGGCCTATTTGGACGTTGTCTGGGCAATTATTCCTAAGCAATGTCGTCGCGAATGCAGGCCTTCAGATGGCCGTCGGCTGTCGCCCTCAGTGGCGGCACGGCCGCGGCGCAAGCCTCCAACGCGAACGGGCAACGAGTTCGGAAAACACAACCCGACGGCGGGTTCGCCGGACTGGGAATATCGCCTTTGAGCACCTGCCGGCCTTGCCTCGCCAGCGGATCGAGCGATGGAATGGCTGACAGCAGCGCACGCGTGTAGGGATGCTGCGGTCGGGCATAAAGCTCGGCCGCCGGCGCAACCTCCATGATGCGCCCGAGATAGAGCACGATGACCGTGTCGCAGATGTACTCGACGACGGCCAGATCGTGCGAAATGAACAGCATGGTCAGGCCGAGCCGGAGCTGCAGGTCGCGCAACAAATTGATGATTTGCGCCTGGATCGAGACGTCGAGTGCCGAGACCGGCTCGTCGGCGACGATGAATTCCGGCTCGAGCGTCAGCGCCCGGGCGATGCCGATGCGCTGGCGCTGGCCGCCCGAGAATTCATGGGCGTAGCGGTCATAGGCGTCGAACGGCAACTCAACCGCGGCAAGTGCCTTCGCGGCCTTCGCCCGCCGCTCGGACCTCTTGCCAGTGGCTTGAATGTCAAGGCCTTCGGTGAGGATCTGCCCTATCGTCATGCGCGGCGACAGGCTGGCGAAGGGATCCTGGAAAATATACTGCATCTTGCGACGCTGGCGGCGCAGCTGGGCGGCACCCAGCCTGGTGATATCGGTGCGGTCATAGGTGATTTGGCCGGATGTCGGCTCGATCAGACGCAGCACCGAGCGGCCGATCGTGGTCTTGCCGGAGCCGGACTCGCCGACCAGGCCAACCACCTCGCCACGCCTGACATCGAAGGAAATGTCCTCCAGCGCCCTGACCAGCGGGCCACGCGAGAACGCTGTCGGCGCAAAATGCTTGGTCAGGTTTTTGACCGAAAGGAAGGGAACGTCGGCCATCAGAGCTCCTCCCAACGCAGGCAGCGGCTTTGCCGGGTCGGCGTCGCCGCAAACAAGGGCGGGACCGCGGCGCGGCAGGCAGCGATAGCCATCGGGCAGCGCGGCGCGAAGGAACAGCCTTTGGGCAGCAACGCGAGCGACGGAACATTTCCGGCAATGGTCGGCAGCGGCGTGCCCGCCAGCTTCAGCGCCGTGGCCTGGCCGAGCCGCGGCACCGAGCGCATCAACCCGGCGGTATAGGGATGACGCGGACGGGTGAACACTTCGCTCACCGGACCTGTTTCGACGATACGCCCGGCATACATCACCGCTACCCGGTCGGCGATTTCGGCGACCACGCCGAGATTGTGGGTGACGAACAGGATACCCATGCCGCGCTGCGCCTGCAGCTCGGCCAAAAGATCGAGAATCTGGGCCTGGATCGTGACGTCCAATGCCGTTGTCGGCTCGTCGGCGATCAGCAAGCCCGGATCGCAGGACAGGGCCATGGCGATGGTGGCGCGCTGGCGCATCCCGCCCGACAGTTCGTGCGGATACTGCAGCGCCCGCCGCTTCGGATCGGGAATGCCGACCTGTTCCAGCAGCCGCACCGCGTCTGCTTCTGCCTCGCGGTGCGATTTGCCGAGATGGATGCGGATCGGTTCGGCGATCTGCTCGCCGATCGTGTAGACCGGGTTGAGGCTGGTCATGGGCTCCTGGAACACCATGCCAATCTCGTTGCCGCGTATCTTGCGCAGCGACTCGGCATCGAGGCTGGTCAGCTCGGTGACCGTGCCGTTCTTGCGCCGCAGCGCGATCGATCCCTCGGCAATATGTCCGACCCTTTTCGGCAACAGGCCGATGATCGACAGGCTGGTGACGGATTTGCCGGATCCGGATTCGCCGACGAGCGCCAGCGTCTCGCCGGAGCCGATCGTCAGGTCGACATCCGTTACCGCCGCGATGTCGCGCCCCGCAATGCGGAACACCGCGCGCAGGCCGGAAATCGACAGGATCGGCGTGGCACTCAGCGGAGCAGCCCCACATCGCGAAGGATCATGTCGATCTTTGCGGTTTCCTGCTCGTTCAGGCTGCGCTGCGGCCGCGCCATGGTGTTCGAGGCGATGATGCCGAGGCTCTTCATCGCCGCCTTGAAGGCGCCGACGCCGGCCGAGCCGGCGCTGGTCCTGCCGAGCGAGATCCAGACGATCTCGAACAGTTTCAACAACCGCTCCTGCTCCAGGCGGGCTTCGGCAAGCTGGCCCGCCTGCGTCAGGTTCCACAGCCTGACATAACCATGCGGGTCGACATTGGCGAGGCCCGGCACGACGCCATGCGCACCCATCGCCAGCACGCTGTCGACCAGGATCTCGGAACCGGTCATGCCGAAAAAACTGGGATCGTCGGCCATGTCCTTGAGCACGTAACGCAGATTGCCGTCATCGCCGCTGGAATCCTTGATACCCGCAATGGCTCCTTCCCTGGCGAGACCGACCGTGGTCTTGCGCTCCAGCTTGACATGCACGCAGACCGGGATGTCGTAGGCGATGACCGGAATGTCGATCGCATCTTTGATGTAGCGGAAGTGATCGCCGATCTCGGGCTGGCTGGTGCGGGTATAAAACGGCGCTGTGACGACGATGGCGTCGGCACCGGCCGATCTGGCGATGCGGGCGTGGTTGATGACGCGGTCGGTCGTCGGGTCGATAACACCGGCGAAGATCGGAACCCGGCGGTTATTGACCTTGACCGCGTGCTCGAGGACGGCCCTGCGGCCCGCCTCGTCGTGGAAGACCACCTCGCTGGTCGAGCCCAGCACGAACAGCCCGTGGACGCCGCCGTCGAGCAGGTTCTCGATAGTGCGCGTGAACGACGGGAAATCGACGCTGAAATCGGCATTGAGCGGGGTGACGACAGGTGGCACGACGCCGGTAAACAGGGGCATTTTGATGAACCTTCGAGGTCAGTTGAGATCAGAGCGGGGATCGAATGCGTCGCGCAGGCCGTCGCCGATGAAGTTGATGGCGAGCACGGTGAGCACCAGTGCGGCGCCTGGGAACATCCATTGCCACGGATAATTTTCAAGCACGACGGTGGAGCGGGCGAGATTGAGCATGTTGCCCCAGCTGGCTTCGGGCGGCGCGATGCCGAGGCCGAGGAAGGACAGGCCGGCCTCGAGCAGGATGGCGTTGGCGATCTGCAAGGTGGCATAGACGACCAGGATATCGATGCAATTGGGCAGGCCGTGCCGGAACAGCAGATGCGGCAGCCCCGCGCCCATGCCGCGGGCGGCAACGACGAAATCGCGCTCGCGCAGTTCGAGCAGCCGGGCGCGCACCATGCGCGACAGCACCGGCCAGGAGAGCAGCGAGATCACCAGTATGGTCGGCGCGATGCCGGTGCCGGCAATCGAAGCCAGCACCAGCAGGAAGATCACCGGCGGCAGCGTCATCGCCAGATCGACCAAGCGCATCACCGTGCCGTCGATGAGGCGCCCGCCAAAGCTGGCGCCGGCGCCGACCAGGAAGCCTATGACGGTCGATATGGCGACCGAGCAGACGGCGACCAGCAATGAGATCCGCCCACCTTGCAGCAACCGGGCCATGACGTCACGCCCGACGCCGTCGCTACCCAGCCAATGAATGGCCGACGGCGCCTTGTTCATCGCCCTGAGGTCGATGGCGTTCGGGCCGAACGGCCACCACAAAGGATATGTCGAAACCGCCAGCAGGATCGGGATGACGATCAAAAGCCCGGCACGCGCCGCGCGGTTTTCGAAAAAGCGGTCGAACGCGCGGCGGAGCGGCCCCTTGGTCTGCGGTAAGGCTGTCGGGTCGACCATTGGGTCCGGCGCAGTGATTGCCATCACGCCACCTGAATGCGCGGGTCGACGACGGCATAGACGACGTCGGTCAACAGGTTGACCAGGATGACGCAAACGCCGATCACCAGCGTGGCGCCCATGATCACCGGGTAATCGCGGGTGCCAACGGCATTGACCAGAAGCAGTCCCATGCCCGGCCAATTGAACACGCTTTCCAGGAAGATGGCGCCGCCAATGGCGATGCCGACGGTCGAGCCGATCAGCGTAATGACCGGCAGGAGCGCGTTGCGGGTTGCATGCTTGATGATAACCCAGAACTCGCGCACGCCCTTGGCACGCGCCGTCCGTACGTAATCCTGGTTGAGCACTTCCAGCAGCGAAGCGCGCATGTAGCGCATGATCAGCGCGGCATGGCCGATGGACAGCAGGCAAGCGGGCAGGATGAGGTGCGCAAGCACGTCGGTCATCGAGAACGGCGCACCCGCGGTCTGCATGCCGCCGGACGGCGCCCAGCGCAGCAGCACCGAGAAGAAATAGAGGCCTAGCAGCGCCGTCAGAAAAGCCGGGCTGGAGATTCCGATAAACGACAGCACCGACAGCGCGATGTCGGACGGTTCGTTACGGCGCACCGCGCTGAAAATGCCGGCGGAAATGCCGAGCACGATGGCGATCGCCAGGCCCGTGCCCATCAGCAGCGCGGTCGGGCCGATGCGCTCCATGACCAGCGGCAGCACGGCGACGCCGCTGCGCTGGATCGAAAAGCCGAAGTCGCCGCCCAGCGCCGCGCGCAGCCAGGCCAGATATTGCACGGGAAGCGGCCGGTCGAGCCCAAGCCGTTCGCGCAGCCCCTCAAGATCGGAGGCGGACATCGGCACCGACGGGTTGATATAGGCGTCGATCGGATCGCCCGGCGCCAGCCGCAACAGGATGAAGATGAGGACGCTGAGCGCGACCAGCATCAGCAATCCTGTAGCGCTGCGGCGGGCAATGAAGCTCAACATGGGCTATCCGTGGCGGTGGCAGGCGGCGCCAAAGTGGTCCGCCTGCTCGCTTCGTTGCGGGTTCTTACTGGATATCCCAGCGCTCCGGGTGAGCTGCGTAGGGGCCGCCGCCCGGCGCCGGGGTCCAGACGAAGTCACGCAGCTTGTTGGAGGCCACGCCATAGCGGTTGGCCACCCACAGCGTTGCCCAGGGCAGGTCCTTGTTCATCACCTTGCAGACCTCCTGCCAGGATTGGTCGATCTTGGCCGGATCGGTCTGGCCGAGGGCGGCGTCCAATGCAGCGCTCAGATCGTCGAACTCGATGCGCATGGTGTTGAAGCCTGCAGGCGGGATCTGCGACTTGTTAAGGCCGGGGTTGAGGCTGGCCGGATTGGGGCCGTTCTGCAGGCCGGCATAGACCATCGGAAAGGCATTCCAGTCCGGCGTGCCTTGTTTGTAGACGATGCCGTTATAGGTCGGCGTATCGACGACGCGCGGCACCACGTTAATGCCGACTTCGGCCAGCATCGACTGGATGGCGGCCATCACGTTGGCCGCTTGCGGCGAGCCGTAATAGGTCAGCAGGGTGATCGGTTTGTCGCCGTTGATCTTGTCCCAGCCCGCCTCGGTCAGCAGCGCCTTGGCCTTGGCCGGATCGTAGGCATATGGTTCGAGACCCTGGGGAACGAGATGCGGCGCGACATAGCCGCAATTGGCCGGCTTGGCGGCACCGCCATAGAGGCTGTCTATGATGGCGTTGCGGTCGATCGCGTACATGATCGCCTGGCGGACACGGATATCCCTGAACAGGTCGACCTTCTGATTCAGGCCGATATAGTTGACCACGTAGGAGGCACCTTCGATCACCTTGAAATTGCTGTCACTTTTGAAGGAGGCCGCATCGTCGGGCTCGACATAGGTGAACTGGATTTCACCGGCACGGAGCGCGGCGACGGCCGCCGCCGGTGATTCGAAATAGCGGTTGATGAGCACGTCTACCTTCGGCTTGCCGCTGCGATAGTCGTCGTCGGCTGCCAGCTCGACATATTGGTCGCTCACGTAGCGTTTGAACTTGAACGGGCCGGTGCCGACCGGAGTGGTCGACCACCAGGTGCTGGTCGCCAGCGCTTCCGGCGACAGGGTGGCCAGGGCATGCTCCGGCAGGATCATCAGCTGCGAGAGGATCGATAGAAACGATCCGTTCGGTTTCGATAGCTTCACCACTGCGGTGTGGTCATCCGGCGCATCGACCGAGGCGATATCGGCGAGACGGGCTGCAAACAGGCTGCCGGAGGCCTTGTTCTTGGCAAGCTCGAGCGTGAACTTGACGTCCTTCGAGGTGAACGGCTTGCCGTCGTGCCAAGTCTCGTTGACCAGGTTGAACGTATAGCTCAGCTGG
Organism: Mesorhizobium sp. M1027; assembly: GCF_040318745.1. Classification (NCBI taxonomy): domain Bacteria; kingdom Pseudomonadati; phylum Pseudomonadota; class Alphaproteobacteria; order Hyphomicrobiales; family Phyllobacteriaceae; genus Mesorhizobium; species Mesorhizobium sp. M1027. The sequence continues at coordinate 305,562 of NZ_JAMYMW010000002.1, read as the reverse complement.
TCGTCGCTGATCTTGTAGTCCTTCGCGAGGTCGCCTTCGATCTCGGTCAGCCCGGCATTGTAGATGACCAGCGGTTCAAAATAGGTGCTGAGCCAGGTGTAGCCGCCGGTCGCGACCAGCGGGTTGAAGTTCTTGGGAAAGCCGCCGGGACCGACGTCGAAGCCGCCGGCGATGGTTTTGGCGTTTTGTGCCTGGACGCTGGTCACTGGGGCAATGCTGGCGAGCAGCAGCCCTGCGATAGAGAATGCGGTGGTCCTGATGCGCATGGTTTCCTCCCTTGGCATGTTCAGGGTGTTCGGTTCTTGGCGATAACCTGCTGGATTCCTCGGTAATGGTCGTCGAGCCGCCGACGCGCCTGGTCGACATCCTTGGCGGCGACGGCCTCGACGATCTCGTGATGGTCGCGCCATGTCGCCAGCGGCGTCGGATTATCGAGATTGGTGAAATTCGAAGCCTTGTTGAACGCCATCCAGAAGATGTCGATCAGCGCGCTCAGCATGCGGTTGTTCTGGCAGCGGAACAGCAGCTGATGGAATTGCTGGTCCTCTTCGGCGAAGCTCTCATGGCGCTCGGCACGTTGCCGCATGCGCTCGGTCAACTGGCGCAGCGCCTCGATGTCATCGGCGCTGATCATCTCGATTGTCTTGGCGATGAGGCCGGTTTCCAGCACGCGACGGATTTCGCGCAGCTCTTCGACGTCGCGGAGCGAATCCTGCAAACCGTAGGCCAGGTTGTCCAGCAGCGGCTTGAACGAGAACTCCTTGACGAACACGCCGATGCCGCGTCGCGTCTCCAGGATGCCGATCGATTCCAGCGCCTTGATGGCCTCCCGCACGGAGTTGCGGCCGACGCCGAGCCGCTGCGCCAGGAACGTCTCCGGCGGCAAGGGATCGCCGGCCTTGAGCTGGTTGCTTTCGATATAGGCCCTGAGGCTTTCCTGCACGGTGACGTGAAGGAGCGGCGGCCTGCTCAACGGTTCGATCGACTTCAGGTCCGCCATCCCACTGCTTTCATCATCCGCTGGACTACCCTGCCCGCTGCTTGTCGTATAGCTACTTGTAGGATATCCTGCAAGCCCATAGCAAACATGTTGCTCCCGAATGAAGATAATCCTCGCCGGCTCGAGCCACTGGCACGCCGAAATGCACCTCGACGCCGCACGCTTTTACGGTGCGGAGATCGCCGGTATCTGGGATGAGAATCCTGGCCAAGCGCATGCGTTTGCCGCGCACCACGACCTGCCGTTTATTGAAGATTTCACGGAGATACTCTCCAGCCCGCCGGACGTGATCTTGTTGATGGGGCACCCTTCGACGGTGCCGGCGCGGGTACGTGCGATCATCGGGGCAGGGATACCGCTGATCCTGGAGAAGCCGGCGGCCAGCCATACGAGGGAACTGATGGCGCTGCGCGACCTCGCCCGACAGCACCAGGCCTTTGTCGCTGTGCCCCTGCCCAATCGTTTCGGGCCGGCCGTTGCCGCCTTTGAGCGGCTGCACCGGCAGGGCCGTGCCGGTGTGGTGGCGCATTGCCAGTTCCGGCTGGTCAATGGCCCGCCTGGGCGCTACATCGCCGACGGTGTCGCCTGGGTCGTCGACCCGGCGGTTGGTGGTGGAGGTGCGTTGCGGAATCTCGGCATACACGGCGTGGATGCTGCACTCAGCCTCGCAACCGGCAGGCTTGGCCTGAAGACCGTTTCGATCGCGAACCGCATCCATCCCGGCCCGGTCGAGGATCATGCGCTGCTGGTGCTGGAAGACGAGGCCGGCGCGCTGTTCATCGTCGAGGCCGGCTACACTTTTGCCTCGATGCGCCCCGGTGGCGACTTCGAATGGCGCATCGTCGCTGCCAATGCGACCCTGATCGACCGCGGCGACCGCGCCATCTGCGCCACGCTCGATGATGCGGCAATCGTCGATCTGCCGGTCGAACTGCCGGCAACGCGCTACCGTCTGTGCATGCGCGACACGCTTGACCGGCTGGCCAGAAAGGCGCCTCCGTCGGTGTCCATCGAGGATTACGTTGCGGCGATGTCGCTGATCGACGCCGCTTACGAAAAGGCAGGACCATGATTGGAATAGGAATTATCGGCGCCGGCGATTTCGGCGCAGCCCATGCGCGGGCAATCCGCGAGGTTGGAGGCATTCGCCTCGCCGCCGCCTCTCGTGGAAATTCCGACGCACTGCAGCAATTCACCGCCGAATATGGCGGCAGCGGCTACACCGACTGGCGTCGGCTGCTGGACGACAAGGAGGTCGACGCGGTCCTCATTGCCAGCCCGCATCACCTCCACGCCGCAATGGCCATCGGCGCGGCAGAGGCCGGCAAGCACATCCTGCTCGAAAAGCCGATGGCGCCGACGGCGGCCGCCTGCGATGCGATCAATGCCGCCGTGGCCGAGACCGGCGTCAAGCTGATGGTCGCCCACCTCATGCATTTCGCCCTGCCCTGCATGGCGGCCAAGCAGGTGCTGGAGGAAGGAGTGCTCGGCCGGCCGCTCATCGGATCGAGCTGGATCATCAAGCTCTGGATGGAGCACAATCGCCGCGACTGGCATCTGCGCAAGGCGAGCGGCGGCGGCATGCTGTTGACTGCCGGCATCCACGCGCTCGACCGCCTCGTCTGGCTGATGGATGACGATGTCGTGTCGGTAAGCGGCATGCTCGGCGCCAAGTTCCATGACCAGGAAGCAGACGACACCGCCTTGCTCGGACTGCGCTTCGCCGGCGGCGGCATCGGCCAGGTGCAGAGCGTCGGGTACCGCACCGGCGCTACTACCTACGCCATGGACCTTATCTGCGAGCAGGGAACGCTGCGCATCGACATGGACCGCGGCACGATGCTTGGCCGCGATACGGTCTGGACCGAGCTGCCCGGTTCCTTTGAACCGAACTGGATGCATAACGCGCTGGTGCGCGAATGGAGCGCGATGCGCGATGCCATTGCCGACGACACGCCGGTGCCGGTCGACGGCGCCTATGGGCGCAAGATGATCGCCATTATCGAGGCTGCCTTCGCGTCGAACGAAACCCGCCGCGAACACGAGATCGCCGGTGCACGCTGATCTTAACGACCACCTGGCCCGCTTGCCCGCACACGCGCCGCGCGGCGTCTGGGGCGCAGTGATGCTGGCCATTGATGATCGCGGAGCGATCGACTGGCAGGCGACGAAGAAGACGATCGCCCGGCTCTGCGCATCGGGTGTCGACGGCGTCTATTCCAATGGCACAGCCTGCGAATTCCATTGCCAGACCGAGCCCGAATTCGACCGGCTTTGTGAGCTGGTTGCCGAAACAGCCGGCCGCGCGCGCCTTCCTTTCCAGATCGGCATCAGCCAGTCCAATCCGCGCGTCGCGCTGGAGCGGCTGACGCGGGTCTCCGCACTTCGCCCGACGGCGGCTCAATTCACCTTGCCCGACTGGTGGCCGCCCAGTGACGACGAGATCATGCGTTTTGTCGGCGGCCTCTGCGAGGCCGCGCCCGAAACGCCGCTGGTGCTCTACAACCCGCCGCACGCTAAGCGCCGCCTGACGCTCGACGGCATCGCCAGGCTGCGTGCGGCCGTGCCATCGCTGGTCGGTGCCAAGCTGCCGGGCGGCGACGCCGGCTGGTATGCCGATATGCGCCGCAAACTGGACGGATTCTCGGTCTTCGTTCCCGGCCACACGCTGGCGACAGGGTATGCCGGAGGGGCTCACGGCAGCTATTCCAACGTTGCCTGCCTCAACCCGAAGGGCGCGGTGCAGTGGTGGCAGATGATCCGCACCGACAGGGTCGCAGCTGCCGAGGTCGAGGCCCGCATACGGGCCTTCCTCGCCGCACATGTTCTACCGTTTCGCACCCGTTACGATGTCGGCGATGCAGCACTCGACAAGGCGATGGCGGCGGCCGGCGGCTGGGCGCCGCTCGGGCCGCGATTGCTCTGGCCCTACAGCTCCGTTCCCGATGAGGAAATCCCGACCTTGGCCAAGGCCGCTCACGCGACTTTCCCGGAATGGCGGTAGCGCCGTCAGCGAGGTGCGTGACGACGGCGACTCTTCAGCAGCCGGCTCTCGCGCCCTGTGTCGCGCGTGACGCAAACGCCCCCGGCTGAGGGATATCGGCCTCGCGCCGTGCCAGCGAGTTGCGCAGCAGTGCGATCGCTTCGCGGCCGGCCGTCGCAATCTCGCGTGGCCTGTCGACGCCGACGATCATGAACTCCTTGATTCCCAAAGCGGCGTAGGAAAGCAGCGACAGCGCGACCTGCGCCGGCGGCCCGGCCAGTTCGACCGCCTTCTGGCAGGAAGTGGCCGGTTTGTCTTCCGAACGGATTTGGACGGGAAGCGCGAAACGCAGCTTGCCCGCCCGGCCGTGTTCGGCGGCGGCGCTGCGTACACGCTCCATAGACTGACGGATTTCTGCAAGCGGGCCCGGCGCCAGCTCGAACACGTCCGCATGCCTGCCCGCGACCCTGAGCGCCGTGCCGGACCGTGCGCCCATGCGGATGTTTACGTCGGCGCCATGCGGCCCTTTGCGCGGCACATAGCCGCCTTTGATGCTGTAGAAAGCGCCTTCATGGTCGAACGGTCTGTCGTTCGACCACAACCGCTTCAGCAGCACCAGATATTCGTCGATGCGTTGCCAGACCACCGTATGGCCGGCTGGACGTGCCTCGGCATCGTCGTCGCCGAGTGGCTCGCTGAGCATCCTGAGCGACAGCCGGCCACCGCTTCTCGCGTCGAGGGCAGCGAGCTGCCGTGCCGCCACGATTGGTTCGATCACGCCTGCCCAATGGGTCAGAACGACTTCCAGCGACGAGGTGCGGTCCAGCGTCTGGGCGGCAAGGTCCATATTGGTGAGCAGCCCGGCCTCGTCGTCGATGACGATCTTCCGGAATCCGGCATCTTCGATCAGTGACAGCTTCGTCGCGGTCTCGACAAAGTCATAGAAAAAGCTGGCGTCGGCAGCGTGGATCTTACCGGGAACATGCGTGAACTCGATCGGCATTGCCATCTCCTCCATCACGTTGGAATCAGGGCGCGCAGAAGCGCACCGGCATTCGGTTCATCAACTCCGGAATTTCTGCAAACGGCAGGCCGCTATCCCGAGGAAGCCTCGACGATCAAGGCCTCAATAATCAGGGAATCAGCCCGAGGACCACTGCCCCGGTGAATACAAACGCAAGGGCAAAGACGAGATAGGCGAAAGCGCCGGCGTAGGCCGGCCGCCATACCTGGTCGGAACCCAGCCTTTGACCTCTTCGGGCAGTCTGAGTGTTCTGGCTATAGGACATATCGACCTCCGTCTCGACGCTTAATCTATAAAATCAGTAGACTTTGTCGAGTGCTATTTTCGCGCGATCCTTAGAACAATTTTCTCCAAACGGCGGACAAATTAGTACTTTTGCTGCTTAGCGCGCTGCCTTTTGAGGCAGGCGGGGTGACGGCAGAAAATGGCAGGTCCACGTGTCTGTGGCTCCTTGGCCATCCATTGGATGAGGGATAGCATCGCTGCTTCAGTGGAAGCCACGACGTCACGGCAAGGCAGCAGGGAGCAAACCATGGGCACAAGACTGGCCGGCAAGGTCGCCATCATTTCGGGCGGCGCGACCGGCATGGGCGGTGCGGCCTCGGAGCTTTTCGCCGCCGAGGGCGCCAAGGTGGCGATCATCGACCGCAACGGCGAAGCGGCGGCTGCCACCGTAGCAGCAATCAGGCAACGCGGCCATGTCGCCGAGCACTGGGTCGCCGACGTATCGGACGAGGCGCAGGTCGAAGCGGCGGTGAAGGGCGTGATGGAAAAATTCGGCCCGGTCACGGTTCTGTTCAATCACGCCGGCACCATCGTCATCAAACCCTTCCTGGAGACCACGCTGCAGGAATGGGACTGGCTACATGCCGTCAATGTGCGTTCGATGTTCCTGATGACGCGCGCCGTGCTGCCCGGCATGATCGCCGCCGGCGGCGGTTCCATCGTCTGCACCTCGTCGATCTCGGCGGTGGCGGCGACGCCGATGGAGGTGCTCTACGATACCACCAAGGGCGCCTGCCATATGTTCGCGCGTGCCATCGCCGTCGAGTTCCGCGACCGCAACATCCGCTGCAATGCGGTCTGCCCCGGCTTCATCAGGACGCCGCATGGCCTGCGCGAGGTCGCCGATCTCGACAAACTCGGCGTCGATGTCTCAGACGCGGCAATGGCGGCGCAGCAGGGGCGGATCGGCGAGCCGGAAGAGGTGGCGAAGGCAGCCCTGTTCCTGGCCAGCGACGAGGCCAGCTTCGTCAACGGCGCGCATCTGTTCGTCGACAACGGCTTCACGGCGATGTGAAAGGCGGAGCACCGTTACCGTTCTTCGCGCCGGAACGGCTTGAGCAGCGCCGAGGGCGCCACCGCATTGCGCGACATCACCGCCATGGCGACGATGGTGAAGATGAACGGCAACATCAGGAACGCCTCGTAGGGGATATGGCCAAGCCCGCTCGCCTGCATGCGCAACTGCAAGGCGTCGACGAAGGCAAACAGCAATGCGGCGCCTGCCGTGCGCCAAGGGTCCCAGCGGCCGAAGACGACGAGCGCGATCGCCACCCAGCCGCGTCCCGAAACGACGCCGAAGGTGAACGCGTTGAACTGCGCCATCGACAGGAAGGCGCCTGCGAGCCCCATCAAGGCACCGCCGAGGATCACCGCCTGGAAGCGCGTTGCGATGACGCTGACGCCGGCCGAATCGGCGGCCCGCGGGTTTTCACCGACCATGCGAACAGACAGGCCCCATGGCGTGCGGTAGAGCACGAAGGCGGCCAGGGGAATAGACAGCATCGCCATGTAGACCAGCGAAAACTGGTTGAACACCGCCGGCCCAAGCACCGGTACGTCGGACAGGATTGGGATCGGCAGCGTCTCGAACCCCTTGATGTTCGGTGGCACCGATTGCTGGCCGAAGATCAGCCGGTAGAGGAAATAGGCAAGGCCCGACGAGAACAGCGTCACGCCGATACCGCAGACATGCTGGCTGAGGCCGAGCGCTACCGTGAACAGCGCATGCACGGCACCCATCAGCGCCCCGGTCAGCACCGCCGCAAGCACGCCGAGCCACAGGCTGCCGCTGAGGCTCGCCGCGGTGAAGCCGGTCATTGCCGACAAAAGCATGATGCCTTCGATGCCGAGATTGAGCACACCGGCGCGCTCGGAAAACATTTCGCCCAGCGTTGCGAAGGCAAGCGGCGTGGCGATGCGGATGATCGCGGCCAGGAAGCCGACCTGGAAGATTTGCTCCAGCACCACGCTCATCTGGCGGCTCCGACGCGGCGGATGCGATAGGCGGTGAACAGGAGCGCCACCAGCATGGCGAGCAGCGCAGTTCCCTGGATGACTTCGCTGAGGAAGGCCGGAACGCCGGTCGCCCGCGACATCGCCTCGGCGCCGGTCATGACGGCGGCAAGGAAGATCGCCGCCGGCACCACGCCGAGCGGATTGAGCCTCGCCAGCATGGCGACGACGATGCCGGAATAGCCATAGCCCGGCGAGATGTCGCTCATCACCTGGAAATGCACGCCGCCGACCTCGCCGACGCCTGCAAGGCCGGCCAATGCGCCGGACAGCAGCGCCGTCGAAATCAGCACCCGCTCGACATTGATGCCGCCATAGCGCGCGGCTTCCGGGTTCTCGCCGGTGACCCTGATGCGGAAGCCGAGCGTCGTACGCGCGACCACGAACCAGATCAGGGGTGCTGCGACCAGCGCCGCGACGACGCCGAGATGCAGCCGCGTGCCTTCGATGAGTACCGGGAAATTCGCTGAATCCTCGATCGGCGGCGAGATCGGGTAGCCGCTGAAACTGTCCTTCCATGGCCCCTCGATCAGCGCCATCAGTGCGTAGAAAATGACCGAATTGAGCAGCAGCGAGCTGACCACGTCATCGACCCTGAATTTCACCCGTAGCGTCGCGGGGATCAGCGCGACGGCAGCGCCGGCGGCCCCACCCGCCAGCGCCATCAGCAGCATGGCGAGCGGCCCCGGCATCGGGACGGCGCCGACGGCACAGCTCGCCACCGCACCGGCGAGCAATTGCCCTTCGGCGCCGATGTTCCAGAATTTGGCGCGGAAGGCGACCGCCACAGCAAGCCCTGTGAAGATCATCGGGGTGGCACGCACCAGCGTTTCGGTAACGGCGTAGCTGTCGCCCAGCGACGCCGAAAACATCACGCTATAAGCCTCGACGACACCGGCGCCAGCCAGTGCGATGAGGCCGCTGCACAAGATCAGCGTCGCCCCGATGGCGAGCAGCGGCAGCGCCAGATTGATCCAGGCGGGCGTTGAGGTGCGGGCCTCGAGACGGAACATCACGCCTCCGCCCCGGTCATCATCAACCCGAGTCTGGCGACGCTGGCATCGGCACTGTCCAGCGTGCCGACGATGCGGCCCTCATACATCACCGCGATACGATCCGAGAGCATCAGCAACTCTTCCAGGTCCTCGCCAATGACGATGATGCCGCAGCCCTTGGCGCGCATGTCGAGGAATTTTTCGTGGATGAAGCGCGCGGCGCCGATGTCGAGGCCGCGAGTCGGCTGCGAAACGATCAGCACCTTCGGATCGAAGGCGAGTTCGCGCGCCAGAAGCGCCTTTTGCAGATTGCCGCCGGAAAGCGCCCCGGCGCGCGTCATCGGGCCGGGGCAACGTATGTCGTAGGCCTTGATCTGCGCCTCGGCGAAGGCGCGGATCGCATCCGGCTTGAGCAGGCCGTTGCGGCTGAACGCCGCCGTGCCGATGCGCGGCAGCACCATGGAATCGGCAAGCGGCAGATTGGTGACCAGCCCTGTCGTCATGCGGTCTTCCGGGATGCGGCCGAGGCCGAGCGCCTGGACTGTGCTCGGCGAGAACCGCGAAACCGCTTTGCCGGCTATGGTCATCTTCCCGGCATCGGGCGCACGCACGCCGGAGATGACCTCGGCAAGCGCGCGCTGGCCATTGCCGGAGACGCCGGCGATGCCAAGGATCTCGCCGCCACGAACCGACAGCGAAAGATCGCGCAGCGCCATGCCGGAATGATGCGATGTCGAGATACCGTCGAGGGTCAGCACGGCCGCACCGGGCATCGACGGTCCTCTGGCCGGAGGCACGATCTCGTGGCCGCACATCAGCCGCGCCATCTCCGAAGACGTCGTGCTGGCCGGCGCATCGACGCGACCGGCAACGCGCCCATGCCTGAGCACGACGCAGCGATGCGTCAGCGCCCGCACCTCGTTGAGCTTGTGCGAAATGAAGATGATGCCGAGCCCTTGTGCCGCCATCGAGCGAAGCGCCGAAAACAGTCCGTCGACCTCTGTCGGCGCCAGCACCGCTGTCGGCTCGTCGAGGATCAGCAGCCTTGCGCCGCGAAACAGCGTCTTGACGATTTCGAGCCGCTGCTGCTCGCCGACCGCCAGCGCCGAGACGGGAAGGTCCGGGTCGAGCGTCAGCCCGTGCTGGCGGCCGATCTCGGCGAGCCGCGCCAGCCCGCCGGGACGATCGATCCGGCCCGATCTGCCGGGAATACCGATCAAGAGGTTTTCCAGCACCGAAAGCCGCGATGCGAGATGAAAATGCTGGTGCACCATGCCGATGCCGGCGGCAAGCGCATCGGCCGAACTGTTGATCGTCACCGGCCGGCCCTGCACCAGGATCTCGCCGGCATCGGGCGCATAGGCGCCGAACAGCACATTCATCAGCGTCGTCTTGCCGGCGCCGTTTTCGCCGAGCAGCCCGAGGATTTCACCCGGCGCGACGCTGAGATCGACGGCTTCGTTCGCCTTGACGGCGCCAAAGCTCTTGGAGATGCCGCGCATTTCGATGAGAGGGGCAGGCGTTGACAAGGCGGGATCCTGGTGGCGTTGACGCCGATATCCCTCCCCTTGAGGGGAGGGTGCCGAGCGAAGCGAGGCGGGAGGGGTCGTCTCAACCGCCTCGACGTTTAGACCGAAAAAGATGGAGCGCGTCGCCGAGAACCCCACCCGGCTCTGCGGGCCACCCTCCCCACGAGGGGGAGGGCAAGCACCTAATCCGAGACCGGCGTATTCTCATCGACATCGACGCGGAAATTGCCGTCGAGGATTTCGGCCTTCTTCTTTTCGACCAGGTCCTTGACCTCGGCCGGCAGCGTCTTGTCGAACTTGTGATAGGGCGCGAGGTAGGAGCCGCCCTTGGCCATGCGCGAGAAATCACCGTAATCCTGCGCCGTGAAGACGCCGGCCTTGACCAGCTTGATTGCCTGCTCGACCGTCGGATACATGTCCCAGACCGGCCCGGTGATCACCGTGTCGGGGCCGAGGCTCGATTGGTCCGACATGTTGGAGATAGCGAGGATCTTCTTCTCGACCGCCGCTTCGATGACGCCAAAGCGCTCGGCATAGATGACGTCGACGCCGGCGTCGATCTGGGCGACAGCAGCTTCCTTTGCCTTCGGCGGATCGAAGAACGAGCCGATGAAGGCGACCTTCTTCTTGATGTTGGGATTGACCTCCTTGGCACCGGCAAAGAAGGCGTTGACCAGCCGGTTCACTTCCGGAATGCCCATCGCCGCGACGGCGCCAATCGTGCCCGATTTCGACATTTTTCCGGCAATCATGCCGGACAGATAGGCCGGCTCGTGGATCCAGTTGTCGAAAACCCCGAAATTCGGCTCGGCCGGCCCTGCGCCGGAGCCGAACAGGAAGGCGGTCTTCGGGAATTGCTTGGCGGTCCTGCGCGATTCGCGCTCGGCGGCGAAGGCATCGCCCAGCACCAGCTCATAGCCGCCCTGCGCATATTCGCGCATGACACGGCTGAAATCGGCGGTCTGCACCTTCTCCGACCATTTGTATTCGATGCCGAGTTCCTTCTCGGCCTTCTGCAGGGCGACATGGATCTGGTTGTCCCACGGCTCCTCGATCGGCGTGGCGAAGATCGCCGCCACTTTCAGCTTCTTGGTCTTGGCGAAGGCGCTGTCCGGCAGCATCGCCGCCGCCAGGCCGAGCGCGCCCAGCTCCAGCACGTTGCGTCGCGAAAGCCCTTCGCGTTTCGATTGGATTCTGCTCTTCCCGTTGTCCATTGCATGCCCCTCTGATTGGCGCCGTGTCGAGCCGGCTCTCTTCTCTGGAATATCGGCGGAGGAACTATGGAACGGTGCCCGGCTTTTGTCCACATGGTCAAATTTGGCCGGGCGGAACTGCTGTAAACGTTCGTGTAATCGCAGCTTTAGAACGACCGGAGCTGCTTGCTCACAATCTCTCGAGCGCCACCGCGATCCCCTGGCCGACCCCGATGCACATGGTCGCGAGGCCGTAGCGGCCGCCGCGTTCGCGCAGCTCCAGCGCAGCCGTGCCCGTGATGCGCGCGCCGGACATGCCAAGCGGATGGCCGAGCGCGATGGCGCCGCCATTCGGGTTGACGTGCTCCGCATCCTCGGCAATGCCGAGTTGGCGCAGCACCGCGATGCCTTGCGAGGCGAAGGCCTCGTTGAGTTCGATGACATCGAATTGTCGCGGCTTCAGGCCGAGCCGGGCGCATAGCTTTTGCGTGGCCGGCACCGGGCCAATGCCCATGATGCGCGGCGCCACGCCGGCGGTGGCACCGCCGAGAATACGGGCGATCGGCGTCAACCCGTATCTTTTCACGGCGGTTTCCGAGGCGACGATCAGCGCTGCGGCACCATCGTTAACGCCCGACGCATTGCCGGCGGTAACCGTGCCGCCTTGCCGGAACGGCGTCGGCAACTTGGCCAACGCTTCGATCGACGTGCCCCCGCGCGGATGCTCATCTCTGTCGACAACGACCGGATCGCCCTTGCGCTGCGCGATCGTCACCGGCGTAATTTCCTTCGCCAGCCGACCATTGGCTTGCGCGGCTACGGCCTTGTCCTGGCTGCGCACGGCAAACGCATCCTGGTCTGCGCGGGAGACAGCGAACTCTTCCGCCACGTTCTCGCCGGTCTCCGGCATCGAATCGACGCCGTATTGCTTCTTCATCAGCGGATTGATGAAGCGCCAGCCGATCGTGGTGTCGTAAATCTCGGCATTGCGCGAAAAGGCGGTCTCCGCCTTCGGCATGACAAACGGAGCACGGCTCATCGATTCGACGCCGCCTGATACTATCAGCTCCGCCTCGCCGGCCTTGATAGTGCGGGCAGCAATCATCACCGCATCCATGCCCGAACCGCAGAGGCGATTGACGGTCGACCCGGGAACCTCCTTCGGCAGGCCGGCCAGCAGCAGGGACATCCTCGCCACATTGCGGTTGTCCTCGCCGGCCTGATTGGCGCAGCCATAGATGACATCGTCGATGGCGGCCCAGTCGATGCCCGAATTACGCTCGACCAGCGCCTTCAAAGGGATAGCGCCGAGATCGTCGGCACGGACCGCCGACAGCGAACCGCCGAAGCGTCCGATCGGCGTGCGGATGTAGTCGCAGATATAGGCCTCGGCCATAATGCAGCCTTCCCTTTCCCGGCCCGGCCATGTTGGCCGCATTCTCCTTGAGACGAAAGCACATCTCGCCGCCGGCCGTTAGGCCAAAGACAATTTCAGCTGCCGCCCGCGGGGAGCGGCGGATCAGCCGATGCTTTCTCCACCGTCGATCACCAGCGCCTGACCGGCGTTGATACTAGCCGCTGTTCCAGGAACCGGTTTCGGCCATCTGTCTGAGCCGGGGTGCCACTCGAAAGACGTCCTTGCCGGTCTGCTGGCGCCAGTGATCCAGCCGCTGGATAATCTTATCCACGCCTTCGAGGCTTGCCCAGAACATCGGACCGCCCTTGCCGACCGGGAAGCCGTAGCCGTTGACCCAGACGACATCGATATCGGACGCGCGGGCGGCAATCTTTTCCTCGAGGATTCTGGCGCCTTCGTTGATCATCGGATAGAGCGTCCGCTCGATGATCTCCCCGGCGCCGATTGGCCGCGGTGCAATGCCGCGTTCGGCAGCTTTGGTACGGATCAGCATCTCGACCTCGGGATCGGGCAGCGGCGTGCGCGAACCGTTCTCATAACGATAGAAGCCGCTACCGGTCTTCTGGCCGAAATGCCCCTGTTCGCACAACGCATCGGCGATCACGGCCGTCCGGCCGCGCGCCTTGCGGTTGCGCCAGCCTATGTCGAGGCCGGCGAGATCGCTCATCTCGAACGGCCCCATCGGCCAGCCGAAATCGGTGAACACCTGGTCGACCTGGCGCGGCATGGCGCCTTCCAGCAGAAGCGTCTCCAGTTCCGCACCGCGCGCCGCCAGCATGCGGTTGCCGACGAAGCCGTGGCAGACGCCGACAACGACCGGCACCTTGCCGATCCGCCGTGCCAGATCGACGATGGTCGCCAGCACGTCGGGCGAAGTCTTGTCGGCGCGGACGATTTCCAAAAGCTTCATGACGTTAGCCGGCGAAAAGAAATGCATGCCGAGAAGATCTTGCGGCCGCGACGTCGAACCGGCGATCTCGTTGACGTCGAGATAGGAGGTGTTGGTGGCGAGGATCGCGCCCGGTTTGGCCACCGCATCGAGCCTGCCGAAGACATCCTTCTTGACCGCCATCTCCTCGAATACGGCCTCGACGATCAGGTCGCAATCGGCGAGGTCGGCATAGTCGGTGCTGCCCCTGAACAAATCCAGCCGCTCGCGCTTGGCGTGTTCGCTCAGCGATCCGCGGATAACGGAAACGGCATAATTCTTGTCGATCGTCGTCAGTCCGCGTTGCAATGCTTCCTGCGTCGTCTCCAGCAAGGTCACAGGAAGACCGCTGTTGGCGAACGCCATGGCGATGCCGCCGCCCATGGTGCCGGCGCCGATGACGCCGACCCGGGCGATCTTGCGCCTGACGACATCCTTGCCGGCAATCTTTGCCGCCTCACGTTCAGCGAAGAACAGATGCCGCTGCGCGCGTGACTGGTCACCGGCGACAAGCTTGAGGAACAGGTCGCGCTCCGCCGCCAGCGCTTCGTCGAAGGGCAGCGTCAGGGCGTTGCGGACCGACTGCGCACAGGCGATCGGCGCCTCGAGGCCGCGTGCTTTTTTGGAAAACGCTGCCGCCTGCGTGTCGAAAGCCGGCAAGTCGGCCTGGGCGAGGCGATCATTGCGGTCGCGCACGGGCGTGAACGGATCGCCTTTCGCGGCCGTTTCGCTGGCGAAACTCACCGCTTTCGCGATCAGGTCGCCATCGAAGACGGCATCCACCAGGCCGTCGGCGCGCGCCTCGGCAGCACCGATCGGCGTTCCCGAAACGATCATGCTGAGTGCCTTTAGCGGACCAACCAGGCGCGGCAGGCGAACCGTGCCGCCGCCGCCCGGCAGCAGGCCGAGCTTGACTTCCGGCAGGCCGAGCCTTGCCGTTCGGTCGGCAACACGGAAATGGCAGCCGAGCGCCAGTTCCAGGCCGCCGCCGAGCGCAGTGCCGTGAATAGCTGCGACCGTCGGCTTGGTAATAGTTTCCAGCACGGCGACAATAGCGCGCAATTCCGGCTGCTGCGCCGGTCTGCCGAATTCGGTGATATCGGCGCCGGCGACGAAGGTCCGCCCGGCGCAGGCGATCACGATTGCTCCGACCGACGGCTCGTCCCGCAGGGAAACGAGCGCCCGCATCAACGGCTCGCGCACATGGAAGCTCAGCGCGTTGACCGGCGGATTGTCGATGATCACCAACGCGACGTTGCCATGCCTTGTGGTGCTGACGAAATCGGACACGCAAACCTCATACAACGATGTTGGCCAATAGCGCGACGGGATTTACAGCGCTGGCATGCGGATGGGAACCACGTGTTTTGCGGGCCGGATCGTTATCCCCTCGCCGCCGGGTGCCTTGCCTTAGCGCAGCGCCTTCTGCCCACCGGCGGCGGTGATGACGCCGACGATGATCAGCCCTGTCAGCACCAGGCGGACGCCGACGCTGACGCCGAATGTGTTGAGCATGGTCAACAGCAGCACGAGAAACAGCGCCGCGCCCCAGACCCCCGGCACATTGGCCTTGCCGCCAGCCACCGACGTGCCGCCGATGACGACGACCGCGATCGAGGCCAGCAGATACTCATTGCCGATATCGACATTGGCGCCGCGGAAATAGCCGGCGAGCAATGCACCGTCGAGGCCGCCGAGCGCGCCCGACAGCGTGTAGGTGAGGAAGCGGGTGCGGCCGACATTGACGCCGGCCAGCCAGGCGGCGCGGATGTTCTGGCCGATCGCCAGCACCGAGCGTCCGTAGATCATGCGCTGCAAAACGATGCCGGCGCCGATGGTGAACAGCACGGTGAGGATCGCCAGCACCGGGATGCCGAACACCTGCCAGTTGGTGAAGTCGGCAAAGCCCGGTGGCGGTTTGATCTGCAGGCCTCGCCCGTAGCTGATATCGACCGACTGGATGACGAAGCTGGCCGACAGCGTCGCGATGATCGGTGGAATGCGCAGCGCCCATATCAGAAGGTAGTTGACGGCGCCGATCGCCATGCCGCAGGCAAGCGCGGCCAGCAGCCCGACCGCGATCATCGCATCGTTGCCGTCCATGACCTTCATGGCGACGGCGCTGGCAAGGCCGATGTTGGCCGGCAGCGACAGGTCGACATTGCCCGGCCCGAGCGTGATGACGAACATTTGGCCGACGCCGACAATGACGGTGAAGACCGCGAGCGACAGCGCCGCCGTGATCATGCCGCCGCCGCCATAGCCGCCGGTGAAGGCGATGGTCGCCAGCCACACCAGCAGCGCCCCGAAGAATGACCAGATCCAGGGTCTGGCGAGCAGTGTCCGCAGCGAAGCCATGCTCACCTCTCCCTGCGGCTGATCAGCACCCGCGCTGCCAGCACGATGATCAGGATGGCGCCATTGGCGGCGACCTGCCAGTCGGGCGGAATGTGCATGAAGGTCAAGAGCGGCGATGCGGCCAAAGCCAGCGTCAGCGCGCCGATGACGGCGCCGATCGGCGACACCCGGCCGCCGACGAACTCGCCGCCGCCGAGGATGACGCCGGCGATCGAAAGCAGCGTGTAGCCATTGCCGATATTGGCATCGGCCGAGGTGGTGATGCCGATCAGCGCCATGCCGGACAAAACGCCGAACAGGCCGGTCAGCGCAAACAGCGCGATCTTGGTGCGCAGCAGCGACCAGCCGGCGCGCTTGAGTGCGGCTGAATTGCCGCCCGATCCACGCAGGATGACGCCATACGAGGTGCGCATCAGGCCAAAGTGGACGACGGCCGCAATCAGCAATGCCGCGATGATCGGGAACGGAATGAAGGGTGGTTTGAAGGCCATCAGCGCCAGC
Source organism: Mesorhizobium sp. M1027 (assembly GCF_040318745.1). Lineage (NCBI taxonomy): Bacteria > Pseudomonadati > Pseudomonadota > Alphaproteobacteria > Hyphomicrobiales > Phyllobacteriaceae > Mesorhizobium > Mesorhizobium sp. M1027. The sequence goes on along the minus strand of NZ_JAMYMW010000002.1, from coordinate 289,336 downwards.
AGCCAGTCCGGCGCCTTGCCGCCGGGTTTGGGCAGGATGAGGATGGCCAGGCCCTGCCAGACGAAACTCATGCCGAGCGTCACCACGATAGAGGGCAGGTTGCGCAGGTGGATCAGCGCGCCGAGCAGCGCGTAGACGCCGATCGACCCGAGCAGGATAACGACGCCGAGCAGCGGCGCGTCCTTCAGCCACGTCGCCGTCACACAGCCGACGAAGCCGACAAAGGTGCCGATCGACAGATCGAGCTCATTGCCGGCGATGACGAACATCTGCGCGATCGTCGCCAGTGCGATCGGGATCGCCAGATTGAGCATCAGGCTGAAGCCGAAATAGCTGATGGCGCGCGGGTTGAGCCAGGCGATAGCGATGAGCACCAGCGCCAGCGACAGTGCCGGCAGCAGGCTGCGCAGCATACGCGCCCGTCTCGTGGCGCGAGCCGAAGATCTTAGCCCATTCTCAACGGATGCCGCTGTCATCTCAGGCCGCCTCGCCGAACGATGACTGGATGATTTTTTCCTCCGTCAGTTCGTCGCGACGAAGGTTGGCGACGATCCGGCCGTTCTTGAACACATAGATATGGTCGCAATTGTCGAGCTCTTCGGTTTCGGTGGTGTACCAGAGGAAAGTGCGGCCATGGCGAGCCTCCTCGCGCACCAGGTCGTAAACTTCGAGCTTGGTTCCGATGTCGACGCCGCGCATCGGATCGTCCATCAGCACGATCTTGGCGTCGGAGCCGAGCGCCCGCGCGAACAGCGCCTTCTGCTGGTTGCCGCCGGACAGCGAGAAGATGTTGTTGTTCATGTCCGGCGTACGAATGCCGATTTTCCGCTGCCACAACTCGGCGAGCTCGGCTTCGCGGTGCGGCGAGATCAAGAGGCCGTTGCGCAATCGCGCCAGCGAACGGATGCCGATGTTCTCGGCAATCGACCACTGCGGAAAAATCCCGTCCGACTGGCGGTCGCCGGCAACCAGCGCCACCGGGGCGGTGACCTCGATGCCGGTCCTGGCGCGGGAAGCCGCCGCAAAGATCGCCAGCAAAAGATCGGTCTGCCCATGCCCGGCAAGTCCGGCAAGGCCGATGATCTCACCGGCACGGGCAACAAGCTCGCTGCCGTCCTGCTGTCGCGCCGGCCGCGCCCGGACCCGCAGCGGACCGGGCTCCGGCTTGCCGCTCGCAATCTCTGCGGCGGCCTTCTCGCGTGCCGCAGCTCCGCCCATCGCCGTCACCAGCCTGTCGCGGTCGAATTGATCGGCCTCCCCGGCGGCGACGACCTTGCCGTCGCGCATCACGACGATGCGGTCGGCATTTCCGAGCACTTCGCCGAGCACATGCGAGATCAGGATGCAGCTCTTGCCGGCGGCTACGAAGCGGCGCACGAACGCCAGCAGCTGGCCGGCGGTATGCGCATCGAGCGAGGATGTCGGCTCGTCGAGGATGACCAGTTCGAGCGGCTCCTGCGTGACCGTGAAGGCGCGCGCCACCTCCACCATTTGCCGGCTGGTGATGGAAAGATCACCGACGATGTCGGATGCCGAGATGCTGTGGCCGGGAAAAATCTCGTCGAGCTTGGCGGCGATCAGATCGGCCGCCTTGCGCCGCCAGCCGAAGCCATTAAGCGACGCGTGGTTGATCCGCGTGTTCTCGGCGACGCTGAGGTTCGGGCAGAGCGATAGTTCCTGGAAAACACAACGGATGCCGAGCTGCTGTGCGCGCGGCACCGAATAACTTGCCTCGACACCGCCGCGGACCGCGATCTGCCCGCTGTCGGGGGCAAGCGTGCCCGCCACCATATGCATGAGCGTCGATTTTCCGGCCCCGTTATGGCCGACGAGACCGACGCATTCTCCGGCACGAACGCTGAAATCGACACCGGCGAGCGCCCTGACGGCGCCGAAATGTTTTTCAGCTCCGTCCAGTCTTATGATGTCCAAACTGACGGCGCCGAAAAGCTTTTCGGCGCCGTCCGGCATGATGATGTCTGCATTGGCCTCGGGCATCCCTCAACGATACCCGGTTATCCGTGGCGGCAACAATAGTGCCATGCTCACTTGATGTTGGCCTTGATCGCCGCGATGGCGTCTTCCTGCGTGTATTCGTGGCTGGCGACGCCGCCCTTCGGAATCTTCGGCAGCGCGGCCTCGAAATCATCCTGTGTGAAGGCAAGATAGGGAACCAGCAAGTCGTGCGGCACGTCGGTGCGGCCGTCGAGCACCTGCTGCGCCACCCAGAAGGCAAGCGTCGATACGCCCGGTGCGATCGATGCCGACCAGGTCTGGTAACCGTCCTTTTCCTTCTGCTCCTTCCACCACTGCAATTCGTCCTGGCGATTGCCCATGATGATGGTCGGGCGCGGCTTGCCGGCGGCGGCGAAAGCCTGCGCCGCGCCGTAGCCGTCACCGCCCTGGTCGACGACCCCGACAACATCCGGCAGCGACGGCAGGATCGTTGCGACGGCTTTCTGTGCCGTTGTCTGGTCCCAGTCGCCGGTCACCGAGCCGACGATCTTGAACTCGGGATGGGCAGCGACACCCTCGAGGATGCCGGCGTGGATGGCGTCGTCGATCGAGGTGCCGGCGAGACCGCGGATTTCCAGGAGATTGCCACCCTTGGGCTGGAACTTGGCCATCTGTTCGACTTCCTGCTTGCCCATGTCCTTGAAGTCGACGACGACGCGGTAGGCGCAGGGTTCGGTGACGATGCCGTCGAACGAGACGACGACGATGCCGGCGTCGCAGGCCTGCTTGATGGCGCCGTTGAGGGCATCCGGAGACGCCGCGTTGATGACGATGGCATCATACCCCTGCAGGATCAGGTTCTGCACTTGCGCTGCTTGCGTCGGCACTTCCTTGTCGGCCGTCGTGAAGACGTCCGCGGCGCCGACCACCTTGTCGGCAACCGCCTTCTTGGTGACGATGGCGTAGCTGTCCAGCATCGCCTGCCGCCAGGAATTGCCGGCGTAATTGTTGGAGAAGGCGATTTTCTTGCCGCTGGTGTCGGCAAGCGCGGTGCCCGAGGCGAGCATCGCCGCAAGGGCGCCCAAAACGAATATTTTCTTCATGTCATACTCCTCCCGTGAGTTGCTGTCTTACTGGTGGCTAATGGCTGGCTGATGGCTGATACGCTCACAACGCTGTTTTTTATCTATTATCAGACAAATGCAGATGGGCGACAAGCTGTCAACAGCAATCCATGGCCGGCGATCAACTTGCGGTGCAATCATTGAAAACGGTTCGGCTCCTGGTCTAGGGATGGCACTGGAGACCGATTTGAATGGCAGCGAACCTTGCCCCGGGTGCACCCGGCATTCCGGCGCGCTGGACCTCGAGCGCCAAGAGCGGCGTCGGCACTGCGCTCTCGCCGGCCTGCCCGATCTGGTTCACCATCAGTCACGGCATTCTCAACGAGATCTACTATCCCCGCCTCGACAGCGCCTGCACCCGCGATCTGGGGCTGATCGTCACCGGACCCGACGGCTATTTCTCGGAAGAAAAGCGAGACGCCGAGCACAGCATCGAACCGCTCGAGGACGGGGTGCCTGCCTATCGGCTGGTCAACACCGCGGCCGATGGAAGCTATCGGATCCAAAAGCGGATCATTACGGATCCGGAACGTCCCGTCGTGCTGCAAGAGATCATTTTCACGCGGCTCAAAGGCGCGGCCGCCGACTACCGCGTCTACGCGCTGCTGGCGCCGCACCTCGTCAACGCCGGCATGGGCAACACCGCCTGGATCGACGGCCATGAAGGACAGCCTGTCCTGTTTGCATCGGGACGCGGCGTCTGCCTGGCGCTCGCCTCGTCGCTGCCGTGGAAGGCGTGCTCGGCCGGCTATGTCGGCGCCTCCGACGGCTGGCAGCAGCTTCGTCAAGGCGGCCGGCTCGATCCGGCCTGCCGCAGGGCCGAGGATGGCAATGTCGCGCTGACCGGCGAGATCGGCTTTTCGGCCGCGAATCCAAAAATATTGCTGGCGCTCGGCTTCGGCACGACACCGCAACAGGCGGCGGAAACCGCTTTTGCCAGCCTGAGGCAAGGTTTTGAGCCCGCGGTCAGATCCTATGGTCAAAAATGGCGCCAATGGCAGGCCGGTTTGCTGCCGCTGGACCGGCAAGCGGCGTTCGGCCTCAATCCCTACCGCATCAGCACTGCGGTGCTGGCGGCACACCGCTCGTCGACCGGAGCAGCCGTCGCCAGCCTGTCGATCCCGTGGGGCTTCAACAAGGGCGACGACGATCTGGGCGGCTATCACCTGGTCTGGCCGCGCGATCTGGTCGAAACCGCCGGCGGTTTCCTCGCCGCCGGCGACCCGGCGGAAGCCTTGCGCATCCTTGGCTATCTGCGCTCGATCCAGCAGCCGGACGGGCATTGGCCGCAGAACGCCTGGCTCGACGGTTCGGCCTATTGGCCGGGCATCCAGATGGACGAATGCGCCTTCCCGCTGCTGCTCGCCGACGCGCTGCGCCGCGCCGGGCATTTGCCGCCTGCGGTACTCTCCTCCTTCATGCCGATGATCGAGCGCGCGGCCTCCTACGTCGTGCGCAACGGCCCCGTCACCGGCGAAGACCGCTGGGAAGAGGACGCCGGCTACAGCCCGTTCACGCTTGCCGTCGAGATCGCCGCATTGCTAGCGGCTGCGGACATGTTCGATGCCGCCAGCAAAACAGAGCCGGCAAACTACCTGCGCGAAACCGCCGATGTCTGGAACGATCAGATCGAGCGCTGGACCTACGTCGCCGGTAGCTCCTCGGGCGATGAAGCCGGCGTCGAGGGCTACTATGTCCGCATTGCGCCGCCCGACAAAGCCGGCGCGGCATCGCCGAAAGACGGCTACGTCCCGATCAAGAACCGCCCGCCGGCCGATACGGACCGGCCGGCCAAGGCGATCGTCAGCCCCGACGCGCTGGCGCTGGTCCGTTTCGGCCTCAGGGCGGCCGACGATCCGCGCATCCTCGACACGGTCAAGGTGATCGACGCGCAATTGCGTTGCGAGCTGCCGCAGGGGCCGCTCTGGTACCGCTACAACGGCGACGGCTACGGTGAGCATGCGGACGGCGCGCCCTTCGATGGAACCGGCCAGGGCCGGCCCGGGCCGCTGCTGGTCGGCGAGCGCGCGCATTACGAGCTGGCGGCGGGGCGCAAGGACAAAGCGGCAAGCCTGCTCGCGACGTTTGAGGGCTCCGCCGGGCCGGGCGGCCTGCTGCCGGAGCAGGTCTGGGATGGTCCAGACATGCCGGAGCGCGAATTGCGGCATGGCGGCCCCTCCGGCAGCGCCAAGCCGCTGGTTTGGGCGCATTCCGAGCACATCAAGCTGCTGCGTTCGCTCCGCGACGGCGCCGTCTTCGACATGCCGCCACAAGGCGTCAAGCGCTATATCGAGGGCAGAACGGTGTCGCGCCTCAGGGCATGGCGCTTCAACCACAAGATCCGTACCATCCCGGCAGGCAAGGCGCTGCGCATCGAAGTTCTGGCCCGGGCGGTGGTTCATTGGAGCAGCGACAATTGGGCTACCGTCCATGACACCGGGACCGCCGCGAACCTTTTCGGCATCTATCTCGCGGAGTTGCCGGTTGCCGACGCCGCTCCGGGCAATAGCATTGTCTTCACATTCTTCTGGTCCGATGCCAGCCGTTGGGAGAATGTCGACTTTTCCGTTGGTATCGACGATGCGTCACAGCCACTAGATCATCGATCCCTCAAGTAAGGCAGGACGAGACCATGCAGATAGGAATGATGGGACTGGGCAGGATGGGCGCCAACATGGTTCGGCGCCTGCTGCGCGATGGCCACGAATGCGTCGTCTACGACATCAACCCGGCGAGCGTCGCGGCGCTTGTGACCGCCGGCGCGGTCGGAGCCGCCTCGATGGAGGACTTCGTCGGCAAGCTGACGAAGCCGCGCAGCGCCTGGCTGATGCTGCCTGCGGCGATCACCGGCCGGATCGTCGACCAGGTGGCCGCCCTGATGGAGCCCGGGGACATCATCATCGACGGCGGCAACTCCTATTATCATGAGGCCGTCGACCACGCCGCGCGCCTGGCCTTGAAAGGCTTGAGCTATGTCGATGTCGGCACCAGCGGCGGCGTCTGGGGCCTCGAGCGCGGCTACTGCCTGATGATCGGCGGCCCTGACAGCGCGGTCCAGCATCTCGATCCGATCTTCGCCACGCTGGCGCCCGGCGCCGACGCCGCTTCGCCTGCCCCCGGCAAGGACGCCGGAACCGCTCCCTTCGGCTATCTGCATTGCGGGCCAAGCGGCGCCGGCCATTTCGTCAAGATGGTCCATAACGGCATCGAATATGGTGTCATGGCCGCCTATGCCGAAGGCATGAACATCCTGAAGTCGGCGAATGCCGGCAAACGGCAGCGCACCGCCGACGCCGAAACCAGCCCGCTGGAAAACCCGCAATATTACCAGTTCGACATTGACATCGCCGAAGTGGCCGAGGTCTGGCGGCATGGCAGCGTCATCGGCTCGTGGCTGCTCGACCTGACGGCAGGCGTGTTGAAGGCCGATTCGGCGCTGACGCAGTTCGGCGGACGGGTATCGGATTCCGGCGAAGGCCGCTGGACGCTGAAGGCGGCGATCGACACCGGCGTGCCGGCGCCGGTGCTGTCGTCGGCGCTGTTCGACAGGTTCTCCTCGCAAGGCGAGTCCGAATTTGCCGACAAGCTTCTGTCCGCCATGCGCTATGCCTTTGGCGGTCATGTCGAAAAACCGAAGGCCGGCTCGTGACGGGCGACAGGGAGGCACGCCCATGAGCCAGGAACGGTCCGACACGCTGGTGCTTTTCGGCGCCACCGGCGATCTCGCCCACAAGAAGATCTTTCCCGCCCTCTACGCCATGGTGGCCAAGGGAACGCTGAACGAGCCGGTGATCGGCGTCGCCTTCGATCCCTGGGACCTCGCCAAGCTGCAGGCGCGCGCTCGCGACGGTATCGTCAATGCCATCGGCAGCATCGACGAGAAGATCTTCGCCAGGCTTGCCTCGCTGCTTCGCTATGTCAGCGGCGACTACCGGGCGCCTGCGACCTTCGAGAAGCTGAAGACCGCGCTCGGCAGCGCTGAGCGGCCGCTGCACTATCTGGCGGTGCCGCCGGCGATGTTCGAGGTGGTCGTCCAGGGGCTGGAACAGTCGGGCGCCGCCCAGGGCGCACGCCTGATGGTCGAAAAGCCGTTCGGCCACGATCTGCAATCGGCGCGCTGGCTGAACCGAGTGCTGCATCTGGTCTTCGACGAGAAGTCGATCTTTCGCATCGACCACTATCTTGGCAAGGAGGCGATCCAGAACCTGCTCTATTTCCGCTTCGCCAATTCCTTCCTCGAGCCGATCTGGAACCGCAACTTCGTCGAGAGCGTGCAGATCACCATGGCCGAGGATTTCGGTGTCGAGGGCCGCGGCCGCTTCTATGATGAGGTCGGCTGCATCCGCGACGTCATCGAAAACCACCTGCTCAACATCCTCTTGCTGCTCGCCATGGAGCCCCCGGTCGGCCGCTCGGCCGACGATCTGATCGACGAGAAGGTGCAGGTGCTGCGGGCGATCCGGACGCTGACCAGGGACGATGTCGTGCGCGGCCAGTTCGACGGCTATCTCAACGAGCCGGGCGTGGCGCCGAACTCGCCGGTCGAGACCTTCGCGGCGGTGCGCTTTTTCGTCGATACCTGGCGCTGGCAAGATGTGCCGTTCTTCATCCGCGCCGGCAAATCCCTGCCGGTGCACGCCACCGAGGTCATCGTGCGGCTGAAGCGGCCGCCGCTCGACGTCTTCGATCCGATCAAACCCGGCGAATGCAATCACGTGCGTTTCCGCATCGATCCGCAAGTGGCGATCTCGATCGGAGCCCGGCGCAAGGCACCCGGCGACGACATGGTCGGCGAACAGGTCGAGCTCACCGCGTTGGACGACAGCAAGGGCGACATGCCGCCTTACGAGCGGTTGATCGGCGACGCCATGAACGGCAACGGCCAGCTGTTCACCCGCCAGGACGCCAGCGAACTCGCCTGGCGCATCGTCGGTCCGGTGCTCGGCGACACCACGCCACCCCCTGTCTACGCGCCAAAGACGTGGGGGCCGGCCGAAGCCATGGCTGGATTCGGGCCGCCGAACGGCTGGATCAATCCAGCGAAATGATTTCTGGGAGGCGAAAGCGATGGCCAAAGCGGTGAAGCGACCGGCACCCGACGCTGAACAGATCGTGCTTGCGATCGACATCGGCGGCTCGCACGTCAAGATCCGCACCAGCGCCGGCGCAGAGGAGCGCAAGACCGCTTCCGGACCGGAGCTGACGCCGCAGCAGATGGTCGCTGCGGTGAAGACGCTCGCCGAAGGGCTGCACTACGATGTCGTCTCGATGGGCTATCCGGGTCCCGTGCACCACAACCGGCCTTTGACCGAACCGGCCAATCTCGGCAAGGGCTGGGTCGGCTGCGATTTCGCCGCTGAGTTCGGCAAGCCGGTGAAGGTCGTCAACGATGCGCTGATGCAGGCCGTCGGCAGTTATGAAGGCGGCCGCATGCTGTTCCTTGGCCTCGGCACCGGCCTGGGGGCCGCGATGATCGTCGATAACGTCGCCCAGCCGATGGAGCTTGCCCATCTTCCCTACAAGAAGCGCGGCAGTTTCGAAGACTATGTCGGCGAACGCGGGCTGCAAAAGCGCGGCAAGAAGAAATGGCGCAAATACGTCTTCGACGTCGTCGACCGGCTTCGCACCGCCATGCAGCCGGATTACGTGGTCATCGGCGGCGGCAATGTCGATGAACTCACCGACTTGCCCGCCGATTGCAGACGCGGCGACAACACACGCGCCTTCGAAGGCGGATTTCGACTGTGGCGCGACAAATCCCTGATTATCTGATATTGCTGATTGTCTGATATTATCGAGCACCGGCTCAGGGTTGTTAATCCCGCGCTGCCGTTAGTATTATTATTCAAAATAATGTGTGACGTGGCGCGGCGTCATTGCATTGCGCAGATTTGCCGACTAGGAATTTCTGCGACCCCCACGGACGGAGAGATAGATTGACCGACGACAACAACAACGCTCGCAAAGACATCGACCTGCTCGAGCTGACCGCCCATATCGTCTCCGCATATGTCGAGAAGAACCGCTTGCCGGCTTCCGGCCTCGGCGATCTCATCGCCAGCGTCAGCGCTTCCATAGGTGGGCTGGGGCAACCGGCAGTGCCGGTCGCCGCGCCGCTGACGCCTGCCGTCAATCCCAAGAAATCGGTGACGCCGGACTACATCATCTGTCTCGAGGACGGCAAGAAGTTCAAATCCTTGAAGCGCCATATCGGCGTTCATTTCGGGCTGACGCCAGACGCCTACCGCGCCAAATGGGGCCTGCCGTCGGACTACCCGATGGTCGCTCCCAACTACGCGGCCTCGCGTTCGCAGCTGGCCAAGGCGATCGGCCTCGGCCGCAAAGCCGCCCCGCCCGCGCCCGTCAAGAGCCGGGGCAGGAAGGCCAAGGCGACGGCTTGATACCAAGGCGAGAGCAGGTTTGATCCTTCAGCGATACCACGTGGGCAGGCGTGGGAGCGCGCTTCGTTATCCTCAGCGAAGCGACGTCGTGGAAACCTTGGTATCCATGCTGCGACTTTCTCCGCGTGGCGAAGGTGCGGAATTTTTTGGTACCAGAGGGACAGCGCCCCCTCTGTCCTGCCGGACATCTCCCCCTCTAGTGGGGAGATTGGCTACCTCGCCAGTCGTCTCTTTAAACGCAGGAATCGCCTTTGACGCTGGAGGTTGGCGAAAGCCGTCGGGACGTCCAATCTCCCCCCTTGAGGGGGAGATGTCCGGCAGGACAAAGGGGGGCGCGAAGGAACTCGACCTGTGCGCCAAATAACCTCTCCACCTCCGCCGAGCGCGTTTGCCATACGCAATTAGCATGGTAGCCCGAAATTCCTTGATCCAGGCCGGATTTTTGCGCGCGCCTCCGGCCGAACTGCGCTAAAGGCTCTCTTGGCCGGACCAGCGCCCATCGTGGAAGTGCCCCGCCGGCCGACATCGCCGCCACGGGGCCTTATTCCATGACCGCAGAATCCCAAGTACCATCCGACCAGCGCTATGCCGCCTTTCGCCACCGGCCGTTCCTGAGCTATTGGGCGGCGCGCTTCCTCTCGACATTCTCCACCCAGATCGTGTCGGTGGCCGTCGGCTGGCAGATCTACGATTTGACCCGCGACCCGTTCGACCTCGGCCTTGTCGGCATCGTCCAGTTCCTGCCTTCGCTGCTGCTGGTGCTGGTCACCGGCGACGTTGCCGACCGTTTCGGGCGCCGGCTGATCATGGCGCTGGCGGTGCTGGTCGAGGCGGGCTGCGCCTTGGCCCTCCTGCTGCTGACGCTGCGCGGCCTCTCCGGGCCGATGCCGGTCTTCATCGTGCTCGCCATGTTCGGCATTGCGCGCGCCTTCTTCGGGCCGGCCTCGTCATCGCTGTTCGCCAATCTGGTGCCGCCTGAGGATTTCGCCAACGCCATCGCCTGGAACTCTTCCGCCTGGCAGACGGCAACCATCGTCGGGCCGGTCGCCGGCGGCCTGCTCTACGGGCTTTCGGCCGAAGCTGCCTACACCACAGCGGCCGTGCTGATGCTCATTGCCGCCGTGCTGATCTTCACCATCCCGAAGCCTGCCCAGCGCAGCAGGACCGACAGGCCGACGGTACAGACCCTGTTCGCTGGCTTCGGCTATATCTGGAGCGAAAAGATCGTGCTCGGCGCGATTTCGCTCGACCTGTTCGCGGTGCTCCTGTCCGGCGCCTCGGCGCTGCTGCCGGTCTACGCGCGCGATATCCTCGAACTCGGCCCGTGGGGGCTCGGCCTGTTGCGCTCGGCGCCCGGCGTCGGCGCCATCTGCGTCGCCATCTGGCTGGCCGGACACCCGATCCGCAACCATGCCGGCCTTGTCATGCTCGGCTTCGTTGCGCTGTTCGGCGCGTTCACCGTCCTGTTCGGCCTCTCGACCATCACCTGGCTGTCGATCGCTGCTCTCGCCTTGCTTGGCGCCACCGACATGTTCAGCGTCTATATCCGCGAGACGCTGATCCAGCTGTGGACGCCGGACGACGTTCGCGGCCGTGTCAACGCCGTCAACCAGGTGTTTGTCGGCGCCTCCAATGAGCTCGGCGAATTCCGCGCCGGCACCATGGCCGCGCTGATCGGCACGGTTCCGGCCGTGGTGGTCGGCGGTGTCGGGGCGATTGCTGTCGCCGGGCTATGGGCGGTGCTGTTCCCGCAGCTGCGCAAGGTGCGTCATCTCAGGGGGCGAAACTAACGTACGACGCGCTTGAATGGCCTCTTGCGGCGAGCTTTAAGCCCGTGTTTGGCCATATCGCTACTTAAAAACCGCAGCGGACTTTTTGGTATTATGGAACATAACTCACCAAATGTTGATCTATTTAAAGATCTCGGCTTGCTACGGCGTTGCCGATTGATGGCTTGGCAGCGCTGGCGGCGACGGTTGGCAACCGCTGACGCAAACGGCTTGAGGTTTTATTGTGCCGTAGATCCGGGTGATGGCATCCTTAATGAAGGGCGACATCAAGACTAGCACAACCCCAATAATAGCCATCGTATACACACGAAAGCTTTTAAGCTGAACAATATCTTCTTGAGCCGCTTTCAGTTTCTCTGCCAATTGATATGCGTTTGTAAATTCTCCAGAAATCTGGTTTATCAATTTAGACGGGATTTCGTAGTAGCCAATCTTGTGTTCGGTGCGAGTAGCAGGCTGATCAAGTGCGGCGATCCAGATCGGAAAAATCTGGTCCCCACGCTTCAAATGAATTCTAGTAGGACCTGCATTGAATACAGCAAATATTAGTTTCCCTTTATACCCAGGATCGACATGGAAACCAGAGATATTAACGAGGCCCCAAAACTTTGCAGTGGCGCGTATCGATATAAAGCCGATCTTATTGAACGGCATTATCACCTCTTCCTCAGTCAGGAGGAAGGCGAACTGTCCGGCATCAATTGAAAATCGATCGTTTGGCTGGAGCTTTTGAACTGTGCTCTTTCCGCCAGGCGCTGAGACATAAATCTCTTCGCCAATGGAAAGCAGGTAGTTTGATTCATCGATTTGTTTTTGCTTGAAAGGGCGTACAGGCGATGTGGAAGGGTTAAGGCCCTTCCACGTCCTATCACTCCAGAATCCGCCAGCTGGGTAGATCTCAGTCGGCGATGTAGAATTGTCGGCCACGTAGCTCCCCCCGCCGCTGCCGTAGCTTCTCTTGAAGATCAAGCTTGCGCTCTTCCGCCTGTTGGAGAGCCCAAGACATTACGTCAGCATTTGCCCTGCGTGCGATCGGAATAAATTCCTCAAGGTGATCAATCTTCTCGCAAGCATCCGCAAAGCGCCCAGCTGCGTCGGCGTATGTTCGCAACGGATCGATCTGTCGTGCATCTTTCCCCAAAGGTGCCGGCGAAACTAGATGCTGATAGAGTGTGTTGGCAGCGCTAAGGGACACCAACACGGTGTCCACTATCGTCCGCTCATACGAAATCGGTTCCGACGATCCACGTGCCAATCTCCCAACATACTTCGCGAAATGAAGGCCGTAATGCTTTAGGCGATCATTTTTAGAAAGGTGCAGAATATCAGTGTGATTGCGCTGATCGTGCCGATATTGCTCTCGCTGAAGGCGCAGCATGTCTGCGTCTGTAAACATGTCAGCAAAGCTCCCCTTGGCCGAACCCACCACCCAGCGTTCGACCTGTATACCGCCGCGAATCATCAATTCGCCATGTATTGGAGGTTTTCCACAAATTAAAGCCCATGGGAATCCCTTCCTGTCCATATGGATAATGTTGCATCTTTCCTCATATAGAGCGGATGCTTGGGAGATCGATCCCGGTTCATCCCAAGCGCAAAAAGTTTAACGCCGTTGCGCTCGACCAGATCGAGGACTGCGGCAATTCTGGCAGAGGCGGCGGCGCGCTTTGCGGCAGGCGGATCGACGCGTCCCCAAGCTGCAATGATCTTGCCCCCTTCGTTTGACACTTCAACGACAGCATCTCGAATATAACTGTCATTTAGTGGGCCTACAGGGTCTTCCGCCAACCAAAGGTCACGCGGCCTCGTGGCAACCATTGCCCAAGGATTTATGAATATGAGCCGCCCAAAGCCAAAGGCCTTGGCATAACCAATCCCACGCCGCGAGGTTGGGTCCTCATTTTCCGTCCCAGCCGTGCTAGGGTTGTGCAATAGGAATGCGATGGGGGGGCCATCACCAATCATCCGGTCCAACCGATAGCGGTATTTGCCACATTCAGAAAAAGTTGCGTTCATGCGGGCATCCCATTGCTGCCTTTCAGGCTTTGAGATTGACTTGCCGGACTCCGATCACGGCCATGCACATCATGAAGAAGGCGCGGTGAAGCGAATGAGCTGCGAGAAGAACCAACCGTTTCGCACAGGCATTCCGGGTCCTCACCGCGGCGCCGGCTTGCCGAAAATCATCGGCAGGAACTCGCTGAGCCAGCGCTTGAGGTGCATGTCCCAGATCAGCCGGCCGCCGAGATGGTCGCGGCCGGGCTGCGCGCCGGGCAGTTCGAAGCGGTGCGCGCCGCGCACCACCCAGCGCTGCATCATTGCCCGGGTCAATTCGCCATGGAACTGGATGCCCCAGGCATTGTCGCCATAGCGGAAGGCCTGGTTGGGATAGGTTTCGGCCGTCGCCAAAAGCGTCGCGTCCTTCGGCAGCGAAAAGCCTTCGCGATGGAATTGATAGACCATCTCCGGCCAATGCATCAGCCTGCTGCCCGCTTCGGTCGCCTTAAGCGGATACCAGCCGATTTCGACGAGGCCCTCGCCGTGGCCCTCAACCCTGCCGCCAAGATGCTTGACCAGCATTTGCGCGCCGAGGCAGATGCCAAGCAGCGGCCGGTTCTCGTCGAGCGGAATTTTAAGCCAGTCGGTCTCGCGGCGGACGAACTCGTCGCCGTCATTGGCGCTCATCGGGCCGCCGAACACCACTGCGCCGGCATGTCCATCCAGCGTCTGCGGCAAGGCCTCGCCGAGCGGCGGACGGCGGATGTCGAGGTCGAAGCCTTCCTCGATAAGCATATGGCCGACCCGTCCGGGGCTCGAATGCTCCTGATGCAGCACAATCAGGATCTTTGGTCTCGGGCTTGGCTTGGGCGGCATTGGAAGGCTGGACCCTGTCTATTCGTCGCTTGACGTTCCGGCAGCACCAGGAGCCGCGGCGGCCGCCTTGAGGCGCGCCTCGACACGGTCGCGACGTTCGACGCCGATCAGCTCGGCGACCCGCCAGACGGTATTGTCCTCGAGTTCGTGCAACTCGCCATCGGCATAGACTATCTCCCACATCAGGCCGATGAAGGCTTTTCGCGCGTCGGCGTCGAGATGGCGCTTGAGCACGCTGGTGAAGGCGTAGAGGTCGATCGCCTCATTGTCGGCCCGCTCGCCGGCAGCCGCCAACGCGTCGAGTTCGTCGCCGCTGATCGAGTAGCTTTCCGCCAGCACCTTCTTGAACCGTTCCCATTCGGTATCCTGGCGCACCCCGTCGGCGTTCATCACGTGGAAAAGCAGGGCGGACGCGGCAACGCGCGGATCGTCGGCGCTGGCGCTGGCGCCACCACCGGACGGCAGATCCCTTAGAAACGACAGAACGCGTTCGAACATCAAATCATTCCCAATAAGGCCGGGTCCACTCGACCCTGATCAGAACAAACGAAACCGGCGCGTCGATTTGTCCGCCGCGTCGTCGGGATCGACGCCGGGGTCGTCGGGCAGCCGCGTCAGCTCCTGCGCCGGCTCGACGGCCTCGGCATCTTCCGGCACTTGGGCAAACGCCGCCGCGGTGATTGGTGTCACATGATCCTCGGCGGCACGGTTTTCGGTCCTCACTTCGGTCGCTGTGCCCGGTGTCTCGGCAGCAACGGCTGTGTGCTCGATCGCCTCGGCTGTTTCCTGTACCGGTTTGGCTGGAGCCGCGATGGCCGGCATCGGTCCCTCCGGAGTCTCTTCATGGCTGTCGATCAACTGGCCGAGCCGCTCCATCGGCGCCCGCCATTCGAATGCGTCGAGCCTGCCGGTGATCGGCGATACCGGAGCCCAGCGTTCGGAGACGACGCCGTCGGCGACCCAGGCAGGGTCGCGCGGCGCTCTCACCGCCTTCGACAGCAACTGCCGCACCTTGCCCTGGTCACCGCTCTCGGCCTCCTCGATGTCGGCCAGCAGCAGATAGGCGCCTTCGCGGCGATCCATGCGGATGGCGGCTTCCGCCTCGCGGCGGGCGGTTGCAAAATCCTGCGCATCGAGCGCGGCGCGCGCCACGGCCAGCGAGGACTCGGCATGATTCTTCTTCAGCTCCTGCAGCTTCTTTGCCCGGTTCAGCCGGTCGAGCACGGCATCGCCCGGCCTGGCATGGACATAGAGCTCCGCGATCTCCGGGTGCGGCTCGGCCTTCCACGCCGCCTCGAGGATTTTCGAGCCTTTGCGCACGTCGTTCTGCCGAAACAGCAATTTCGCCGCGACGACCGCCGCCGGTGCGAAATCCGGCCGCAGCCGGTTGGCTTCGAGCGCCGCCGCCCTTGCAGCATTGGCATCGCTGTCGATCAGCGCCTGCGCCTTGGCAGTCAGCAGCACGGCGCGACGCCGGTTGGCCGCATCGCGCTCGATCTGCCGGGTCGACTTCTGGGCATCGACCAGTTTCAGCGCGCCATCCCAGTCGCCACGCCCGGTCAGGTCTTCCAACGTCGATTCGGCCGCCCAGGCCAGTTGCGGCGCCACCGCCGCTGCCCGGCCGGCATAGTGGCGGGCCGCGTTGCGGTCGCCGAGCCGCTCGGCCTCGAGATAAAGCCCGCGCAGGCCGAGCAGCCGCATTTCGGGATCGTCGAGCATGGTCTCGAATTTTTCACGGGCGCCATCATGGTCGCCTTCAAGCAGCGAGGCCTGCGCGTCGAGCAGCTGGATCAGCGGCTCCTGGTCGGAGCGGATCAGCTTTGCCGCTTCCTTGGTCTTCTTGCGGGCGAGCGCGCCGTCACCGGCGCCGGCGGCGATCATCCCGGTCGACAGCGCCTGATAGCCGCGGTCGCGGCGACGCACGCGGAAATAGCGCGAGATCGTATAGGGACTGTTCCACAGCGCCTTGACCAGCCACCAGACGATCATCACCGCGGCAACCACGGCAACGACCGCCACCGCCGCGACCATGAGGCCGACCTGGTATTGATAGCCGTTGAAGGTAACGAGCATTTCACCCGGCCGGTCGGCCAGCCAGGCGAAGCCGAGCCCGAGCGCAAAGACGACGGCAAGGAAGGCGAGGATGCGGATCATTGGGTTCCTCACGCCTTCATCGCGCCGGCGATGAGCGAATCGATCTGTGTCTCGACCTCCATCCGCGCTTTCAGTTTCCCGGCAAAGTCGGCGCCGGCGGCCTTGGCCGCCTCGGGCAGGGCTTCGTATTCACTGAGCGCCTTGGCGTAGTCGCCCTGATTGACAGCGACCTCCATGCGGGCAACGGTTTCCGGGACGCCGGTGCCTTCGACGGCGCCGATCGGCCTGACCTTGACCAGCGATTCGGCGCTCGACAGCAGCTTTTGCAGGATGCCGGCATTCTGGTCGACAGGCGTCGCGGCAGCGACCATGGCGTTGGCGGCGGCGTCCGCTTCGGCGGCAATCTCGGCCCGCGTCGGCACCCCCTTTTCGGCATAGGCGCGCAGCGTCGCGATCTCGGGCGCATCCGGTGAGATCGCGGCAAAGGTTTCGAGTTCGGCTGCGAACGGTGCACCTCGGTCGAGCGCAGCCTTGAGCGCCGAGGCGGCAATGGCCAGCGCGATCTTCGGCTGCGAAGCCTGTGCATCGACCTTGCCCGAGAGCTGGGAAACCGACTGTTCCAGGGCCGCAAGCCGGCCTTCCTGCGCCTTTGCCGTTTCGCCGGCTGACTTCACCAGGGCGTCGATCGCGGCCAGCCTTTCGTTGAGCGGGCCGAGATCGACTGGCGCCGTGCCGCCGGCCTTGCCGAGGGCCGCGACCGCCTGCTCGATCTGCCGGACCTTGTCGCCAAGTGCCGCCAGCCCGGCATTGTCGCCGGCGCCGCCTTGTTCGACGGCCGACTTCAACGCCGCGACGTCCGCCCTGACCTGGTCCAACGCCGACGACAGCCCGTCCACCTTGGCCGAGGCGTCATTGTTGGCGTCGGCCTGTCGGAGGTCCGCGACCTCGCGTTTCAGCGAAACGATCTCGCCATTGACCGCGTCGAGCGACACGCCGCCCGACCCCGGCGCACCGAGCAGGCCGGCAAATTGCAGCCCGCCGGCTGCGGCGAGCGCGATGACGCCGCCGACAATGCCGGCGGCGATGCCGCTGATGCCGCTTCGCTTCGGCTGCGCTGCCATATGGTCGTCCCTCGTCTCAGCTGTCTTCTCGCCGGAGCCTGGGATCCCCGGTTCGTTGGCCCCGGTTGGGCTGGATGCATCTTCGAAACTGTAGTCGGAAGCCGTGGAGCGCCCGGCCGGCGCATCCGAACCGGCGGGATAAGAGGTTTCCGTTTCCCGGGTAGGATCGGCGCCGGCATCCGCCGGCTCTTGCGTGCCGGCCGGCGCGGCTGCGTCGGCATGTTCCCATGGCTCGAGATCGGTCTGGTCGGCATGCACCGGCTCTTCAGGCGGCTCGGGCTGCGAGGCGTTCGCCGCTTCCTCGGCTTTCGCCTCGTCGGTTTGCGCCCCCGCTGACTCTGCATTGTCTGGCTGCTGTTTGCCGGCTTCCTGTTCGGCGGCGACTCGCGAGACGGCGCCGGGCTCGAGCTCGATGGTCACCGGCTCACGGCGGCTCTTGGAATGCCGCATCTTCGGCGTCTTGACCATGCTCGGGCTCCGCAAAATTCGCTTCGGATGGTTTGAAGGGTCTAGCACATCACCAAGCGGTGAAAAGGGGCGGCGTGATGACGCCACGGCTTTGGAATTCAGTTTTGGCAAAACGCCGCAGCGATTTTGGGACACGGCATGCGGGACCAGAAATGAAAAACCCGCCTCGGCGGCGGGTCGTTGGCGCGAATCAGCACCTAAGTGATTTTCTAGCATAGCTGCCGGCACAAAGCAAGAACAAAATGTGGCTCGAGGGCGAATCGTCCATGTTGGCGCTGCCCGCCAAGCTGCCGATCTCCCCCCTTGCGGGGGAGATCGGCAGCTTCGCCGACAGCGCCTACTGCGGAATAAATTGAGGATGCCAGCAGGAGGTATGCCAACGTCCGAAACAGGCGGATGCCGGTCAGCGCGGCGCCTGCAAAAGTCCCAGCAGCGCATCCTCGCTGGGCTCAGGCGCAATCCGGATCTCGGCGACGTCGCCCAACGCCGCGGCGATGCGCCCCGATAATCCGAAAAAGCGCGTTTTTTCAAAAACACCACGCAGCGCCGGCCGGCTAGCCAGGGCCTGCATAGCGGTGGCCGCCTTGGCCGAATAGAGCAGCACCGCCTCGACCGGCTGGGCGGACAGGCGCGCAAGAACGGCCTCGTCGGAGTAATCCAGGACAACGGTGTCGTAGGTCTCGACGGCGCGGACCTGAACGCCCGACGCCAACAGCCCTTCCTCGAAGCCGGGAAATCGCACTCGCCCGCAGAGATAGACGATCGTCTGCCCCGCGTAACCGCCAGCAAGCGCATCGGCCAGCGCCTCGGCATTGCCCGGGCCTTCGCTGACCGACAGAAACCCGGCAGCGCGGGCGGCTTCCGCCGTCTTCCTGCCGACGGCGTGGCACGGCAAGCCGGCGAGCGCCGCGATGACCTCTTTCGGCGCATGGCGAACGGCATTGGCGCTGGTGGCCGCGACCGCCGCGGCGTCAGCGAGCGCGCCGGCATCGACCGGCAGCGCCACGGTTCCGGTCAATGGCAGCAGGATCGGCTGAAAGCCGGCATCCGCAAGCCGGCGCCCCGTGCGCGACGCGCCCGGTTCGGGCCTCGTCACAAGGACGCGGAGCATGTCAGGTCCAGCCATCGAAGAATGTTTCGCCGGCCCTGGCCCGAACGGTCGCCGCGGCTTCCGCGCCAATGCGCGCCGCCTCCTGCGCCGGCCCTTGCAGCCTGACTTCATGCGACTGCGTGCCATCGGGCGAGATGATCAGCCCGGCAAAGGAAACCGTTCCGCCCGATATCGTCGCATGTCCGGCGATCGGCGTGCGGCAGGACCCGTCGAGCGCCGCCAGGAAGGCGCGCTCGCAGGCCAGCGCCTCGCCGGTCGGCCCGTCGTGGATCGCTGCCAGCATCTGTTCCACGTCGCGGTCTCCGATGCGGCTTTCGATGCAGATCGCGCCTTGCCCCGGCGCCGGCGGAAAGACGTCGAGCGGCATCAGGTCGGTGACCACGTCTTCGAGCCCGAGCCGCTTCAGCCCGGCATAGGCGAGGATGGTGCCGTCGGCGATGCCGTCGTCGAGCTTGCGCAGCCGCGTCTGCACATTGCCGCGAAACATCACCACTTCGACGTCCGGCCGCATCCGCCGGATCAGCGCCTGGCGCCGCAGCGACGACGAACCGACCCTGGCGCCTTGCGGCAGGCCGGCAATCGTTCGCGCCGCCTTGCCGATGAAGGCATCGCGCGCGTCTTCGCGCGGTAGG
Organism: Mesorhizobium sp. M1027; assembly: GCF_040318745.1. Lineage (NCBI taxonomy): Bacteria > Pseudomonadati > Pseudomonadota > Alphaproteobacteria > Hyphomicrobiales > Phyllobacteriaceae > Mesorhizobium > Mesorhizobium sp. M1027. Next base: position 269,765 of record NZ_JAMYMW010000002.1, on the reverse strand, counting down.
AACGCGGACAGTTCCAGCCCCTCGGGCAACAGCGTCGGCATGTCCTTCGACGAATGCACGGCGATGTCGATGCGGCGCGCCAGCAGCGCCTCCTCGATCTCCTTGGTGAACAGGCCCTTGCCGCCGGCTTCCGACAGCGGCCGGTCCTGGATGCGGTCGCCGCTGGTCGAGATGACGACCACCTCGAAAGCTTCCGCCGGCATGCCATGCGCCGCCATCAGTCGCGCCTGCGTTTCATGCGCCTGCGCCAGCGCCAGCGGGCTGCCGCGTGTTCCGATTTTCAAGGTTGTTTGCATGACGCGCCGTCCGTGATAACCCCCGGCAGGTTTTCGGGTTTTCTCCTATCGGGGAAAGGCCGACAGTACAATCTGTACGATTTTTGGACAGCGACGAATTGATCCGCGTTCTGGGCATCGAGACGAGTTGCGACGAGACCGCCGCCAGCGTGGTGGCGCTGGACGGTCGCAGCACGCCGCAAATCCTGTCGAACATCGTGCTCAGCCAGATCGAGGAGCATGCCGCTTTCGGCGGCGTCGTGCCGGAGATCGCCGCGCGCGCCCATGTCGAGGCGCTCGACGGCATCATCGAAGCAGCGCTCGCCGATTCCGGCGTCGACCTCGCCGATATCGATGCGATTGCCGCCACCGCCGGTCCCGGTCTTGTCGGCGGGCTGATCGTCGGCCTGATGACGGCCAAAGCAATCGCCGCGGCAGCCAAAAAACCGCTGATCGCCATCAACCATCTCGAAGGTCACGCGCTGACGGCCAGATTGATCGACGGGCTCGACTTTCCCTACCTCTTGCTGCTGGTCTCCGGCGGTCATACCCAGATCGTCGCCGTACGCGGCGTCGGCGACTACCAGCGCTGGGCGACGACGATCGATGACGCGCTTGGCGAGGCCTTCGACAAGACGGCCAAGATGCTCGGCCTGCCCTATCCGGGCGGACCGAATGTCGAGAAGGCGGCGGCAACCGGTGACGCGACGCGTTTCGCCTTTCCGCGCCCGATGAAGGGCTCGGTGCAGCCCGATTTTTCCTTCTCCGGCCTCAAGACCGCGGTGCGCCAGGCGGCAACCGCGATCGCCCCGCTGAGCGATCAGGATGTTGCCGATATCTGCGCCTCGTTCCAGGCGGCGGTGGCGGATGCGCTGGGCGACCGTGTTGCGCGGGCGCTGACCCGGTTCCGTCAGCAATTCCCGGACAAGGCCGAGCCTGCATTGGTTGTCGCCGGCGGCGTGGCCGCCAATCGGACCATCAAGGCGACATTGCAGAGTCTTTGCGAGCAGGCCGGGTTCAGCTTCGTCGCGCCGCCGCTCAACCTCTGCACCGACAATGCGGCGATGATCGCCTGGGCCGGCATCGAGCGCCTGCGCGCCGGCATATCAGGTGAAAACGCCGCCGATCTCGTGCCGCGCTCGCGCTGGCCGCTGGACAGCATCTCGGCCCCGATGGTCGGCTCGGGCCGGCGTGGGGCCAAGGCATGACCGGCAGCGAGCACAAGGCGCCAAGCGGCTGGCGCGTCGCCGTGCTCGGCGGCGGCGCCTGGGGCACGGCGCTGGCGCTGGCCACGCTGCGCGCCGGTCATTTCGTCCGCCTCTATGCGCGCGACCCGGAGACCGTCGCGGCGGTCGACCGTGGCGAAAATCCGCGCTATCTGCCGGGCATCGCGCTCGATCCCGGCATCGTGGCGACGAGCGACATCGAGGCGGCGCTCGACGGTGCCGACTGCGTTCTGGCGGTGGCGCCGGCACAGTCGTTACGGGTTATGCTGACGGCCGCGTCCAGCCATATGCCGAAAGGCGTCCCGCTGGTCCTCTGCGCCAAGGGCATCGAGCGCGACACCGGCGCGCTGCTGTCGTCCATTGCCGAGCGTATCCTGCCGGCAAATCCGGTCGCCGCTTTGTCGGGCCCAAGCTTTGCCACCGACGTCGCCAGGGGCCTGCCGACGGCCGTCGTGGTCGCCGCCCGCGACGAGGCTCTGGCCACCGACCTCGCCGCCCGCTTTTCGGCGGAAAACCTGCGCTGTTATTCGAGCGACGACCTGATCGGCGTCGAGATCGGCGGCGCGCTGAAGAACGTCTTTGCCATTGCCGCGGGTGCCGTCACCGGCGCCGGGCTCGGTGCCAGCGCCCAGGCGGCGATGGTGACGCGCGGTTTCGTCGAATTGCGCCGCATCGGCGCCGCCTTTGGCGCCAAGCCGGAGACGCTGATGGGGCTTTCCGGCCTCGGCGACCTGTTGCTCACCTGCTCGTCCGCGCAGTCGCGCAATTTCGCTTATGGGCTGGCGCTGGGGCAAGGCAAGCCGCTTGCCGGCTTGCCTTTGGCGGAAGGCGTGCCGACGGCGGCAATCGCCGCCCGCATCGCCGGCGAGCGCCGGATCGACGCGCCGATCATTGCCGCCGTCGCCGCCATACTGGACGGCACCATAACCATAGACCAGGCTGTATCGGCATTGATGACACGGCCGCTCAAGACCGAAACCGACATGTAATTCCCAATGATTGCGGAGATGGAAAAGATGCTGTTTGCGCTGATTTGCAAGGACAAGCCAGGAAGCCTGCAGGTGCGGCTCGATACGCGGCCCAAGCACCTTGCCTTCCTGGAAGGGCTGAACGGCGACAAGAAATTGGCCTTCGCCGGCCCGTTCCTCGACGCCGACGGCAAGCCGAACGGCACTCTCGCCGTCGTCGAGGCGCCAGATCTGGCTGCGGCAAAAGCCCTGTCGGCGGCCGATCCCTATACCAAGGCAGGGCTGTTCGAAAGCGTCGAAATCCGGCAGTGGAACTGGAGCTTCAACAAGCCGGCGGACATCTGATCGCGGCGGCACCTGAGGAGGAGCAACACAATGAACTACTGGCTGTTCAAATCCGAACCTTCGGTCTTCTCCTTCGAGGACCTCAAGGGCAAGGCCGGCACGCAATGGGACGGCGTGCGCAATTATGCGGCGCGCAACAACATGAAGGCGATGCAGATCGGCGATCTCGGCTTCTTCTACCATTCCAATGACGGGCTCGACATCGTCGGCATCGCCGAAGTCTGCGCTCTGGCCCATCAGGACAGCACCACCGACGACCCCCGCTGGGAGTGCGTCGATATCCGCGCCTTCAAGGACATGCCGAAGCCGGTGACGCTGGAGCAGGCCAAGGCCAATCCACAGCTGGCCGACATGGCGCTGGTGCGGCTCGGGCGGCTGTCCGTGCAGCCGGTGACGCCGGCCGAATGGCAAGAGGTTTGCCGCATGGGCGGCCTGACGCCGGCGCCATGACGGCGCTGACGCCGGACAGCGCCAGGAAATTCATCCTCGACAACACGGCGCTGATGGCGCCGCCGCATGTGCCGGAGGTCCGCCTGCACCTGGCCGACGAGGCACATGGATTATGGCAGCGGACCGAGGACGAGCTGACCGAAATCGGCCTGCCGCCACCCTTCTGGGCTTTCGCTTGGGCCGGCGGCCAGGGCCTTGCCCGCTACATCCTCGACAATCCGGCGGCGGTGCGCGGCAGGCGCGTGCTCGACTTCGCCTCAGGCTCCGGCCTTGTCGCTATTGCAGCAGTGAAGGCCGGCGCTGCCGAGGTGATCGCCGCCGATATCGACCCGTTCTGCGCGACCGCGATCCGCCTCAATGCCGAGGCCAATGGGACCGAGATCGAATTCCTCGCCGGCGATCCCATCGGCAGCGATGCCGGGTGGGACGTCGTGCTGGCCGGCGATGTCTTCTACGACAAGTCCTTTGCCGACGGGCTGATGCCGTGGTTCGCCCGGCTGAGGGCGCGCGGCGCCGACATTCTCGTCGGCGATCCCGGCCGCTCCTATCTGCCGAAGACCGGGCTGGAGCCGCTTGCCGTCTACGAAGTGGCGGTGACCCGCGCGCTGGAAGACGCCGAGATCAAGCGCACCACCGTCTGGCGTCTTGCTTGACGGCATCGCCGAACAGGCGTTCCATCGCGCAATCGACCGGAGGGAACCATGGATTTTTCGGCAATCAATTGGCTGGCGGTAATCGTCGCCGCCGTCGTGGCGTGGTTGTTCGGCGCCGCCTGGTACATGGGTTTGAGCAAGCCGTGGCTGAAGGCCGCCAAGCTTGATCCGACGACGATGAGCAAATCGATGCTGCCCTTCGTCGTCTCCTTCGTCGCGGAGATCGTGATGGCGCTGGTCATGTCGCTGATCATCGGCGCGGTGACCGGCGGCGAACCGAGCCTGCTTGCCGGGGTGATCTTCGGCTTCGTTCTCTGGCTGGGGTTCGTCGCCACGACGCTTTCGGTCAACCATCGCTACGAAGGTTTCGGCTGGGATCTGACGCTCATCGATGTTGGTCACTGGCTTGGCGTGCTGCTTCTCATCGGCGCGGTGATCGGCTGGTTCGGCGCGGCGGCGACCGGCTGACCGTCAGGTCGGCGTCTTAGCGACTTCCTCGAGGAGCCAATCGCGAAAGGCGACGATGCGCGGATCATTCGCCGCCGTTTCGGGATAGACCAGGAAATAGGCGAATTCGGGCGCGACCTTGATGCCGAGTTCGAAGGGCCGGATCAGCCGGCCTTCCGAAAGGTCGTTTGCCACCATGGCGAAATCGGCGAGCGCAACCGCGTTGCCGTCGAGCGCGGCCTGGACGGCATCGGTCGAATTGCCGAACACGATGGTCCGGCTGTCGTCGAAATCGTCGACGCCCGCCGCCGCCATCCACATGCTCCAGTTCGGCCAGGTGACGCCCTGGCGCGACCACTCGATATGCGCCAGTGTATGATGAAACAGGTCGCGCGGCTCCTTGAGGGGCGGCCCGGCCCGCAACAGGGCCGGGCTGCAGACCGGAATGATGACGTTTTCGAACAGCCGGTGCGAGCGAAGCCCCGGATATTTTCCGGTGCCGAAACGGATGCCGAGATCGACGTCGTCGCGATCGAAGTCGCGCACCTCGTAGCTGATGTCGAAACGCAGCTCGATTGCCGGATGCTGCTTGCGAAAATCGTCGACGCGCCGCATCAGCCACTTCGTCGCGAATTGCGCATCGAGGGTGACCTTCAGCAGCGCCGAACCGCGCGCCGTCTTCTGCGCCCGTGAGACGGCCCGGCCAAGCAGGTCGAGCGCATCGGTCGAAGCTTCGAACAGCACCGCACCCGCCTCGGTCAGCCGGATCGTGCGGCTGGTGCGTGTGAACAGCACGATGCCGAGTTGATCCTCGATTTCCTTGATCTGATGGCTGACCGCTGCCGGCGTCAGGCCGAGCTCGTCGGCGGCGCGGGTGAAATTGAGATGCCGGGCCGCTGCCTCCAGCGTCCGCAGCGCACGGGTTCCAGGCAGCAGGCGCGCCATCAGTGCCAGACGAGGAGAGTTCGGTCGAGCATTCCAATTCTCAAACAAAACTTGAAGATGCAGAAAAAAACTACTCGTTTCCCGTTTTGATTTCAATCGGTCATGATCTGGTCATCGAAGAAACATCAAACCGGATTTGATGTCCGGAGAAGCGGATTGCACCATGTCTGACATCGCCTTGCGCTCTGTAATCCTCCGCGCGACCTGGCTGCGCGCCATGCTTGACTGGTTTCGCTACGCAAGAATCGCGGTCAATCTTCCCTACGAGAATGTCGAGGATCTCTCCGATCGCCAGCTGCGCGACATCGGCGGCGAACGCAAGGACATCGCACGCGCCATGGACCGCGAACTCGGCCGGCTCGGCCTTCTCGACACGGGTTGGCAGCTGCCGAGGAAGCGCTAGGACGGTGTAGTGAGTAGTGAAGCTAAGCGGCGGCTCCGCGAATATTCTTCCCGGCCAATTCCCTCACTATTCTCCCCTACCTTACCACCCTTATCACCGTCCGTTCCGACAGCAGCGGCAGCAGCCGCGCCATGGTGCGGGCCGTTACCGCGACGCAGCCTTGCGTCGGCGTGAAGCCGGGGCGCGCCAGGTGGAAGAAGATGGCGCTGCCGCGCCCGCGCCGGCGCGGCACAATGTTCCAGTCCAGCACCAGGCAGGCGTCATAGAGATCGTCGGTGCGCAGCATCCGTTCATGGCTAGCGCCATAGGGGATTTTGACCGGGCGGTTGTAGTTGCGGTCCCCAGGCACTTCGCACCAGCCGAGGTCGCGGCCGATCGGCGTCATCGCGAGCCGCGTCCGGCGGCCGCCGGCAAAACGGTCGCCGCGAAAATATCCCGACAATATCCGCATCGACGCAAGCGGCGTGGCGCCGTCGCCCTCGCGCTTGGCGGCCGAGATGCCGCCATGCCCCAGCGCACATGGAAACACCAGTTTGCCGGCCTGCAGAAAGCCCTGGCTGGCATGGCCCGGGCGCGCGCGCACGGTGAGCACGGCGAGCCCTTTCGGCAAAATTGCGCCGACTGCATTGCGATCGTGTTTTTTCTTGTATGATCGTCCCACGGAACAAATCACTGTGAACGGCTGTTGTGCCGGTCAGCTTCCGCATAAACAGGCTGCGGTCAACTGAAATCTCTTTTCAAAACAACGGATTGATCCATGACTTCACGCACCATTCTGATCGTCGACGACGATGACGACCTGCGCGGCACCCTTGTCGAGCAATTGTCGCTTTATGAGGAATTCGATGTCCTGCAGGAAGCGACCGCCGCCAAAGGCATCGCCACCACGCGCGGCGGGCTTATCGACCTGCTCATCATGGACGTCGGCCTGCCCGACATGGATGGCCGCGAGGCGGTAAAGATATTGCGCAAGGGCGGCTACAAGGCGCCGATCATCATGCTGACCGGCCACGACACCGATTCCGACACTATCCTTGGGCTCGAGGCCGGCGCCAACGACTATGTGACGAAGCCATTCCGCTTTGCCGTGCTGCTGGCCCGCATCCGCGCCCAGCTGCGCCAGCACGAGCAGAGCGAGGACGCCACTTTCTCGGTCGGCCCCTACACGTTCAAGCCCAGCCAGAAGCTTCTGATCGACCCGCGCGGCGCCAAGGTGCGGCTGACCGAAAAGGAAGCCTCGATCATCAAATATCTCTACCGCGCCGACCAGAAGGTGGTGACCCGCGACGTGCTGCTGGAGGAAGTCTGGGGCTACAATTCCGGCGTCACCACCCACACCCTGGAAACGCATGTCTACCGGCTGCGCCAGAAGATCGAGCGCGATCCTTCCAACGCGGAAATTCTCGTAACAGAAAGCGGCGGCTACAAGCTGGTTCCTTAAACATTTCATTATTCAAATAAGCGATCCGGGCGGGGCGCTTTTCGGGTACGGTCCTGAGGCTGGAGGTGGTTCTGGATCGGCCTCGTAGGGGAGGAGTCGGACTGACGGTTCGGGGACATAGCTAGATGGCGCTGGATGACGACATCCGCATCCTGTCCACCGTGAGGCTCTTCGAGGGCTTTACGCAGGAACAACTGCGTCTGCTCGCCTTCGGCGCCGAAACCACCAGGTTGCAAGCCGACCACAAGCTTTACCGCGAGGATGACGCGGCCGATTGCGCCTATATCGTGATCAGCGGCCGCATCGTCCTCTACCGCGAGCACGACGGCGAGCGCATCCCGATCGGCACCGCCGGCCCCGGCACCATGCTCAGCGAACTGGCGCTGATCGCCGATACCAACCGGCTGACCAGCGCCTCTGCCGAAATCGATTCGGAAGTGCTGCGGCTCAGCCGCAAGATGTTCCGCCGCATCCTTGAGGAATACCCGGAGCTGGCGGTTCACCTGCACCAGCGCATCTCGGAGGATTTCCTGGCGATGATCCGCCGCATCGAGGAACTTGGGCCGCGTTTTGCCGGCTAATACAGCGCCTCTGGTCTAACCAGATCGGTTTCGGAACTGCGAGTTCTCAAGGCCGGTGCGTTGCGGAAACAAGCTCGGCCTTGCGCCGCGCCGTCTCCAGTCCGAGCGCAATGAAGCGGCGCGCATGTTTGGCCAGCTCCATATTGTCGGTCCACAGATTGCGCCAGATGGCGGTTTTCCGCGACAGGTTCTCATCGACGATTTCCGACGAGAAGGATTCGAAGCTGAGGTCGTCGCTGTAGCCGATGGCGGTCAGCGCGTCGAATATCGCGGCAAAATCGATATTGCCGGTGCCGAGGAAGCCGCGATGGCTCTCACCGATATGGACATAGCCGATCTTGCTTGCGGCGTTGCGAATGGCCAAGCCGACATCGGCCTCCTCGATGTTCATATGGAAGCTGTCGAGATGCAGGAAGATGTTGTCGGAGCCGCTGTCCGCGATGAAGGCCATGCCTTGCGCGGCGGTGTTGAGCAGGTTGCTTTCGAAGCGGTTGACGATCTCGAGGTTGAGGCTGACGCCAGCTGATTTTGCTGTCTCGGCCACCTCGGCAAGCGTGCCGGCGCTGCGCTTCCACTGGTCGCGCGTCGGCGCCTCGCTCTGCAATCCATGGCTGGTGCTGAGGATGCCGGCAACCTTCTGTCCGCCAAGATCGCGGGTCAGCGCGATCGTACGTCTCAGGATTTCGACTCCGCGCGCCGCAATCGTTTTGTCGGCGCTCGAAATATCGCCGTCGGCCGGCAGTCCGATGCTGATCGCGACGCCGAGGCCGAGGTCGCCGATCCGCTTGGCCAAGCCGTCAATGTCGACATTGGCGGGGTCGAGATAAGAGAATTCGATCAGGTCGAAGCCGGCCTCCCTGGTGTTGGCCAGCGTCCGCTCGAGGTCGCTCTGCGCCGAGCTCGCCGACCAGACGAATGAGTGGATTCCGATGCGCGACATGATTGTCTCCGGTCATTCCAGGAGTAGCGGACCCAAGTCCAAATCGGCTTTTGGCAATCCATTGCTCCGATAAAAAGGTGCGGCCGGGCGTCCAGGCCGCACCAGGCATGGGAGGCTTAGCGAGCTGCGGTCCAGCCCTTGTAATCCTTCAAATTGTCGGCCGTGATCAGCTTCGGGTCGAGCAGTACCGTCGGCTCGGCCGGCTTCTTGCCGGCAAGCAGGTCAGCCGCCATCGTCAGCGACTGACCGGCCATCACATAGGGATCCTGCGAGGCCGAGGCTTTGATCATCGACGTGCCGGAAGCGAGTTCCTTCTCGATATCGGGCGCGCCGTCGACCGCGGTGAAGATGAACTCCGAGCGGTTGAGCTGCTTGGCCGCAAGCTGGGCGCCGATCGCCGTCGGATCGTTGATGGCGAAGACCGCGTCGATCTTGTCGAAACGGGTCAGCAGCGACTGGAACACTTTCAGGCCGCCGTCACGTGAGCCTTCGGCGTTCTGGTCGTCGGAAAGGATCTTGATGTCGGGGTGTTTTGCCAGCACGTCCTTGCAGCCCTTGACCCGCTCCAGGATCGATGACGAGGCCGGGCCGTTGAGGATGACGTAGTCGCCCTTGCCGCCGGTATGATCGACCAGATACTGGCACGCCTCTTCGCCGGCCTTGACGTTGTTGGTCATCACGGTGACGTCGGCGCCCGGCGCCGAAACGTCGAAGGCGGCAACGACGATGCCGGCCGCCTGTGCCTTCTTGACCGCCGGCGCGATCGCTTTGGCATCGACGGCGTTGAGCATGATGACGTCGACGCCGGCGGCGATGAAGGAATCGACCTGCGAAACCTGCTTGTTGAGGTCGTAGTCGGCCGATACCGAGGTCACCTGCACATTCGGATTGATCTTCTTGGCCGCGTCCTCGATGCCCTTGATGGTGGCGACGAAGAACGGATTGCCGAGCAGGCCGACCGAGATGCCGACCTTGTTCAGGTCCTTGGCCGATGCCGGCGCGATGACGGCGGCCGCAAAGGCTACGCCGCAGAGCAGTTTAGCGATGGTCTTCATTGTTTTATTTTCCTCCTGATGCCCCGCGCCTCTCACGGTGCGTTACACATGAAACCGGCTCGTTGGATGCCGGCGACTAAGGGCCATCACGTTCTTGCTCCTGCCTGGAGCCGGTAACGGTCGAGGGCGACCGCCACGATGATGACCAATCCCTTGATGATGTACTGCCAGATGTCCGAAACGCCGGCGAGGATGAGCCCGTTGGACAGCACGGCGATGATCAGGCCGCCGATCAGCGTGCCCCAGATCGAGCCGACGCCGCCGACGAAACTGGTGCCGCCGAGGATGACCGCGGCAATGGCGTCGAGTTCGTAGGACTGGCCGAGCTGCAGCCCGTTGGCGGCATAGAGCCGGGCCGCCGACATAGCGCCGCCAAGCCCGGCCAGAAGGCCGGAAACGCCATAGACGAAGAGCAGCACCAGCGGCACTTTGATGCCGGTCAGCCTGGCGGCCTCGGCGTTACCACCGACGGCGTAGATCCAGGTGCCGAGCACGGTGCGCTTGAGCACCAGCCAGGACAGCACCACCACCGCCAGCGCGATGATTACCAGCCACGGAATGCCGAACAGCGAACCGTTGCCGATGAAGTCGAACGGCAGGTCCGCGTTGAACACCGTAGTGTCCTGGCCAAGCAGGCGGGCGACGCCGCGCACGGCGGTCAGCGATCCCAGCGTGACGATGAAGGGCGGCAGCTTGATGTAGGCGATCAGCAGCCCGTTGATGACGCCGAAGCCGAGCCCGACGAGAATGGCCGCCGGCACGCCCAGCAGTCCCCAAACGGGCACCAGCGACACCATCACCGCCACCATCGCCGAGGCGGCAAGGATCGAGCCGACGGACAGGTCGATGCCGCCGGTCAGGATGACGAAGGTCATGCCGGCCGCCAGCACGATGTTGATCGACGATTGCTGCATGACGATCAGCAGATTGGTCTGGGTGAAAAAGCGCGGGTTGATGAACTGGAAGCCGACCGCCAGCAGGATCAGGATCGGCAGCATGCCGAGTGCGGCAATGGCGGTACGCCACCTCGTACTCCTGCCGACCGCCCGGTCGTCCGCTTTCATCGTGTCGGCCACCTTGTCGGTCATCGCTGAGCCGCTCCCGTTGCAAGTTCCATGATCGCTTCCTGCCGCAGCGGCTCGCCCTCCGACGCCGTCACCTCGCCGGCAATGGTGCCGTCGCGCATCACCAGCACGCGGTCGGCGATGCCGATCACCTCCGGCAGTTCGCTGGAGATCATCAGGATGGCGATGCCTTTCTTGGCCAGGTTGTCGATCAGCCGATAGATTTCCGACTTGGCCCCGACATCGACGCCGCGGGTCGGCTCATCGAGGATGACGACCTGCGGCTCGGTTTCCAGCAGGCGGGCGAGCAGCACCTTCTGCTGGTTGCCGCCCGACAGCGAGCCGGCATTGGCCTGCACCGAGCTGGTGCGGATGGAGAGGTCTGACACCGCCTTGGCGGCGCGCTTTTCGGCAGCCGTGAAGTCGCGCAAACCGCCGGCCTTCGCGTCCTTTGCCAGCACGCCCATGCTGATATTGTCGGAGATCGACATGTCGAGAAACAGGCCAAGTTGCTTGCGGTCCTCGGTCAGGTAGGCAATGCCGGCATCGAGCGCCTCGCTCGGCGAACCGATGGATATCGGTTTGCCGCCGAGCTCCAGCGTGCCTGATGTGTGCCTGTCGGCGCCGAAGATCAGCCGTGCCAGTTCGGTGCGGCCCGAGCCGACCAGGCCGGCCAGTGCCAGCACCTCGCCCTTGTGGAGGTCGAAGGAACAATTGTTTATGAGATTGCCGCCCGACATGCCGCGCACCGACAGCGCGATGGCGCGCTTGCTGTCCGGCGGACGGTGATCCTTCTTGTAGAACGTCGACAGATCGCGCCCGACCATCATCGATACCAGGCGCGAGGCGTTCAGGTCGGCGCGGTCGAGCGTGCCGACATAGCCGCTGTCGCGTAGCACGCTGACGCGGTCGGCGAGCTGGTAAACCTCTTCCATACGGTGGCTGATATAGATGATGGCGATGCCTTGCGACTTCAGCGTCGCGATCACCTCGAACAGCCGGTCGGTCTCACGCGAGGTCAGCGACGTGGTCGGCTCGTCCATGACGATGATGCGCGCATTGGTCGACAGCGCCCGGGCGATTTCCACCAGCTGGCGCTCGCCGAGCGACAGGCTGGTGACCGGGGTGCGCGCCGAAAAGGCCACGCCGAGCCGCGCGATGATCTCGCTGGCGCGCCGGTTGCACTGCTCGCGGTCGACGATGCCGAACCGTCTTGGCTCGTTGCCGAGGAAGATGTTCTGCGCCACCGACAGATTGGGCGCCAGCGACAGCTCCTGATAGATGACCGCAATGCCGGCGGCGCGCGCCTTGATCGGGTCGCCGGTGGCGGCCGGTACGCCGTCGATCAGGATTTCGCCGCCGGGGTCCGGGCGGTAGGCACCGGACAGCACCTTCATCAGCGTCGACTTGCCGGCACCGTTCTCGCCCATCAACGCGTGCAGCTCGCCGGCGTGAACGGTCAGCGACACATCATACAAGGCGCGGATCGCCCCGAACGTCTTCGAGATGTGGCGCATCTCCAGCACCGGCTGGCGCACCGTCTCGATCCGGGCGGCGGCGCTCATCGTGTACCTCCCGAGGCTGCCATGGCCACGCCCCGGTCGGCGGCAAGGCCGCGCCAGTCGTTGCGGTAGCCGGCAAGGCCGCTGAAGCTTGCCGCGTGCACCGCCTCCGGCGCCTCGGTGGCAAACTCGCGTCCGACGCTTTCAAAGGCAAGTGCGGCGGCACCGGTGGCGCTGCCCTCCAGCGTTGCGCCCTGCAGGAAGGTCTGCCCGGGCCGCAATTGCGCCAGCAGCGCGGCAAGCAGCCCGCCATTGTTCAGGCCGCCGTCGACGATCACCGTATTGTCCGAATGGATCAGCTCGAGGCACAGATCGAGCATCAGCGCGACGTAGAGCAGCGCCACGGCCGCGCGTTCCTCGGCATTAGGCGTACGCCCGACCAGTTCGCCGCGGCGGTGCGGCATCGGGCCGCCGGGCGCGAAGCTCGGCAGCGCCATGATGCCGGCGTCGATCACCCGTTGTACCGTTGACGGAGCAATTGCGCCCTGCCAGCCGGCGCTGATCGTGGCGAATTCGCGGCCGCCCATGAAGCGGATGGTCGGCACCGGGCCGCCGTCGACATCGACATTGACCAGCATGTCGCGCTCGCCATCGAGTGCGTCGAGCGGGCAGTCGGGATTGAGCACGACCACCCAGGTGCCGGTCGAGACCACGGTCACCGGCCCGAGCTGCTGCCGGCGGTAGGCATGGAGCGCGGCATTGCTGTCGTGGACGCCATTATGGATGGCGACAGGCTTCGCGGCCTGGCCGAAGCGCTGCTCGCCGATCACCGCGCCGGCACGCTCGAAGGCGGGCATCTGGCCGCGCCAGCCCTCGGCATCGACCAGCGAGCTGAAATCGCGTTTGCGCGGCGCCCATAAATGCGAGTGGCAGCCAAGATACGACACTTCCGATACCGGCCGGCCGCCAAACCGCCAGCTCCAATATTGGGGGTAGCCGAGGATCGATTTCGCTGTGGCGAAGGCACCGGGCTCCACCTCCTTCAGCCACAACATGTGGCGGCCGTAGTTGAAGCCAAGCGGCAGGCGCGGCGAAAAGGTCTCGGCAAAATCCGGAATGCGGCGGTCGATCTGCGCGGCGATTTCAGCTGGCGGTTCCTGCTCGTAATCGAGGATCGGATGCGTCAGCGCGGCTTCGTCGACCAACGCGAAGGTGCAGCCATGGCCGGATACCATCAGTCCTTCCACGCCATGCGTGTCGACTGCATCATCGATGGCGCGGGCCGCCCAGTCGTGCAGCGCTGGCTCGTCAAGCACGCTGAAGCCGCCTTTGCGGATCCAGCTCGGCTGGCTGCGGCGCTCGTCGAGGATCTGTCCGTCCTGGCCGAAGACGAACAGCTTCGAATTGGTCTTGCCGAAATCGAGGACGGCGATGTTCACTGGGCGCCTCCCGAGGAAGCCGCGATCCGCACCATGACGCCGGCATCTTCGAGCATGCGGGCATCTGTCTCGGACAGGCCGTCATCGGTGACCAGCGTGCCGATCCGCGACAGCGGCAGTGCCACATTGCGCGCGTGGATCGACAGTTTTCGGCTGTCGGCCAGCACGACGATCTGGTCGGCGCAGAGGCTGAGCTCGACGATCGAGCGGACCAGCAGCGGGTGCGATTCCAGAAGGCCTTCCTGGCCGATGCCTTGCGCGCCGAGAAAGAACTTCGAGGCGTAGAACGGCACCGTCTGCGTCAGCGAATGGATGATGCCCGGCTCGCGGTGCAGTTCGCCGCCGGCGACGGTGAGGCTGCAATGGCCGTGGTCGCTGAGATAGGCCGCGAGCGGCATCGAGTTGGTGTAGAGCCGGATATTGCGGTCGGCGAGCTTGACGCCGAGATGGAAGCAGGTCGAGCCGCCATGCACGATGACCGCGTCGCCGTCGCGCACCATGGTGGCGGCGAGAGCGGCGATCTGCCGCTTGGCCTCGACGGCGAGGTCGCGGTTCTCGTCATAGGGCCTGGCATAGGCGACGCCGGCTTGCGAAGCGCCATCGAGCGCCGAGATGCCGCCATAGACCTTGCGCGCTTCGCCGGCCTCGTCGATCTTGTCGATGTCGCGCCGCACCGTCGCCGCCGATACGCCAAGCCGCTCCTGCAGCTCGCGCACCGATGCGAAAGGCCGGTCCCGCAAAAGCTCGACAATCTGACGCTGGCGGCCGGAGTCGCTCAACCCTTACCTCCCAATGCGCTTGCCTCCCAAGCATTTTGCACTGCATTGCCGTTTTGCATGGCAATTGGTGCAACTTACTCAACAGCCCTCGGATTGCAAGCCTGATTTGACGCGATAACATCACTGTTGACGTAACTTACTCGCATCTGCGATACCAGCATGGGTCTTCGTCCCGGCACCGGGACGTCCAAAGCCGTGGCCACGCGGCCGGTTTGTGGAGGAATTTCGATGACGATCAGTGCGGATGCGCAGGAACTGGCAGCGCTGCGGTCGCTTTCGGCCGCCATCGGCAGCGACCCGCATCTGACCCAGGCCGCCGGCGGCAACACCTCGCTGAAAGCCGGCGACACGCTCTGGATCAAGGCCTCCGGCACCTGGCTGAAGGACGCGCTCATCGCCGACATCATGGTGCCGGTCGGCATCCCGCCATTGCTCGACGCCATCGAACGGCGCGACCCGGCCGCCGAACAGCCGCAGGCCTTCACTGTCGACGCCCTCAACGCGCGCGGCTTGCGCCCGTCGATCGAGACCACCGTGCATGCGCTGATGCCGCAGCGCATCGTTCTGCATGTTCACTGCGTCGAGACCATTTCGCTGGCCGTGCAGGCCGACTGCGAGGCCGAGGCCGCCAGGCGGCTCAATGGCCATCAATGGGCGTATATTCCCTATCGCCGGCCGGGACTGCCGCTCGCGCAGGGTATCGCCGAGCGCCTTCGGCCAGGCGTGGATATCCTGATCCTCGGCAATCACGGCCTGGTCGTTGCGGCCGAGACCGTCGCCGCGGCCGACATGCTGTTGCGGCGCGTGACACGACTGTTGGCGCGGCCGCCGCGCCAGGTGGGGGAACCGGATATCGCGGCATTGACGGCGCGCGCCGGCGACAGCGACTACAGATTGCCGGCGGACGTTGAGGCGCATGCGGTGGCGATCGACCCCGAAAGCTGCCGCATGGCTTCGGGTGGCAGCCTCTACCCCGACCACGTCATCTTTCTCGGCGAAGGCTCGGTCGTGGCGAGACCGGACGAGGGTGTGAAGCGCGTCATCGAGCGCTGCGGCGCCGCACCCGTGGCGATCCTGTTTCCTGGACTCGGCGTGTTGATGCGCGGCGACGCCGGCGCCGGTGCCGACGCCATGCAGCGCTGCCTTTCCGACGTGACGGCGCGGATCGATGTCTCGGCGAAGCTGAATTATCTGACAGCGGCGGAGAATGACGAACTGATCAACTGGGACGCCGAAAAATATCGCCAGAAACTCAATGCCGGAGGCAGCTGACATGCCGCGTTCGTCTGGTCCGCTTGCCATCGGCATCGACATCGGCACATCCGGCGCGCGCGCCGTCGCCATGCGTCCGGACTTTTCCATTGCCGCGCATTCCGCTATTGCCCTCGAGCGATTTGGGCCGAACGGCCGCGACCCCGCAATATGGTGGGAGGCGGTCGGCGCGACTTTGGCGGAACTGCTCAAATGTATCGATCGCGCGGCAGTGCGCTCGATCGCCGTCGACGGTACGTCGGGCACGCTGCTGCCGGTCGACGGCGCCGGGCGGCCGCTGGCCGAACCGCTGATGTACAACGACAAGGTCGCTGACGACACTATTCTGACAGCAATAGCCGGCGCGGCACCGGCAACGAGCGCTGCACTCGGGGCGACCTCCGGTCTCGCCAAGGCGCTGTCCTTCCAGCACCTGCCCGGCGTCGCCACTGTGCTGCACCAGGCAGACTGGATCGCCGGACAGTTTTCCGGCCGCTTCGATGTCAGCGACGAGAACAACGCCCTGAAGACCGGCTACGACGTCGGGGCCCGGCGCTGGCCGGACTGGATCGCGGCGACCGGCATGCGCATGGAATTCCTGCCCCGCGTCGTGCGGCCGGGCGATGTCACGGACACGCTCACCGCCAGCGCTGCGAAAATGTTCGGCCTGCCGCGTGACGTGGTTATCGTTGCCGGCACGACGGATGGCTGCGCCTCATTCCTGGCGACCGGTGCGAGTGCCGCGGGCGACGGCGTTACCGCGCTCGGCTCGTCGCTGACCATCAAGATCCTCTCCGACCGGCCGATCTCGGCCCCGCAATTCGGCATCTACAGCCATCGGCTGGGTGACACTTACCTGGCGGGCGGCGCCTCGAACTCCGGCGGCAAGGTGCTGGCCCAGCATTTCCCCGTCGCCCGCATTGTCGAACTCAGCAAAAAAATCGACCCGGCGACGAAGACCGGCCTCGATTATTACCCGCTGCCGGCGCTGGGCGAACGCTTCCCCATAGCCGATCCGGCGCTGCCGCCGCGCCTCGAGCCGCGGCCCGCCGACGACGCCGACTATCTGAAAGCGATGTTCGAGGGTATTGCGGCGATCGAAGCGCTCGGCTATCGCCGGCTTGCCGAACTCGGCGCCCCCCGGCTGACATCGGTCAGGAGCGTCGGCGGCGGTGCGGCCAATCCGGCCTGGACAGCGATCCGGCAGCGCAAGCTTGGCGTCGCTCTCGTGCCGGCTCTTTCGGAGGAGGCCGCTGCCGGCACGGCGCGGCTGGCGCTGATGGGCGCAAGCGCAGCGGGGCTTTTATGACGGCCAAGGCAATTCAACACCTCGACGGCATCGCCGCGCTGACCGACCGCTATCAGGTGTTCCTGCTCGACCAATTTGGTGTGCTGCACGACGGCACCAGCGCCTATCCAGGTGCTGTCGAAGCGTTGTCGGCACTCAAGCGCGCCGGCAAGACCATCGTACTGATCTCGAATTCCGGCAAGCGGGCGCAACCCAATGAGCACCGCCTGCTGAAGCTCGGCTTCGAACCGGGAAGCTGGGATCACTTTGTCTCCTCCGGCGAGGTGGCGTGGCGCTCCTTCCACCAAATGGCAGCCTCCGGAGCCCTGCGCCCGCAGACAAAATGCCTGCTGATCCGCCGCGACAATGACCGTTCGGCTGTCGACGGCCTGCCCTTCGTCCTGGCCAAGGACGGCTACGATGCCGAACTGGTGCTGATTTCCGCCAGCGAGGGCGATCGCTACGACCTCGACCATTATCGCCGGCTTCTTGGTCCGGCGGCGGCGCGGCGGGTGCCATGCTTCTGCACCAATCCCGACAAGATCATGCTGACTGCCGTCGGCCCTCGCTTCGGCGCCGGCCGGCTCGCCGATCTCTATGAGAGCCTCGGCGGCAGCGTGGTGCGCATTGGCAAGCCCAATCCGCAGATATTCGAGGCAGCGCTGGCACTGGCGGGCCACCCGGAGCGCGACAGCGTGGTCTGCGTCGGCGACAGCGTCGAGCACGACATCGCCGGCGGCAACGGCGTCGGTGTCGCGACGACGCTGGTCCTGTCGGGCATATTGGCGGGGGCGCCTGACCTGGAGGACGTTTTCGCCACGCTGAACGCCCGTCCCGACTACATCGCGGATAGCTTCAGGTTTCGCTGAGGCGAGACAAAGCTAATCCAGGTTGAAACGCCCGATCACCGGCACATGGTCCGAGGGCCGTTCCCAGCCGCGCGCCGGCCGCAGGATTTCATAGCCGGCAAAATGCGGCACCAGGTTTGGCGACGACCAGACATGGTCGAGGCGGCGGCCGCGATTTGAGGCCTGCCAATCCTGGGCCCGATAGCTCCACCAGGTGTAGAGTTTCTCCTCGTAAGGCACATTGAGCCGCATCAGGTCGATCCAGTCGCCGGCGAGCCGCATTGCCTCGAAGTTTTCCGTCTCGACCGGCGTATGGCTGACGACATTGAGGAGCTGCTTGTGCGACCAGACATCGTGCTCGAGCGGCGCGATGTTGAGGTCGCCGACCAGGATCGAGCCGGAGTGCTCGTCATGCTCGGCCCGCACGGCGTTCATCTCGGCAACGAAATCGAGCTTGTGCTTGAACTTGCGGTTGACGGCCGGGTCGGGCTCGTCGCCGCCGGCCGGAACGTAGAAATTGTGCAGCAGGATCGTTTTGCCGCCGGCGTTGACGGTGACCGACAGATGCCGGCTGTCGTCGATCTCGCAGAAGCGGCGCTTTTCGACCACCTCGATCGGCCGCCGCGCTATGGTGGCAACGCCGTGATAGCCCTTCTGGCCATGGAAGGCGATGTGCTCGTAGCCGAGCTTGCGGAACGCCTTCTCCGGAAACAATTCGTCCGGAACCTTGGTTTCCTGCAGGCAGAGCACGTCCGGCGCCTGCTCGACCAGCCGGCGCTCGACGATCGGCATGCGCAGCCGGACGGAGTTGATGTTCCAGGTAGCGACGGAAAACGGCATGTGGGGTTCCGGACAACGCAAGATCCGCCGGATGGCTCCGACGGAAGTCAATCGCGGAAACTACTGCCAGCCGCGCACCGCAAAAACAAGCCGCCCGCACCAACGCGGAAAAACCATCCCGCAGCAGTAGGAAGTTACCGCGTCTTGGTGTTCAGCTCGCGGTTCGCCGTATAGTCGATGGCGAAGGTGTCGGGGGCGAAGCTGACGCCCTCCTTGGTGTTGAAGATCATCACCGTCGTGTCCTTGCCTTGCGCATCGGTGATGGTCCACTGCCGCAATTCATAAGATTTCGGATCGAACATCATGGTGATCTTCGAATTGCCGAACACCGATTTGTCGGCAAGCTGGATGGTGGTGAGATCGTCCTCTTCCTTGACGCTTCTGACGCGCCCGCCCGACAGATCGATCTTGTCGTCGAGCAGCAGCTTCAGCGGCGTCTTCGACAGCGGATAGAGGTCGGAGGTCCGCAGCTTCTTGTTGAGGATGACCACCGACTTGCCGTCGGAAATCACCCTGAAATTCGAGGCGCCGTCGTAATTGAAGCGGATCTTGCCCGGCCGTTCCAGAAAGAACTTGCCGCCGGTCTGCTCGCCCTTGGGTCCGAACTGCACGAACTCGCCGCTCATCGATTTGACCGAGGAGAAATGATCGGCGATCTTCTGCGCCGTCGCCGGAACCGCTGCTTGCGCCGACGCCAGCAACTGGAAGCCGGGCACGAGGTTGGCGGCCGCCGCACCGGCCAGGACCAGGCCGAGGCCGAGCACCTGCCGGCGGGTTGGGGCGAAATCCCTGCTTGGGGCGAGAGTTGCGTTTTTCATGCCGGTCACCATCATCTGATTGCTTGCTCGTTATATTGGTCTGGCCCCCCAGTTGGGCTTAAGTTTGGCGGGCCGCACGGCGCTCATCGTTGCAACGCGCCAAAAGGTTCAAAGTTGCCGGCGCGGATGTGCTCTAGAACTTGTCGTCCTCCGTCGGCACCAGGATTTCGCGTTTTCCGGCATGGTTGGCCGGGCCGACAATGCCTTCCTTCTCCATCTTCTCGATGATCGAGGCGGCGCGGTTGTAGCCAATGCCGAGCCGGCGCTGGATGTAGCTGGTCGAGGCCTTGCCGTCGCGCAGCACCACCGCAACCGCCTGGTCGTAGGGATCGTCGGAATCCTCGAAATTACCGCCGTCGCCGCCGCCACTGCCTTTGCCCGTCGGCTCGTCGTCATCCTTGTCGTCGTCCTCCGTGATGGCGTCGAGATATTCCGGCACGCCCTGCAGCTTCAGATGCGCGACGATCTTCTCCACCTCGTCGTCGGAGACGAAGGGACCGTGCACGCGCTGGATGCGGCCGCCGCCGGCCATGTAGAGCATATCGCCCATGCCGAGCAGCTGTTCGGCGCCCTGCTCGCCCAGGATGGTGCGGCTGTCGATCTTCGATGTCACCTGGAACGAGATACGGGTCGGGAAATTCGCCTTGATGGTGCCGGTGATGACGTCGACCGACGGCCGCTGCGTTGCCATAATGACATGGATGCCGGCGGCGCGCGCCATCTGCGCCAGGCGCTGCACCGCGCCTTCGATGTCCTTGCCGGCGACCATCATCAAATCGGCCATCTCGTCGATGATGACGACGATGTAGGGCATCGGCTCCAGGTCGAGGTTCTCCGTCTCGTAGATCGCTTCGCCGGTCTGGCGGTCGAAGCCGGTCTGCACGGTGCGGGAGATCCTTTCGCCCTTTTTCTCGGCCTGCTGCACGCGGGCGTTGAAACCGTCGATGTTGCGAACGCCGACCTTCGACATCTTGCGGTAGCGGTCCTCCATCTCGCGCACGGTCCATTTCAGCGCCACCACCGCCTTCTTCGGATCGGTGACCACCGGCGTCAGAAGATGCGGGATGCCGTCATAGACCGAGAGTTCCAGCATCTTTGGATCGATCATGATCAGCCGGCAGTCCTGCGGCGTCAGCCGATAGAGCAGCGACAGGATCATGGTGTTGATGGCGACGGACTTGCCCGAGCCGGTGGTGCCGGCGACCAGCACGTGCGGCATTTTGGCGATGTCGACGATCACCGCCTCGCCATTGATGGTCTTGCCCAGCGCCAGCGCCAGCTTGGCCTTGGTGGTCTCGAAATCGCGGCTGGCCATGATCTCGCGCAAATAGACGGTCTCGCGCCTGGCGTTCGGCAATTCGATGCCGATGGCATTGCGGCCCGGCACCACGGCGACACGGCAGGCGATGGCGCTCATCGAGCGGGCGATGTCGTCGGACAGGCCGATGACCCGCGACGATTTGATGCCGGGCGCCGGTTCCAACTCGTAGAGCGTGACGACCGGACCCGGACGCACATGGATGATTTCGCCTTTGACGCCGAAATCCTCCAGCACGCCCTCGAGCAGGCGAGCGTTCTGCTCCAGCGCGTCCTTGGACAGGCTTGCGTCGCGCACCACGTTCTTCGGTTCCGACAGGAAATGCAGCGACGGCATCTCGAATTTCTCCGAGCCGATCAGCGACGTCTGCGCCTCGCGCTGGACGCGGGCGCCTGGTGCCGGCCGCGGCGCCGGCGCCTCGACGCGCGTCGCCGCGTCGGAGCGGAAGTTCTGCACCTTGGCCGTCGGCGCGGCGCGGCGCTGGCCGGCCGGCTCGGGCGCGAAATCCATGTCGTCGTTGTCGAAGATGTCGGCATCGTCGGGGTCGATCGAGGCACTGCGGTCGTTGACCATGGCGGCGAAGAATTCCGGCTCGACGCGGGCGCGCCCGCCCGGGCTCATCCGCGCCTCGGCGAACTCGGCCGATTCGACTCGTTCGGCCGCCCGCCGCCAGGCGCTGGGGCGCGGTTCCATCTCCGGTTCGAAATCGTCGCGCTCGCGCCGACGCGCGGCGCGGCGGCGCAGATAGGCCCGCAGCGACAGCCACCAGTGGGTGATGGCGCCAAGCGCCAATATGCCTTCGTCGCCCTCGTCCTCGTCATTGTCGAAAAGCAGGTCGTCCTGCGGATCGGGCACGGCAGGCTGTTCGAGGACGGCAAAGCCGTTCTTGCGCGAAATCAGCGCCGAGCCATACAAGAATACCCACAGCGCCGGCGCTGCCAGGAGCAAGGCGAGCACGCTGGCGACGAGGCCGGTCGGATAGCCGCCGATGATGAGGCCCGGGATATTGAGCACCATATCGCCGAATACGCCGCCGAGGCCGGTCGGCAGCGGCCAGGTCTTGGGCGGCACCACGCAGCCGGCGATTGCCGCGCCAAGCAGCGAAAACCCGAACCAGGCGAGCGCCCGTTTCGGCAGCCTGTCGACGCCGCGCGCGGTAAACAGCAGAAATCCCCAGATCACCGCCGGCACCAACGCCGCAACGGCGGCAAGCCCGAAGAACTGCATGGCGATGTCGGAAAAGACGGCGCCCGCATAACCCATTGCATTGGTGACGATATTATCGGTGGCGTGCGAAAAGCTCGGATCGGCGACGTTCCAGGTGGCAAGGGCGGCGACGCCGAAGCCAACCAGAGCAAACAGCCCGGCACCGACCAGCCGCCCGACCTGGCGCCTTGCGAACGCCCGGATGCCGTGCCCCGTATCGGCCAGCGCAAGCGGTGCTGAAGCCCCTGAACGCATGCTCTTCCTCGTCTGTCGTTGCCCGGCCGGGCGCGGACGCGCAACACGGCAGATTCGGCTGTCAGACTAGCGGCGGGAAGGTTAAGGGCGCATTAACCATGGGCAATCTGCGTCTCAGGGACGGGCGCAAGATGTCATGCCTGACGTCCCATTCGAACATGACGACCGCCACCACAGTTCGGAGCCGCCGCGGCCGATGTTTCACGCCGCCGGCGGATCGAGCACCCTTGATCAAGCGACCGCGATCGAGCCATCACGGCCATCCGCGCGCAAAAAAGAGGCCCGGAAGGTTTCCGGGCCTCAAGGCGTGAGTCCTTTCGGGAGCGTCACGACGGGATCTTCCCGGCACCGGCAAAACGCCGATGCCGGCCAATGCCTTTACGCCACCACTTCGCCGTGCTGGCTGATGTCGAGGCCTTCGACCTCTTCCTGGGTGGAAGGACGCAGGCCGACCAGCGCCTTGACGATGTAGAGGATCACGAAACTCGCGATCGCCGTCCACAGGATGGTGAAGACGATACCGTAGAGCTGCTTGCCGACGGAGGCGCCCGAGCCGAGGCTGTTGATCGCCGGATCGGCGAGCACGCCGGTCAGCAATGCGCCGATGATGCCGCCGATGCCGTGCACGCCGAATGCATCGAGCGAGTCGTCATAGCCGAACGCGTGCTTGAGCTTGACGGCTGAGACGTAGCACAGCACGCCGGCGACGATGCCGACGATGAAGGCGCCGGTCGGATTGACGAAGCCGGAAGCCGGCGTCACCGCGACCAGGCCAGCAACGGCGCCCGAGATGATGCCGAGAACGCTCGGCTTCTTGGCGACGATCCATTCGGCGAACATCCAGGCGAGCGCCGCGGCGGCAGCGGCAACCTGGGTGTTCAGCATCGCGGCACCGGCAAGGCCGTCGGCGGCCAGTTCCGAACCGGCGTTGAAGCCGAACCAGCCGACCCACAGCAGCGAAGCACCGATTACGGAGTAGACGAGGTTGTGCGGCGCCATGTTGGCGGTGCCGTAGCCTTCACGCTTGCCGAGAACCAGCGCGCAGACCAGGCCGGCAACACCGGCATTGATGTGAACGACCGTGCCGCCGGCGAAATCGAGAACGCCGGCTGTGCCGAGGAAGCCGCCGCCCCACACCCAGTGCGCGATCGGGGCATAGACCACCAGCAGCCACGCCCCCATGAAGATGAGCAGCGCCGAGAACTTCATGCGTTCGGCGAAGGCGCCGGCAATCAGCGCCGGCGTGATGATGGCGAAGGTCATCTGGAACATCGAGAAGACGAACTCAGGGATGTTCGCCACGCCCGGCAGCCACAGCGACGAGGTGGTGATGCCGTTGTGGAAGAACTTCGAGAAGCCGCCGAGATAGGCATTCATGCCGCCGCCATCCGAGAAGGCCAGCGAGTAGCCGAACATGAACCACAGCACCGTCACCAGGCAGGTAATGGCAAAGCTCTGCATGATCGTGGCGAGCACGTTCTTCTTGCGCACCATGCCGCCATAAAACAGCGCCAGGCCCGGTATGGTCATCATCAGCACCAGCGCCGTCGAGGTCAGCATCCAGGCGGTGTTGCCGGTGTCGAGCGCGGGCGCTGGGGCAGCCGGTGCTGCCGGTGCCGCTTCCTGCGCGAACGCAGCAACCGTGCCCAGTGCAGCGAGAGCGAGCGAGCCCAAAACGGCCGCGCGTCCCGTTATCTTCAAGGTGGAAGGAATATTCATTGAACTCTCCATTGGAATACGTATCCGCGGCTCAAAGCGCATCGGTGTCTGTTTCGCCGGTGCGAATGCGCACCGCCTGGTCGATGCCAAAAACGAAGATCTTGCCGTCGCCGATCTGGCCGGTCTTGGCCGCCGCGGTGATGGCTTCGACCGCCCTGTCGACCATGTCGACAGCAACCGCGACTTCGATCTTGATCTTCGGCAGGAAGCTGACCGCGTATTCCGCCCCGCGATAGATTTCCGTGTGCCCCTTCTGGCGTCCGTAGCCTTTTACTTCGGTGACGGTCAGGCCCTGGATGCCGACCGCGGTGAGCGCCTCGCGCACCTCGTCGAGCTTGAACGGCTTTATGATTGCCATCACGATCTTCATAAGGTTTCACCCTTTGCTGTTGCGGGTCCCCGCGTTTTGCACGACTTCGCCGATCCCCATGAGAGCCGGAGAGTGCCCGCTAGGATTCAAGCTCCGTGCCAATTGCCGAAGCATGGTGTTAAGCTGTTGTTAAACAACGAAATCGGGAAGGTTTGCCGACTGCCTGTTCACAGTCGCGGCAGTGCATATGATTAAAAAATAGGCAAATTTCCAAAAATGCCTACTCCGCAGGCGGTCGCTTCAGCCGGATGAGTCCTTCTTGGGCAACCGAGGCGATCAACGTGCCGTCGCGGGCAAACAGCGAGCCGCGGGTAAAACCGCGCGATCCTTGCGTCGACGGGCTGTCTTGCGTGTACAGCATCCAGTCGTCGAGCGGGTGGCTGCGGTGGAACCACATGGCATGGTCGAGGCTGGCTGCCTGGATATCGCGATCGAAAATGGCGCGGCCATGGGCAAAGGTTGAGGTGTCAAGCAGCGTCATGTCGGAGAGGTAAGCGAGCACAGCCGCCTGCGTGGCGCGATCGGCCGGCACCGGACCGGTGGTGCGGATCCAGATGTTCTGCTTCGGCTCGAGCTTTTCCCGGCTGGTATAATGCTTCAGCATCACCGGCTTCATCTCGATCGGCCGGTCGCGCTCCCAATAGCGCTTGATGCCCTCGGGCACCGCTTCGCCGAACTTGCCCAGCAATTCGCGTTGCGACAGCAACGTGTCGGGCGCCGGCACGTCCTGCGGCATCGGCACCTGATGTTCCAGGCCGACCTCATCCTGTTGGAACGAGGCTTCCAGCGAAAAGATCGCCTGGCCGTGCTGGATTGCGACGACGCGGCGCGTGGTGAAGGAGCCGCCGTCACGGATGCGGTCGACCTCGTAGATGATCGGCACCTTGGTGTCGCCCGGCCGCATGAAATAGCCATGCAGCGAATGCACATGGCGCTCGGGCTCGACCGTTCGCTGCGCGGCGACCAGCGCCTGGGCGATGGTCTGGCCGCCGAAGATGCGCTGCCAGTCGAGCTTGGGGCTGCGACCACGATACAGGTTGTGTTCCAGCTGCTCGAGGTCGAGAATGCCGAGAAGCTCGTCCATGGCTGCCGTCATCTTGACCTCGCCGCAAAATTACCATGGCGGTTTCCGACAGGAACAGCGGGCAGTCAAGGGCGGAAAGCCCGGCAACGTCAGGCTGCGAAAGGAATTGCGATGGTGGACAGCAAGAATTCGCTCGACGTTCTTGTCGCCGGCGCCGGGTATGTCGGGCTGGCCGCCGCCGTATCGCTGAAGCAGGCGCGGCCGAGCCTTGCCGTTGCCGTCGTCGATGCAGCACCCGCCGGGGTCTGGCGGAAGGACGGCCGCGCCTCGGCGATTGCCGCCGCCGCGTGCCGCATGCTCGACCAGCTCGGCGTCTGGAACGAGATCGCGCCGGAGGCGCAGGCGATCACCGAAATGATCGTCACTGATTCGCGCACATCCGATCCGGTCCGCCCGGTGTTCCTCACTTTCGATGGCGAGGTCGCGCCCGGCGAACCCTTTGCGCATATGGTCGCCAACAAGGATTTGAACGGCGCCTTGCGCCGGCGCGCCGAACAACTCGGCATCGGCATCATCGAAGGCGTCGCCGTCAGCGCCTTCGACATCAACGGCGCCGGCATAACCGTGCATCTTGCCGACGGCGCGACGCTGAAGGCGCGGCTGCTGGTTGCCGCCGACGGCCTCAATTCGAAGCTGCGCGACATGGCCGGCATCAAGACGGTGAAATGGGAGTATGGCCAGTCCGGCATCGTCTGCACGGTGGCGCATGAGCGGCCGCACAACGGCCGCGCCGAAGAGCATTTCCTTCCCGCAGGCCCGTTTGCCACGCTGCCGCTCAAGCCGGGCAAGGACGGCACCAACCGCTCGTCGATCGTCTGGGTCGAACGGTCGCAGGATGCCGACAAGCTGGTCAGTGGCGACACCCTGGTCCTGGAATATGAGCTCGAGCAGCGCTTTGGCCTGAAACTCGGCGAAATCCATATCGCCGACAAGCCGCGTGCCTGGCCGCTTGGGCTGATCATTGCGCGCGCCTTCGTCGCGCCGCGCATCGCCTTGGCCGGCGACGCCGCCCACGGCATCCACCCGATCGCCGGCCAGGGGCTCAATCTCGGCTTCAAGGACGTGGCGGCGCTGGCCGAAGTGGTGGTCGAGGCCGACCGGCTCGGCCAGGACATCGGCGCGCTGGACGTGCTCGAGCGCTACCAGCAATGGCGGCGTTTCGACACGGTGCAGATGGGCATCACCACCGATGTGCTGAACCGGTTGTTTTCCAACGATTTCGGCCCGCTGCGCACTTTGCGCGACATCGGCCTCGGCCTTGTCCAGCGCATGCCGCGGCTGAAGGGATTCTTCATCCGCCAGGCGTCGGGTCTGTCCGGCGACACGCCAAAACTGTTGAAGGGCGAGGCGATCTAGGCCCGGCAAGCGCGCGTGTTTTACTAGCGTTCGGTCAGTTGACCTCAAAGCCTAGCTTCTGGCGCAGCCGGAGCATGCGCTGGTCGGGAATCGGCAGGTTTTGTCCACCAGCTTCCGCCGCACGACTGACCATTCGCAGCAGATCGTTCCTTTCAGCTGCGTCGAGCCGTTCGCGCAGGAACGGTGCCAGCTTGTCGATGACGACCGTGGCGTCGTCGATTTGCGATGCCGCCCATTTGGCGTAGATCACGGCTTCATCGGTCTGCTTTTTGTCGGCGATCTCCGAGATCACCGATCGAATGGCGGCTTCGCGTTGCGGCAGCACAGGACCATGCTCGGAAACAATCGCGGTGATCAGCGTCGCGGCGGCGACGACCGGATCGTCGATCGCCGTCAGCGGCGAGAGCGCCGCCTGCTTGCGCAGCTTCTTGCGGCGGATATTGCCTTGGACGCGGCCAACGACGTCGGCAACCTCACGCGCCGCGTCGTTCATGATCTTCAGCCGGTACCACCAGAACGCCGCTGCCCCCAGCAGGCCGATTGCAGCAATCAATATATGCATACCTCAAGATCCCCAATCTCGGGCGACGATAGGAGAAGTATTGCTTCGCTTCAACACGCAAAAGTTGCATCGATCGAAGAAAACGAAAGCCTGCGCCAGTCATCGGCCGCCATCACTTTGCCAAGGATCTTATCGGGACATCCCTACGACCCCGGCAAGTTGTAGATCGCCCGCACCTCGATCGTGCCGATTTCGGCTAGCGGAATGCCGCCGGCGATCTCCAGCGCCTCGTCGAGATCCCCGGCCTCGATCATGACGAAACCGAGCAGCTGCTCCTTGGTCTCGGCGAAGGGGCCGTCAGTGACCAGCCGCTTGCCCTGGCGCCGGCGCACGGTCTTCGATGTCTTCACCGATTGCAGCGCCTGCGCGATGATCAGGCGGCCGCTTTGCGCCACCGACCTGTCATAGGCCAGCGAATCGGCGTCGAGCTTGGCCAGCCTCGCAGGCGTCATTGCGTAGAGATCTTTTTCTTCACCGTAGACCAGGCAAACGTATCTCATCTTTACCTCCATTCCTGGGTTGGACCGTAGGGCGAGGCGACGGACACGTCAGCTGGGCCTTTGGCCGCTGCATAGTCGAGAAAGGACACCGCAATGCCGATGATGGCAATCGCCGCAAGCAGTCGGCCGAAGCCGGAAGGCTGCAGGCGCGACCAGTCGGCTTGTTGTTCACCGGCCCCGTGGCCGGTGCTTGTCCAGTGAGCAGAAAACAGATTGTTCATGTGGTCCTCCATCCGGCCACCAAGTCCATGGCCGCCCGCAGGACGGCCGGGACAGATGGAAGTCGACATTTTTCCACGCGTATTTTTTCGAATTTTTTTCGCTCGACATGATGTGTCACGCTGCCGCCGATACGAAAGCGTGGATGGCCTTCGCTCCGGAGCGCGCTATAGTCGACCGGACGCCGACTACGGGTTCAATCACGACAATCAAGGAGGAATTGATGGACCGCACCGCCAACGCCGTTTGGAAAGGCAGTTTCAAGGAAGGCAAAGGCACGCTCGATACCCAGAGCGGGACGCTGAAAGGCACGCCCTATTCTGCCAAGATGCGTTTCGAGGACGAGAGCGGCAAATCCGGCACCAACCCGGAAGAGCTGATCGCCGCCGCCCATGCCGGCTGCTTTGCCATGCAACTTTCGCATCTTCTTGCCGAGAACGGCACTCCGGCTACCGAGCTCGACGCCAAGGCCGTGGTGACACTGGTCCCCGGCACCGGCATCACCGGCAGCGCGATCACGCTGGTTGGCAAGGTACCGGGCATCGATGCCGCCAAATTCCAGGAACTAGCCGAAAAAGCCAAGGGCGGATGCCCGGTCTCGAAGGCGCTCGGCGCCATCAAGGTGTCGCTCGACGCCAGACTCGGCTGACGGGCGAGGTTCGGGGCAATCGTTCAGACAGATGGACCCAATTGTCTTGGACGCCAATTGTTGAGGCCGGCGCTGCCCCTCACCCACCTGCCGGGCATTTCTCCCCGTATAGTGACGGGGAGAAAGAAGCTGGCCGCAGCCGCGGCACCCTTCTTGCAACGCTAACTATTGGGCGAAACCGTCGATGAGAGCGTCCCTCTCCCCGTCACTATACGGGGAGAGGTCGCCGGTAGGCGGTGAGGGGCAGCGCTAGCCGATCGAAAGCGGCAACGAACATGTCACGTTGAGGGCGCTGTCAGCCAACGTCTCGAAAATCCTTATCGCCCATCGCCGGTCAGCGCATCGAGGCGGGCGCGCAGTGTCGCGACCTCCTCCTCGAGAACCTGCACGCGCGTCTCCAGATCCGAGGCCGGCGAGGACGATTGCAGAGGCACTGCTGCAGTCGACAGCTGCGGCGGCCCGCTGAGCAGATGGACATAGCGATCCTCGCGCTGGCCGGGGCCGCGATCGATCTGCTGCACCAGCGGCGGCCTTCGGCCGATCAGCAGGTCGAGATTGCCGCGAAGCTCCTCGATCGACGGCAACCGCGCCAGGCGCTCGCTTCGCGCCAGCAATTCATAGGCCGTCTGCGGGCCGCGCAGCAACAACAGGCCGAGCAGCGCGATCTGCGCCGAGGTCAGGGAAAAGCGCTGTGCCACGACATGCTCATAGCGCTCGACGCGCGACGCGAAGACCTGCCTGACGAGGCCCTTCTGCTCCAGCTGGCCAAGCGCCCGCCTGACCTCGGCAAGCTCGACCGACATCACCGGCTCGCGCGCCGTCTTCTGGTTGGCGGCGGCAAGTGCCGCATTGAGCGTCAGCGGATAGACGTCCGGCGTCAGCTCCTTCTTCTCGATCAGGCAACCGAGCACGCGGGCTTCGATGGGAGAGAGGATGGGAAGGTCGGAGTCGGTCATTGGATCGGCTATCCTTCTGAGGCCGGAGGGACAGCACCCCCCTCCGTCCTGCCGGACATCTCCCCCGCAAGGGGGGAGATCGGCAGCTTCAACGCTGTGCGTCCATTCTTGCAATGGTGGAGATTAGCGAAAGCCAAGATGACGGCCAATCTCCCCCCTTGCGGGGGAGATGTCCGGCAGGACGGAGGGGGGCGCGAAGGATCGCTACGGACGAGACGATCTCGGCTGCAACCCGCCCGCCCCCTATACCCGTCGCTCCACCATCATCTTCTTGATCTCGGCGATCGCCTTGGCCGGGTTGAGCCCCTTGGGGCAGGTCTGGGCGCAGTTCATGATGGTGTGGCAGCGATAGAGCCGGAACGGGTCTTCGAGATTGTCGAGCCGCTCGCCCGTCGCCTCGTCCCTGGAATCGATCAGCCAGCGATAGGCCTGCAGAAGCGTCGCCGGGCCGAGATAGCGATCGCCGTTCCACCAGTAGCTCGGGCAGGAGGTCGAGCAGCAGGCGCACAATATGCACTCGTAGAGCCCGTCGAGCTTTTCGCGGTCCTCATGGCTCTGCAGCCATTCCTTGGCCGGCTCGGGCGACACCGTCTTCAACCACGGCTCGATCGAGGCATGCTGGGCGTAGAAATTGGTGAGGTCGGGCACCAGGTCCTTGACCACTTGCATGTGCGGCAGCGGATAGACCTTGATCGCGCCGGCAATGTCGTCGCAGCCCTTGGTGCAGGCCAGCGTGTTCGACCCATCGATGTTCATGGCGCAGGAGCCGCAAATGCCTTCGCGGCAGGAGCGGCGCAAGGTCAGCGTCGGGTCGATCTTGTTCTTGATCCAGAGCAGCGCGTCGAGCACCATCGGCCCGCAATCGTCCATGTCGACGAAATACGTATCCATGCGCGGGTTCTCGTCATCGTCCGGCGACCAGCGGTAGATGCGGTATTCGCGCAGATTGGTGGCACCCTCCGGCTTCGGCCAGGTTTTTCCGGCCATGATCTTCGAGTTTTTCGGAAGCGTCAGTTCGACCATTACCTCAGGTCCTTTCGGATGACGAGCTTCAGCCCGGACCAGATCTCGTTCACGGCGGCGACCTTGACGTCGACGAGGTCGAGCTTCAGCGCCTCTGTGCGGATAACGTCCTCGGTGACGTCGGTCGGCACTTTCGATGCCTTTTTTGGCCAAGAGACCCAGACCATGCCGTCCCGCTTGATCGCTGCTTCGATGTCGCCAAGACGGTCCTCGATCTCGACACGCTGCCGGGTGAAAGCGTGTACGGCATCATATTTCTCATGAACGCCCGAAATCGCCGACCAGTCAGCCAGCCGGTCGAGCTCGGCAAAGTCCACGGCTTCGGCAAGGTCGTCCAGCTCGGCCGGCAAGGCGACGAAGGCGGCAATCATCCCGTCCTTCAGGCCGAGCTTGGCTGGAAGGGGCATGCCGGAATATCCCGCAACCGCCAGCGCCATCGTCAATACACTCTCGCCTTCGGCGCAATCTTGGCCGGATTGATGCCGCCGTCTGCCTCCTTGAGCAGCGTCTCGGTGTGCACCGGCCGGTAGCTGAGCGCCACCTCGCCGGCCTCGTTGAGCCGGGCCAGCGTGTGCTTGCGCCAGTTGGCGTCGTCGCGGGCCGAAAAGTCCTCCCGCGCGTGCGCGCCGCGGCTTTCCTTGCGCGCCTCGGCGCCGTAGACGGTGGTGATGGCGTTGGCCATCAGATTTTCCAGCTCCAGCGTCTCGACCAGGTCGGAGTTCCAGATCATCGAGCGGTCAAACACCTTGACTTCCTTGAGCTCGCCCCAAAGCTGCGAAATGCGCCTGCAGCCGCTTTCCAGCGATTCCTGGGTGCGGAACACCGCCGCGTCCTCCTGCATCGCCTTCTGCATCTTTTCGCGCAAAACCGCTGTCGGCGTCGAGCCGTTGGCGTGACGCAGCCGGTCGAAGCGGTCCATGATCTTTTCGACGGCGGCCTCGTTGGGCGGAGGGATCGCCGATGTCCGGTCGATCACCTGGCCGGCCCGGATCGCCGCCGCACGGCCGAACACCACCAGATCGATCAGCGAGTTCGAGCCCAGCCGGTTGGCGCCGTGCACCGAGGCGCAGCCGGCTTCGCCGACCGCCATCAGCCCGGGCGACACCTGGTCCGGATTCGACGCCGTCGGGTTCAGCACCTCACCCCAGTAATTGGTCGGCACGCCACCCATATTGTAATGGACCGTCGGCAGCACCGGGATCGGCTCCTTGGTCAGGTCGACGCCGGCAAAGATCTTTGCCGATTCCGAAATACCCGGGAGCC
This sequence comes from Mesorhizobium sp. M1027, assembly GCF_040318745.1. NCBI lineage: Bacteria > Pseudomonadati > Pseudomonadota > Alphaproteobacteria > Hyphomicrobiales > Phyllobacteriaceae > Mesorhizobium > Mesorhizobium sp. M1027. Next base: position 237,727 of record NZ_JAMYMW010000002.1, on the reverse strand, counting down.
TCTCGTGCAGAACGGCCGGGTCGAGATGGTCGAGATGCAGGAAGATATGATCCTTCTTCGGGCCGACGCCGCGGCCCTCCCTGATCTCCAGCGTCATACAGCGCGAGACCACGTCGCGCGAAGCCAGATCCTTGGCTGACGGCGCGTAGCGTTCCATGAAGCGCTCGCCCTCGGAATTGACGAGATAGCCGCCCTCGCCGCGCGCGCCCTCGGTGATCAGGCAGCCGGCGCCGTAGATGCCGGTCGGGTGGAACTGCACGAACTCCATGTCCTGCAGCGGCAGCCCTGCGCGTGCGGCCATGCCGCCGCCATCGCCGGTGCAGGTATGCGCGGAGGTGGCCGAGAAATAGGCGCGACCATAGCCGCCGGTCGCCAGCACCACCATTTTCGCCGAAAAGCGGTGGATGGTGCCGTCGTCGAGGTTCCAGGCGACGACGCCGGTGCAGGTGCCGTCCGGCTCCATGATCAGGTCGAGCGCGAAATACTCGATGAAGAACTGCGCATTGTGCTTCAGCGACTGGCCGTAGAGCGTGTGCAGCATGGCGTGGCCGGTGCGGTCGGCGGCCGCGCAGGTGCGCTGCACCGGCGGCCCCTCGCCGAAATTCATCATCATGCCGCCGAACGGCCGCTGGTAGATTTTCCCGTCCTCGGTGCGGCTGAAGGGGACGCCGTAATGCTCGAGCTCGTAGACCGCAGCCGGCGCTTCGCGCACCATGTATTCCTGCGCGTCGGTGTCGCCCAGCCAATCCGAGCCTTTGACGGTGTCGAAGAGATGCCACTGCCAGTTGTCGGGACCCATATTGGCGAGCGAGGCGGCAATGCCGCCCTGCGCCGCAACCGTATGCGAGCGCGTCGGGAACACCTTGGTGATGCAGGCGGTGCGCAGGCCCTGCTCGGCCATGCCGAGCGTGGCCCGCAGGCCGGCGCCGCCGGCGCCGACGACCACGACGTCGAATTTGTGGTCGACATAGCTATAGGCGGAAGCCGTGTTGGCGTTCTTCGCGTCCTTGGCCAAAACTCAGCCTCCAAATGCCAGTTTAAGCAGGGCGAAGACCGAAGCGACGCCGACGACTACGGGAAAGAATGTGTTGAGGGCGAGCAGCGCCAGCCTGGCGCCTTCGCCATGCACATAGTCTTCGATGATTGCCTGCATGCCGAGCCGCATGTGGTAGAGCACCGACAGCAGGACCAGCGCCAGCACCAGTGCCACGAATGGATTGGCAAGTGCGGCGCGCACCTCGATATAGCTGGCACCGTTGAGTGCGATCAGGAAACCCACGAAGAACAGGACCAGCGGGATGTTGGAGATCGCCGTCAGCCGCTGGCGCCAGAAATGGCCGGTGCCCTCGCGGGCGGAACCGAGGCCGCGGACCTTGGCCAGCGGCGTACGCATGTCGGTGTTTTTGCCGCTCATGTCAGGCTCCCCCGCGCCATGTAGCCGGCGATCCAGATCAGCAGCGTCAGCGTGACCGAGCCGGCCAGCGTCGCCCAGGCGATCCTCGACGCCGTATGCTTTTCCAGCCCTGCCCCAGTGTCCCAGATCAGATGGCGCACACCGCCCAGCATGTGGTGCATCAGCGCCCAGCTGTAGCCGAACAGCACCAGCCGTCCCAGCCACGAGCCGAAGGCCCAGTTGACGGCATTGAAGGTCGCCTCCGAACTCGCCGCCGCCATCAGCCACAGCGCGACCAGCAGCGTGCCGAAATAGAGCGCCCCGCCGGTGATGCGGTGGACGATCGACATCGTCATGGTGATCGGCGGCCGATAGACGGTCAGGTGCGGCGAAAGCGGCCGTTCACGTCTGGCAAATTCGCGGGTGGCTGGTGATTTGCTCATGGCTCCCCCAGTTCGGCGTCTCTGGAGCCTCAGGTGGGAATGCGGCATTGCCGCTTCCGGTTGCGACTTCGGACAGCCGGTTTCTAATGCTCTTTTTGCACCGCGTCAAAGCCGGAAAACCGTTTCGAAAACGTAATTTAGTCTGATGAAAGCGGCGTTTTCAGCTTCAATCGATTAGGACTGTCGCCTTAAGCCGGCACAATGTCGCTGCACTGCAAAATATGGCTGCCACAAAGGGGCGGATCAGCGCTTGCAGGCCAGCGGTGAGGCACCGCCCTTCATCACCAGCGCGTCACGCCCGTCGATCACGATTGCGTCATGCGCCTCGCCGTAACGGCTGGTCTGATTTGGCCGGTGAAGCCGGCAGCTCGGCACTGGTGCCGTCCTGGCCGAGCACGCGCACCGACGTGCCCAGGTTCTCGATGGTCATCACGCTACCGTCGGCGCAGTTGTAAGTAGCAATGCGCGGCTGCGGTGCCGTCGGTTCGCTGGCGGCGGGAGCAAGCGACACGGAAGCGGCGGCCGTATTGCCAAGCTTGGGCGCGCTGGTCTGCGGCGCGCAGGCGGCGGCCGCCAGTAGCGGCGGAATGGCCAGCGCCACCCGAAACCTGCGGTGTAATCTCATGCTGCTTTCCCCCGCGTATCGAGCCCCCCGGATTTTCATGCTTTTTGAGTCGCGCCCGATGCCGGCGATCGTGGGAACAAGGCATGGCCGAATGATGGCCGGTGGGCGATCGGGTATTAACCATATTTTCCAGGACCTCGCCCCGACTGCGGTTGCCCTCTTAACAAAGGTTAATAAAAGGTTAATTTCTGATTCGAGGAGGCTTGCCTCTCAGCAATGGAGCAGCACGCCATGCATTCGAATTCAGCAGGATCGCGCCTTCCCTGGTTCCTATTGGCGGCGCTCGCCGTCGGCGTCGTCGCACCGGCATTCGCCGGGACGCGCCATCATGACCGCGTCTATGCCGATTCCTTCGGCAATCTGGTCATCGAAAGCGCCGCCGGCTACAAGCGTATCCTCGTCGGCGAGGGCAAGCTGGCCAAGGAATTGTCCGACTACACTAGTGCTGGCCAGCCCGACGTGATCTATGAAAATGAATCGGACGATTTCCGCGGCGGCGACTGCTACAGGCCGCCGGTTTTCGTCAAGGGCCGCAGCTATATGTACGGCCTCTCCGACGGCGAAATGCCGGAGCTCAGCCCCTGCCGCTGACGGCCACGCCGCCCTTGGTTGACGGCGCCGGCAGGGCAACAGCCGGCCCCACCGAGACACGCACGCAATCGCGGCCGCTGCCCTTCGCCTGATAGAGCGCTTTGTCGGCGCGCCGCAGCAGGTCGGAAAAGCTTTCGCCCGGACCAAGCTCTGCAACGCCGAAGCTGGCGCTGCAGCGGTGATTCGCGGGCAGGCAGTCGATCGGCGTGGCACCGAAGGCGCTGCGCGTGCCCTCGGCAAAGAGCCGGGCGGCGGCTAGATTGGTCCCCGGCAGGAAAATAGCAAATTCCTCGCCGCCGATGCGTCCGGCGACATGATGGTCGGCCGCGGCATCGCGGAGGAAACCGGCAAAGGCCTCGATGACCCGATCGCCCGACGCATGACCGTAAGTATCGTTGACGTGCTTGAAATGGTCGAGATCGGCAATGACCAGTGCCGCTGGAACGGCGCGCCGCATGGCGTCGCGCAGTGCGATCTCGGCATGGCGCTCGAAGCCGCCACGGTTGAGCAGCCGCGAAAGCGTGTCGGTTTCCGATTTCGACGTCGCCTCGGCGAGCACGTCGCGGACCAGGATAGCCAATGTCACCAGCGCCAGCGCCAGGCCGAACACGGTGCCGACAGACTGCGACACCAACGCATAGCTGGTCTGCGCATAAGATTGCGGGTTGGCACCCCAGCCCCCAAGCGCATGGGCGATGAAGGGTTTGCTGGCGAATTGCAAGGTGCTGGCCGCCAGGACAGCCATCAGCATATAGTCGAGCCGCTCGCGTCTTTGCCTGGACGACAAGACGATCGCCAGCCCGGTGAATTGCATGGCCGCATAGGGAAGCTGGTAGGCCGCCATTCGCACAAAGGATTGGCGTGGCAGGTCCTGGACGAAGTAGACCGCGAGGGTGGCGAAGATCAGGAAGAACAGCATCGGCGCCCAAGGCGGCGAAACGCGGTATTTATGGGCAAGCCCGCCATTGAAGGCGATGGTAGCAGCAAGGAAAGCGGCAAAGGCGGCGACAACTACGGGGCGCGCATTGTCGAAGGCAGGAATGCTGAACTCGATCGCGAAATAAGCCATGCCGAGCACATAGCCGAACGCCAGCCAGCGCGCCGACACCCGGCCGGCGTCATAGACCGCGATCGTCATGAAGGCCGCCGCCAGCAGCCCGGCAACGAACAGGTTGATCAGCAGGATGAAATTAGCGCTGCCCATGGCGTTTTGGCACTCCCCCCGAACAGCAGATCACCAACGGGCGAAAAAGACGTTAATTCGAAGCCGCCGCTGACGCTCAGCCAGCACTGGTCCGATTGGGAAGGACGACCGTTTCAGGCCGCTGATGGGACAGGCACACGCTGTCGCGGCCATTCCTTTTGGCTTTGTAGAGCGCTTCGTCGGCGCGGCGCATCAGCGGGTCCAGCCCTTCGTGGCTGGTGCGGGCGGCCACGCCGAAGCTCGCGGTCACTCTTGTCTCGGGCGGAAGCCCGTCGATTCGGCCCGCCGAATAGAGCGTGCGAATGGTTTCGGCATACAGTCTTGCCGCGCCAAGGTCGCTGAGCGGCAACAGCACGGCGAACTCTTCGCCGCCGACGCGGCCGGCAACGCCGCGCGCACCTGCAGCCGACAGAAGCTTGGCGGCGAAATCGACGATGACGCGATCGCCGGCCGCGTGGCCATGCTGATCGTTGAGTGCCTTGAAATGATCGAGATCGGCCAGCACCAGCGTAACCGGCAATCGCGCCGTGGCACAGTGCTGCAGCACCAGCGTGGCGCGCTCCTCGAAGCCGCGGCGGTTGAGCAGGCCCGACAGCGGGTCTGTCAGGGTTTCGGTCTTCAGGGCCTTCGTCACATCGAGCGCGGCGGCGCCAAACAGGCAAAGTGCAATAAGCAGCGACAGCAATGCATGCGACAGCAGCGCCGTCGTCCAATAGGAGGAGGTGTAAAGCCCTTCATAGCTGGTGAACGGCCCATGCGCGATGACGACGGCAAGGGTCCGCGCCAGGAAGTTCATGCCGGAAAGCAGCGACAGTACGAACAGGACCATTTCTGTCGGGCCGTTGTTGCGCACTGCGCGCAACTCGGCGGCAACAACCAGGCTGATGCCGCCGAAGCTGAAATTGATGGCAAGGATGCGCCAGGTGAGATCCGGCCGGGCAAAAAGAAACCACGAGAACGCGGCCAGTCCGCCGCAGGCCAGAATGCCGACCGCCGTGTAAGGCACGCGCCGCCCATAGCGCGCAATGACCGCGCCGGCGAGACAGCAAGTGGCAAAGGTGAAGCACAGGATCGAGATGAGCTTGGTGGGCGCCATACCGACAGGCAGCGTGAAATACTGGAGCAGGAAGCCTGCGGCCGAGGCCGAGTAGCCCGCCGCCAGCACGGCCAGATAGGGACGGTGACGCTGATAGAACCACAGCACGAGAAATGCAGTGCCGAGTGTGAGGGCGATGCCTGGATTGAGCAGCGCTATGAGCAGGCCGGTGTCCAAGCGCTGTAATTTCCCCTCGCTTCCCTCAGGAGACGTTAGAGCGGAAGCCCAAACAAGCGGTTAAGCGAAAGCGAATATACGACAGGTGCGTCGACGCAGCCGCTGGGCGGAACCGCGAACGGCGAGCGGCGTTTCACGACGGCAACCAGGAGACGCTCCGATGGCCGACACGATCATGCTGACCGATCACGATGCAATTCGCTCTTGGGCGGCGGCGCGCGCCGGCTTTCCGGCGATCGTCGACGTGTCGCCCGAAGCCGGAACGCAGCCCATGCTGAGGCTGGTCTTCGGCCAGCATGCCTATCAGGACCAGGATGAGCCCGAACGTCCGGTCAATGCCGGCGGCTATGAACTGGTCGAATGGGATGAATGGTTCAAACTCTTCGACGAGCGCCAACTGGCGCTGGTCGTTGCAAAGGACCAACCCGGCCGACGTGAGGGATTTCACGAATTCGTCAGGCGGCCCGGCTGAAGAATGCCCGAACCGCATTGCGGCTCGGGCACTCTCATATCCGACTGGGCGCGCCCTGCGCTATTTCCACTCGCGGATGTCGACGAAATGGCCGGCAATTGCCGCCGCCGCCGCCATTGCCGGCGACACCAGATGGGTGCGGCCCTTGAAGCCCTGGCGCCCTTCGAAATTGCGGTTCGAGGTCGAGGCGCAGCGCTCATGCGGCTTCAGCCGGTCGTCGTTCATGGCAAGGCACATCGAGCAGCCCGGCTCGCGCCAGTCGAAGCCGGCCGCGACAAAGATCTTGTCGAGGCCTTCGGCCTCGGCCTGTTCCTTGACCAGGCCGGAGCCCGGCACGATCATCGCGCTGACCCGCGGATTGACCTTCTTGCCTTCGATCACCTTGGCGGCGGCGCGCAGATCCTCGATGCGGCCATTGGTGCAGGAGCCGATGAAGACGCGGTCAAGTTCGATATCGGTGATCTTGGTGCCCGGTATCAGGCCCATATAGTCGAGTGCACGCTGCTTGGACGTGCGCTTGTTCTCATCAGTGATGTCGTCTGGGTTCGGCACGATGCCTTGAACCGAGACAACGTCTTCGGGCGAGGAGCCCCAGGAGACGATCGGCGGCAGCTTTGCCGCGTCGAGCACGACGACCTTGTCGAAATGCGCGCCTTCGTCGGACTGCAGCGTCTTCCAATAGGCGAGCGCGGCATCCCAGGCTTCGCCCTTGGGGGCGCGCGGCTTGTCCTTGACATAGGCGAAGGTGGTCTCGTCCGGCGCGATCAGGCCGGCGCGCGCGCCGGCTTCGATCGACATGTTGCAGATCGTCATCCGACCTTCCATCGACAGCGCACGGATTGCCTCGCCGGCATATTCGATGACATAGCCGGTGCCCCCGGCTGTGCCGATCTCGCCGATGATGGCGAGGATGATGTCCTTGGCGGTGACGCCTTCCGGCAGTGCGCCGTCGACGCGCACCAGCATGTTCTTGGCCTTGCGCTGGATCAGCGTCTGCGTCGCCAGCACATGCTCGACTTCCGAGGTGCCGATGCCGTGCGCCAGCGCCCCGAACGCGCCATGCGTCGAGGTGTGGCTGTCGCCGCAGACGATGGTCATGCCGGGCAGCGTGAAGCCCTGCTCGGGACCGATGATGTGGACGATGCCCTGGCGGATATCCTTCTCGGAATAATATTCGATACCGAAATCCTTGGCGTTTTTGGCCAGCGCCTCGACCTGGATGCGGCTTTCCTCGTTCTTGATGCCGAACTTTCGCTCGGGCGAAGTCGACACGTTGTGGTCGACGACAGCCAGCGTCTTTTCCGGATGCCGAACTTTGCGGCCGGTAATGCGCAGGCCTTCGAAAGCCTGCGGGCTGGTGACTTCGTGGACGAGGTGGCGGTCGATATAGAGCAGGCAGGTGCCGTCGTCCTGGCGGTCGACGACATGGTCGTCGAAAATCTTGTCGTAGAGGGTGCGCGGTGCGCTCATGTGCGTAAATCCGTCGATTTAAAAAGGGAAAGGGACGCCGGTCGGCCGGCGAAACAGCCTGGCGAGTCCGCCCTAGCGAAGTCGGCTGGTCAGCGCCCCGCAGACGCGCGCGGAAAATCGCGACGGCAGGCGTTTCCTGTCCTGCAGCACGAAACCTTTATAGGCCGGATCGCCAAAAAGCTCTTCCATGGCGCTGCTCATATCAATGTTTTGGCTTTTCAGCAATCGCGTCTGCCTTCGCAGGCGCTTCACAGCACCTCGAACACGAAGGTTTTCACCAGCGCGTCGGGCTCGGCGATCGCGTAGCAGCGGAACCATGGGCTCTCCTCGACCGGCCGCCATTTTTTCGCCTGCTCCAGTTCGCCAAACACGGCCTTGAACCCGCTGCTTTCAAACACCTGGTCACGGACCGTAAAGATGGCGTGGCCGCCCTTCCGGGTGATGCGCACCAGCTCATGCAGGCCCGACGCCGGCGCGTGGCTGATGGTGAACACGCCGGTCGAGAAAAAGGCCCGGAAATAGCCGTCCGGCCAGGGCAATGGCCCGCCGAGTATCGCCTGTTTCAGCTCGCTGTAGGCCTGCCGGCCGCCGGCGATTTTCAGCATGTCCTGCGACAGGTCGAGGCCGGCAACGTCGTGGTAGCCTAGCGCCTTGAGCGACGGCCCCGACAGGCCGGTGCCGCAGCCGGCGTCGAGCAGCGGTCCTTCGCCCGGCGGCACGTAGCGCGCCACCCAGGCGGTGATCAGGAACGGCAGGAGATAGCCGAGCGCCGCGGTTTCGCCGTCATAGGTCGCGGCCCATTGCGCATAGGCCTTGGCGAGCGCCTCAGGCGTGTCGGCCGTGTAGACCGCTTCAAGCGCCGCATTGGCCTTGTCGATGATCATGGGTCCTCCCCGGTCGCGTCCGCTCGATGGTAGCGCCGTTTTCGCCTGCCTTCTATTCCCCATGCTGGTGGCGCAGCCGCTTCTCCAGCGCCCGCATGGCCAGCGACAGGCCGACGGTCAGGATGAGATAGATATAGGCGACGATCGAATAGGTTTCGAAGAAGCGGAACGAGCCGGCGGCGTAGATCTTGCCCATCTGGGTGATGTCGGCGACGCCGAGCACCGAGACCAGCGAGGAATCCTTGACCATGGCGACGAAATCATTGCCGAGCGGCGGCAGGATGGTGCGGATCGCCTGCGGAAAGACGACCAGCCGGAAGCGCTGCGTGCGCGTCAGCCCGAGCGCCTTCGCCGCCTCGATCTGGCCCTTCTCGACCGCCTGGATGCCGGCGCGGAACACCTCCGAGATGAAGGCGGAATAGCCGATGGTCAGCGCCATGACGGCGCGCCATAAAAGCGAGACGTCGCGTACCAGCAGCTCACCGAAGAGGCCGGCGCTTTGCAGCGGCGCCGTCAGCGCGTTCCACGCTGCGACGAAGGCCGGCGCGCCGGCAAAGGCGATCCAGAACAACAGCACCAGCATCGGTACGCCGCGGATGATCTCGACGTAGAAGCGGGCGATCTGGCTGAGCCAGCGTGAGCCCGACAGGCCCATCAGAGCGACGCCGAGCCCGATCGCGCAAGCCAGCGCGAAGGCGACCACTGTGACGAAGATGGTGACGCCGATGCCCTTGGCGACGGTTGCGAAGACCTGGGCATAGAGGTCGCTGGCAACGATGAAGACGGCGGCGGCCAAGGCGATCGCCACGGCCACGGCAAGCCACCACGGGAAGTCGGATTTGGCCGAGGCGAGAGGCGGCGACGGCATCAAGCGGTACCGGTGACAGAGTCACGAAGGCAGCGTTCTGTCACACCCCCCTCTGGCCTGCCGGCCATCTCCCTCTCAAGGGGGGAGATCGGCAGCTTTGACCTCGCCGTCCGTTCTGCAACACTGAAAATTAGCGAAAACCGATGCGAAATCCGATCTCCCCCCTTGCGGGGGAGATGGCCGGTAGGCCAGAGGGGGGTGTACGAGCGCAGAGTCAGCGCGAGTTCCCGCGCACAATCGTCATGAAATGCGCGCAACAAGCGGGCCTACTGCCCCATCTTGTAGTCGAGGAACCACTTCTTGTTGAGCGCGTCGAGCGTGCCGTCGGCCTTGAGCGCGGCGATCGCCGCGTTGACCGGCTTCACCAGGCCGGAGCCCTTGGGGAAGATGAAGCCGAAATCCTCGGTGCCGAGCGGCCCGCCGATCAGCTTCAGCCCGCCATTGGACGCATCGACATAGCCCTTGCCGGCAGTGCCGTCGGTGAGCACGACATCGACGTCGCCGGCCTTCAGCGCCTGCACCGTCGCGCCGAATGTCTCGAACAGCTTTATGCGCGGGTTCTGCTCATTGCCGTCGAGCACGCTGTAGACGGCGGTGTAGAACGGCGTGGTGCCGGCCTGCGCACCGATCAGCCCGTCCTTGAAGGCAGCGAACGTCTTGGCATCGGTGAAGCGTTTCTCGTCGCCGCGCACCAGCATGAACTGTTCCGAGCGCATATAGGGATCGGAGAAATCGACCTTCTGCTTGCGGTCGTCCTTGATGGTGATGCCGGTCATGCCGATGTTGTATTGGTTGTCGGAAACCGCCTGGATCATCGCGTCCCACGAGGTGTTCTGGTACTCGACCTTGAAGTTCAGCCGTTTGGCGATCTCGTTCATCGCGTCATATTCCCAACCGATCTGCTTACCGGTCTTGGCATCGATAAACTGCAGCGGCGGATAGGCGTTTTCGGTCACCACCACCACTTTCCTGCCGCCAAGATCGGGCAGCGCCTGCGCCAGGGCCGCGATGGGCAAGAGAAGGCAAGCCAGCAGGCCGGCCAGCAGCAGTTTCGATTTGGTCATGACACGCTCCCCAAGAACTGAACCGCCTCGATCGACCGAGGCATGCAGGAAATCCGGCGCCGACTTTAGCTTTCCGCAGGCGCCTTGCAAGCCGCTCCGATGCGCCGCTCGGCACGAAAATGAGTTTCCGATGCTTTCAATGGCGGCATTACGGAACGATCCGTATCGATTGCGGACCGGCAAAATCGAATCCACCTCGCACAACAAAAAGGCGGCCGAAGCCGCCTTTCCGAAACCATGGGTTTTGACGACGTCTTATTCGGCGGCAGCTGCTTCCGCGGCCTTGGCGGCCTCGTCGGCGGCCTTCTTCTCGGCGGCGTCCTGCGCGGCCTTCTCGGCGGCCAGCGCCTGCGCGGCGGCCACCTTCTCGGCCTCGATGCGCGCCTTCTCGGCGTTCAGCGCATCGCGCTCTTCATCGTTGAGCTTGCGGGCGCGCACGCCGGTGTTTTCCGAAATACGCGCCGACTTGCCGCGACGGTCACGCAGATAGTACAGCTTGGCGCGACGCACCTTGCCGCGGCGCACGATCTCGACGCCCTCGACCATCGGCGAATAGACCGGGAACACCCGCTCCACGCCTTCGCCGTAGGAGATCTTGCGGACGGTGAAATTTTCCTGGAAGCCGGCGCCGGCGCGGGCGATGACGACGCCCTCATAGGCCTGGACGCGGGTGCGGGTGCCTTCGGTCACGCGGACCTGAACGCGCACGGTATCGCCGGGCTGGAATTCGGGAAGCTTGCGCTTGGCTTCGATCTTGGCGGCCTGCTCGGCCTCAAGCTGACGGAGGATGTCCATCTCAATAATCCACTTCTTGTTCTTCCGACAGTCAGAGCGTCCGACACTCGCCTTGCAGTCGCATCGACCGCTCGGCTATGCCCTTCGTTCGAGAACTTCTGTTCGAGAACATCGGGCAGGGGCGACTACACCGTCACTGTTGACGGGTCCGGGAGAATTTTCTTCCGGTTCGGCGCGCACATACAGCTATTTCGGCGCTTTGTCACGCCTTCGCTGGCTCTTTTTTGGCGCTGCTTCTTTTTGGCTGGCGCCGCTGTGGCAATCCCGTGATCGCTTGTGGTCCAGGGGGTTGCGCCCGCGCGTCAAGCTTTCTAAGCCGGAAGATAAGCATTTTTCCTCCAGCGACGACACCCCTCATGCCAATCTTGGACGCGGTCCTGCTCTTTCTCGCCGGCTTTCTATCAGGCGCGGTCAACGCCGTTGCCGGCGGCGGCACGTTCATAACCTTTGGCGCCATGACCCTGGCCGGCCTGCCGCCGATCGTCGCCAACGCGACATCGTCGGTGACGCAATTTCCTGGCTATATCACCTCGACGCTGGCCTATTGGCACGACATCAAGCATTTCTGGCGCGGCGCACTGCTGCTCAGCCTCATTTCGGCTCTCGGTGCGCTGTCTGGCGCGCTCATCCTTCTAGGCCTCGACAACCCGTCGTTCCGCGCCTTGGTGCCGTGGCTGCTGCTGGCGGCAACAGCGTTGTTCGCTGCCGGGCCTTGGCTGAAGCCGGCGCCCAAGCCGGAGCATGAAGCCGCCGTGGGTTCGCTGGTCGGGTCGCTGGCGCAGTTCGCCACCGCCGTCTATGGCGGCTTCTTCGGCGCCGGCATGGGCGTCATGATGCTGGCGACGCTCGGTCTCACCCAGTCCGGCGATTATCATCGGCTGAACGCATTGAAGAACATGCTGGCCGTGGTCATCGCTGCGGTTGCCATCCTGGTCTTCGTCTCTGGCGGCGTCATCGCCTGGCTGCAGGCGATCATCATGATCCCGGGTGGCGCGCTCGGCGGCTATGCCGGCGTCTGGATCGCCAGGCGCGTGCCGCAGAACGCGGTGCGCGGCTTCGTCATTGCCGTCGGCCTGTTCCTGGCCTTCTACTATTTCGATAAGGGCTGAGCGGCTAAAAGATCCGGCCGTCGCTCCTTCGTCAGCCTCTCCGCTTCGGCCCGCCGCCACGCCGCGATCTTGCTGTGATTGCCCGAAATCAACACTTCCGGAATCGGCCGGCCCTCGAATTCCTGCGGCCGCGTATAATGCGGATGTTCGAGCAGGCCGTTTTCAAAGCTCTCTTCCTCGCCCGATACCGCATTGCCCATCACGCCGGGCAGCAGGCGCACCACGGCGTCGAGCAGCACGAGTGCCGCCGGCTCGCCGCCGGACAGGATGAAATCGCCGATCGAGACTTCCTCGAGGCCTCGCGATTCGATAACCCGCTGGTCGACGCCTTCGAAGCGGCCGCAGACGATCACCGCACCCGGCCCGGCGGCGAGCTCACGCACACGCCGCTGTGTCAGCGGCTTGCCGCGAGGGCTCATCAGCAGGCGCGGACGTGGATCGCCTGCCGGCGAGGCATGGTCGATAGCGCTGGCCAGCACGTCTGCCCGCATCACCATGCCGGCGCCGCCGCCGGCCGGCGTGTCGTCCACGGTCCGGTGACGATCGCGGGCAAAGTCGCGGATCTGGATCGTTTCGAGCGACCAAATGCCGGTCTCGAGCGCGCGGCCGGCCAGCGACAGGCCAAGCGCGCCGGGAAACATCTCGGGATAGAGCGTCAGCACCGAAGCCGAAAAACTCATCGATTGCCTCCGGCGTCCCTCGGCCCGCGCGGCCGGCCCTTGGGGTCGAAGCTGTCGCGCTCGGCAGATTCTCCGTCCTCGTCCTCGACCAACCCTGCCGCAGCCGGATCGATGCGGACAAAGCCGCCGGCGATCGACACTTCCGGAACAGCGGCCTGCGTGAACGGGATAAGCACGCCTTTGCGCCCCGCCAGCGTCACGTCGAGAATGTCGCCGCCGCCAAAATTATGCACGGCGACGACCTTGCCGATAATGGCACCGGTGTCGTCCTTGACCTCCAGCCCGACGAGATCGGCGTGGTAGAATTCGTCCTCTTCGCCCTCATCAGGCAACACCGAACGGTCGACGAACAATTCGGTGCCGGCAAGCGCCTCGGCGGCATGGCGATCGTTGACGCCTTTGAAGCGCACCACCACGACGGTGTTGGCAGGCCTGATGTCGACGATCTGGAAGGCGCGGCCATCCCTGGCGTAGAGCGGACCGTAATCGGCCAGCGCCAGCGGGTCGCCGGTAAAGCTCTTGACCCGCAATTCGCCCTTGATGCCGTGCGCGGCACCGATCACGGCCATCTGGACGGGGTTTTGCGGTTTGCTCATCTGCGGAAAATCCTTTGCCTTGCTCTAACCCCAGCCCATCGTCATTTCAATGATGCCGCTCTTCACCGCTTCCTAACCCGCATGCCGGAAGATGGCCGGGAACTGGAAGAGCGCAATGCAGGAATTCCTCATACCGGCAAAGCCCGATCTTCAGGCGGCGCGCGAGGCCTGGCTGAAGATGCTGGCGCGCGAACGCCGGCTGTCGCCCGAAACCGTCGAGGCCTATGAGCGCGACACGCGCCAGTTCCTGCATTTCCTGACCAGCCATTGCGGCGGCTCGCCCGGTATTTCCGACATCGCCGATCTGCGCCCGGCCGATCTGCGCGGCTTTCTCGCTGCCCGCCGTGCCGAGGGCGCCGGCGCCCGCACGCTCGGGCGCGGGCTGGCCGGCATCCGCTCGCTGCTGCGTTTCCTGGAACGGCGCGGCCTCGCCAATGCGGCAGGTGCGGCAGCCTTGCGCGCGCCGCGGCAGCCGAAATCGCTGCCCAAGCCGCTGACCGCAAGCGATGCAAAACACGTCGTCTCGGTGGAAGGCCAACTGGCGGAGGAGCCGTGGATTGCCGCGCGCAACGCCGCCGTGCTGACTCTGCTTTATGGGTCCGGCTTGCGGATCTCCGAGGCGCTCGGCCTGTCGGGCGCCGATCTGTCCTCACCTGGTGATACTGTGCTGCGCGTCACCGGCAAGGGCGGCAAGACGCGGCTGGTGCCGGTGCTGCCGGTAGCGCTGCGGGCGATTGCCGAATACCGCCGCCTCTGCCCCTGGCATCTCGATCCCAAGGGCTTGCTGTTTCGCGGTGCCCGCGGCGGCCCGCTCAACCCGGCGATCGTTCAGCGCGACATGGCCAAGCTGCGCTCGGCGCTCAACCTGCCCGACACCGCGACGCCGCATGCGCTGCGCCATTCTTTCGCCACGCATCTGCTTGGGCGCGGCGGCGACCTGCGCACCATCCAGGAGTTGCTCGGCCACGCCAGCCTGTCGACAACCCAGATATACACCGGCGTCGACACCGCGAGGCTGCTCGAGATTTACGAAGCAGCTCATCCTCGTGCGTGATGGACGCTTGAATAGGTGACGATCTCGCAACAATTTTGATGCGCTGATTAACCGTTTTGCCGCTTTTTGCGCCTACAAGCGCAGCATGAAACGCCTCATCGCCATCGCCGACCGCGCGACCCAAGTGTCGCTGAAGCTGCTCGTCGCGCTCAACGCCCTGTTTTTCCTCTCCTTCCTCATCATCGCGCTGCTCGCCGCGGGCAAGGCACGCGCCGAGGCCCCGGCCTGCACCGGTACCGATATGCTGAGCGCGCTGCAAAAGAACGACCCGGCTGGCTACCGCAAGATCGAGGCGGACGCGGCAGCAACACCGAACGGCAAAGGCTTGCTGTGGAAGCTGGAAAAATCGGGCGAAAAACCGTCCTTCCTGTTCGGCACCATGCACCTTACCGACCCGCGCGTCACCACGCTGCCACCCGCCGCGCAGAAGGCATTCGATGCAGCTGGCACCGTCGTCATTGAGACCACCGAAGTGCTCGACAAGCAGAAGATGATGGCAGCATTGCTGAAAGAGCCGGATCTGATGATGTTCACCGACAAGACGACGCTTTCGTCGCTGCTGTCGCCGGAGGACGCGGCGGTGGTCGACAAGGCGCTCGACGCGCGTGGCATCCCGCCAGCGACCGTCGCCAAGATGAAACCTTGGTTGCTGTCGGCGATGGTGGCGCTACCAGCATGCGAAGTCGCCCGCCAGGCTGGCGGCGCGCCGGTGCTCGACGTCAAGCTTGCCAAGGACGCCGAGGCTGCGGGCAAATCAGTCGAGGGGCTGGAGACAATCGCCGACCAGCTGCGCGCCATGGCTTCGCTACCGATCGCCTTTCACCTGAAGGGTCTGGTCGTTACGCTGAAGCTTGGCGACAAGGTGAACGACGTCAACGAAACCATGATCGTGCTTTACCGCCGTGGCGACACTGGCATGTACGTACCGCTGTTTCGGGCTGTCGTCCCCGAACAGGTCGACGACCAATCGGGTTACGCCGAATTCGAGCAGACCATGATCACCAGCCGCAACAGGGTGATGGTTGATCGTGCAGCGCCGATCCTCGCCCACGGCAATGTCTTCATGGCGGTCGGCGCCATGCACCTTCCCGGAGCGCAAGGCTTGGTCGAGGGTTTCCGCAAGACCGGCTATACCGTGACTGCCGTCAACTGAACAACACGGCGGAGTTGCACACCGAATCATCGCCAAGCCTGGGTCAACCCCTGCTCGTGGCGCGACGGCGGACCAGCCGCGCTTCGTGCCAAGAAACTGAAAAAGGTTCGGTTTGGCTCGATCGAACCCATTTTGCGGTGGAAATGCATGCCTGCAAGCGATTCCGGATCAGAATTGCCCTGTTTTCGGCGTTTTCAACGCCTAATGTGAAACTGATTCAACGATTGTACGTTGATGGCTATTACTTGATGTTTTTCATCCACGGAGGACACTTTTATGGCGAACACACCCAATCCGAACGACCCATTCACCTCGCCGGGCTCCGCACGGCCAAGCGGCGGCGGCAGCGGCTGGCTGATTGCCCTGGTCGTCGTTATCCTGGCAATTGTCGCCTATTATGTTTTTGGAAGACGTAGCGAGGCACCTGCGCCTGCCGAACCGCCCGCAGCCAGCACACCAGCTCCGGCCCCAGCGCCCGCCGAGCCGATGAAACCAGCCGAACCGGCTCCTGCGCCAGCTCCGGCAACACCCGCTCCGGCTCCCGCTCCGGCAGAGCCTGCACCCGCGCCGGCTCCTGCGCCAGCCCCGGCCCCGGCCCCGGCACCAGCACCTGCCCCGGCTCAGTGATCAAACTGCTGATTTGATATATGAACGGCCCGCTGAAAAGCGGGCCGTTTTGTTTTTGGGAGCAGCCGTCGAGCGCTTTGGACGTTTCAGCCAATCTCTAAGGTTTGCGATTCACCGCGTTTGCTCAGATATGGATCGGCTTGAAGAACGTCGCCAATGCCGCCTCCTTTACCGCTTCCGACATTGTCGGATGGGCGTGACAGGTGCGGGCCAGGTCTTCCGACGAGCCGCCAAATTCCATCAGCACGGCCGCCTCGTGGATCATCTCGCCGGCGCCGAAGCCGACGATGTGGACGCCGAGCACACGGTCGCTGGCCTTGTCGGCCAGGATTTTCACAAAGCCGTCGGTGTGCAGCATGGCGCGCGCCCGGCCATTGGCGCTGAACGGGAATTTTCCGGCCTTGTAGTCGATGCCGGCCTTCTTCAATTCTTCTTCGGTCTTGCCGACCGAGGCGATTTCCGGCGTGGTGTAGACGACGCTCGGAATCACGTCATAGTTCACATGCCCGGCCTGGCCGGCGATGGTTTCGGCCACCGCCACGCCCTCGTCCTCGGCCTTGTGTGCAAGCATCGGCCCGGCGATGACATCGCCGATGGCGTAGATGCCGGGCACGTTAGTCCTGAGATGACCGTCGGTCTTGACCCGGCCGCGCTCATCGACGTCGACGCCTGCCTCCTTCAGCCCGAGAGCGTCCGAATAGGCCCGTCGTCCCGTCGCAATCAGCACCGCGTCCGCCTCGATCGTCTCGGCTGCTCCGCCCTTGACCGGCTCGAAGGTAACAGTCACCCCCTTCCTGGCCTTGGCGACGCCGGTCACCTTGGCGCCCAGCCTGAACTCGAAGCCCTGCTTCGACAGCAGGCGCTGGAACTGCTTGGAGACCTCGCCATCCATGCCCCCCAGGATGGTGTCGAGGAACTCGACCACGGTGACCTTGGCGCCGAGCCGCGCCCATACCGAGCCGAGCTCCAGACCGATGACACCACCGCCGACCACCACCAGATGGCCCGGCACCTTGTCCAGCGACAGCGCGCCGGTCGACGAGACGATCACCTTCTCATCGAAATCGACCTCGACGCCGGGAATGCCGGCGACGTCGGAGCCTGTGGCGATGACGATGTTCTTGGTCTCGATCTCCTCGACCTTGCCGTCATCGGAGGTCACCGACACCTTGCCGGCCGCAACTATCTTGCCGGTGCCACGAAAACTGTCGATCTTGTTCTTCTTGAACAGGAAGGCGACGCCATTGACGTTGGCCGTTACCGTCGCATCCTTGTGTGCCATCATCTTCCCAAGGTTGAGCTTGGGCGCGCCGATCTCGACGCCGAGCGCCTCGAAGGAATGGCCGGCCTCGGCAAACATCTCGGACGCATGCAGCAGCGCCTTCGACGGGATGCAGCCGATGTTGAGGCAGGTACCGCCGAAGGTCGGGTCCTTTTCGACCACCGCCGTCTTCAGACCGAGCTGCGCTGCCTTGATGGCGCAGACATAGCCGCCTGGTCCCGATCCGATGATAACGACATCATAGGCCATGATACTGTCCCTTTTGCTTTAGCGGCCGCCGCCGATTTCCAGATTGGCGCCTGTTGTGTAGGACGCCTCGTCCGACAGCAGCCACAGAATTGCGGCTGCGACTTCCTCGGCGGTGCCGACGCGCTGCATGGGCACCACCTTGCGCATTCTCTCGGCGCGATCCGGCTGACCGCCGGAGGCATGAATTTCGGTGTCGATGATGCCCGGGCTGACCGCGTTGACACGAATGCCTTCGCCGGCCACTTCGCGGGCAAGCCCGATGGTGAAGGAATCGAGCGCGCCCTTCGACGCGGCGTAGTCGACATATTGACCCGGCCCGCCAAGCCTTGCCGCGGTCGAAGAAACATTGGCGATGGCGCCACCCTTGCCGCCATGCCTGGTCGACATCCGCTTCACCGCCTCGCGGGCGCAAAGCATCGGCGCGATTACATTGATGCGCATCATGCGCTCCAGCCGTGCAGCGCTAAACTCGTCGACGCGCGCGCTCTGGTCGACCACGCCGGCATTGTTGACGAGCGCGTCGAGCCGACCGAAACGGCCATCGACAGCCTCGAACATAGCCAATACGTCCGTCTCGCTGCCGACATCGGCCTTGACTGTGAAGGCTTCTCCGCCAGCAGCCTCGATGTCGGCGACCACCGTTTCGGCGGCTTTTGCATTCGACGCGTAATTGACCGCAATGCGATAGCCGGCCTTGGCGGCAAGCCTGCATGTAGCGGCGCCAATGCCGCGGCTGCCGCCGGTCACCAGCAGGATCTTTCCGCTCGCGCTCATTCCTGACATCCCTTCAGGGCAAAGACGTCCCAGGGCACCCTGGAAAAGCCGTTGGCGCCATAGGCCGCCGACATCTGCAACGACGCTCCCAAGTCAGGCAGGATCAGCTTCTTCGGCGCATCCTTTCCTTCGCCCGGCAGCAACGCGATATTGCCCTGGTCGTCGGCAGTGTAGATGACGCCCTCCCACACGGTGCAGGCGGCGAGCTCGTCGCCGGTGACGTCGCCGGCCGGGCATTTGTACATCATCGAGCCGTGCGGCCGCGCCACGCCCTCCGTCCACATGACGATGCCGTCGAGCACGACGCCGTTGTCGAGCACCATCTTGAAGGTATTGGTGACGGTAGCCGACTCCATGGTCGGCCTGAAATCGATCTCGGCGGCGTTTTCAGGATCGCCATAGACGGCCAGTTCGAGCGGGCAGGCGGCGAGGGCCCCGGAGACCGTCTGCACGCCGAGCGCGCAGACTGTGACAAACAAACCGGACCGGAAACGACACGAACTCATCCGGCGGCGCAGATCCATACTCCGGCCCACGTCGGCCGCCCCTAGAGGTCGAGCACCAGCCGCTCAGGATCCTCCAGGCTTTCCTTGACCCGCACCAGGAAGGTCACCGCTTCCTTGCCGTCGACGATGCGGTGGTCGTAGGACAGCGCCAGATACATCATCGGCCGGATGACGATCTGGCCGCCGACCACCACCGGCCGCTCCTGGATCTTGTGCATACCCAGAATGCCGGACTGCGGTGCATTGAGGATCGGCGTCGACATCAGCGAACCGTAAACGCCACCGTTGGAAATCGTGAACGTGCCGCCTTGCATATCGGCGACGGAAAGCTTGCCGTCGCGGGCCGCAAGCCCCAGCCTGCCGATGTCCTTCTCGATTTCGGCGATGGACATCTGGTCGGCATTGCGCACAACCGGCACGACAAGGCCTTTCTCTGTACCGACGGCAACGCCGATATGAGCGTAGTTCTTGAAGATGATGTCGGTGCCGTCGATCTCGGCATTGACCGACGGGATCTCCTTCAGCGCATGGGTGACGGCCTTGGTGAAAAAGCCCATGAAGCCGAGCTTCACGCCGTGCTTCTTCTCGAACACGTCCTTGTATTTGCTCCTCAGCGCCATCACCGCGCTCATGTCGACCTCGTTGAAGGTGGTCAGCATGGCGGCGGTCGATTGCGCTTCCTTGAGGCGGCGCGCAATGGTCTGGCGCAGCTTGGTCATGCGCACACGCTCCTCGCGCGACGCATCGTCGGCAGGGGACGGCGCGCGCGCGGCTACGGGTGCCGGTACAGGCGCGGCCTTGGGCATTTCTGCCGGCTGCGACGGCGCGCCCCTGGCGATAAGGTCGAGCACGTCGCCTTTCAGCACCTGGCCGCGCTTGCCCGAGCCCGACACCTGGTCGACCGCGAGATTGTGCTCGGCCAGCAGCTTTGCCGCCGACGGCGCCGGCGGCATGGTGCGCGTCTCGATCGCGCCGGCGTCGCCGGCAATCTTGGCCGTCTCGGCCGCAGCCTGCTTGACGCTCGAGGCCGCAGTCGGAGCCGAGGCCTGCGACACCGCCTCCTGCTTCGTTGCCGGAGCGGCGGCGGCATTGGCTGCCGCGCCGGCGCCTGCCGAAATCGTGCCGAGCAGTGCGCCGACGCCGACCGTCTCGCCTTCTTTGACGGCGATCTCGGCGAGCGTGCCCGCGGCGGCGGCCGGCACTTCCACCGTCACCTTGTCGGTTTCGAGCTCGACGAGCGGCTCATCGGCGGCGATCGCGTCGCCGACCTTCTTGAACCACTTGCCGATGGTCGCCTCGGTGACTGACTCACCAAGTGTCGGAACGCGGATTTCGGTTGCCATTGTGCCTGTCCGTTTCTTTCGGTTCTGTTCTATTCACCAAGCGCGTCGTCGAGCAAGGCGGCAAGCTGGGCGAGATGCTTCGACATCAATCCGGTCGCCGGCGAGGCGGGGGCCGGCCGGCCGGTATAGCGCACCCGCTGATGCTTGGCGTCGATATGTGCCAGCACCCATTCGAGATACGGGTCGATGAACGACCAGGCGCCCATGTTCTTGGGCTCCTCCTGGCACCACACCATCTCGGCATTACGGAAGCGCGACAGTTCGGTGATCAGCGCCTTGGCCGGGAACGGATAGAGCTGCTCGACGCGCAGCAAATAGATGTCGTTGATGCCGCGCTTCTCGCGCTCTTCGTAGAGGTCGTAATAGACCTTGCCCGAACAGAGCACGACACGGCGGATTTTCGAATCCTTGGTGAGCTTGATGGCCTGGCCTGACAGCAGCTGCGCGTCGTCCCACAACAGCCGGTGAAAGGCGCTTTCGCCCGACATTTCCGGCAGGGTCGACACAGCCCGCTTGTGGCGCAGCAGCGACTTCGGCGTCATCAGGATCAGCGGCTTACGGAAGTCCCGCTTCAATTGCCGGCGCAAGATGTGGAAGTAATTGGCCGGGGTCGTGACGTTGGCGACCTGCATGTTGTCTTCGGCGCAAAGCTGCAGGAAGCGCTCGAGCCGGGCCGACGAATGCTCGGGCCCCTGGCCTTCATAGCCATGCGGCAGCAGGCAGACGAGGCCCGACATTCTGAGCCATTTGCGCTCGCCCGACGAGATGAACTGGTCGAACACCACCTGGGCGCCGTTGGCGAAGTCGCCGAACTGCGCTTCCCACAGCGTCAGCGCCTTCGGCTCGGCCAGCGAGTAGCCATATTCGAAGCCGAGCACGGCCTCTTCCGACAACATCGAGTTGATGACCTCGAAGCCGGCCTGCGCCGCCGACAGATTGTTGAGCGGGATATAGCGTGTCTCGTCGCGCTGGTCGTAGAGCACTGAATGGCGCTGCGAGAAGGTGCCGCGCTCCGAATCCTGTCCGGACAGCCGGATCGGATTGCCGTCGAGCAGGATGGCGCCGAAGGCCAGCGCCTCGGCCGTCGACCAGTCGATGCCTTCGCCGGACTCGATCGCCTGGCGGCGATTGTCGAGGAAGCGGATGATCGTCTTGTGCGCCTCGAAATCCTTCGGCACCTCGGTCAGTTTCTTGCCGATTTCCTTCAGCGTCTTGACCGGCACGGCGGTCTTGCCGCGCCGCTGTTCGTCCTGGTTGTCGGCCGAGCGCAAGCCGGACCACGCGCCGTCCAGCCAGTCGGCCTTGTTCGGCTTGTAATGCTGGCCGACCTCGAATTCCTGCTCGAGATGCGCCCGCCAATCGGCCTTCATCTTTTCGAACTCGGCCTGCGTGATGTGGCCTTCGGAAATCAGCCGGTTGGCATAGATCTGCACCGTCGTCTTCTGGTTGCGGATCTTGCGATACATGATCGGCTGGGTGAAGGCGGGCTCGTCGCCCTCATTGTGGCCGAAGCGGCGGTAGCAGAACATGTCCACCACGACAGGCTTGTGGAACTTCATGCGGAATTCGATCGCCACCTTGGTGGCATGGACCACGGCTTCCGGATCGTCGCCGTTGACGTGGAAGATCGGCGCCTCGATCATCTTGGCCACGTCGGACGGATAGGGCGACGAACGCGAAAAGCGCGGGTTGGTGGTGAAGCCGATCTGGTTGTTGATGATGAAATGCAGCGTGCCGGCGACGCGGTGGCCGCGCAGGCCGGACAGGCCGAGGATTTCGGCAATCACGCCCTGGCCGGCAAAGGCGGCGTCGCCGTGCAGCAGCAACGGCAGCACCTTGGCACGCTCCTCCAGCGGCACGATCTCCTCGCGGCTGCGGCCGAACAAATAGTCCTGTTTGGCGCGCGCCTTGCCCATCACCACCGGATCGACGATTTCCAGATGCGAAGGATTGGCGGTCAGCGACAGATGCACCTTGTTGCCGTCGAACTCGCGATCCGACGAAGCACCGAGATGGTACTTCACGTCGCCCGAGCCTTCGACCTCGTCGGGCGCGGCCGAGCCGCCCTTGAACTCGTGGAAAATGGCGCGGTGCGGCTTGGCCATCACCTGTGACAGCACGTTCAGCCGGCCGCGATGCGCCATGCCGAGCACGATCTCCTTCATGCCGAGCTGGCCGCCGCGCTTGATGATCTGCTCCAGCGCCGGGATCAGCGACTCGCCGCCATCAAGGCCGAAGCGCTTGGTACCCTTGTACTTGACGTCGATGAATTGCTCGAAGCCTTCCGCCTCAACAAGCTTCTGCAGGATCGCCTTCTTGCCGGCTGCGGTGAAGGAGATCTCCTTGTCGGTACCCTCGATGCGCGCCTGGATCCAGGCCTTCTCCTCGGGATCGGAAATATGCATGAATTCGACGCCGAGCGTCGAGCAATAGGTCCGGGTCAGGATATCGAGCATCTGTCGGATGGTGCCGAATTCCAGCCCGAGCACATTGTCGAGGAAGATCGGCCGGTCGTAGTCGGCTTCGGTGAAGCCGTAATTCTCCGGCGACAGCTCGTTATAATCCTCCAGCGGCTTGGCAATGCCAAGCGGATCGAGATTGGCGTGCAGGTGGCCGCGCATGCGGAAGGCGCGGATCATCATGATGGCGCGGACGGAATCGCGCGTCGCCTGATGCACGTCGGCGTCGGAAAGCGCTGCGCCGTTGCCGGCTGCCCTGTCCTTGACCTTCTTTTCGATGTGCTTTTCGACCAGGCCCCAATTGCCGTCCAGCGCCGAGACCAGCTCGCCATTGGCCTGCATCGGCCAGGAGGGCTTGGCCCAAGACGCGCCCTTGGCGTTCCTGCGCACGTCGCCGGCGTCATCCTTCAGCGCCGCGAAGAAGTCCTGCCATTCGGGATCGACCGAAGCGGGATCGTCCTCGTAGGCGGCATAGAGCGCGTCGATATAATCGGCATTGCCGCCATAGAGGAAAGAGGTAAGCGAAAACTGGTCGTTGGCCTGATCTTGTCTTGCCATTTTTGTCCGCGGAGCCGCGCTCCGTCTCCTTTTCAGAGCGAATAGAGAGTAGCGAATAGCGAGTAGGGATTTTCCCTGGTTCGCGCCGTTACTCTGTTCTTACCTATTCGCTATTCACTACTCGCTACTCACTAACCTTTGATCGCCTCGACCAGCGTCGTGCCCAGCCGGGCCGGCGATGGCGAAACCTTGATGCCGGCCGATTCCATCGCCGCGATCTTGTCTTCCGCACCGCCCTTGCCACCGGAGATGACGGCGCCCGCATGACCCATGGTGCGGCCGGCCGGCGCTGTGCGCCCGGCGATAAAGCCGGCCATCGGCTTGCTGCGGCCGCGCCTTGCCTCGTCCTTGAGGAACTGCGCGGCGTCTTCCTCGGCCGAACCGCCGATCTCACCGATCATGATGATCGACTTGGTCTCGTCGTCGGCGAGGAACATCTCCAGCACGTCTATGAACTCCGTGCCTTTGACCGGGTCGCCGCCGATGCCGACGGCGGTGGTCTGGCCGAGACCGACATTGGTGGTCTGGAACACCGCCTCATAGGTAAGCGTTCCCGAGCGCGAAACAACGCCGACCGAGCCCTTGCGGAAGATGTTGCCGGGCATGATGCCGATCTTGCATTCGTCGGGGGTCAGCACGCCGGGGCAGTTCGGCCCGATCAGCCGCGATGTCGAGCGGTCGAGCCTTGCCTTGACCTTGATCATGTCCATCACCGGTATGCCTTCGGTGATGCAGACGATCAGCGGGATCTCGGCCTCGATCGCTTCCAGGATCGCTTCGGCAGCACCCGCCGGCGGCACGTAGACGACGGAGGCATTGGCGCCGGTCTTCGCCTTGCCTTCGGCAACGGTGGAGAAGATCGGCAGCGTCTCGCCCTTGGCGCCGGTCCAGGTCTCGCCGCCCTTCTTGGGGTGGATGCCGCCGACCATCTTTGTGCCGTGATAGGCGAGCGCCTGTTCGGTGTGGAACGTGCCGGTCTTGCCGGTCAGGCCCTGCACTAGCACCTTGGTGTTCTTGTCGACGAGAATGGACATGGTGGTCCTTTTTAAAAACCGTTGATCGGGGAAGGCCGCACGCTCATGGTCACAACCGCTTCAGGTCGGCGACGGTGAGGTCGCTTTTGGCGTTGCCAGTGTTGAGCGTCGTCGCCGGCTCGAACATCAGCACGACAGGTTCCTCGCTCAGCGAGCGCGGCCGGTGCTCGACGGCGCGCGGCACGACGATGAACTCGCCGCTGCCAAGTTCCACCGTGCCGTCGCGGAAATCGATGGCGATGCGGCCGCGCAGCACCAGGAACGCCTCGTCCTCATTGTCATGTGCGTGCCAGTCGAAGGCCTCGCCGAACTTGGCGATCTTGACCTGGCTGTCATTCACGTCGCCGGCAATATGCGGATCGAACGCCTTCTTGATCTTCGCATCGGCCGCTTCGACGAGGTTTATCTTATGCGGAGGCACAGACTCAGCCCTTCACCGCCGCGACAATCTTCTTGGCTGCGTCATCGAGGTCATCGGCCGACACCACGTTCAGTCCGCTGTCGTTGATGATCTTCTTGCCGAGCTCGGCATTGGTGCCTTCCAGCCGCACCACCAGCGGCACTTGCAGGCCGACCTCCTTGACTGCGGCGATGACGCCCTCGGCGATAATGTCGCACTTCATGATGCCGCCGAAGATGTTGATCAGGATGCCTTTGACCGCCGGATCCTTGGTGATGATCTTGAACGCCGCCGTCACCTTTTCTTTCGACGCGCCGCCGCCGACATCGAGGAAGTTGGCGGGCTCGGCGCCGTAGAGCTTGATGATGTCCATCGTCGCCATGGCAAGGCCGGCGCCGTTGACCATGCAGCCGATATTGCCGTCGAGCGCGACATAGGCGAGGTCGTATTTCGACGCCTCGATCTCCTTCTCGTCCTCTTCGGTGGTGTCGCGCAATTCGAGCACGTCCGGGTGACGGAACAGCGCATTGTTGTCGAACGACACTTTTGCGTCGAGCACGCGCAGCCGGCCGCTCTTCATGACGATCAGCGGGTTGACCTCGAGCAGGCTCATGTCCTTCTCGACAAACGCCTTGTAGAGGATCGGAAACAGCGTGGAGCCGTCCTTGGCGGCGTCGCCGTCGAGCCTCAGTGCGGCGTTGAGCTTCTTCATATCGTCGGCCGTCACGCCCTTTTCGGGGTCGATGGCGACGGTAATGATCTTTTCCGGCGTGTCGTGGGCGACCGCCTCGATGTCCATGCCGCCCTCGGTCGAGACGACGAAGGCGACGCGCCCGACCGAGCGGTCGACCAGGATCGACAGATAGAGTTCGCGCTCGATGTCGGCGCCGTCCTCGATATAGAGCCGGTTGACCTGCTTGCCGGCCGGGCCGGTCTGCTTGGTGACCAGCGTATGGCCGAGCATCTCCTTGGCGTTGGCGACGACCTCGGCCACCGACTTCGCCAGCCTGACGCCGCCCTTGGCATCGGGCCCGAGCTCCTTGAACTTGCCTTTGCCGCGGCCGCCGGCATGGATCTGGCTCTTGACCACATAGAGTGGGCCGGGCAGCGCCTTGGCGGCAGCTTCCGCCTCGCTCGCCTTGAACACCGGCACGCCCTCGGCCACGGGTGCGCCAAAGCCTTTCAGCAGCGCCTTGCCCTGATATTCATGGATGTTCATGCGCTATGTCTCCAGCTTGCTTGGCGGGCTTGGTTACCGGCTTACTTGGCCGCGAGATGTGGAGCGATCTTGACGCAGGCGTCGCACAGGCCCTGCACCGCCGCGACCGAATTGTCGAACATCTTCTGCTCGTTCCTTGTGAGCTCGATCTCGATGATCCGCTCGACGCCGCCGGCGCCGATCACCACGGGAACGCCGACATAGGTGTTCTTGACGCCATATTGGCCGGAGAGGTACGCCGCACAGGGCAGCACCCGCTTCTTGTCCTTGAGATAGGCTTCGGCCATGGCGATGGCCGAGGCGGCCGGCGCATAAAAGGCAGAGCCGGTCTTGAGCAGGCCGACGATCTCGGCGCCGCCGTCGCGGGTGCGCTGCACGATCTGGTCGAGCCGCTCCTTCGAGGTCCAGCCCATCTTGATGAGGTCGGGCAACGGGATGCCGGCAACCGTCGAATAGCGGATCATCGGCACCATGGAATCGCCATGGCCGCCGAGCACGAAGGCGGTGACGTCCTCGACCGAGACCTTGAATTCTTCGGCCAGGAAATAACGGAAGCGCGAACTGTCGAGCACGCCGGCCATGCCGACGACATGGCTCTTGGGCAGGCCGGAAAACTTCTGCAGCGCCCAGACCATGGCGTCGAGCGGATTGGTGATGCAGATGACGAAGGCTTTCGGCGCGTATTTCTTGAGGCCGGCGCCAACCTGCTCCATCACCTTCAGATTGATGCCCAGAAGATCGTCGCGGCTCATGCCGGGCTTGCGCGGCACGCCGGCGGTGACGATGCAGACGTCGGCGCCCTCGATTCCGGCATAGTCGTTGACGCCGGTCAGCCTGGAGTCGAACCCATCAACCGGCGACGACTGCGCGATGTCCAGCCCCTTGCCTTGCGGGATGCCTTCGGCGATATCGAACAGCACGACGTCGCCGAGATCCTTGAGGCCGACCATGTGGGCGAGGGTGCCGCCGATCATGCCTGAGCCGATGAGCGCTATCTTGTTGCGTGCCATGTCAGGATGTTTTCCCTTTGACTATGACGGCGCCCAAATCCTTGACGATTTGATGACGGCGTCGGAGGAAGAGGCCGGAATGCTGCGGAACCGCGAAATTCGCCGCACGCAATAGCCCCGGCCGCACAATAATTCAAACGATTATTTTGCAGTGAATAATTTCAATCGGTTAGAAACAATGGGATTTACGTAAACGTCAAAATTCTGAAGCCGACTAGAGGAATTCTACACAATGGCACTGGAAATCAGAAGGCTGTTTCCTGGCGATGACGCCCTTGTGATGCGGGTTGCCGACGAAGTCTTCGACGAGCCGGTCAGGCCGGATCGGCTCTCCGCCTATCTTGCGGAGCCCGGTCATTTCATGGTCGTGGCCCTCGCCGACGGCATCGTCGTTGGCCAATGCGCAGCCGTCATCCACCGCCACCCGGACAAGGTGAGCGAACTCTACATAGACGAGGTCGGCGTGGCGCCGGCCTTTCAACGCCAGGGCATTGCGACGAGGATGCTCGGCGCCATGTTCGCACTCGGTTGCGAGCATGGCTGTGAGGAGGCGTGGGTCGGCACCGAGCCGGACAATGTTGCTGC
Source organism: Mesorhizobium sp. M1027 (assembly GCF_040318745.1). NCBI lineage: Bacteria > Pseudomonadati > Pseudomonadota > Alphaproteobacteria > Hyphomicrobiales > Phyllobacteriaceae > Mesorhizobium > Mesorhizobium sp. M1027. Next base: position 210,007 of record NZ_JAMYMW010000002.1, on the reverse strand, counting down.
TCGCGCACTTTACGAGTCGCGAAAAGAGCTGCATGGGCCGGCGGAGGGGTTCGTCATGTATGTTTATCGGTTGTAGGCGCCGGCAGCAGCGGCCTCTTCTGTACTATCCCTCACGCCTGGCCTGCCGTGCCTCGGTCAATGATCCCTGCGCCCTCTGCCTCTCCGCCCAGTTCTCCAGCCAGTCGTGGCTCTGCATCTCGATCAGCCGCGATGCGGTGCGCTCGAACTCGAAGACTTCGTTGCCACGCTTGGCCGTATAGAGCTGCGCCGGCGGTGCCGCGGCGCTCATCACCAGCCGTACATGATGATCGTAGAGCGTATCGACCAGCAGGATGAAGCGCTTGGCTTCGTTGCGCTTGCCTTCGCCGAGCACCGGCACCCGGTCGATGACGATGGTCGAGAAACGGCGGGCAATGGCAAGATAGTCGCGGGCCCCGAGCGGCCTCTCGCAGAGATCGGCAAAGGAAAACCGCGCCGCCTCGCCGGCAGTACGCGGCACCACGACGTGTCGGCCCTTAACCGTCAGCATCGTCTCGGCCGTCGGCCTGCCATGCGTCATCACCGCCCACAGCTCGTCGAGCGCATGGTCGGCGGCGGCATCGGCCGGGGTGATGTAGACCGGGATGCGGCTGAGCTTGTCCAGGCGGTAATCCTTGTCGGCGTCCAGCGCCAGCACGTGCGCGTGGCGCTCCAGGATAGCGACAAACGGCAAAAACAACTGACGGTTCAGGCCGTCGCGGTAGAGATCCTGCGGCGCGACATTGGAGGTGGCGACCAGCACCACGCCATTGGCAAACAACGCCGAAAACAACCTGGACAGGATCATCGCATCGGCGATATCGGTGACCGAAAACTCGTCGAAGCACAGCACCCAGGCTTCCTCGGCAAGCGCGCGCGCCACCGGCGGGATCGGGTCGTCCTCCTTGACCGTACCCTCTTTACGCGCCTGCCGGTGCTTCTGGATGCGGTCCTGCACGTCGGCCATGAAATCGTTGAAATGCACGCGGCGCTTGCGCCGCACCGGCAGCAGCTCGAAGAACATGTCCATGAGCATGGTCTTGCCGCGGCCGACGCCGCCATGGATATAAAGGCCCTTGACCGCCTCGTGCCCCTCGCGCTTGCGGGCGAACAACCACCCCAGCGCGCTTGATTTATGCGCCAGCCGCTTTGCCGATATCTCGTCGATCAGTCGGTCGAGCGCAGCGGCGATCCGCTCCTGCGCCGGATCGCGCCCGATGGCGCCCGTCTCGACCAGATGGTCATAGCGCTGCTTGACGGTCGCATGGGTCTGGAGGCCGTCACGCAGATGCATCGGTCACGTCGTTCCGGCGCAATTCCAAGAAAAGTGTGTTGCGGTTTTCTGTCCGGAATTGCGTAAAAAACAAAAGAGAGCAATTCCAGGAAAAGGGTGTAGCGGTTTTCTGCCCGGAATTGCGTACCAATGGGGGCCGTTCTCTTACCTTGTAAGCGAGATCGGCAGGCCGTTGGAAGTCTGGCCGTCGAATTTCTCGCCGCCCGAGGAATAAAGCCGTGCCAGCGTGCCGCCATTCTCGTCATAGAGCGTCAGTTGCTTGCCGGCGACGTTCCAGGATTTGATGCCGTCGATCGGCGCCGGGCAATGCAGCGGTCCGGCGCGGTAGCCCGACCCGAATTTGGTCTGCGGCGTCGCCACCTGACAGCTCTGGCCGGACACGCTTGCTTTCCACACACCAGCGACGCTTGAGGCGGTCAGGTCGGCCGCACCGGCCGGCGCCGTCCCGTCGGGCGGCAGCGAGGCGACCTGCGTGTTCTGCGGCGCAGTCGGAAATTTCGACGGGTCGGCGGCGCCGGGTGTCGCCGGTGGCGGCAGCTGGTTTGCAGTCACCTTGCCGGCGGGCGCAGCTTCCAGCGGCGCCGGCTGCTGCTCGTCCATCGATGAGAACCGCGAGGTCGAACAGCCGCTCGCAACGAGCGCGGCCAGCGATACGGCCAGCAGGCCGGTTTTCGAAAATTTCATTCTTCAACCTCCGTCGGATCGAGCTGGGGAAGCCGTCCGCGCAATGTCCCCCTCACCAAGATGGAGAAGGTGGCGAAATTTCAACCCGATATGGTTAAAATACGGTTTGCGCCGCTAATGTTGCAAATTTGTCGCAAAATGCACATTGCCTGAATTGCGTCGCGCCTTGGCCTTTGGCCGGCCTCTCCGGTTGATGCGATACGGCGCGCTGGCGTCAAATCCTTGGCGTTTCCTTGGCGTTCACCTCAATGCTTGTGCGGGCCGGCTCCGGCATTATCTCTTGGCGATCAGCAAACTGCAGGGAGCCGATTTCTTGGCCGCGAGAAAGAGAGCCGCCAACCGCTATTACAGCGGGCCGCCCAGCGATCATTTCGACGGCACCTTGTTCTTCAATCCCGGCGGACGGCCGCCGGGTCGCTTTGCCGATCTGTTGAAGTGGCAACTGAGCCGCGAGCGCTCGAAATGGCCGACGGCGGATCCGAGCCCGTTTCCGCCGGCAAGACCGGTCGAGCGCATCGATGGTTCTGCGCTGCGCCTCACCATGGTCGGTCATTCCTCGCTGCTCGTCCAGACAGCAGGCCTGAACATCCTGACCGATCCGGTCTGGTCGCGGCGTGTCTCGCCGCTCTCCTTCGCCGGGCCGAAACGCGTCAATCCGCCGGGCATCGCCTTTTCGCATTTGCCGCCGATCGACCTCGTGCTGGTCAGCCACAACCATTACGACCATCTCGACCTCGCCACGCTGAAGCGCCTGAAGGCAAAACACGACCCGCTGCTGCTGACGCCGCTTGGCAATGACACAATCATCGGCGCCGCCGTGCCCGGTATGCGGCTTTCCGCGCATGACTGGGGCGACCGAGTCGATATCGGCGATGGCGTCGCCGTCCATGTCGAGCCGGTGCATCACTGGTCGGCCCGCGGTACTCGCGACCGGCGCATGGCGCTGTGGGCGGGTTTCGTCGTCGAGACACCCGACGCAAAGATCTATTTCGCCGGCGACACCGGCTTCCATGGCGGCATCAATTACCGGCTGATGGCGCAAAAGCACGGTGGCTTCCGCCTCGCCATCCTGCCGATCGGCGCCTACGAGCCGCGCTGGTTCATGGCGCCTCATCACCAGGATCCGGAAGAGGCGGTGCAAGGCATGCTTTTGTGCAACGCCGCCTATGCCGCCGGCTGTCACTGGGGCACGTTCCGGCTCACCAACGAGCCGATCGAGGAGCCGCCCAGAAAGCTCGGCGAAGCGCTCGATGCTGCCGGCCTGCCGCGGCAACGTTTTCGCGCCTTGCGGCCGGGCGAAGTCTGGGACGTACCGGAGGTTTAGCGCGGCGGAACCTGAGGCATCACATAGACGTTTGTAGGTTGTTCAAACCTGTCGGTTGCGAGGTGCCTCTTATGATCAGGTGGATTATCATTCTTTTGATTATCGCGGCCGCGGCGAGCCTGCTCGGCATGCCGGCACTGGCCGGAGCCGCCGCCACCGGCGCGCGCATCCTCATCGGCATCGTGCTGATCATCTTCCTGCTGATCGTGCTTGGCGTCTTCGCGGTGACGTGAAAATCACGCCGCGCTGGTAATTTCTGCCGCTATCCGCCATATAGGCGCCAAACCGGCAAGAGACCTTTCGATCGATGGCAAGCGCGGCCCCTTTCGCCAAGATGAACGGCATCGGCAACGAAATCATCGTTGCCGATATGCGTGGCCGCACCGATCGCGTGACGTCTGCGGCAGCCGTCGCGCTCAATGCCGACACGTCGACCCGGTTCGACCAGATCATGGCGATCCACGACGCCAGGACGCCGGGCACCGCCTTTTTCATCGATATCTTGAATTCCGACGGAACCAGCGCGCAAGCTTGCGGCAACGGCATGCGCTGTGTCGTCCAGGCGCTCGCCGCCGAGACCGGCCAGAAGACATTTGCCTTTGAAACAGTCGCCGGCATCCTAAACGCCGAGGAACATGCCGACGGAATGATCTCGGTCGACATGGGCAGGCCGCGCTTTGGCTGGCAGGACATCCCGCTGGCCGAGGAATTCCGCGACACCCGCATGATCGAGCTGCAGATCGGCCCGATCGATGCCCCGGTGCTGCATTCGCCGTCGGTCGTCTCCATGGGCAATCCGCACGCTATCTTCTGGGTCGACCGCGACGTCTGGTCCTACGAGCTCGAGCGCTTCGGCCCGCTGCTCGAAAACCACCCGATCTTCCCCGAGCGCGCCAACATCACCATCGCGCAGGTGACTTCGCCGGAGACCATGATCATCCGCACCTGGGAGCGCGGCGCCGGCCTGACCAGGGCCTGCGGCTCGGCCGCTTGCGCCGCCGTGGTCGCCGCGGCCCGCACCCGGCGCACCGGCCGCAGCGTCACGCTGATGACGCCCGGCGGCGGCTCGCTGCATGTTCTGTGGCGCGACGACGACCACGTCATCCTCACCGGTGCCGCCGAATGGGAATTTTCCGGCAGCTTCGATCCGGCGACCGGGGCGTGGGCGCGCGACACCGAAAGCGCCGCCTGATGGCTCCTCTTGGCAACAAGGGTATCGAGGTCGTCACCTTCGGTTGCCGGCTGAACACCTCTGAATCCGAGGTGATGCGGCGTGAAGCCGAAAGTGCGGGCCTCGGCGGCCTCGAAGGCGGCGCCATCATCTTCAACACCTGCGCCGTCACCGGCGAGGCTGTACGCCAGGCCAAGCAGTCGATCAGAAAAGCCCGCCGTGAGAACCCGGCCGCCCGCATCATCGTCACCGGCTGCGCCGCGCAGACCGGCCCGCAGGATTTCGTCGCCATGGACGAGGTCGACCTCGTCCTCGGCAATGAGGAAAAGCTGAAGGCGCATTCCTATCGCGCGCTGCCGGATTTCGGCGTCAACGACACCGAAAAGGCGCGCGTCAACGATATTTTTTCGGTGCGCGAGACGGCCGCCCACATGGTCGACGCCATCGAGGGCCGGGCACGCGCTTTTGTCCAGGTGCAGAACGGCTGCGACCACCGCTGCACCTTCTGCATCATTCCCTACGGTCGCGGCAATTCGCGTTCGGTGCCGATGGGCGCCGTGGTCGAGCAGGTCAAGCGACTCGTCGGCAATGGTTATGCCGAGATCGTGCTGACCGGCGTCGACATGACCAGTTTCGGCGCCGACCTGCCGGGCGCGCCGAAGCTTGGCAAATTGGTCAAGACCATCCTGAAGCAGGTGCCCGACATGAAGCGCCTGCGGCTTTCCTCCATCGACTCGATCGAGGCCGACGACGATCTGCTGGATGCCATCGCCACCGAGCCCAGGCTGATGCCGCATCTGCATCTGTCGTTGCAATCGGGTGCCGACATGATCCTGAAGCGGATGAAGCGCCGGCACAGCCGCGACCAGTCGATCCGCTTTTGCGAGGATGTGCGCAAACTACGCCCCGGTATCGTTTTCGGCGCAGACATCATCGCCGGCTTCCCGACCGAGACGGACGCAATGTTCGAAAACTCGCTGGAGATCGTCGAGGAATGCGGCCTGACGCATCTTCATGTCTTCCCGTTTTCGCCGCGCGAAGGCACGCCCGCCGCGCGCATGCCGCAGCTGCGCCGCGACGTCGTCAAGCAACGCGCGGCGCGCCTGCGCGCCGCCGGCGAGGCCGCCTATCGCCGCCATCTTGCCTCGCTCGCCGGAACGCATCAGTCGATCCTGGTCGAGCGTGACGGTCTTGGCCGCACCGAGGGGTTTACGCTGGCAGTGTTGTCGGCGGGCGCGCCTGGCGACATCGTCGAGGCTGATATCGCCGGCCATGACGGTATCAGACTGATCGCCGCGCCGCTTGCCGCCCGCGGCGTCTGAGAGCGCAAGACATGGCTGGTTTTTTCAAGAAGATATTTTCGTTCGGCAAGAAGGAAGTGGTAGAGGAGCGGCCCGACGAGACCGCACCGCTACCGCCGATAAAATGGGACGAACTGGAGGCGCTGAAGCCGGCCGCCGAGCAGACCGTTCCGGAGTTTTTGAAACGCGAAGAGCCTCGCCCCGAGGCCGAAGCCGTACCGCCGGTCGAGGCGGAAGCACCCGCGCCGCAGCCGGCGCCTGTTGAAGAGGCCGAGCCCGAACCTGCGCCGACCCTTCTGGTCGAGCCGGACACCCAGCCAGAACCCGCTCCGGTCGAGGAGCCAGAGGCGCCTGCTGAACAGGCTGCGTCAGACGCCGCTCCCGTCGTTCCCGAGCCAGCCCCGGAGCCAGAGCCGAAGGAAATTCCTGAGCCAGAGCCGACGCAGCCAGAAATCGTCCAGACTGAGCCTCCGCCATCCGAACGTGGCGCTGCCCCTCATCCGCCTGCAGGCACGTTCTCCCCGTATAGTGACGGGGAGAAGGGTGCTGATCGTCACGCCGAGCCTCGTTTTGAAAGCGGCAAAGAAAAAGCTCCGGCGCTGACGCCCCCCTCTCCCCGTCCCTTACGGGGGTCCGAAGGACGGGTGAGACAAGCGGCGCGCCCCGGAACGGGTGAGGGTGAGGGGCAGCGCCAACCTGCGCAAGACGCGGCACCCACTGCCGAAATCACGCCACCAGCACCCGAAGCGCCGCCGCCGGCCGAAATCCCGCCGCCGATCCGCCAGCCAGCGCCCGTCGAGACGAAGCCGCCGCTCGCCGAGATCGCGCCCGAGCCGGAGGCCGTCCCGCAACCATCGCCGGAGCCAAAGCCCGCCCCCGGCAAAGTCACCGTAACCAAGAAGGTCGAGCAGAAAGCCGAGCCGCAGAAGGCGCCCGAACCGACGCCGAGGCGCTCCTGGTTCCAGCGCATGCGAGACGGGCTTGCGCGCTCCTCCCGGGAGTTGTCGGGCAACATCGCCGGCGTCTTCACCAAGCGGAAACTCGACGAGGACACGCTGCAGGACCTGGAGGACGTGCTGATCCGCGCCGATCTCGGCATGGAGACGGCTTTGCGCGTAACCGATGCACTCTCCGCCAGCCGCTACGGCAAGGACGTCTCCGACACCGAAGTCCGCGCCATCATGGCGGCCGAGGTGGAGAAGGTGCTGTCCCATGTCGCCATGCCGCTGGAACTCGACCTCAGCCATAAGCCGCATGTCATCCTGGTGGTCGGCGTCAACGGCACCGGGAAAACAACGACTATCGGCAAGCTTGCCGCAAAGCTCACCGATGGCGGCCTCTCGGTGATGCTCGCCGCCGGCGATACTTTCCGCGCAGCCGCCATCGAGCAACTGAAGATCTGGGGCGAGCGCACCAACTCGCCAGTCATTGCCTCGAAGCTCGGCGCCGACGCCGCTGGCCTCGCCTATGACGCATTCGAGCGGGCGAAGGAGGCCGGCTCCGACGTGCTGATCATCGACACCGCCGGGCGGCTGCAGAACAAGACCGAGCTGATGGCGGAACTGGAAAAGATCGTCCGCGTGCTGGGCAAGCTCGATCCGGAAGCGCCGCACACGGTGCTGCAGACGGTCGATGCCACCACCGGCCAGAACGCGCTCAACCAGGTCGAGATCTTCCGCAATGTCGCCGGCGTCAACGGCCTGGTGATGACCAAGCTGGACGGCACGGCGCGCGGCGGTATTCTGGTGGCGATCGCGGCAAAGCATAAATTGCCGGTCTATTTCATCGGCGTCGGCGAACAGGTCGACGACCTCGAACCCTTTTCCGCAAGCGAATTCGCCAGGGCGATCGCTGGCGTGGCTTGACGAGCATGATCCCAATAAGGTGCAGGCTTTTTGGATTGAATCATGCGTAAGAAGGACCTTATGAGCCCACCCATTCTCGAACGCGACCCATCCGACCCGCAAAAGCAGAAGAAGGAAGCCGTCAATCCGCTGCTCAAGCTGGTGCTGGAGCTTGGCCCGCTGATGGTATTCTTCTTCGCCAATGCGCGCGGCGCATGGCTGGCGCAGAAATTCCCGGCGCTGGGCGAGTTCGGCGGACCGATCTTCGTCGCCACCGGCCTGTTCATGGCCGCGACCGCGATCGCGCTGATCGCTTCCTGGCTGCTCACCCGTACCTTGCCGATCATGCCGATGGTGTCGGGCGTCGTCGTCTTCATCTTCGGCGCGCTGACGCTCTATCTGCAGGACGATATCTTCATCAAGATGAAGCCGACCATCGTCAACACGCTGTTCGGCGGCGTGTTGCTCGGCGGCCTGTTCTTCGGCAAATCGCTGCTCGGCTATGTCTTCGAATCGGCCTTCAATCTCGACGCCGAGGGTTGGCGCAAGCTCACCTTCCGCTGGGGCCTGTTCTTCCTGTTCCTAGCCCTTGTCAACGAAGCGGTCTGGCGGAATTTTTCCACCGATACATGGGTTACCTTCAAGGTCTGGGGCATCATGCCGATCACGCTTCTGTTCACCTTCAGCCAGATGCCGCTGATCCTGCGCCATTCGCTCGAGGACAAGACCGAGAAAGCGGGAAAGGCCAGCAAGTAGCAATTCCAGGAAAAGGTGTGTGCTGCGGTTTCCCTGGGGAATTGCGTCAGAATAGGAGGGGACGAGGATGGAATTCATCATCACGCGCGACGAGCTGAGGACGATCTACAAGACGCCTCGGCCGACCGACGGCTCGATCCGCAAGGAATTGAAGACATTGGACGGCCACTGCCGTTCCTTCATCGGCAAGAGCCCGTTCGTGCTGATCGGCTCGTCCGACGGCGCCGGCAATGCCGATGTGACGCCCAAGGGCGACAGGCCGGGCTTTGTGGCAGTGCTCGACGAGAAGACCATCGCCATCCCCGACCGGCCGGGCAACAACCGGCTCGACACGCTGGAGAACATCCTTCTCAATCCCTCGGTCGGGCTGCTCTTCCTCATTCCCGGCATGAACGAAACGCTGCGTGTCAACGGCGATGCCCGCATCACCGTCGATGCGGCATTGCGCGAGCGACTGGCGGTCGACTGCAAGGCACCGCAAAGCGTGGTCGTGGTGACGGTCAAGGCTGCCTACATGCATTGTGCCAAGGCCTTCATGCGCTCCGAACTGTGGAAGCCCGAAACCTGGTACGACCGCGCGACGCTGCCGACGCTCGGCCAGATCCTGCGCGACCAGCTGGCGCTTGCCGAAACGGCGGAGGCCACCGACCGCTGGCTTGACGAGGATTACAAGCAGACCATGTGGTAGCGTGCCCAGCAACGAATCGCCGAGCCGGTCCCTTTGCTGAACATTCTCGCCATTTCCGGCAGCCTGCGCGCCGCCTCGACCAATTCGGCCCTGATCGCGGCCCTCGCGCAAAACGCGCCGCCGGACTGTCACGTCTCCGTCTATGACGGGCTTGGTCGGCTGCCGATCTTCAACCCCGACGACGAAGGCGAGCGGACGCCGCCGCAAGCAGCGGCGCTGATCGATGCGGTCACCGCCGCTGACGGCGTCATCGTCTCCTGCCCGGAATACGCACACGGCGTGCCAGGCGGCCTGAAGAACGCGCTCGACTGGCTGGTGTCGCGCGATGCCGCCGTCGGCAAGCCAGCCATGCTGGTGCATGCCTCGCCGCGCTCGCTGTTTGCCCGCGCCGCACTGGTCGAGGTCATGCGGACAATGTCTTTCGCGCTCTATGAGGAAGCAGCGCTCGAAATCGCGCTGCTCGGCAAGAGGCGGCCGGAGGTGGAGAAAATCCTGGCGGAGCCGGAAAACCGGCTGGCGATGCGCGGCGCCGTTTCGGATTTCGCCGAGTTCATCCGCGCTGGCTGAGCGGCGCTCAACCCTTGCCTCTCCGCGTCTCGACGTCGGTTTCGCCGACGAACCAGTCGCGTGCAGCGACCTCCTCGAAGACCACCCAGACATCGTTGTTGGTCAGGCCGGTGACGCCCGTTATGGCCGCTGTCACCTGGGCGGCGATCGCGGCCTTTTTGCCGGCCGGGTCATCGGCAATCACCTCCTTGACCAGGCGGATGTTCACGAATGGCATGGGTCCCTCCCTTGGATATGCTTGGCGTCCGCTCAGTAGGTTTTGGCGCCGTTGACCATGAGCCGGACCATGTAGAGCGAGGTCGTGCCGGCGATATAGAGGCAGTTCAGCTTGTTGCCGCCGAACACGCAATTGGCAACGACTTCCGGTACCTTGACCTTGCCGATCAGCGTCCCGTCTGGATCGTAGCAGTGGATGCCGTCGGCGGCGCTGGTCCAGATGCGGCCGTCCGCATCCAGCCTGAAGCCGTCGAACAGGCCGGCGGTGCAGTCGGCAAAGACCTTTCCGCCTGAGACCGTCTTGCCGTCCTGGCCGACATTGAACACCCGGATGTGCGCCGGGTTTTGCGCACCATGCGTGCGGCCGGTGTCGGCGACATAGAGTTGGCGCTCGTCGAGCGAGAAGGCGAGTCCGTTGGGTCTGACCATGTCGGTGATCACCGCCTCGGTCTCGCCGGTGCCGGGATCGACCCGATAGACATGGCAGGCGCCGATCTCGCTTTCGGCCTTGTCGCCCTCGTAATCGGTATCGATGCCGTAGCTCGGATCGGTGAACCAGATCGAGCCATCGGACTTGACCACCGCGTCATTGGGCGAGTTCAGCCGCTTGCCGCGCCATTTGTCGGTGATGGTGATGACCGAGCCGTCATGCTCGGTGCGGCTGACACGGCGGCCGGAATGCTCGCAAGTAACCAGCCGGCCTTGCCGGTCGACGGTGTTGCCGTTGGAATTGCCCGACGGCTGACGGAACACGCTGACACTGCCGTCCGTCTCGTCGTAACGCAGCATGCGATTGTTCGGGATGTCGGACCAGACCACATAGCGCCCGGCCGCGAACCAGGCCGGTCCTTCCGCCCATCGGCAGCCGGTAAACAGCCTGTCGACCTGTGCATTGCCGTTGAACAGCCGCGAAAAGCGCGGATCGAGAACTTCGTAGAATTCGCTGGCCATGGTTCCTCCCGGTAGCAGTCGCTTGGCGAGGCGCGATCAAGCCAGCCTGCGATCGATATGGCAAGATCGATGATGCGTCAGAAGCATTGTGGAAGCGGATGCTGGCCCGGACGGCAGGTCACATCCGGTTAACCGGCTATGCGCCTAGCGCAATGGTGCATTGCAACATCTTATTTTTGCAACGCACCATAACTATGTCATGCTTCGTATCGATCAAGGGAGGAACAACTGGCCGCAAATGCGGCGCAAAAGGAGACTCGCTATGATCATCGACAGCCTCATGAGCCGCGCTCGCGCTAGCATCGCCAAGCGCCGGCATTACAACCGCCTCGTCGCCGAAATCGACAGCTTCACCAGCCGCGACCTCGCCGATATGCGCGCCGATCGCTCAGAAATGCTCTACCAGGTCCACAAGCAGATCTACGGCTGAGTCTTCCGTCGACCTTTGATGAAACGGCGGGCAATCAGCCCGGCACGGCCAGCGCCTTCTCGATCTCCGGCAGCAGCAGCGTCTGCGCCGAGTCCGGCGTCAGCGGCCCGACATGCTTGTAGGCGATCTTGCCATCCTTGCCGATGACGAAGGTCTCCGGCACACCGTAGACACCCCAGTCGACCGCCGTGCGCCCGGCCTGGTCGACGCCGATCGCCTGGAACGGATTGCCGAGATCGCCAAGGAACCGACGGGCGTTTTCCGGCTGGTCCTTGTAGTTCAACGCTGCCATGACGAAGCGTCTGTCCTGCGACAGCGCCAGCAGCACCGGGTGCTCTTCGCGGCACGGCGCGCACCACGACGCGAAGACGTTGACCAGCGTCACCTTGCCGGCGAACTGTTTTGAATCGAGGCCCGGCAAATTGGTGCCCTCGAGCGCCGGCAGGTTGGTCTGCGGCGCCGGCAGGCCGATCAGCGCCGACGGCACTTCCGACACGTCGCGCCCGGACAAGAGCTGCGCCAGGAACAATCCCGCCAGCCCGAGAAAGACCAGCAGCGGCAGCAGCACGATCAGGCGGCGGCGCGCCGGTGTTTCCGTTTCCGTGCTCATGGCTTGACTGCCCTATCGGAGCGCCGGCGCACGCCGGATGCTTCCAGCTCGGCGAGTTCTCGCTTGCGGCCGCGCTGGTCCAGCAGGATCCAGCCGATCAGCCCGCCCAGCACCACGGCCGTGATCGCATAGGCGGCGGTGACATAAAGCGCGTGTACGCTCATGCTTTTCGCTCCGCGGCGCTTTCCAAACGGTCCGTCTCGCCTTGTTCCGACATGTCTTCTCTTAACGCCGCGCCATCGGCTCCGCAATTGTTCGCCGCGCCGCAGGGATGAGCTGAAGCCAACACATCAATCCGTTCCGTGCCGCAGCGCCAGCGCCGCCGCCACCGGCCCGAGCACGGCAAGGAACAGGGTCAGCGCGGCAAGAATGAGGAAGGGCTGCAGGAACGGATCGGGGTCCGCTACCGCGCCATAGCTTGCCGATACGCCGAAGATCAGCACGGGAATGGTCAGCGGCAGTACCAACACCGAGATCAGCAGCCCGCCGCGCGGCAACGCTACCGCCACCGCAGCACCGGCGGCACCGATGAAAGTAATCGCCGGCGTGCCGACCAGCAGCGTCAGCGCCGTGGCGCCGATGCCGGCCGGCTCCATGTTCATGAACAGGCCAAGCAGGGGAGCGGCGACGACCAGCGGCAGCACGCTTCCCGCCCAATGCGCCAGGCATTTCGTCAGCACGGTCAAGGCCAGCATTTGCCGGTCGTTGCCAAGCACCAGAAGATCGAGAGAGCCGTCTTCCCGATCAGCCTGGAACAGCCGGTCGAGGCCGAGCAGGCAGGCAAGCAAGGCGGCAATCCACAGGATCGCCGGGCCGATGCGGGCCAGCAGCCTCAGGTCGGGACCGACGCCGAAGGGGATGGTCGCGATGACGGCGAGAAAGAAAATCACTCCAGTCAGCGCTCCGCCGCCGGCGCGGATGCTCAGGCGGATGTCGCGCAGGAAGAGGGACCACATTATGGTTTGGTCCCGATGCAGGCGTGAAGGCCAAGCAAAGGATGGAGTTCCGTCGCAGGACAGAGGGGGGCGCCGTAGAGCACCAACATCAAACGGCCTCGCCCATCACCAGCCCTTGTGCCCGCTCGATCCCCAGCGGCAAATGCGTCGCCGCGACCACGATCCCACCACTCTCGAGGTGCTTCTCCATCAATTCGCCGACTCTCTCCTCCGAAACCTTGTCCAGTCCTGCGGTCGGCTCATCAAGCAGCCACAATGGCCGATGGCTGACCAGCAGTTTTGCAATCGCCGCGCGCCGGCGCTGGCCGGTCGAGAGATAGCCGAACGGCAGATGGCCGATGCGGCCCAGGCCGACGGTTTCCAGCGCCTCTTCGACACCCGCAGAGCCCGCGCCCGAAAAATCGCGCCAAAAGCACAGATTCTCCTTGACGCTCAGCGCCGTCTTCATCGCGTTGAGGTGGCCGAGATAGTGACAGGCCGAGGCGACCGACGGGAAGTCTTCGCCACCACCTTCGAACCGCACACGGCCTGCCGCCACCGGCAACAGACCGGCGATGATCCTGAGCAGCGTCGATTTGCCGGCGCCGTTCGCCCCGGTGACGACCAGCGCCTGGCCATCCCCCAGCGCGAATTCGATGGCGGAAAATACCGACTCGCCGCCGCGTTCGCCGCCCAGATTTTCGGCGATCAGCCGCATCCGTTCCCCTTCGCCGAAAAGTACAAATGCGGCTTCGGTGCGCCGCAGCAAAAATGGCGATTCCGTGTCTAGAACTATTCCAGAAAATTCTCTATATCCGCATCAGCCGTGCCAGCGGTCGGCGCGGGAACCGAATTTGCGCCGAACCAGCGCGCGTGCCGCCTTGAACGGCCCGGACGCTTGGGAACGGACAGCGGAAATGGCCGTACCCGCACCTTTGCGCGTGATTTGCATGCCCACTGGCGTCCGTTCCCTCCCGGCAACCGACAGTTAGGGATCGCACGTGTCCAAATCACTCGACAGCTTCAATTGCCGCCGCACGCTGACCGCCAGCGGCACCGAGTACATCTACTATGACCTTGTCGAGGCCGAAAAGAACGGCCTCACAGGCATTGCCCAATTGCCCTATTCGATGAAGGTGCTGCTGGAGAACCTGTTGCGCAACGAGGACGGCCGTTCCGTTACCAAGGAGAGCATCCAGGCGGTCGCCGGCTGGCTGACCGACCGGGGCACTGCCGGCGTCGAGATCGCCTATCGCCCGGCCCGCGTTCTGATGCAGGATTTCACCGGCGTTCCGGCTGTGGTCGACCTTGCCGCCATGCGCGACGCCATGGCCTCGCTCGGCGGCGACCCGCAAAAGATCAATCCGCTGGTGCCGGTCGATCTGGTCATCGACCATTCGGTCATCGTCGACGAATTCGGTACACCGCTGGCTTTCGCCCGCAATGTCGAGCTTGAATATGAGCGCAACGAGGAACGCTATAAATTCCTGAAATGGGGCCAGCAGGCGTTCCGCAATTTCCGCGTGGTGCCGCCCGGCACCGGCATCTGCCATCAGGTCAATCTCGAGTACCTCGGCCAGGTGGTGTGGACCAACAGCGAAGACGGCGAGACCACCGCCTATCCCGACACCTGCGTCGGCACCGATTCGCACACCACCATGATCAACGGTCTTGGCGTGCTCGGCTGGGGCGTCGGCGGCATCGAGGCGGAGGCCGCGATGCTCGGCCAGCCGGTTTCCATGCTGCTGCCGGAAGTCATCGGCTTTCGCCTCACCGGCAGGCTGAGGGAAGGCGTCACCGCCACCGACCTGGTGCTCACAGTCACCCAGATGCTGCGCAAGAAGGGCGTCGTCGGCAAGTTCGTCGAATTCTTCGGTCCGGGCCTGTCCAACATGACGCTGGCCGATCGCGCCACCATCGGCAACATGGCGCCGGAATATGGTGCCACCTGCGGCTTCTTCCCGGTCGACAGCGAAACCCTCCGCTATCTCACCATGTCCGGTCGCGACGAAGGCCGCATCGCCCTGGTCGAGGCTTATTCGAAGGCGCAAGGCTTGTGGCGCGATGCCGGCTCGGCCGATCCGGTCTTCACCGACCTGCTGGAGCTCGATCTCGGCAGCGTCGTCCCGTCGATGGCCGGCCCGAAACGGCCGGAAGGCCGGGTCGCACTTGAAGACATTCCGGCCGGCTTCGCCAAGGCCATGGAGACCGAATACAAGAAGGCCGCCGAAATCGACAAGCGCTATGCCGTCGAGGGGACGGACTACGATCTTGGCCATGGCGATGTCGTCATCGCTGCCATCACCTCCTGCACCAACACCTCGAACCCGAGCGTGCTGATCGGCGCCGGGCTGTTGGCGCGCAACGCCAACCGGCTCGGCCTCAAGCAGAAGCCGTGGGTCAAGACCTCATTGGCGCCGGGCAGCCAGGTCGTGGCCGAATATCTCGAGAAATCCGGCCTGCAGAAGGAACTCGACCAGATCGGCTTCAACCTGGTCGGCTTCGGCTGCACCACCTGCATCGGCAATTCCGGCCCGCTGCCGGCGCCGATCTCCAAGACCATCAATGATAAGGGCTTGATTGCTGCGGCAGTCTTGTCCGGCAACCGCAATTTCGAAGGCCGCGTCTCGCCCGACGTGCAGGCGAACTATCTCGCCTCGCCGCCGCTGGTCGTCGCCCACGCGCTGGCTGGGACCGTGACCAAGGATCTGACCACCGAGCCGCTCGGCGAGGATCGCAACGGCAATCCGGTCTATCTCAAGGATATCTGGCCGAGTTCGGTCGAGATCCAGGAATTCATCGAGAAGAACGTCACGCGCGAATTGTTCGCCCGCAAATATGCCGACGTCTTCAAGGGCGACGAGTACTGGCAGAACGTCAAGGCGCCGGAAGGCCAGACCTATGCCTGGGACGACAATTCCACCTATGTGCAGAACCCGCCCTATTTTGCCGGCATGACGTCAGGCTTCGGCAAGATCGGCGATATCAAGGGCGCGCGTGTGCTCGGGCTGTTCGGCGACAAGATCACCACCGACCACATTTCGCCCGCCGGTTCGATCAAGGCGGCCTCGCCGGCCGGCAAGTATCTCACCGACCACGGCGTCGGCGTCGCCGATTTCAACCAGTACGGCACACGCCGCGGCAACCACGAGGTGATGATGCGCGGCACCTTCGCCAATATCCGCATCCGCAACCACATGCTGGGCGAGAACGGCCGCGAGGGCGGCTACACCATCCATTACCCCTCGAAAGAAGAGGAATCGATCTACGACGCCGCGATGCACTACAAGAAGGAAGGCGTGCCGCTGGTCATCTTCGCCGGCGTCGAATATGGCAACGGCTCGTCGCGTGACTGGGCGGCCAAGGGCACCAATTTGCTGGGCGTCCGCGCGGTCATCGCCCAGTCCTTCGAGCGCATCCACCGCTCCAATCTTGTCGGTATGGGCGTCATCCCCTTCGTCTTCGAGGAAGGCACCTCATGGGCCTCGCTCAACCTCAAGGGCGACGAACTGGTTGAGATCGACGGCCTGGGCAACATCAAGCCGCGGCAGAAGATGATCGCCAGAATCACCTACGGCGACGGCAGCGTCAAAGAGGTTCCGATCATCTGCCGCATCGATACGCTGGACGAGCTCGACTACTTCAAGAATGGCGGCATCCTGCAATACGTGCTGCGCGATCTGGCAGCATAGAGAGAGGAGTAGGGCAGTAAGGGAGTAGGGAACGCTTCCCCTATTCCCCTATTCCCGGCTTTCCAAACCGCGCTGTCGCCGCCAGCAGCACACCGAGCATCAGCCCGTTGAGGATGTGCCACAGGAAGTGCGTGCCGAGCGGGAAGCTGCCGCAGACCAGCGGATCGATCATCCGGCAGACGACCGATACGACGAAGATCGCCGAGCCCGCCAGATTGTACCAGCCGGCACGGTTGCCGCTCGCCGCCACCAAGGCGCCGAAGAAGGCGAGCGCCAGGAAGGGCGGCAGATAGCCGGTCGTGCCGTTCGACGCCTCGCGCAGCCAGTCCGGCACGGCAAAGGTCACCAGCCCGGCGACGGCATAGAAGGCGACGAAGATGGCGATCGCCTTGCCCCATTTCATGCCGAGAAAACGCCGCAGGTTGAACAGCGTGTAGGCCAGCGTGAACCCGGCGATTGGCAGCACGTCGGCCCAGACCGTGCCACGGTTGGCAAAGGTGTGGAACAGCGACGAGCCGACGCCAATCGCCACCACCCACCAGGCCAGCACTTCGGCGAAGATGCCGGTGCCGCGCCTGCGCACCTGCCAGACACCCCACAGCCCGGCGGCAAAAAAAGCCAGATTGCTCAGCGCATTGAGCGGTTCGGCCCAGAGTTCCGGCCCGGTCCGCTCGCAGTACAGGTCGACCGGCGCCAGGAGAGATTGCCACATGCTGATTGCCGCCCGAATCGCTTCCATCGTGTAGTGCAAGTCCACCTATTGCGCCCTTGCCAGCGGTTGCAACGGCAAAATTTCACCGCAACGTGACTTCCCGTTGACTGACGCTTCTGCCACATATTTCGACAACCAGAACAAAGCCGGCGTCACCGGCGGGATCGGAACGGCCATGCCATCTCGAAGACCATTGCGGCTTGAGGCCCTTGCGCTGGCCCTCTCGGCGTTTGCCGGCGGGGCCCTTGCCGAGCCAACCGACAAGCCATTAGGCGTCGTCGAGCTCTTCACCAGCCAGGGATGCAACTCCTGTCCGCCGGCCGACGAATTCTTCGCCGAGCTCGCCGCCAAGGAGGACATCGTCGCGCTCGCCTATCATGTCGATTATTGGGATTACCTCGGCTGGCAGGACACGCTGAGCCGCAAGGAAAATACCGAGCGGCAATATGAGTATATGCGCGCCTTCGGCAGCCGTTCCGTCTACACCCCGCAAGCCGTCATAAACGGCCGCAGCCATGTCAACGGCGCCAGCCGCAAGGAAGTCGACGGCGCGCTGGCCCGCATGGAGAGGGTCGGCGAAGGCATGCGCGTCGGCATCAAAGTCAGCCGGACCAGCGATCGCGTCATGATCGATGCCGGCGACGCCGTGACCGGCCCCGCCGACGCGCATGTCGTCATCGTCTATTTCAACCCGCCACAGACGATAAAGATCGGCAAGGGCGAAAACAGCGGCCGCAGCATGACCTACTGGAACGCCGTCACCAGCATCCAGACCGCCGGCATGTGGCACGGCAAGGCGCAGCGCTACGAACTGCCGATGAGCGAGATCGCCAAGAAGGGCGGCTGCGCCGTGCTGCTGCAGTCAGTTGGCAAGGACGGCATGCCCGGTCCGATCCTGGGTGCAGCCTTTATCCGCAAGCCTTAAATAGAGCGCTCCCCTTCTTCCCTGTGGGAGAAGAGGATAACCGCGCTCAAGCCTCCGACGACAGCCTGTCTGGAGGGATCGCACCGCCACGGCTCCGGCCAATAAAAAACCGGCGTCAGCTTGCTTCTGACGCCGGTCATTTAGGTTTTGGGATCGTCGCACCCGATCTTTCCAAGGAAAAACCGAGGTTGGTTCGATCCGACGCAGACCCGTGGGCGGGGGGCTTGGGGTTTACGAGCCGGTGCCGGACCGAACCGTCTCAGGCAACACCGGTAAATTCGTCGGACATTGGGGCATGAGCACGGATAAAAAAAGGCAGGATTGTGGCGAAGCATCACCAATTCCAACAGGCGTTTCGCAAACGTGACTGGACGCTGCAGAAACCGCACGACGCTGCCCTTGCCCGGCCGGGCCTTGCAATTCGGCAACGAAAGCGCCAACTTTGGTCGGCGTACGATTCATTGCGAGGATCCAGGCATGACTGATCGCAGCAGCGGGATGGAGGATGGGGACGCATCCGCAATACTGATCCCGCTGCATGAGGCAAGACGCGAACGCCTCGACCAGCCGGTGCAGTTCGACCGGCGCGAACTGGACCAGATCCTCAGACTCTACGGCCGTATGGTTGCCGCCAATGAGTGGCGCGACTATGCCATCGACCATCTCGCCGACCGCGCCGTTTTTTCTGTCTTCCGCCGCACCAGCGAAGTGCCGCTTTTCCAGATCGTCAAGGATCCGAAGCTGGCGCGCCGGCAAGGCGCGTTCGCCGTCATCGCCGCCGGCGGGCGCATCCTCAAGCGCGGCCAGGAGCTCGGCCGGGTGCTTGGCGTGTTCGACCGAACGCTGAAGCTGGTCGAAGCGTAACCTCTTATTTTTGTTCGCGGAACTTCCGCTCGGGCAGTGACTGCGGATCGGGCGGGATCGACGCCCCGCCATTGATCGGCAACTGCATGAACACCGTGTCGAGCCAGCGTCCGTGCTTATACCCTGAGCCTTCCAGGCGGCCGGAATGACGAAAGCCGAGCTTCTCGTGCAACCGTACCGAGGCGCTATCGGGCCGGCCGTCGCCGATCACCGCGATAATCTGGCGAAAACCTGCCGCCTTGGCCGCTTCGATCAGCCCTTGCATCAAGAGCAGCCCGACGCCTTGCCCTTTGGCCTCGGGCGCGACATAGACGGAATCCTCAACGACGAAGCGGTAGGCCGGGCGCGGCCGGAACGCCCCGGCATAGGCATAGCCGAGCACGCTGCCGGCCTTTTCCGCAACCAGATAAGGAAAGCCGCCCGCCATCAGGTTGTCGAAGCGCGCGCCCATCTCGGTGCGGCTTGGTGGCTCGAGTTCATAGCTGGCAGTGCCATTCGTCACCGCGTCGGCATAGATTTCCGTGATCCGGTCGAGATCGGCCGACGTCGCGGCCCGCAAGGTGATGCTGCTCATAATTTAGGCACGTCGTTCATCTGCCCCATATCACAGCAAAAGCCGGCACAAAAGAAAAGGGCGGCCATTGGGCCGCCCTTTCCACACTCCTGGTCCAGGAAAACCGTATTTAGCGACGGTCGCCCATGAACTGCAGCAGGAACATGAACAGGTTGACGAAATCGAGATAGAGCCTCAATGCGCCCATGATCGCCTTGCGGCCGGCGACATCAGTCTCGTCACCCTCGAAATACATCTCCTTGATGTTCTGCGTGTCGTAGGCGGTGAGGCCTGCGAAGATCAGCACGCCGATCGCCGAAACGGCAAAGGAAAGCGCCGACGACTGCAGGAAGATGTTGATCACCATCGCGATGATCAGGCCGACCAGGCCCATGACCAGGAACGACCCGAACGCCGAGAGATCGCGCTTGGTCGTGTAGCCGTAGAGGGACAGCCCGCCAAAGGCGGCGGCGGTGGCGAAGAAGGTCTGCGAGATACTGGCGGTGGTGTAGACCAGGAAGATCGACGACAGCGACAGGCCGACGAGGCCGGCATAGACCCAGAACGTCGTCTGTGCGGCCGAAACGCTCATCGACTGGACGCGGAACGACAGGAACATCACCGCTGCCAGCGGGGCAAAGATCACCAGCCATTTCAGCGGCGAGCCGAAGATCGCGTAGCCGAACGAGGTCAGCATCTCGCCGCTTGGCAACGTCGCGACCGCCGAGGCGGGATCGCTGGTCGTGGCCAGCATGATTGTGCCGACCGCGGCAAGGCCGGTGATGAGGAGGCCAAGCCCCATCAGATTGTAGACCTTGATCATGTAGGCCCGCAGGCCCTGGTCGATGGCAGCATCGACGCCGGCGCCGGGCACGGCGCGCGTCTGATAATTGCGAACGGGATCAGCCATGGAAATCCTCATATTGCTTCTGCCCCGTCCGGTGTCAGGTCCATTTGAACCCAGGCGCCGCTGGCGGGGCTCCAGCATGCCTGCGCCGAAATATGATGGTTCTTGGTGTAAAGGACAAGACCGTAACCAAACGTAATGCTCCGTGAAGTGCCAGAGATCCGGTTTTATTGGCCTTCCCGCCCGAAACATTAACGAGATTTAATCAAAACCGGCTCTGGCTCAAAGATTCCGCAGCACCGGCGCCGCCTTGTGGCCCAGCACCCGCCACGTGCCGGCAAGGCCGATGCCGACGGTGACCACCAGTGAAAAGCCGATGGTCGCCACCGCCACCTCGGGCATGAAGTGCGATGGCAGCGTCATGATGCGCGCGACGACGAACCATGCCGCTACACCGCCCGCCGCCAGTGCGAAGATCGCGGTGGCAAGGCCGATCAGCATGTATTCCAGCGAAAAAGCGGCGATCAGCGTTTTCCTGGTCGCACCCAGGGTCTTCAGCACCACCGCGTCGTGGATGCGAGCCCGGTTGCCGGCGGCGAGCGCGCCGGCCAGCACCAGCACCGAGGCGATCAACGCCACGCCCGCTGCCGCCCTGATTGCTGTGCCGAGCTGCGCCACCAGCCGGTTGACGATTTCGAGCGCGTCCTTGACCCTGACCGTCGTGACCGCGGGAAAGGCACGCGTGACGGCGTTGAGAAGGTGCGCGTCGTCGGCTGCCGACGCATTCGTCTCGGTCAGCGTAGCCAACCAGCCGTGCGGCGCCCCGGCGAATGTGTTGGGCGAGAACACCATGACGAAATTGATGCCCATGGTTTCCCATTCGACCTGGCGGAAATTGGCGATCTTGGCCGTGATGTTGCGGCCGAGCACGTTGACGGTGATGGTGTCGCCGAGCTTCAGCCCAATCTCGTTGCCTTCCTCGGCGGAAAACGAGACCAGCGGCTCGCCGGCATAGTTCTCCGGCCACCAGCTGCCCTCGGTCAGCGTCGCATTCTCCGGCAGCTTTGCGTCATAGGTCAGGCCGCGATCGCCGCGCAGCACCCAGGCGCCCTCGGCCGGAACCTTGACCTTGTCGACAGCGACGCCGTTGAGCGCCATCACCCGGCCGCGCAGCATCGGCACCTTGATCAGCCTGCCCTGCGGCGCCTCTTTGCCGACCAGCGCAGAGAAAGCATCGACGTCGCCGCTCTGGATATCGACGAAGAAGAAGTTCGGCGCCCGTTCCGGCAGGCTGCCCGAGATCTGCCGCCTGAGATTGCCGTCGATCAGCGCCAGCGTCACCAGCAACGTCAGCCCGAGGCCAAGTGACAGAACCACCGATGGCGTCAAGGCGCCTGGCCGATGGATGTTGCCGATGGCGAGCCTGAGCGCGGTCGAACGCACGCGCGGGCTTTTCTTCGCCGCCCACTGCACCAGCGAGCCGACGACGCGCAGCACCAGGAACGACAACACCGTGGCCCCAATGAAGATCGAGGCAATACGGCGGTCGCCGGAAAACAGGATCACCAGTACCGCCAGGAGCAGGGCGATGCCCAATGCCGCGGCGATGTAGAGCGGGTGGGGAAAACCGCGGCCCTCGAAACCCATTTCGCGAAACAGCGCCGTTGCCGGCACGTCGCGGGCGCGGCCGAGCGGAAGCAAGGCGAAAGCCAGCGTCACCAGCAGCCCGAACAGCGCTGCCATGCCGAGGGCGCCGGGATAGAACCCACCTTCCGCCGGCACAGGAATAACCGATTGGAGTGCGGCGCTGGCCGCGAACGGCATCAATGCGCCTAGCACCAGGCCCAGCGTGATGCCGAGGGCGGCGATCATCAGGATCTGCACCAGATAGACGGCAAAGACGAACCCGCCCGAAGCCCCTAGGCTCTTGAAGGTGGCGATGACGCCGCGCTTGCCGTCGAGATAGGCACGCACGGCATTGGCCACGCCGACGCCGCCGACCACCAGCGCCGTCAGCCCAACCAGCGTCAGGAATTGCGAGAACCGCTCGATGTTCGAGGACAACGCCGGCGCCGCGTTGCTGCGCGTGCGGATCGACCAGCCGGCCTGCGGGAACTCTTTTGCCGCCTGCTCCCGGATAGCCTTGATCTGTGTCTCGCCGGTGCCGCCTGGCAGCCGGACCTTATAGGCGTTCTCGACCAGGCTGCCCGGCTGGATCAGGCCGGAAGCGGCAAGCCCGTCGGTCGACACCATCAGCCGCGGCGCAAAGCCGAAGCCATCCGACACCGCATCCGGCTCGTTGACCAGCCTTGCACGCAGCTCGAATGTCGCGCTGCCGAGCTTCAGCCGGTCGCCGATGCCAAGGTTCAGCCGCTCGAACAAGAGGTCCGGCGCGGCGGCGCCGAAGACGCCGGATTCTTCGCCGAACAGATCCTCTCGCGACAGCACCGGCTCAGTCTCAAGCGCGCCATAGAGCGGATAGGCGCCGTCGACCGCCTTGGCCTCGACCAGCGCCTGGTCGGAGCCGTCCTCGAGCCTGGCCATCGAACGCATGTTGGCGCTGTGCGAAACCGTGCCAAGCCGGTCGAGGAAGCTGCGTTCGGCTCTGGTAAGATCGCGCTGGTTGAGCTGGAAGCGAAGATCGCCGCCGAGCAGCGTCTGGCCCTGGTCGGCAACACCGGCGGAAATCGCTTGCGCGACCGAATTGACGCCGCCGATTGCCGCGACGCCGAGCGCGATGCAGGCAAGGAAGATCAGGAAGCCGGACAGCCCGCCACGCATTTCGCGCAGCGAAAACCGAAAGGCGAGCCTCAGTGTTTGCGACAGCGGCATCAGGCGGTCACCTTGCCGGCCCTGGTGGCCGGCTCAGGCGCGTCCTCGATCAGCCCCGACCGCATCGACACCTGGCGCGAGCAGCGCGCCGCGAGTACCGGGTCATGTGTGACCAGCACCAGCGTCATGCCGCGTTCGACGGCCTTGGCAAACAGCAGGTCGGCGACGTGCCGCCCCGTCGCCTGGTCGAGATTGCCGGTCGGCTCGTCGGCGATCAGGATGCGCGGCGACGGCGCCAGCGCCCGGGCGATCGCCACGCGCTGTTGCTCGCCGCCAGACAACTCGCCGGGGTAATGGGTGACGCGATCGCTGAGGCCGACCGCCGCCAGCTCGCGCGCCGCCACGCCGAACGGATCGGCATGGCCGGCAAGCTCCAGCGGGACGGCAACGTTTTCCAGCGCCGTCATGTTGGGGATGAGATGGAAAGACTGGAATACGATGCCGATGTTTCGCCCCCGAAACGATGCGATCTGGTCTTCGCTTTTGCCGTTGAGCAGCTCGCCGGCAATTCGAACCGTGCCCGAATCGACCCTTTCAAGCCCAGCCAAAACCATCAGCAATGTCGACTTTCCCGAACCTGAGGGTCCAACGATGCCTGTCGCTTCGCCAACCGCCACATCGAGACTGACGCCCTTCAGCACATGGACCGAGGAGCCACCTTCACCGAGCGTCAGCGATACGTCTTGCAGCGAAATGACGGCTTCTTCCAAAATCAAATCGTCCTATATGGGGGATGAAGGCTGGAGCATCCGATGCTCGACAAAGATGAAAACCTGCCTTCGCCAACAGATGTTCCTGGTCATATGGGGCCTGCCGCATGGCTTTCAAACACACCTTTGCCGCAGCCTTCGCCCTTTTCCTCGCCGTTTGCGGCGCCATTTCGTCGGCGAGCGCCGAACCGTTCACCATTGTCGGTTTGGGCGACAGCTTGATGGCGGGTTATGGCCTCGGGCCAGGTCAGGGCTTCACCGAAAAGCTGCAGGCGGCGCTTCGCGCCAAGGGCTACGATGTCACGGTCGCCAATGCTGGCGTCTCCGGCGATACGACGAGCGGCGGCCTGTCACGGCTCGACTGGTCGGTGCCGGACGGAACGCAACTCGTCATCCTGGAGCTCGGCGCCAACGACATGCTGCGCGGCGTTTCGCCCGCCATAGCGGAAAAAAACCTGGACGCCATGCTGGCAAAACTGAAGCAGCGCAAGATCGCCGTTTTGCTTGCCGGAATGCGCGCGGCGCCCAATCTCGGCGCCGACTACCAGAAGGCGTTCGACGCAATCTTTCCGCGACTGGCTGAAAAATACGGCGTGCCTCTCTATCCTTTCTTTCTCGAGGGCATCGCTGGTCAATCCGTCCTGCAGCTCGAGGACGGCCTTCATCCGAACGCCGGAGGCGTCGACCGCATCGTCGAGGGTATCCTGCCCGGTGTGGAGAAGGCCATTGCAACGGTGCGGGGTAATTCCTGAAGGCGAGGGTTCGCCGCCGCACCACATTCCGTAGGGGAAGATTTTAGGCAGCCCTGCGACCAACAAACCGCTTGCCCCGTTCGAATATCGATGATTCGCTAGGGGCAAGAGTTCGATTCGAGGACAGGAGGCTTCCCATGCCGCGTCTTTTTACCGCCCTCGAAATACCGCGTGATGCCGCTCTTTCGCTGTCCCTGCTCAGGGGCGGCCTGCCCGGAGCCCGCTGGATCGACGTCGAGAACTATCATCTGACGCTGCGCTTCATCGGCGATGTCGAGGGCCATGTCGCCGACGAAATCGCCAACGCGCTCGACCGTGTTCACCGCGCCTCCTTCCCGCTGACGCTGTCCGGCGTCGGCGCCTTCGGCCAGAAGAAGCCGCATGCGGTGTGGGCCGGGGTCGCCGCTTCGCCCGATCTTTCCGCATTGCAGGCCGAGATCGAGCGCATCTGCCAGCGGCTCGGCATCCCGGCCGACCCGCGCAAGTTCATGCCGCATGTGACGCTGGCCCGCCTGCGCAATTCGAGCCCGCTCGATGTCGCCCAGTACCTGTCGGCACGCGGCAATTTTTCGACGCTGCCGTTCCGGGTCGGCCGCTTCGTGCTGATGTCGTCGCGCGATTCGGTCGGCGGCGGGCCTTACGTCGTCGAGGAGGCCTGGCCGCTTTCAGGTGCCGACAACCGCATCGCCAGCCGTTTGGTCGGCGTCGCCGACGCTTCGCGGATCATGCGGTAGGCGGATATGGCCAGGGAGAAACTAGCAAAAGAGGCGATCCGCGCCGAACTTGCCGGCCTCGAAGGCTGGTCGCTGGCCAAGGATGGCGGCTCGATCACCCGCACCTTCACCTTCAAGAATTTCTCCGAAGCCTTTGCCTTCATGACCCGCGTCGCCCTGGCGGCGGAGAAGATGGACCACCATCCCGACTGGTCGAACGTCTACAAGACGGTAAACGTGACCCTCAACACGCACGACGCCGGCGGCCTGACGGCGCTGGATTTCGATCTGGCCAGGAAGATGAACCGCTATTTCGGCGGCTGAGCCTAGCTGCACCTTGCAGCGAGGTTCGGCTTTCACCACATTTTGCCTCGTGGTCATGCGTGAAGTCACGCGACGGCCGCACGGAGAGATTGATGGCGCAAAAATCCGGTTTTGATTTCTTCGGCCTCGGCAGCAAGCCGGGCAACGAGAGTGAGGTGCGCGACAAGTTCTGGCGTACGGCGAAGAAAGCCGCCCGGCATATCCCGTTTATGGAAGAGGTGGTCGCCGCCTATTACTGCGCCATGGACAAGAAGACGCCGCTTCGCGCCAAGGGCACATTGCTGGCTGCGCTCGGCTATTTCGTGCTGCCGACGGACGTCATCCCCGATTTCATCGTTGGGCTTGGCTTCACCGACGACATCGCCGTACTGACCGCCGCGATCACAACCGTCAGCGCCCACATCACGCCCGCGCACCGGCTCGCCGCCAAACAGGCCATCGCCGACAAGAGCTGAGCCGGCACGGCGCAAAAAATCGCGCGAGACTTTCCGGCCGTCAAACCCACCGCCGCACCCGCGCCTTGTAGGCGCGATAGGCATCTCCGAACTTGCGCTCGAGATAGCGCTCTTCCGGCGCGATGACGCCGGTATTGATCACCCACAGCAGGGGGATGACGAGCGCGATAGCCCAAAGACTTCCGGCGGCGACGCCGAAGCCCAGATAGATGAGGGTCGCTCCCAGATACAACGGGTTTCTGGTCCGCCGATAGATACCGTCGACGACCAGCGCCGTCGTTGGCAAGGTCGGTGGTATGTTGGTTCCAGCGGCCTGAAAGCGGCCCGCCGCCATAAAGAGGAACACGAAGCCGCACACCGCGAGCACGGCGCCGGCCAGATAGCGGGCGAGCGCCTGCCCGGCCATGACCGGGAGCGGCGCGAGCACCTCGAGCACGGTTGCCGCCGCCAGGAAGCCGAGGAAACTCAAAGGCGGTAGCGCAATGACCCCGGGCACGTCGGACGCGCCCGATCCGCCCGCCGCGTCTCCGCCATCCGACCGGGGCACCGCGCCGCTAGCCGCCGCGCGGACGCCGACACGAATGCCAAACACGATCGCCAGGACGACTGTGCCGCCCGCGAGGATCAGGACTGTCTCGGAAATGGCCATGGCCAAATCTCCCGTAAGCCGCCAAGGAGGGCACCCTGGCCGAGTGCCGTGGCGACAAACGCAGACATGGTACCGCCTGCAGGGAAATTCGTCACGTACCTCAAGAAAAGCGGGAATCGCCGCGAAACCTAGCTGCTTGAAAAGTCAAACTCTTGCCGTTTTCGTGGCCTCCAAGTCGCGGCAGGGACAGTGCGCCAGCCGCTTTTTCGAGCGGCAGTGCGAAGACGGCGGCGGTTTCCTGGCGTGAACATCCTTTTCTTAGGGAAATTCACCGTTTGGTAACCCAGATTAAATCAAAATGAAGCGACGGGCAGGACGCCGAGCCGGCCTGCCGCCGCACCAGTGGAATACGGGAAAAGCGATGCGCGGATTGATTGCTATAGTTTCCAGCCTGGCCCTGGTGGCCCTGACGGCGCCCGCGCTGGCGCAGTCGGCCACCAAGATCGGCCAGCATAATGCCTGGGGCACCTACAGCTATCAGGCGTCGGGCGGCGGCAAGGTCTGCTATGTCCTGACCGTGCCAACCGACAAGCAGCCGCCGACGCTCGATCACGGCGACATGTTCTTCTTCGTCAGCCAGCGGCCGGGGCAGCAAGTGTCCTACGAGCCGCAATTCATTGCCGGCTATACCTTCCAGGAGGGTTCCAAGGCCACCGTCACCATCGACAAGAAGTCTTTCTCGATGTTCACGCGCGGCAAGTCGGCCTGGGTCGAGAACGCCGCCGAGGAGCCGGTGCTGATCGCCGCGATGAAGACCGGCACCGACATGAAGGTGTCGGCCAAGTCCGGCCGCGGCAACACCACCACTTACGTCTTCTCGCTGAAGGGCATCTCGGCGGCGCTGGCCTCGATCGCCAAGTGCAAGTAGGCGGTTAGGCGCGGTCTTCCCTTCCCTCCTTGTGGGAGAAGGTGGATCGGCGCGCAGCGCCGAGACGGAAGAGGGGTGTTGGACGGAACGCGGTCGGCGCCAAGCTGGAACACCCCCGACCGAGCTACGCTCGGGCCACCTTCTCGCAGGGGAGAAGGAAAGACCACCTGCATGACTCCGCCGCTAACCTGTGCTATGCGCCGCGCTTCATTTCGGGCCCGATGCTGTATTCGGCCGCAAATCGCTTATATTGGCGCAACAATGACCCTTTCATTCGATCTTACCACTGAGGGCGCGCGTGACGCGTTGCGTACCCGCACGACGCCTGAAAAGCCGTCGCTGATCGGCCTGACGCGCGCCGAACTCGGGGCCGCCCTCGTCGCCGCCGGCATCGTGCCGGAGCGCCAGGCGAAAATGCGCGCCCAACAGCTCTGGCATTGGATCTATGTGCGCGGCGTTTCCGACTTTGCCGGCATGTTCAACATCTCCAAGGATCTGCGCGCCGCGCTCGACAGGCATTTCACCGTTGCCAGGCCCGAGATCGTCGAGGAGCAGATTTCCTCCGACGGCACGCG
The DNA here is from genome assembly GCF_040318745.1 of Mesorhizobium sp. M1027. Lineage (NCBI taxonomy): Bacteria > Pseudomonadati > Pseudomonadota > Alphaproteobacteria > Hyphomicrobiales > Phyllobacteriaceae > Mesorhizobium > Mesorhizobium sp. M1027. Next base: position 181,747 of record NZ_JAMYMW010000002.1, on the reverse strand, counting down.
CAAATGGCTGTTCCGCTTTCCGCCGCGCGGCGCCGGCCGGCCGGTCGAGATCGAGACCGTCTACATTCCCGAAGAAGGCCGCGGCACGCTCTGCATCTCTTCGCAGGTCGGCTGCACCCTGACCTGCTCCTTCTGCCACACCGGCACGCAGAAGCTGGTGCGCAACCTGACCGCCGAGGAAATCCTCGCCCAGCTTTTGACCGCCCGCGACCGGCTCGGCGATTTCCCCGACCGCGACACACCCGACGGCGCCATCGTGCCGGCCGAGGGCCGGAAAGTGTCCAACGTCGTCATGATGGGCATGGGCGAGCCGCTCTATAATTTCGAGGCGGTGAAGAAGGCGCTGCTGATCGCATCCGACGGCGACGGGCTTTCCCTCTCGAAGAGGCGCATCACGCTCTCGACATCGGGCGTCGTGCCCGAGATCTTCCGCACCGGCGAGGAGATCGGTGTGATGCTGGCGATCTCGCTGCACGCCACCAATGACGATCTGCGCGACCTTTTGGTGCCGATCAACAAGAAGTATCCGCTGAACGAGCTGATCGCTGCCTGCCGGGCCTATCCCGGCCTGTCCAACGCCAAGCGGATCACCTTCGAATATGTGATGCTGAAGGACGTCAACGATTCGATCGAGGACGCCAAGGCGCTGGTCAAGTTGCTCAAGGGCATCCCCGCCAAGATCAATCTGATTCCGTTCAATCCGTGGCCGGGCACCAACTATCAGTGCTCGGACTGGGAAACGATCGAGAAGTTCGCCGACTACATCAACAATGCCGGCTATGCCTCGCCGATCCGCACGCCGCGCGGCCGCGACATCCTCGCCGCCTGCGGCCAGCTCAAGTCGGACTCCGAGCGTATGCGCAAGGTCGACCGGCTGGCGCTGGAAGCGATGATGATCGCGGGGCATGGCGAGGTGTGAACCGCGTCGTCGCCTATCTGATCCGCTTCGCCGTCATCCTTGTCGGCTATGGCGTTGCTTCGCTGGCGGCAAGCGCCTTCCTTAACATCATGTTCCTGGCGTCTCTTGGGCTGATGACGGACGAGACGCAACCGGCGGCGCAGGCTTCGCTGTGGTTTTCAGTCCCCTTCGTCGGGCTGTTCGTCGCCTATTTCGCTTTCATGCCGGCGGCCATCGCCATCCTGGTTTCCGAGGTCCTTGGCCGGCGGGACTGGCTGTTCTATGCACTGGCGGGCGCGGCGGTAGCGGCGGTCTTCCTCGGCTTCGTCCACCAGACGGCCGATGCCAATTTCGAGGTTACCAACACCAGCGTCATGCTGGCGGTGATCGGCTGCGGTATGGTCGGCGGTATTTTCTACTGGCTGAGCGCCGGGCGCTCGGCCGGAAGCTGGCGCCAGATTAGCGCATGACCCCGAACCAAAGGTTCGGAAAGGATCATGGGCAAAATGAAAGTACCTATTTCGCTTGGGCCGTCAGGATCTTGAGCGCGAAGGCCGAAAAAACTCCGGCAAACAGATAGTCGACGACGCGGGTCACACGCGGGCTGGATTTCATCGCGGCCGAGAATTTTTCCGCCGCCAGCACCATCGGCGCCGTCACCGGGATTGCCAGCACGACGAACATCGCGCCGAGGAAGAACAGCTTTCCCGGCGCATTGGGGTCATGGGCGGAGACAAATTGCGGCAGGAAGGTCATGAAGAACAGGATGATCTTCGGGTTGAGCAGGTTGACCCCGAGCCCCGCGGCCCAGCTGCGGAACAGTGAGATCTGCGGCCCGCTCTTCTTCTCCGGTGAAAACGCCGACCCTTTTGTGATCGCCTGCCATGCCAGGAAGACCAGATAGCCGGCGCCGAAAATCTTCAGCACGAAGAACGCCATCGGCGAGGCGACGATCAGCGCCGAGACGCCGACCACCACCAGCGTGGTGTGAATCAGCGTGCCGCACAAGGCGCCGGTCATCGAGGCAAAACCGGTGGCACGGCCCTGGCTCAGCGTGCGCGAGACGAACAGCGTCATGTCAGGCCCGGGCGTGATCGCCAGGATGAAGGTGGCGATGGAGAACTGGATAAGCGTGGCACTGTCGGGGATGAAGGACATGGCTCGTCTCGTAGCGGCAAAAGACGGCGCAGCCATAACGCAAGAGCCGTGTGCTCGCCAGCCTCTGAGCGATACAGCATCTGGTCCAGCATCGTTCGTCCCTTGCGCTGGCCTAAAACGCCGTGATACCTCGCCCGCGAAGAACCCCTGTCGCGGAACTGCCCACCATGTCGAAAGCAAAAGCCGTCAAGAAAGTCGTGCTCGCCTATTCCGGCGGCCTTGATACCTCGATCATCCTGAAATGGCTGCAGACGGAGCTCGGCGCCGAGGTCGTCACCTTCACCGCCGATCTCGGCCAGGGTGGCGAACTGGAGCCGGCTAGGCGCAAGGCCGAGATAATGGGCATCAAGGACATCCGCATCGTAGATGTCCGCGAGGAGTTCGTATCCGATTTCGTCTTCCCGATGTTCCGCGCCAACGCCGTCTATGAAGGCACCTATCTGCTCGGCACCTCGATCGCCCGGCCGCTGATCTCGAAACATCTTGTCGAGATCGCCAGGGAGACCGGCGCCGACGCGATCGCGCATGGGGCCACCGGCAAGGGTAACGATCAGGTGCGTTTCGAGCTTTCCGCTTATGCGCTGAACCCCGACATCAAGGTCATCGCGCCCTGGCGCGACTGGTCGTTCAAATCGCGCACCGACCTGATCAACTTCGCTGAGCAGCATCAGATCCCGGTGCCAAAGGACAAGAAGGGCGATGCGCCGTTCTCGGTCGACGCCAACCTGCTGCACTCCTCCTCCGAGGGCAAGGTGCTAGAGGACCCGTGGAGCGAGCCGCCGGAATTCGTCCACCAGCGCACCATCTCGCCGATGGATGCGCCCGATGAGGTCACAGAGATCGAGATCGAATTCCTCAAGGGCGACCCGGTTGCGCTAAACGGCAAAAAGCTGTCGCCGGCAACGATGCTGGCGGCGCTGAACGATCTCGGCCGTGACAACGGCATCGGCCGGCTCGACCTGGTCGAAAACCGTTTCGTCGGCATGAAATCGCGCGGTGTATACGAGACCCCCGGCGGCACCATCCTGATATCGGCCCACCGGGCGATCGAATCGATCACGCTCGACCGCGGAGCCGCCCATCTCAAGGACGAGTTCATGCCGCGCTATGCCGAGCTGATCTATAACGGCTTCTGGTTCGCGCCCGAGCGGCTGATGCTGCAGGCGATGATCGACAAGAGCCAGGAAGACGTTGAAGGCACCGTGCGGCTGAAGCTCTACAAGGGCAACGTGATTGTCACCGGCCGCAAGTCGAGGAAGACGCTCTATTCCGATGCGCTGGTCACCTTCGAGGACGACCGCGGCGCCTACGACCAGAAGGACGCCGAAGGATTCATCCGCCTTAGTGCGCTGAGGCTGCGGACACTGGCGGCGCGTAGTCGAAAAAGCTGACATCTGAACAGCACCCTGGGGCCGCTCTACCGATCCCGTGAAAGCTGAAACGGTTCGAGAAACCCGGCGGAGACGCCGGGTTTTATTTGTTACTTCTAATATAACAGAAATTAAACCACCTCAAAAGAGTTCTGTTTGACCTTTTGGCGACTTCATCTAAGTTCTCGCTTGCTGTATGGGGGCTTTTGACAATGAAAAATGGTGTTTTTATTCTGCTTGCAACGGTCACCGCCTTGACGGTGTGCCAGTTGTCAGAGGCAAGCGCGAAACGCAACCGGGCGCGAACTTGGGCGGATGTGTCACCGCTGTCCACGCATGGGGCATCACGCTCAAGCACGATATCGCCTCTTTCATGGGCGTCTCGCAGGAGCGCATGCCGGCCCTGTTCTGCCAGCGCCTTGCCGAAGGGGTGCGCACCGGACGCATCAGCTACTCCGACATAAACAACCTGCAGCTAGATCAACCGACCGAAATCTGGATGGTCATCAAGGGCAAGTCAAAGGCGGCTGCTAGGGCCACCCCGGCGCAGCGGAACCCCAAATTCCGTACCTGCTCAAATGTTATCACCGGCTCCTTCGAGGTTGCCGCTTCCGAGAAATGCCCCTTGGGCGGCAGCTACTCGCAAGCTGCCGGAGTCCCGACGGTGATCGAGGGCAGGCCAAAGGCGGCTCCTTCAACGCCACCGAACTCCAAGTTCCGTACCTGCTCAAATGTTTACTCAGGCTCCTTCGAGGTTCCCGCTTCCAAGAAATGCCCATTGGGCGGCGGTTACGTGAACAATTGAGAGCCCAGGCGCTCGCCGCTCTTGGCATGCCACACGCACCGACAAAAAGCCCGGCACACGGCCGGGTTTTTTGTCGAACGGACATTTCTAGTCAGCCGCCGTCGATCGCGTCGGCGATATGGGCGATGGCCTGTTGGTAGACGCTCGCGGAATTCCAGCCGGCAATTGCACCGATATTCGCCTGCGCGCTGGCGCCCGGTCGCCAACCATGACTCTTGAGGAAGTTGGCGGTAGAAGCCAACGCAGTGGCCTTGTCGCGCAGGTTTTTGTTACCTACGCCATATGTCAAAACATTTCCGGGCAGGAACTGCGTGTGACCAATCTCGCCATGCGCGGCACCGACCGACGAGGCGCTCAACGCTCCGCGATCAACCAGCTTCAGGGCCGCAATGGCATGCGGGTAGAAGAACTCCGGACGGCGGCAGTCATAAGCAAGCGTTAAAATGGCGGAGACCGTATTCTGGTTGCCCATGGCGGAACCGAAGCCGGTCTCCATGCCCCAGATGGCGAGCAACACGCCCGGCGACACGCCGTAATTCTGTTCGATCTTGTCGAACAGCGCAGCATTGGCCTTCTTCAGCGCGCGGCCCCTGGCAATGATCGCGGACGCGCCACGGCGCTTCATGAAAGCTTCCACCGAGCCGCTGAAAGCCTTATGGATGGCGCGGTCGACGGAGATCGTCTTTGTCGCGTAGGTTGCGCGAGCCAGAGCGGCCAGACCCTTCGAGCCGACGCCGTCGGCCTTGGCCTCTGCGGCGAACTCCGGTTTCCACGCCTCGAAGCCGGCGCCGCTCTTGCCACAGCTGGCCGCCTGCGCGCCCGTCGCCAGCGCAAGCACCGCCACCACCGTGGCCACTACAAACATCTTCTTGGCAAGAAATGCCATGCTGCTCTCCTGGTTGCCTGAATCACGTTCCCAATTGCGAACTTGCCTGCGAAACACCTGCTTGTCACTGCCCCGGCGCCACGCCGATGCACTCAATACAGCAGGAACCTCAAATCCACCACACTGGCGGACGCCTGGGAATTTGCCTACGATCAAGTAATTATTGTGGCGGGGGCAGAATAAGCATGGAAGACGTTGATGTCGTGATCATCGGCGCCGGTTCAGCCGGGCTTTCGGCTGCCAAGACCCTGCGCGCTGCCGGTTTTTCCTTCAAATTGTTGGAAGCGATGAACCGCATTGGCGGCCGCGCCTGGACCAGCGATCAGCATTTCGGCGTGCCGTTCGACATCGGCTGCGCCTGGTTGCATGCCGCGGACCGCAATCCCTATTTTCCCGAGGCGAAAGCCGCCGCCTGGACGCTTCACCATCACGACATGGATGTCGATCATCTCTACTACCGCGAGCGAAAGGCAAGCGAAGCCGAAGAGGCGGCGATGAAGGTGGCCGACGCAAGGCTGTTCGAACTGGTGGCGGCACATCAGGTGAGGGAAGGCGACGACGACCGTCTTTCGGCATTGCTCGCCAAGGGACACGCGCCGCGCGCCGCCGCGACCTTCGCCGGGCCGATGGATTTCGGCGCCGACGAGGACGAGATATCGATCCGCGACTTTCAGGCCGCCGCCGATCTCGATCCGAACTATTTCACCAGGGAAGGCTTCGGTACGCTTGTTGCGCGCTTCGGCGCCGATGTGCCGGTGGAACTGTCGACGCCGGTGCGCAAGATCGTCTGGGATGGGCCGGGCGTAGCCTGCGTTACCGATCGCGGTGCCATCTGCGCCAAGGCGGTTATCGTCACCGCCTCGCCGGCAGTGCTCGCCTTCGAGGAGATTGCGTTCTCGCCTGCACTCCCCGATGCGCATTTCGCCGCCTTCTTCGACCTGCCGATGGGCATGCTGACCAAGCTGCCGGTCGAAATATCCGGTACGAGGCTCGGCCTGGAGCCGTTCGACGATTTGCTGATCGAGCGGTTGGCCCGGCACGACATCTACTTCCTCTGCTTTCCCTTCGACCTCGATTTAATGGTCGGTTTCGTCGGCGGCGATTTCGCCTGGGAGATGTCGGCGGCGGGCGAGGCGGCCGGCATCGACTTCGTCGTCGACCGGCTCTGCGGCATCTTTGGCGGCGACATACGGAAGCATGTCGGACGCGCAATGATGACCAATTGGGGCGCTGAGCGGTTCGTGCGCGGCGCCTATGCGGCGGCGCGGCCCGGCCGCTCGCAAGCGCGCGCCACGCTGATGCAGCCGGTGGCGGAAAAGATCTTCTTCGCCGGCGAGCATTTGGCCGGTCCGCTGATGCAGACCTGCGGCGGCGCCAGGCTATCGGGCGCGGCAGTGGCCAAGGAGGTCGTCGCCCAGCTTGCGGCAAAATAGCGTCGGCCGGCAGGAACGTGGGCAGCTGACAGGCGTTTGGCGTTCTCCTGCTCGTATTGTCCTTCGCATTTCGAATGATTTGAGACGCCAATGAAGCTTTTCGATTGCCCGCATTGCGGCCATCGTCTCTATTTCGAGAACGCGCAATGCCTGAACTGCGCCAGCCTCGTGCTCTACGATCCCGAGCATGCGTGCTTCGCGCTGTCCGGCGGCGACGTCTTCCATTGCACCAATGCCGACGAATGCGCCTGCAACTGGATGGCGGAGCCCGGCCACGCCTTCTGCCGCGCCTGTTCGCTGAACCAGCTGATCCCGGATCTGTCGGTTGACGGCAACCGCCGCCGCTGGATCCGTGTCGAGGCGGCAAAGAAGCGTGCCGTGTATTCGCTGCTCGCCTTCGGCCTGCCGGTCGCACCCAAGCAGAATCCCGGCAAGGAGCTCGGCCTCGCTGTCGAGTTTCTTGGCGATCCGCGCGGGGGCGGTCCCGGCGGCGAGCGTATCTTGACCGGCCACGACAACGGCCGGATCACGCTCAACGTCGCCGAGGCGGATTCGGCAGAGCGCGAGCGACGGCGCGTCGAGATGGGCGAGAACTACCGCACGCTGCTCGGCCATTTCCGCCATGAACTCGGCCATTATTACTGGGACCGCCTGATCCGCGACGATCCGCAAAGGCTTGCCGGTTTTCGCGCTTTGTTCGGCGACGAGCGCGCCGATTACGAACAGGCGCTGAAGACCTATTATGCCGATGGCGCGCCGCCCGACTGGCAGCAGCGCCATATCTCGGCCTATGCGACATCGCACCCATGGGAGGACTGGGCCGAGACATGGGCGCATCACATGCACATCACCGACACGCTGGAGATGGTGCATGCCCTGAATTTCCCGCTCGGCCGGCTGGAGACCGTTGAAGCCAACGAGCTGCCGTGCGCCGATACCGGCGGCAAGTTGCAGCCGGCACCATCGGAACCCGCCGCCAGGCCAGAGCCCTTCGAAAGGATTCTCGAGCGCTGGCTGGTGCTGTCGGAGGCGTCCAACTCGATCAACCGCTGCATGGGCCTGCCCGATCTTTATCCGTTCGTCATCTCGGACGTGGCGGCGCAAAAACTTGCTTTTGTTCACGAGCTTTTGACCGACCTGCCGAAAACGACTGGAACAAATCGTGAGCCGGCCGAAGCCTTTTAGCCGGAACGCATGCGGCTTTGCTTCGTTTTCGGTCCCGAGGGACTGTGAAACGGAGAGAAGACCATGAAACGCATATTGTTTCCGGCGGTGGCCGGAGCGCTCATAGAGATGTCGGGCTCTGCTTTGGCCGACACGGCGGTGTCGGCAATCACCGATCTCAACGTACGCGCCGGCCCCGGCCCGCAATATCCGGTTATCGGCGTGCTCGCGGCCGGCCAGTCGGCGACGCTCGACGGCTGCATCGCCAATAGCAAATGGTGCACCATCGCCGAGGCCAACGGCCAGGGCTGGGTCTATTCCGACTATGTGACGGCCGATTTCGGCGGCAGCCGTGTGGTCCTGACACAGCGTCCGGCCAGCGCCGACATTGCCGTCGTGACACCGCCTGCCGATAGCGCCGAATATTCCGACACCTATACCGGAGCGATCGTTGCCGGCGAGGCGATCGAGCCCATCCGCAGACCGCCGGCCGAGATCCGCACCTATGTCCGTACGCATCGGCTCGAACCGGTCTATCTCGAGGGCGAGGTGGTGACCGGCGCGACGTTGCCTGACACCGTCGAGCTGCGCGAGATTCCGGACTATGATTACCGCTATGTCTATGTGAACGGCCAGCCGGCACTGGTCGATCCAGGCACCAGGCGCATCATGTACGTCGAGCGCTGACAATACAAACAGGGCGGTCGCCCTATAGCGGCGGCCGCTCGCACTGCCGACATTGCCACAAGCCGGTACTGCCGCTGCAATACCGGTTTTCACATTGCGGCCGATGTTCTAGACCTTGCGAGCCGAAGCACCAGCCAGCGAGCCCGCGTGACGATCGACCCAACCGCCTTCCAACAGTACCGGCACACCACCAACAACAAGACCACTTTGCCGCGGCTTCTGCTTGGAGCGGTGGTCGTCATCCTGTTCTGGCTCGGAACCACTGCCGCCGTGCTGTTCGGCGGCACATATGCCTTTGCCGTTTGGCAGGCGTCATCTGGCACCGCCTCGCCAGGTGGAGGAGCGGTGCAGGATTTCACGGCCTCTCCTGCGGGCATCCTCGCGGCGCTGGCTTCATTTGCCGGAATCTGGCTCGGCCTTTGGGCTGCAATGCGCTGGATCCATCGCGAGAAGCTGACCGCCCTGATTGGCGTCAGCCGGCGCATTTCTTGGGCGGGGTTCCTGAAAGGGTTGACCGCGGTGCTGATCACCTCGCTGCTTTCCGAGATCCTGCTTTATGGTTTGCAGCCCGACATCGCGCGCGGCGCGATCGGCCTGTCCTGGTGGCTTTTGTTCCTGATTCCGATCGCCGCCCTGACCTTTCTGCAGACCTCGTCGGAGGAGATGCTTTTTCGCGGTTATCTGCTCAGGGGCCTGGCGAGCCGGTTCCAGAACCCTTTCATCTGGGCGCTGCTGCCGGGATTGCTGTTCACCTCCCTGCACTGGAGCCCAGGTTCGAGCGCCGCCATCAATGCCTGCGTGCTGGCCTCGATCGCCGCCTTTGCGCTGTTGCTGACGCTTCTGGTCTATGCGACCGGCAATCTCGGTGCAGGCTTCGGCGCCCATCTCGGCAACAATCTGACCGGTTTCCTGCTGATTTCGCACCAGCAAAGCTATAATTCCTTCGCCCTGTTCAACGCCAAGCCGCTCGAATCCGCCGGCTGGACGACTTTAGACGCCGTCCTCATCGCCGTGATCGGCATCGTCAGCAGCCTGTTGACTGTTCTGTTGCTTTTGCATCCGCGCTCACCGCTGAAGGTCGAGCCGGATATGCCGCGCGCCGGCGGCGTGCGCTGATGCGCCTTGCCTGGCCGCCCCGATCATATTTGGCGCAAAGCCTGACCAAAGCTTGACTCTGCAGCCGATTTCCTGTCTACACGCCGCGAAATCCGCGACGAGTATTCCTCCGAGCAAACCGACCGGGACGCCGAAACCTCCTTGAGGTGAAGTGCTGTAAATCGATCCCGGAGGCCAACACCCGGCAGCGCTGTGCGCCCCCGGGTGCTTTTTGGCTTTGGGCTTTTGCCCGGACCGGCTTTTGCTTGGACAGTTGGCGCGAACGCATTACCTCTCGGGCATCATCCGGGTGCCAGGGAAAAGGAAAAAGAATGTTTGAATCGCTACAGGAACGCACAAGAGGCGTGGAGGGCCATCGGCCCGATAGGGATCAAAATCAATCCAAGGCGCTGTCGCGCGGTGGGTTGACCAATGTTTGAGTCCCTGCAAGAGCGCCTTGGTTCGATCCTAAACGGCCTCACCGGCCGCGGCGCCTTGTCGGAGGCTGATGTCTCGGCGGCGCTGCGCGAGGTGCGCCGTGCGTTGCTCGAGGCCGACGTGGCCCTGGAAGTGGTGCGTTCCTTCACCGACAAGGTGCGCGAAAAGGCCGTCGGCGCCGCCGTGGTCAAGTCGATCAAGCCCGGCCAGATGGTCGTCAAGATCGTCCATGACGAGCTGGTCGAGATGCTCGGCGCCGAGGGCGTCGCCATCGATCTCAATGCACCGGCTCCGGTCGTCATCATGATGGTCGGCTTGCAGGGTTCCGGCAAGACGACGACCTCGGCCAAGATCGCCAGGCGCCTCACCGACCGTCAAAACAAGAAGGTTTTGATGGCCTCGCTCGACACGCGGCGTCCCGCCGCACAAGAGCAGCTCCGCCAGCTCGGCGAGCAGGTCAAGGTCGCCACATTGCCGATCGTCGCCGGCCAGACGCCGGTCGATATCGCCCGCCGCGCCGTGCAGGCGGCCAAGCTCGGCGGCCATGACGTCGTCATCCTCGACACTGCCGGCCGCACCCACATCGACGAGCCGCTGATGGTCGAGATGGCCGACATCAAGAAGATGTCGTCGCCGCACGAGATCCTGCTGGTTGCTGATTCGCTGACCGGCCAGGACGCCGTCAATCTGGCAAAAAGCTTCGACGAGCGCGTCGGCATCACCGGCCTCGTGCTGACCCGCATGGACGGCGACGGCCGCGGCGGTGCGGCGCTCTCGATGCGCGCCGTTACCGGCAAGCCGATCAAGCTGATCGGCACCGGCGAAAAAATGGACGCGCTGGAGGAATTCCATCCCAAGCGTATCGCCGACCGCATCCTCGGCATGGGCGACATCGTCAGCCTCGTCGAAAAGGCGGCCGAGAACATCGACGCCGAGCAGGCGGCGGCGATGGCCAGGAAGATGCAGTCGGGCAAGTTCGACCTGAACGACCTCGCCGGCCAGCTTCAGCAAATGTCGAAAATGGGCGGCATGGGAGGCATCATGGGGATGATGCCCGGTATGGGCAAGATGAAGGATCAGATGGCCGCCGCCGGTCTCGACGACAAGATGTTCGGCCGCCAGCTCGCCATCATCTCGTCGATGACCAAGGCCGAGCGCGCCAACCCGGATATTCTGAAGCACTCGCGCAAGAAGCGCATCGCCGCCGGCTCGGGTACCGACGCGGCCGAAATCAACAAACTGTTGAAGATGCATCGCGGCATGGCCGACATGATGAAGGCGATGGGCGGCAAGGGCAAAGGCGGCGGCCTGATGCGCGGCATGATGGGCGGCCTCGCTTCCAAGATGGGGCTCGGCGGCATGATGCCTGGCGGCCCAGGCGGTCCCGGAGGCGGCATGATGGGCGGCGGCATGCCGGATCTCTCCAAGATGGACCCCAAGCAGCTCGAAGCCTTGCAGAAGCAGGCGCAGGCGGCCGGGCTCGGCGGCATGAAGGGCCTGCCCGGTGGTCTTCCCGGTGGCGGTGGCCTGCCTGGGCTACCCGGCGGCATGAAACTTCCCGGCCTGCCGGGCGGTGGCGGGCTGCCAATGCTTGGCAAGAATGGCCTCGGCAAGAAGAAGTGAGAGCGCCATGAACGAAGAGAAGGACATGGCGGACGCGCGTGCGGCGCTGGCCAATTATCGCGCCTCGATCGACAACATCGACGCGGCGCTGATCCACATGCTGGCCGAGCGCTTCCGCTGCACCAAGGCAGTCGGCGTGCTGAAGGCGGAACATGGCCTGCCGCCTGCCGACCCGGCGCGCGAGCAGGAGCAGATCGCCCGTCTTCGCCAACTGGCCAAGGACGCCCATCTCGACCCGGATTTCGCGGAGAAATTCCTGAACTTCGTCGTCCGCGAAGTGATCCGCCATCACGAGCAGATCGCCGCATCCAACGGCGTGACGAAAACCGGCTGAGGACCAGCCACCAACCGATCAACCACATCAGAGCTTTAGGAGAAGAGAAATGCCACTGAAAATCCGATTGGCCCGTGCGGGCTCGAAGAAGCGTCCCTATTACCATGTCGTCGTCGCCGACGCGCGTTCGCCGCGCGACGGTCGTTTCATCGAGTCGCTCGGCTCGTGGAACCCGCTGCTGCCCAAGGACGGCGAACGCGTCAAGGTCGACGCCGAGCGCGTCAAGCATTGGCTGTCGCATGGCGCCCAGCCGACCGACCGCGTGCTGCGCTTCCTTGATGAAGCCGGCATCGCCAAGCGCGAAGCCCGCTCCAACCCGAAGAAGGCCGAGCCCGGCAAGAAGGCGCAGGAGCGCGCAGCCTTGCTGAAGAAGGCGCAGGAAGATGCCGCCGCGGCCGTTGCCGCCGCTGCAGCCGCGCCGGCCGAGGCGGAAGCCGCCAGCGCCGAATAAACCATCTCCACAACCACGAAACGGCGGGCCTTGCCCGCCGTTTTGCTGTTCGTCCGCATGGTGCGGCCCGATCAATAGCCCTCGGGGCAACTCGCAACGTACACACGACCGTTACGATCGCGATAACGGCACTGGCCGCTTTCGCTGGCACGGCCGATCAGCGCACCGGCCAAAGCGCCGGCCGCACCACCGATCACCGCGCCCTTGGTTGGGTTGCCGGCGACCGCAGCGCCGACCGCCGCACCGCCCAGGCCACCAACTGCCGCGCCTTGCTCAGTGCGGGAGCAGGCACCGAGCGGTACCAGCAAGGCCATCAAGATCATCACCTTTTTCATTGTCGTTCCTCTCCAACAGGGTGCCGTCCTCGCCGCTGAACCTCCTAACTCGCAACCAGGCGATTTGATCCAAAGAAGAAGATCGGCTGCCGCCCGGCAGCGCTCGATTTGATCCAACTCGATTTGATCCAAAGAGTAGAAAAGCGGCGGCAGATCGCGCCCGCTCTGGCGGCGTGGCCACCATCGAACGGCTTTCGAAGTCGCCGCTATTGGCTGAACGGGAACAACGCGCGCACCCTTGGATCGCGCAGATACAGGCCACCCCAGAGGATGGCGCCGAGATAGACGCCGAACAGTATGTGCGAGAATAAAGGGCTGCCGATCCGCACATGCGTGGCGACGGCGCCGCCGAGATAAGCGGTGAGCAGGATGGCGCCGAGCACCGAGGTGCGCGGCAGCGCGTAAAGCGCTGTCGAGACCAGTCCGATGATGCCGAGCATGCGCGAGACATTGGCATCGGCCGGCCAGCCGAGCTGCACCATGGTCTGGGTGACGATTTCGAGCGGCGGTAGCTTGATCACGCCGTCGAAGATCATAAACAGCACGACGACGGCGCTGAGCACGCGGCCGGCCCACAAGGCACGCGATGAGACGGGTGCTGCCTGAGACATGGTCATTGATGTTCCCTCCGGTCGTTGTGAGCACTGGCTCCTCCGCCAGCTCGAACCAAGGACGCGGCCCGTGACGGCGATCCGACATGCCTCCAGTTTTTCCACTCCAGCGGCGAACTTTGGGTGTGTACGTTAAGTCAGCAACGAACCTGGCCAAGTCCACCTTGCGGGGTGAGGTGGAGGGCGTTATCGAAAATCCATAGAAGTGTCTTCGAGCGCTCGACGCAGCAGCCGCCTAGTCGCACAACGAAAGCAATCGATGGCCGGAGAGACCGACCTGAAACAGTTGCCGGCGGCAATGACGCCGGAATTGCTTGCCGGGGTTCATGTGTTCACCACGTTGCCACCCGATGCGCCCGTTCCCGACAGGCTCACCCGGTGATGCTATTTCGCGAGCGCGAGGGCATGACGCTGATCGACCATGCCAAGGCCGCTGGACTGAAAACCGTGTTCCGCTGCCGGATGCTGACGCTCAACATCCATTTCGTCGCTGGACGCGATCGGCTTCCTCGCCGCCATCACCGCACGACTGGCCGCGGCCGGCATCGGCGTCAATCCGGTCTCGGCCTTCTACCACGATCACCTGTTCGTGCCCGCCGACCGGGCGGAGGAGGCGCTGGAGTTGCTGTTGGACCTAGCGGAGGAGAACCGGCTGTGACGCCGGCGCTTGCTGCCTATTGAGACGCCTGCGCTGCCCCTCATCCTCCTGCCGGAACCTTCTCCCGTGAGCGGGGAGAAGGGCGCTAACGGCCGAAGGCCGAGCCCGCGACTGCGGGCCGCCGGCCTTCCGGCGCCCCCGCGGAGGGCCAGCCGCGATAGCGGCGATACGGCCGTGAGCGAAACTACGCCGCCTTCTTCTTTGGCTGTATCAGCCCGCGCTCGACCAGCAGCTCGGCGATCTGAACCGCATTGAGTGCTGCGCCCTTGCGCAGATTGTCGGAGACGATCCACATCGAAAGGCCGTTGTCGATGGTCGAATCCTCGCGGATGCGCGAGATGAAGGTGGCGTCCTCGCCGGCCGATTCCAGTGGCGTGATGTAGCCGCCGTCCTCGCGCTTGTCGATGACCTGGCAGCCCGGCGCCTCGCGCAGGATCTCGCGCGCCTCATCGGCGGTGATCGGCTTTTCGAACTCGATGTTGACCGCTTCCGAATGACCGATGAACACCGGCACCCGCACGCAGGTCGCCGTCAGCTTGATCTTGGGGTCGAGCATCTTCTTGGTCTCGGCCACCATCTTCCACTCTTCCTTGGTGAAGCCGTCGTCGAGGAAGACGTCGATATGCGGGATGACGTTGAAGGCAATACGCTTGGTGAACTTCTTGACGTCGACGGTGTCGGCGACGAACACCGCGCGCGTCTGCGTGAACAATTCGTCCATGCCTTCCTTGCCGGCGCCGGAGACCGACTGGTAGGTGGCGACGACGACGCGCTTGATGGTGGCAGCGTCATGCAGCGGCTTCAGCGCCACGACCAGCTGCGCCGTCGAGCAGTTCGGGTTGGCGATGATGTTCTTGCGCGTGAACAGCGAGATCGCATCCGGGTTCACTTCCGGAACGATCAGCGGCACGTCCTGGTCGTAACGGAAGGCCGACGAATTGTCGATGACGACGCAGCCCTGCTTGCCGATCTTCGGCGACCATTCCTTGGAGACGTTGCCGCCAGCCGACATGATGCAGATGTCGGTGTCTGAAAAATCATATTGGTCGAGCGCCCTGACCTTCAGCGTGCGGTCGCCGAACGACACTTCCGTGCCTTGGCTGCGCCGCGAGGCCAGCGCCACCACCTCGCTTACCGGAAAGCCGCGTTCCTCCAGTATGTTAAGCATTTCCCGGCCCACATTGCCCGTGGCGCCGACGATCGCAACCTTGAAACTCATCGAAATCTCCTGTCCCTCTCCGCTCGGTTTCTGGAGAAAACCCGCCGGCCGATGCGGGTTTCAACCCCCAGGCCGGACCCGGGAGAGGGTGGTTAGGCCAAGGGAATCAGACCGTTTTGGTGGTCGTTTTGCCGGTTTTTTTGAGCAACAACGTGGGTTTGCTGGAACGAGGAGACGCACCGACGCACCCGGCCCAATGGTTCGCATTGGGGCCGGGGATGTCGAATGCAAGGAGCGCCATCATAAGGCCGCGCATCGAAACTATCCCGTTCGGTGCCGGCTTTTACGCGGTTTGCGTCCAGAGTCAATCGCAAGCAGGCCAACCCGCCCGCCCTGTACAATGACATCGGCACCAAGTACGAACGGGTATCGTCTGGCTCGTGGCGCCCGTCCGTGGCGCTTGCCGACATTTACCCGTCGCCGGGTATTCAGAATCCGAATTTCGAAAGAGCAAGATGTCCAATTTCGAAGCTATTGTTCCCGCGCTGGCAAAGGCGCTGGAAAAACGCGGCTATGTCGAGCTGACGCCGGTGCAGAAAGCGGTTCTCGAGCTTGGCCAGGCCGATGCGCTGGTTTCGGCCCAGACCGGCTCCGGCAAGACCGTCGCCTTTGGGCTGGCTTTGGCGCCGACCCTTCTGGACGGCGCGGAACGCTTTTCCCACGCGGCGGCACCCATGGCACTGGCCGTCGCGCCGACGCGGGAACTGGCCCTGCAGGTGACGCGCGAGCTGGAATGGCTCTACGAGCTGACCGGGGCAGCGATAGCCTCCTGCGTCGGCGGCATGGACATGCGCACCGAGCGGCGCGCGCTGGAGCGCGGCGCCCACATCGTCGTCGGCACGCCCGGCCGCCTGCGCGACCACATCACCCGCAACTCGCTCGACATGTCGGCGCTCAAGGCAGTGGTGCTCGACGAGGCCGACGAGATG
This sequence comes from Mesorhizobium sp. M1027, assembly GCF_040318745.1. Classification (NCBI taxonomy): domain Bacteria; kingdom Pseudomonadati; phylum Pseudomonadota; class Alphaproteobacteria; order Hyphomicrobiales; family Phyllobacteriaceae; genus Mesorhizobium; species Mesorhizobium sp. M1027. The sequence goes on along the minus strand of NZ_JAMYMW010000002.1, from coordinate 165,653 downwards.
CTCGACCTCGGCTTTCGCGAGGACCTGGAATTCATCCTTGACGCGGCACCCGCCGATCGCCGCACGCTGATGTTTTCCGCCACTGTGCCGCGCTCCATCGCCACGCTGGCCAAGGGCTACCAGCGCGATGCGGTACGCATCTCGGCCTCGGGCGAGGAGAAGCAGCATCTCGACATCGAATACCGGGCGCTGAGCGTCGCTCAGGCGGACCGCGAAAACGCCATCATCAACGTGCTTCGCTACTACGAGGCGAAGAATGCATTGGTGTTCTGCAACACCCGCGCCGCCGTCAACCATCTGACGGCGCGCTTCAACAACCGCAACTTTTCCGTCGTGGCGCTGTCCGGCGAGCTTAGCCAGAACGAGCGCAGCCACGCGCTGCAGGCGATGCGCGACGGCCGCGCAAAAGTCTGCATCGCCACCGACGTCGCGGCACGCGGCATCGACCTGCCCAACCTCGAACTGGTCGTCCACGCCGACTTGCCGACCAACCCGGAGACGCTCCTGCACCGAAGCGGGCGGACGGGACGGGCAGGACGCAAGGGCGTCAGCGCGCTGATCGTGCCCAACAATGCCCGCAGGCGCACCGAACGCCTGCTGCAAAGCGCCGGCCTTGCGGCGACGTGGGCGAGCCCGCCTTCGGCCGACGACGTCTTGCGCCGCGACGACGAACGCATCCTCGCCGACCCGGTCTTCAGCGAGCCGGTGACGGACGATGAGCGCGGCTTCGTCAACGCGCTTCTCGACCAACGTGGCGCCGAACTGGTGGCGGCGGCCTTCGTGCGTCTCTGCCGCTCCAGCCGCTCGGCGCCCGAGGATCTCTTGGACGTCGCTCCGTTCACGCCGTCGGGCGACAGACCCGCTGGCGACAGAGCCGCCCGCCGCGACGAGGCACCGAGCCGCCGCGACGATTTCGGCGACAGCGTCTGGTTCTCGCTGTCGGTCGGACGCCGGCAGAACGCCGAGCCGCGCTGGCTGATCCCGATGCTGTGCCGGACAGGCGGCATTTCCAAGCGCGAGATAGGCGCGATCAAGATGCAGCCGGAGGAAACCTTCGTGCAGATCGCGGCGGACTGGGCCGAGCGCTTCCTCGCTGCGATCGGTCCCGACCGCAAGCTGCAGGGCAACATTGCGGTCAAGCGGCTGGACGCCACGCCGGATTTGTCGCGAGCCGGCTATCAGGAACCAAGGCCCGACAAGAAGCCGCACCGCGGCAAGCGCACCTTCGATCAGCATGCGCCCAAATTCGAGAAGCGCGCACCGGCCGACCAGCGCCCGGCATTCGAGACGAAGCCCTGGGCCGGGAAACCGGCCAAGGCGAAGTTCGAAGGTGGACCTGCGAAACACAAGAAATCGAAGAAACGGCCGGGGTAAATAGCCAGCACTCTCCATTTCCGCACGCCCTTGCGGTCTGCCGGAACTTTGCACAGTCTGGGGCAGGGAAACGGGGGTGGGCAGGACATGCGCGGCGAAGTTCTTCATTACGACGAAGACCAGGGTTTTGGTTTCATCACCGGAGCCGACGGCAACCGCTACACTTTGGCGCGCGAAGATTTGCGCCGCGAAGCATCGATTGCCGGAGGTACTACCGTCGAATTCCAGCCGGCTGGCGGACGGGCACGCGATGTTTTTTCGATCCGCGCCCAACCTCGCAGTGCGCCTGCCGACGCCTCCACTGCAACCGCCGTGCCGTCTCAGGCTGGCAATGCGCCAGCGGCACGTCAGCCGCAGCATTTCGGCCGTTCCGCTGAACAAAGTCCGGCCGAATCCGCCGGCCTGTGGAACTATTTCTGGCTGGGTCTGACCGAGAATTACTTCAACTTCGCCGGCCGTGCCCGCCGCAAGGAATATTGGGGGTATTGCCTGTTCTGGACGATCGCGCTGATTGTGGTCATAGGCATCGGCGTCTTCATCGACGACGCCATGGGCAATCTCGACAACAGTGAATTGCCGGCAGTGACGGTCGGCCTTTTCGGTCTCTTTCTGCTGGCGACAGCCCTGCCGTGGTTCGGGCTGAACGTGCGTCGGCTGCACGACATCGGCCTGACCGGCTGGCTCTTCCTGCTTTTCCTGATCCCGACCTTCGGCACCGTGATCATCCTGATCTTCGCGCTCATCCCGACACAGGCACGTGAAAACCAGTGGGGTCCAGTGCCGGCAGGCGTCAGGGTTTAGCCGGCGCCGTGCCTCGCAGCCGCTCCATTCGCACATGTCATGCGTGCATATTGCAATTGAAAACAACCTTGGATAGTATCAGTACGGCACAGTATTTGGGGGCAAGCAATGCGCGGCGCGATTTATCATTATGACCAGGATCAGGGTTTCGGATACATCAATGGAGCCGACGGCAAGCGTTACATCGTCGGGCATGAGGATCTGAGTCCCGGCGTGGCGTTGGTCAGAGGCGCACCCGTCGAGTTCCAGCCGGACGATGGGACTGCGCGCGCCGTCATTGCAGGAAGGCCAAGGGCTGCCGAATCCCGCAGCCTCATTCCCAACGGCGTTGAACCTGCCCAATCCACCGGATTATGGGCTTATTTCTGGCGCGCATTCAAAGTGAGACATGTCAGCTTCACCGGCCGCGCCTGCCGCAAGGAATTTTGGGGCTTTTTTCTGCTCACGCTGATCGTGTTCTTCGCGCTTCTTGCGTTCGGCGTCCTCATCAATGCAGCGATCACAGCTGTCAGAGGCGACCTGGAATTTGGAGCTTTGGGTTATGCGCCAGCCTTCGTGTTCCTGCTACTGACTGTCCTGCCGTGGTTTGCCCTTATGGTACGACGCCTGCACGACATCGGCCTGAGCGGCTGGTTCGTTTTGCTGTACTTCGTTCCCGGCTTCAACACGCTGGGTCTGTTGGCGCTTGGGCTTATCCCATCCAAGGTCAGTGAAAACCCTTGGGGGCCGGTGCCGGCGGGCGTCAGGGTTTAGCGATCGCCTTCAGCGTCTCGCTCGAAAGCCTGAGGAAGACCTTCCGACCCTGGCGCTCCGCGCCGAGTCCGACGTAGAAGCGCAGCGCACGCTCGTTCCAGTCCTCGGTGGTCAGGTCGATGCGGCCGATGCCTTCGCGCAGGCAATGGCCGGCAAGGAATGCCATCAGCGCTCGACCGACACCGCCATTGCGGGCATCATCGCGTACGAATAGGTCCTTGAGGAACAGCAGCCGCTCGAGATCGATGCCGGGATGCGCGATCGCAACCGAGGCCAGCCCGCAAACTTCACCATCGACGAAGGCGAGCGCAAAATGCGGATAGGCCGGACTTTCGTCGCCAAGCCATTTCTGCGCCGCCGACAAGGCTTGGCTGGCGTCGAGTGGCGGCTGCCGGTAATGCACCGCCATTTCGCAAAGCATGGCGGCGGCGAGTGCCGCGGCATCCTCGGTCGTCGCCCAGCGGACGTCGACCGACACGGGATCAGCCCAGGAACTTGGCGATGATCGCGTCGCCCATCTCAGCGGTGCCGACCTCGGTCATCCCCGGCGAATGAATATCCCTGGTGCGCAAGCCCTGGTCGAGAACGGCGGCGATCGCGCCTTCCAGCCGGTCGGCCTCTTCAACCATGCCGAAGGAATAGCGCATGCACATGGCGAAGGAGGCGATCATGGCGATCGGATTGGCGATGCCCTTGCCGGCGATGTCGGGTGCCGAGCCGTGCACCGGCTCGTAGAGCGCCTTGCGCTTTTTTGTCTTCGCATCCGGCGCGCCGAGAGAGGCGGACGGCAGCATGCCGATCGAGCCGGTCAGCATGGCGGCGATGTCGGACAGCATGTCGCCGAACAGATTGTCGGTGACGATGACGTCGAACTGCTTCGGCCAGCGCACCAACTGCATGCCGCCGGCATCGGCCAACATGTGATCGAGCTTGACGTCGGCATAGCGCGCCTTGTGCGTCTGGGTGACGACCTCGTTCCACAGCACGCCAGATTTCATCACATTGCGCTTTTCCATCGAGGTGACGTGGTTCTTGCGCGTGCGTGCCAACTCGAAGGCAACGCCCGAAATGCGCTCGATCTCGAACGTATCGTAGACTTGGGTGTCGATGCCGCGCTTCTGGCCGTTGCCGAGATCGATGATCTGCTTCGGCTCGCCGAAATAGACGCCGCCGGTGAGCTCGCGCACGATGAGGATATCGAGCCCTTCGACCACCTCCTGCTTGAGCGAGGAGGACGCCGCCAGCGCCGGATAGCAGATTGCCGGCCTGAGATTGGCAAACAGCTCCATGTCCTTGCGCAGCCGCAGCAGACCCGCCTCCGGGCGCACCTCGTAAGGCACCGCATCCCATTTCGGTCCGCCGACGGCGCCGAACAGCACTGCGTCCGCGGCCATCGCCTTGGCCATGTCGGCATCGGAGATCGCCGCGCCATGCGCGTCATAGGCGCAGCCGCCGACAAGGCCCTCATCGGTGACGAAATCGCTGCCGAGCCTGTCGTTCATGGCGGCGATCAGCTTCTTCACCTCGCCCATCGCCTCGGGGCCGATGCCGTCGCCGGCAAGCAGGAGAAGATTTTTCGAAGCCATGAGAACCGTCCCGATTGTTTAGCGCATGAACGCGGCCTTGCTAAACGCCAAGCAGCCGGCGCGCAACCCTGCGGTTCAGAGCATCGGACCCAAAAGTGGAAACCGGTTTTGGCAGAATCCGATGCTCAAGCCAAAACGCCTACAGATGCGAAAGAATATTGACCAGCCTGCCGAACGGGTCGCGTACGAAGAAGCGCCGCACGCCCCAGGGTTCGTCCGCCGGACCGTATTCGATGGCAAAGCCGGCCGTCCTCATGCTTTCAAGCGCGGCATCGACGTCGTCGACTTCGATAGAGATGTCCGGCACCGGCGTTCCTGACCCTCCTTCGGCCATGAAACTGACCTGCACGGACATCGTCTCTTGCGAGCCGTAGGTAGCGATCCAGCCCATATCCATCTTGAGATCGAGGCCGAGCACATCCTGATAGAAGGGTTTTGCCGCCGCGATATCCTGCGTGTCTATGTTTGCAACGATGCGCCTGACCTTCACCATGGGCCGATCCTCGTGCTAACCGTGTCGTTGTCGCAACCGTGACAGGCATCAGGCTGTGCGCCGCAGCGCCGTCACCTCGATCTCGATCTTCATCTCCGGCTTGTTGAGCTGGCACACGATCATCGTTGCCGCCGGCCTGATCTCGCCAAAGGCCTCGCCGAGGATCGGGAACACCACATCCACGAAAGCCGCATCGGTGATATAGTAATGTGCCCGCACCACATCGGCCATTTCGAAGCCGCCGTCTTGCAATGCCTTGGCGATGGTAGCGAGGCAATTACGCGTCTGCGCCTCGACCGTCTCCGGCATCGTCATAGTGGCATAATCGTAGCCGGTCGTTCCGGACACGAAACACCAGTCGCCCTGCACCACGGCGCGCGAATAGCCGGCGGTCTTCTCGAAGGGCGAACCGGTGGAGATCAGTTTTCGCATGGGGCGGCCTCGTTGGGTTGCTGAGCGTCGTCTAGCAGAGGGGGGCCGGGCGGGTCATGAGCCAAGCTAGGCAAATTGTTGTCACGAGGCGGCAAGACGCAAACCTTGGAGATTGGCCGGAGCATCTATCCGTCGTCATCCTATGGCGGAGCAAGGAGCGTAGCGACGCAGCGTAGACCATAGGATCCATGCCGAGACATCATGGGCTTTGCCACGGTGCAGAATTTTCTGCTCAGCCGCGCCTTCCGACAACGGTCGCGGCATGGATCCTCGGGTCAAGCCCGAGGATGACGAATGCGCAGTTGCGACCCCTTGTCGAAACCTTAATTCGCCGACCCCAGCGCCTTGTCCAGCGCTTCCTTGACGTCGGCCGGCCATGTACTCACCGCCGGCCACGCGTCCGGCTCGGGCTTGTCGCCGCGGCGGGCGAAATAGAGCTTATGGTTGACCGGGTCGACGGCCATGAAACCGTCATTGCCGCCGCAATCATGCGGCACGCAGCCGCTGGCAAAAAAGGCGCCCGAAGCGGTCTCCTCAGTACCGCCGCCGACCAGCAGGCTGGTCGCCATGTCGGGCATGTCCTTGCCGAGCAGCGTCTCGGCTAGCCTGTAGACGGCCTCGTTGTGAAAGGCATCAATGATGTTGTCGTATTTCGACGGATCGACGTCTTTCCACTCCGTGCCCGGCTCCGGCATGTAGGTCAGATTACCGGACGTCGTCAGCCCGTCCGTCGGCGACCATTGCAGCGCCGGCTTGGAATCGCCCGGCAAAAGATAGGGTACGAAATAGATGGCGCTGTCGGAGATCGCGGCCGGTGGTGCGCCGCATTCATCCTGCTCGACCGTGGTCGTCTGGATCGTGCCGCCTTCCGGCTTCCACACGATCACCTTGGCCGGGCCGCATTGATTGCCGCCGTCGCCGACATCGACCAGCGCCACCTTGACACCGCCGACCTCGACGACCTTGTCGAAGAAGACGTCGTAATTGCGCGCCAGTTCCTTGCCGTCGAAGGCGAGCACCCGTTCCCCGTACTCTTCCTCCTGGGTGATGGTCAGCTGGCCACCCTCGAACGGGATCGGCGCCTGTTTGTCATTGTCGGCTAGGGCCGCATTGCTCAACGCGCCCTGGTCGGCCCCGCCGGACGCATCGTCAGCCGGCACGAGCACCGTATCGGTCTGTGCATGCGCGCCTGCCACTGGCATCAGAATCCACGCCAGCGCGCAGGCCCCTGCAAGAAGCGAACGTGTCATGACTGTCCCCTCCGTTCAGCCGCCACGAACCCGGTCTGTCGCGGCCAGGTCATCGTACCGCTCAGGCCCAGGGGCGCTCAGCAGCATTCTTCTTCTCGAACGAAGCGATGGCGCCAGCCTTCTCCATGGTCAGACCGATATCGTCGAGCCCGTTGAGCAGGCAGTGGCGCTTGAACTCGTCGAGGTCGAACTTGACCACGCCGCCGTCCGGCCCGCGGATTTCCTTGGTCTCGAGATCGACCGACAGCGTCGCGTTGGAACCGCGCGACGCATCGTCCATCAGCTTCTCCAGGTCTTCAGCGCTGACGGTGATCGGCAGGATGCCGTTCTTGAAGCAGTTGTTGTAGAAAATGTCGGCGAACGAGGTCGAGATGACGCAGCGGATGCCGAAATCGAGCAGCGCCCACGGTGCATGTTCCCGGCTCGAACCGCAGCCGAAATTGTCGCCGGCGACCAGGATCTGCGCCTTGCGGTAGGCCGGCTTGTTGAGCACGAAGTCCGGGTCTTCCGAACCGTCGTCCTTGTAGCGCATTTCGGCGAACAAGCCGGTGCCGAGCCCGGTGCGCTTGATCGTCTTGAGATAATCCTTGGGGATGATCATGTCGGTGTCGACATTGACGATCGGCATCGGCGCGGCGACGCCGGTGAGCTTGGTGAATTTTTCCATGGTTCTTGCCCGTCTTCTTCTCGTTGCGGGGAATTGCTGGCGCCCGGTTTACACAAAGCCGCGGGCAAATAAAAGGCGGCTGTTTCTGGACTTCCGTCGTCGATCGAAACACAAAACGCTTCAAAACCACCGGCCCATGGTGCACTTTTATCGACATGACAACGCGATCCACGGTCCTCTACGCCAGCGAACCGGACCTCGGCACCGCCGAGTTCCGCCGCGTGCTGGTGGAATCCGGCCTCGGCGAGACACGGCCCGTCGATGACAACACTCGATTGAAGGCGATGTTGTCAGCGGCCAATTTGGTGCTCACCGCGCGTCTCGACACAGAAGGCAAGCCGCTGGTCGGTGTCGCTCGCGGCATCACCGACTTTTCCTGGGTCTGCTATATCTCCGAGCTCGCTGTTTCTGCATCGGCGCAAGGGCTGGGTATCGGCAAGGGCCTGATGGATGAGGCACGCCGGCAACTCGGACCGTCCGTCGCCATCAGCCTGATCTCCATGCCCGACGCCGTCGGCTTCTATGAGCGTATCGGCATGGAGCGCATGCCCAACGCATTCTGGTTCGGCCGCAAGCGCTGAAATCCACTTTCAGCGACCTCAACCTGCGCATCCTCGGCCAAGGTTCTGCCTCTTGACATGCAACCATATGGTTGCATATTAGGGTCATGAGCATGGATGCCGTCTTTCGCGCCTTGGCCGACCCGACACGTCGGCGATTACTGGACAGCCTTCATGCAAGGAACGGGCAGACGCTGAACGCGCTGTGCGGTGAGATGGACATGACGCGCCAGGCGGTGACCAAGCATCTGGCGATCCTGGAAGAAGCAAACCTCGTCACCACCATCCGCCAGGGACGCGAGAAGCAACATTATCTGAATCCGGTTCCCATCAACGAGATCGCCGAACGCTGGATCGGCAAATTCGAGCGGGGGCGACTGGGCGCCCTCAGCGATTTGAAGAAACGCCTCGAAAGGGAAGACTGATGAGCAACATTTTCGTTTATGTCACCTACATCCGCACCTCGCCCGAAAAACTCTGGCAAGCGCTGACCGAGCCGGAGTTCCAGCGGCAATATTTCCTCGGCGCCCAGATGCTAAGCGACTGGAAACAAGGTTCGGCGTGGAAGATGGTTTACACCGACGGCCGCGTCACCGACAGCGGCGAGGTCCTCGAGATCGATCCACCCAAGCGCATCGTGCTCAAATGGCGCAACGAGTTCATGCCCGAGGTCAAGGCGGACGGCTACACACGCTGCACCTTCGCCATCGAGCAGGAGGGCGAGATGGTGAAGCTCGCCATCACACACGAAGCCGATGGACCGCACAAGCTGCTCGGCCATGTGGCGAACGGCTGGCCGCTCATCCTGTCCAGCCTGAAGAGCCTGCTCGAAACCGGCAAAGGCCTGTCGCGCCCGGCGTCGAAGGCTTGAGGTTGTTCCGATAGCGAAACGTTTCTGGAGACAGGCGATGTACAGTGCCGCGGTGCACAGCATGACCAATGGCAAGACCGTTATGGCGAGCGCCGATGTTTGCGCGCCGCCCGAGCGGATCTTTGACGCGCTCGTTACACGCGAGGTCGAGCGCTGGTGGGGGTCCGCCAAGACCTACCGGATGACCGGATGGACGGCCGACCTCCACGTCGGCGGCCGCTGGAGCGTCACCGTCGAGACGGCGGCCGGCAGACACCTGCCCGCCAGCGGCGAATTCCTGGAGATCGAAGAGCCGCGCCGGATCGTGCAGACGCGCAGATACGGCTGGGACCATCCGACGCTTGGCCGCCGCGAAACCAAAGTCGCCTGGCTGCTGGAGCCGATCGCCGGCGGCACACGCGTCACCATCTGCCATGGCGGCTTCGCCGGCCTCGCTGCTGCCGCGACGAAGCATGCCGAAGGCTGGGCCCAGGTGCTGGGCTGGCTTCAGGCGTATCTTGGTACGGGCGGCTTGGCGGCGGCTTAATCCACCAAGCAACGGTAGCATCCCTTCGCGCCAGCGTTAAATTACATTCAATTCCCGAAACGGCCGCCCGTCGGCGACCCGGCTGTACCCGAACGCCGAGCAATCCACCGTGCGATAGCCGCCATGCACGATCAGTTCGGCCAGCGCCTTGCCGACCGCCGGAGCCTGCTGCAAGCCGTGACCGGAAAACCCGTTGGCGAAGAGGAAATTGCCGACCTCCGGGTGCGGGCCGATCACCGCGTTCTGGTCGAGCGTGTTGTAGTCGTAATGGCCGACCCAGGCGCGCGTCGGCTTGATCGCCTCGAAGGCTGGAATGCGGGTCGCCAGCACCGGCCAGATCACCTCTTCGAACAGCGGCCAGTCGGGGTCGAAGTCGGCGGGATCGGCCGGTCCTTCGCCCTCTTCCGCCTCGGCGCCCCCGGTGATGTAGACCGAGCCCTCCGGGCGGACATAGATGCCGCTCGGGTCGACCAGCAGCGGCATGTCGTCATATTTTTCGCGCGCCTCGAAGACGAAGACGTTGCGCTTGCGCGGCTCCACTGGCAGCGCCAGCCCGGCCATTGCTGCCACCTTGCCGGCATTCGGCCCGGCGGCGTTAACGACGGTGCCGGCCTCGAGCCGCTCGCCATTGTCGAGGGTCACACCGGCGACGCGCTTCCCCTGCCGCTCGATACCGGTCACCGACGCGGTGATGAAATCAATGTTCTTGCTTCGCAGTGCCTTGCGGAACAGCATCAGCATCGCATGCGCGTCGAACCAGCCTTCGCCGCTGCGGCCATAGGCGCCGGCGGAAATGCCCTCGACCGACAGCCACGGAAAGCGGCGGACGAGCGCCTCGGCATCCTCGAGCACGATGTCGGCGCCCTCGGCCATCTGCGCCTCGTGGTTGGCCCGCAGGATCGGCAGCCCGTTCTCGCCGGCAAGGATGAGGTAGCCGCCTTCGCGAAAGCCGATATCGGCGTCCGCGCCAAACTCTTCCCTGAGCCGCCGGAACAGTTTCAGCGTGAATTGCGACAGACGGATGTTTTCCGGGATCGAAAACTGCTGGCGGATGGAGGCGCAGGACAGTGTGGTCGCCGCATGAGAAAATTGCGGGTCGCGCTCGACAAGTGCAATCGAGCCCGAAAACCCTTCCTCGCGCAGGTAATAGGCAACCGACGAGCCGACGATGGCTCCACCGATGATGACGATGTCGTAATGCACCTTTTCGCCCTTCCGGTCTGAATCGCCGAGTCACGCCGCCGGCAGGATGATCTCGAAGCGCGTGCCGCTCGCGGAGTCAACCAGCCGGATCGTGCCATCATGCGCTTTCAGGAGGGCCAGCACGATGCCGAGGCCCATGCCGGTGCCGCCGGAATCGCGGCGCGTGGTGAAGAACGGCTCGAAGATGCGGCCTCGGTTGCTGGGCGAAATGCCGGCGCCGTCGTCGTCCACCACAATGGTGGCCTTGCCGTCCGCGCTTGCGGCCGTGATCGAAACCAGCGTTGCGCCGTGCCGCGCCGAATTGTCGATGAGGTTGGCCAGCACGATCGCCGCGTTTTCGGCCGATATGCGCAGACCGATCCGGGCGCCCGCCTCGAGGCGCACCGCCAGCCTGTCGTCGGCCGGCAGCAGCGCCAGCGCAGCAGTGAGCGACGTGCTTTCGCCGCTGGGCTCGAGATTCTCGGCGCGCGCCAGGTCGAGCAGGCGGCGCACCAGCAGATTGAGCCGGCCGGCATCGGTGACGATATTGTCCGAAAAGCGCCGCCGTTCGGCCTCGTCCATCGCGCTGCCCGAATCGCGCAACAGTTCGGCGGCGCCCTGGATCGCCGTCAGCGGCGATTTGAGCTCGTGCGAGACGTGGGTGGCAAAAGTCTGGATGCCGTCGGAGCGTGCATGCAGTTTTTCGGCCATGTCGAGGAAGGCGGCAGAAAGCGCCGCCATTTCGCGCGTGCCGTGGTGATCAAGCGGCCTGATCGCCGCGCGGTCGCCGGCGGCGATGCGATTCGTGCGTTCCATCAGCGCATAGATCGGCCGGCTGACGGTGCGCAGGAAAACCAGCCCGATCAGCAGCGTGCCGCCTAGAATGGCAATTGCCGCCAGCGCCACCTTGCCGCGCTCGCCATAGAGATGCTTGACGATGTTGTTGGGCGTCCGCGACAGATAGACCACGCCGGCGACCTTGCCGGCAACGGCAACCGGCATGGCGACAAAGACGCGAACCTTGGTGCCGCGGCTGACCGAATAGAGCGGCGGCGAAGGCTGGTCCGGCACCCGCAGCCTGAGCGCGCTGGCGTAGCGGCCGGCAAGCGCTGCGCGAACTTCTTCGACAGCGGCGAGCGACAGGCCGGCCTCCTCACGGCCGGCGATGACCACGCCTTCGGGATCGAGCAGCCGGAAGCCGGCCAGCGTGGTTTTCTGCGTCTCGGCAAGAATGCCCGACAGCCGCGCGCCGATTGCCGCGAAGGCAGGATCGACGCTGGCCGCCGTGGCTGCTGGCCGGGTTGGCAGGATCCTGTCGGACGCAAGATCGAGGCGCGGTTCGATTGGCTGGTAGGGAGAAGCCCGATCCCCTGTACTGGGTGGAGGCATGGATGTGCCGAGCTTTTCCGGGGCAAGGCCGGCCTCACGGACCTCTTGCGCATAGATCGCGGCAAGGGCGGCACCTTGTGCGATCAGCTCGGCCTCGGTCTGGCGGATCAGCTGGTTCTCGTAGAGCCGGAAGAAGAACAGGCCGGCCAGCGGCAGCGCCATCACCATGATCAGGATGGCAATGACGACCGTGGCAAGCCGTGGCCGCCATTTGCTGCCAATCCATTTTCGGGCGCTCAACTCCCGCATCGGCCGAGCCGGAAGCCGACGCCATGCACGGTCTCGATCGCATCGACACAGCCGATGGCCGCGAGCTTGGCGCGGATGTTGCGGATATGGCTGTCGACGGTGCGGTCGGCGACGTGGATGTTGGCGGCATAGGCATTGGCCATCACCATGTCGCGGCCGAGCACATGCGCCGGCCGCGCCAGAAACCCTTTCAGGATCGCGAATTCGATCGAGGTCAGCGCCAGCGGCTTGCCGTCGAAGCTGGCTGTATGGCTTGCCGGCACCAGCGCCAGTCTGCCATGAGAGAATTGCCGGTCGTCGGCTGGTTCGGGCCCAGGCCGGGCGCGGCGCAGGATGACGTTGACGCGGGCGACCAGCTCGCGCGGGCTGAACGGCTTGGTGACATAGTCGTCGCCGCCCATTTCCAGCCCCAGTATGCGGTCGATCTCCTCATCCCGCGCGGACAGGAACAGCACCGGCACGTCGGATGTGTGGCGCAGCCGCCGGCACACTTCCAGCCCGTCCATTTCCGGCATGCCGATATCGAGCACGACAAGATCGGGAGCACGGCGTTCGATCGCCAGCAAGGCAGCTGCGCCGTCCGGCACTGCCAGCGTTTTCATGCCGGCCTTTTCGAGCGCGAAGCAGATGATTTCGCGAATGTGCGGATCGTCGTCGGCGACCAGTATGTGGTGCGGCATCAACTCAGCGGCCCGGCATGAAGGGTTCGGACATCGGAGGAACCACAAACGGGCCACGCCTGTCGAGGGCGCGGTTGAGCCGCCAGTCACGAAAGCTCCAGCCGCGCCAGTTTTCCTGGCCGGCGCGGAAGCGTGCTTCGTCCTGTGCATACCAGCCGGCGAGTTCGCGGATGGAGGCATCCTGCGCGGAGACCGTCCTGCTCTGGTGGTGGACGAAACGATCGAGTGCCGGCAAGGCGCCGGGCCCGAGCGAGCGCAGGTACCAGACGTCGAGCTGGGTGCCTTGGCCGGTCATTTCGAAGGAATGGTCGACATTGTAGTTGGCGATCAGCGCGGCAAAGTTGATGAACGAGCAGGCATAGAGCGTCGCCGATAGCGTCAGAAGATTGGCGGAAAGCAGCCATTCGTTGGATTTTCCGCGCGCGATGCGGGCGATGATCAGGGCAAGGCCCGCTGCCACCAGCCCCATCCAGACGAAGGCGGCGACACGCCAGTAGGTCAGCGCATAGATGCCGATATAGAGATCGAGCCGCAGGATCGACGAGATGACCAGGAGTATGTTCTGCGCCACCCAGGCATAGACCAGCCGGCGGATGAGCGGATCGCCGGAGGTCGCGCTTCCCGGCCGTAGCGCCGCCAGCACAAAGCCGGCGGCCAGCAGTGCCGTGACAATCAGCGGGTAGGCGCCGCGATGCGCGTAGGCGGCATAGGTCAGCCCGTCGGGAAGCGCGATGCCGCCCCACAGATAGGTGGCGTCGAGTGCGCTCTGCACCGCGAAAAGGATGTTGAAGACGACGAGCGCGCGGAGGATAGCGGCCTTGCCGAAGACGATGTCCTCGATCGTCGTCCTGGTGGCCGGCGTCGCCGCTGCGCTGGCTGGCGACACCCTGCGGCGGCGGAGAAACCGCGGCAGGCGCGGCCGCAGAAAGGCCCATACGCCGACGAGCACGGACAGCCAGAAGGCAAGACGCGGCAGCTGCATGAGGTTGAGCAGGGCGAAGAGGTCAATCAGCGAAAACCAGTATTCGATGACCGGATTGGCGGCGCCGAACAGCGCGAGAAACACTGCGCCGAGGCTCAGCGGCATGACCCAGACGGCGATCGCCGCAAGGCGCACGCGCCGCCTGCCAAGCCGCCGCGCCGCCGTGCGCCAGCGGAAGAAATCGCCGATGAACCGAAAAGGCGCTGCGAGCAGGAAGGTCAAAAGCTGGCCGGCAACGCGGGCAAGCCCGTGTCGCAATCGCCCTCCCAGCGAAAGCACTAAGACGGCCATCGCCGCCAGCGCAATGGAGACGGACAGTGCGCTGACATTTTCCACGAGCGGCAGCAGCCCCGCAAGCAGCGCAACCGGCTTGAGCAAGAACTTGCCATCCTTGAAGACGCCGAGAGGATGGAGAGCCATGCTCGCCGCGGCAATCGCAACGCCGAACAGGAAAAGCGTGATGCCCGCCGGTTGGCCATAGAAGAAGAAATCGGCCAACGCGACGAGCAGGACGGCAACGCGGAAGCGGCTGCAATAGCTCGGCGCCGCCGAGAGGAATACTGTCATGATCGGGCTTTCTCGGCGGCTTTGATGCGGCTGGTGGGCAGGGACTTGCGGACGAAAGGGAGGAGAGTTGCCAAAGTCTGGGGCGGATCGACGAGCCACCAGCTTTCGCGGCGAAGCCGGTACGGCACGGACCAACGGGAGTTCGTTTGCTCTTGCATGCCGCCCTTGTCGCATTCTGCCGGGTGGCAAGCGGGGCGGAGACGAGGAGATTTTCCGAAATTACGTGCAGTTTTTATGCACGGCTTGCCTCGGCTGGCTGCAGGCGGCATAGATCGAACATGATCACCGAAAGCTACCGCCCGCGCCGCTCGGTGCTTTACGTTCCGGCCTCGAACGACGAGGCGCTGGCCAAGATCCCGTCGCTGACCTGCGATGCCGTCGTCATCGATCTCGAGGACGCCGTCGCCCCGGCCGACAAGCTTTCCGCGCGCGAAAAACTGGCGGCGATTTTCGCCGGCCGTTCCAACCGGCGCCGCGAAATGGTGTTGCGCATCAATGCGCTGTCGAGCGAATGGGGCGCCGACGACCTGCTGGCCGCGGCAAAATGCACGCCCGACGCCATCCTGCTGCCCAAGGTCGACACGCCGCGCGACATCCTCGAGGCCGGCGACGTGCTCGACGACAATTTTATCGCGGACGAGGTCAAATTATGGGCGATGATCGAGACGCCCAAGGCGCTGCTCAATATCGGGCCGATTGCCGAGCTCGGTCGTGACCCGGCCTCGCGCCTGGTTTGTTTCGTTGCCGGAACGAACGATCTGGTCAAAGACACCGGCATTCTCGCCACGCCCGATCGGCGCTATCTCGTGCCATGGCTGATGCAAATGGTGCTCGCGGCGCGTGCCGGCGGCCTCGACCTGCTCGATGGCGTCTTCAATGATTTTCGCGATATGGACGGGTTTGCGCGCGAGTGCACGGAAGCGGCCGCCATGGGTTTTGACGGCAAGTCGCTGATCCATCCAACCCAGATCGAGGCGGCGAACCGCGCTTTTGCACCGACGCCTGACGCATTGGCCGAGGCGCGCGCGATCAAGGAAGCCTTCGCGCTTGCCGCAAATGCCGGCAAGGCGGTGATTGCGCTGAACGGAAAAATGGTCGAGCGGCTGCATCTGGCGCAGGCCGAAAAACTGCTGGCGAAGGCCGCCGCTGTTCGCGCATGATTATCGTAACTGACAACAGGATTGAAGAATGAAACTCTACCGCTTTCTGTCCGGCCCGGACGATGCCAGTTTCTGCCACAAGGTGACGGCGGCGCTGAACAAGGGCTGGCACCTGTTCGGCTCGCCGACCTATGCCTATGACAAGGAAGCCAGGACCATGCGCTGCGGCCAGGCCGTGGTGAAGGACATCGAGGGCCAGGAATACGGCCCCGACACCAAGCTCAGCGATTGGTAGGGAGGTTCGCCGAAGCGCTCGTCCTTCGTCATCTAGGGCGTAGCAGTCGCGAAGCGACGTCGCGGAGTACCCTAGGATCCATGCCGTTACCTCTGCCGAAGGGCACGGCGGATCAGGATTAGTGTGATCTACCACCCCCGTTACCCAGAATGGGATGATGGGCGTTCGGTTCTGCACCGCCGGAGCACTGCACCACCATCACGGCATGGATCCTGGGGTCTGCGCCGCGTCGCTTCGCTCCTTGCTCCGCCCCAGGATGACGAGGAGCGGGGTCGCTCACTCCGCTGCCTCTTCGATCTTCTCCATATCGTCGTCCGACAGGCCGAAATGGTGGCCGATCTCGTGGATCAGCACATGGGTGACGATGTCGCCCAGCGTTTCCTCGTTCTCGGCCCAGTAGTCGAGGATGGCGCGACGATAGAGCGTGATGCGGTTCGGCCCTTCGCCGGTCTGCGGATTCCAGCGCTCGGCGATGCCGCGCCCCTCGAACAGCCCCAACAGGTCGAAGGGCGTTTCCAGCGAAAGGTCGTCCATGATCTCGTCGGTCGGGAATTCGGCGATCTGAATGACGATCTCGCCGGTCAACTTGCGAAAGTCTTCCGGCAGATGGGCGTAGGCCTCCAGCGCCAGGAGCTCGATTTCCTCCATCGTTGGCGAAAGCTGGTCGTGCCAGATGCGTGTTTGGTAGATGCGAGCCATGCTTTTTCCTTTGATCCCGGCATATAGGCTTTCGAGCCGGACTCGGCAAATGGCCGGGCTGGGGTGACCGTGCCACGCCCCCACTACAGGAATAAATTCCCCATGACTCCGCTTGACTCTTTGGCCGGCCTCTGGAATCTATAGGAACATAACAGGAACAATGTGAGTGGAAGCTGACCGTCATGGCGACAAGCGCCGTGGCGCGGGAGACTGTTTTTGCCCTGCGCCGCCAGATTGCGAAGATCGAGGGAACGCTGTCCGAGCGTCTGGAGGCGTCGGCCGGCGCAGCCGCCGTTGATGCGGATGTCAGCCCCCAGACTCTGACATTGCCTCGAAATCTAATTATTGTCCGGCGCGGCCTCGCCGTGGCTTCGCAGGATGCGTTTTTGTCCACCGGCGCGGAGCGCCTCGATGCTGCGCTGAGCGGTGGCCTGCCGAAGGCGGCGCTGAGCGAGTTTCATGGCGCCGCGACGCGCGATGCCGGGGCCGTCGCCGGCTTTGTGCTCGCGCTCGTCAGCCTGATCCTCAGCCAGGGCCCGCGACTGCCGGTGCTGTGGATCGGCACATCCGAGGTTTTCCGCGAGGCCGGCTTCCCCTACGCCAGGGGGCTTCACGCCTTTTTCGGCATCGAGCCGGAACAATTGCTGTTTTCCGAGGCGCCAAGGCTGCTCGATGCGCTGTGGGTCGCCGAGGAGGCTGCCCGGATGACGGCGTTGGCCGCTGTCATCCTCGAAATCCGCGGCAGCCCGCAGCGGCTGGATCTCACCGCGACGCGGCGGTTGCACGCCCGGGCGCAGAGTGCCGGCCGGCCGCTGTTCCTGCTGCGCCAGGCCGGCGAGCCCGAGCCGACGGCAGCGCCCGTCCGCCTCATCCTGTCGGCGGCACCGGCGGCAGCGCGCCAGACAATCGCCGGGCCGCTCGCCGGCTCGATCGGCCGGCCCGCCTTCACCGTCGCCATCGGCAAGAGCCGCACGGCCTTGCCCGGACAATTCACACTGGAGTGGAACCCCGATGAACGCATATTCGAAGAAAGACGGGGCGAGCAAGGAAGGTCTCAGGAATCGGCCCCAGAACGGCCAAAGAATCCTGTCCCTGTGGTTTCCGCATCTCGCCGCCGAGAGGATCCTGCGGCAGCGTCTGGGGCGGTCCTGGCGTTCCCGGCCCTCGGATCACCTGCCGCTGGTGATCAGCCATCGCCAAGGGAACACCCAGCGCATCGCCGCCCTCGACGAACGGGCTGAGGCGCTTAATCTGAAGCGCGGCATGGGCATAGCCGACGCATGCGCCATGCATCCCTCGATCGACATCGTGGAGGCCGATCCGGAGGCCGACCGGCGCCTGCTCGAAGGCCTCGCCGACTGGTGCGACCGCTATACCCCGCTGGTGGCGCTCGACGGGACCGACGGTCTCTATCTCGACGTCACCGGCTGCACCCATCTTTTCGGCGGCGAACGCTCGATGCTGGACGATATCCTGGCGCGTTTTTTCCATCAGGGCTTCGATGTCCGCGCCGGGCTTGCCGCCACGCCTGGTGCTGCCTGGGCGGCGGCGCGGTTTGCCGGCGACCGCATCGTGCCCGATGGCGAGGAGGAAGCGCTTCTCGCGCCCTTGCCGCTGGCGGCGCTGCGCATCGACCCGGAGGTCCGCGCCAGCCTCGAAAGCGTCGGCCTGCGCACGGCCGGCGCCGTCATGGCAGCACCGCGCGCGCCGCTGGCCCGCCGCTTCGGCGCATCGCTGCTCTTGCGCCTCGACCAGGCGCTCGGCCGCCTCGACGAAGCCGTGTCGCCGCGCCTGCCGGTGGCACCGCTTTCGGTCGAGCGTCACCTTGCCGAGCCGATCATGTTGACCGAGGACATCGAGCGGCTGACCGGCATGCTGGCGACCACCTTGAAGAGCGACCTCGAGCGTCGCGGCGAGGGCGCAAGGCGGCTGGCGCTGCTGCTTTTCCGCGTCGATGGCGGCGTTAGCCGCATCGCCGTCGGCACCTCGCGGCCTCTGCGCGAGCCGCGGCTGATCCAGAAATTGTTCCACGAAAGGCTTGCCGCGCTCGAACGGGATATCGACGCCGGCTATGGCTTCGATCTCGTGCGCCTTTCGGTGCTGACCGCCGCCGCCTACGACATGCAGCAGGCAGACCTTGCCGGCGAGACGAGCGACGACGGTGCCGATATCGCGCTTTTTGCCGACCGCATTCGCGCCCGGCTCGGCGAAGGCGCGGTCTTGAAGCCGGTCGCCGTCGAGAGCCATTTGCCGGAGCGCGCCGTCGCCACCCTTCCCTTCACGGAGGCGCCGCAGAGAAGCTCGCCGCCGAAGCCGCCGGACAAGGCGAAGGACGCTCCCTCGACCGTCTTCCAGCCTGAACGACCGATCCGGCTTTTCCGTTCGCCCGAGCCGATCGAAGTGCCAGCCACCGAAATGCCGGAAGGCCCGCCTTTGAACTTCCGCTGGCGGCGCGCGCTCTACCGGGTCGCGCGCGCCGAAGGGCCGGAGCGCATCGCGCCGGAATGGTGGCGAGAGGCAGCGGGACGAGAAGATGCCCCGACCCGGGATTATTTCCGCATCGAGGATGCCGACGGCCGCCGTTACTGGCTCTATCGCCAGGGCCTTTACGGCGCCTCTCAAGTCCCGCCGCGCTGGTTCATGCATGGGATCTTCGCATGAATGCGCTGACGGCCATCCCCTATGCCGAATTCGGCATCCAGTCGAACTTCTCGTTCCTGCGCGGTGCCTCGAAACCGGAGGAGCTGGTGGTCGCGGCAAAATTCCTGGGGTTTTCGGCGATCGGTCTCGCCGACCGAAACACGGTGGCGGGCGTGGTACGCGCCTGGCAGCAGGCCAAGGTGGAGGGTGTTTCCTATCATCCCGGCTGCCGCCTGGTTTTTTGCGACGGCACGCCGGACATCCTCGCCTACCCGCAGGACCGCAAGGGCTGGGGGCATCTATGCCGCATGCTGACACAGGCCAATCTGCGCGACGAGAACGAAAAGGGCGCAACGCTTCTCAAACAGAGCGATCTTCTCGAATGGGGCGATCTCCTGTCGCTGGCCATACTGCCGGATCTGTCGGCGGACGCGGAAGCTGGCCTCGCACTGATTAGCCGGCTCAGGGATCGCTTCGGCGAAAACCTGAGGCTGGCGGTTTCGCCGGATTACCGCGGTAACGACCGCTTCCGTATCGAGCAGGCGGCGGCGATGGCCGAGCTGGCCGGCATCCCGCTGATGGCCACCAACGACGTTCTCTACCATACGTCGGAACGGCGCCCGCTGCAGGACGTGCTGACGGCGATCCGCCTCAATGTGCCCGTCGCCGAGGTGGGGCTGGAGCTGGCGGCCAATGCCGAGCGCCACTTAAAGCCGCCGCTGGAGATGGCACGGCTTTTCCGCAGGCATCCGCAAGCGCTGGCGGAAACGCTGCGTTTTGCCGGCGAGCTGACCTTCTCGCTCAGTGATCTGCAATACAACTATCCCGACGAGCCGACGGAATCGGGCCTCGGGCCGCAGGCCGAGCTGGAAAGGCTGGCCAAGGAGGGGGCCGCCATCCGCTACCCCTCGGGCGTGCCCGCTTTTGTGACGCAACGCATCGAGGAGGAGCTCGCCCTGATCGAGCGCCTGAACTACGCGCGCTATTTCCTGACTGTCCACGACATCGTCAAATTCGCCCGCAGCCAGAACATTCTCTGCCAGGGGCGCGGCTCCGCGGCCAACTCGATCGTCTGCTTCTGCATCGGCATCACCGAAGTTGGCCCGGACAAGATCGACACGCTTTTCGAGCGCTTCATTTCCGAGGAAAGAAACGAACCGCCCGACATCGACGTCGATTTCGAGCATGAAAAGCGCGAGGAGGTCATCCAGTACATTTATTCCAAATACAGTACCAAGCGCACCGCGCTGGCCGCTGCCGTCGTCAGCTACCGGGGCCGCTCGGCGATGCGCGAAGTGGCTAAGGCGATGGGCCTGTCGGATGACGTCCGCAGCGCGCTGTCCAGTTCGATCTGGGGCTGGTCGACCTCGGAGCTCGGCGAAAAGGAGACAAAAGCCGGCGGCCTCGATCAGACCGATCCATCGACAAGGCACGTGATCGAATGCGCCAACGAGATCATGGGCTTTCCCCGTCATTTGTCGCAGCATGTCGGCGGTTTTGTCATCACCAGGGACCGGCTCGACGAGATCGTGCCCATCGTCAAGACGGCGATGGACGAGCGCAAGATGGTCGAGTGGGACAAGGACGACCTCGACGCGGTGAAAATCCTTAAAGTGGACGTGCTGGCGCTCGGCATGCTGACCTGCCTGCAGCGCGCCTTCACCCTGCTCCGGGATCATTATCCGGAGGCGCGGGACGATTACGGCCAACCCTATGTGCTGGCCACTCTGCCTGCCGAGGACAAGCATGTCTACGACATGATCTGCCGTGCCGACACGATCGGCGTCTTCCAGATCGAATCCCGCGCGCAGATGTCGATGCTGCCGCGGCTGCGGCCAAAAAGCTTTTACGACCTCGTCATCGAGGTGGCGATCGTGCGGCCCGGCCCGATCCAGGGCGACATGGTCCATCCCTATCTGCGCCGCCGGCAAGGCAAGGAAAAACCCGAATACCCCAAGCCGGAACTGGAAAAAATCCTCGGCAGGACGCTGGGCGTGCCGTTGTTCCAGGAGCAGGCGATGAAGATCGCCATCGTCGCCGGCGGCTTCAGGCCGGGCGAGGCCGATGAACTGCGCCGCGCCATGGCGACGTTCAAGCGCACCGGCACGATCGGCAATTACCGCAAGAGAATGGTCGACGGCATGGTCGCCAAGGGCTACGAAAAAGACTTCGCCGAGCGCTGCTTCAAACAGATCGAAGGCTTTGGCGAATACGGCTTTCCCGAAAGCCACGCCGCCTCCTTCGCCCTGCTGGTCTATGCCTCCTGCTGGTTCAAGACCTTCTATCCCGACGTGTTCTGTGCCGCGATCCTGAATTCCCAGCCGATGGGGTTTTACCAGCCGGCTCAGCTTGTCCGCGACGCGCATGACCACGGCGTCGAGATCCGCGACGTCGACGTCAATTTTTCCGGCTGGGATTGCGCCTTGGAGAAATCGCCTTTCGATCCGGATCGTATCCTTGACCGCCATGCCCAGATGCGCGGCGTCATCCGGACCAGCCATGCCGTCCGGCTTGGTTTTCGCCAGGTCAAGGGCCTGTCGAAGGAGCGCATGGAGACCTTTGTGCTGCGACGCGGCGACGGCTACGCATCCGTGCGCGATGTCTGGCTGCGCTCGGGCCTCAACGTCGACGAGATCGAAAAACTGGCACAGGCCGACGCTTTCCGCTCGCTTGGATTGAACCGCCGCGACGCTCTATGGGCGGTCCGCGCGCTCGACGGCAAGAGTGCCGCCGAAAAGCTGCCGCTGTTCGATCAGCCGGCGATCCGCTTGCGCGATCTCGAGCCTGAAACCCGGCTCCCGGCAATGCCGCTCGGCGAGCACGTCGTCCACGACTACCGCTCGCTCGGCCTGTCGCTGAAGGCACACCCGGTCGCCTTCCTGCGTCAAAGGCTGGATCGGTCCGGCGTCACGCCCAATGCGCGGCTCGGCCAGGTGCGGGACGGCCGCCGCGTTTCGGTCGCCGGCCTCGTGCTGGTGCGGCAGCGGCCGGGCAATGGCAAGGCGATTTTCCTGACGTTGGAGGACGAGAATGCGGTCGCCAATATCATTTTCTGGGAAAGAACCTTCAACCGCTTCCGCCCCATCGTCATGGGCGCGCGTCTCATCCGCGTCACCGGCAAGCTGCAATCGGAATCGGACGTCATCCATATCGTCGCCGAGAAGGTCGAGGATCTGACGCCGTGGCTGTCGGTGCTGCTTGAGGAGGCAAGGCTTGTGGATGAACCTTCGAGCGGCCCCGAGGAGAAGCGGCCCGATAGCATCGCGCAAACGGAACTATTGGGAAAGGCAGAGAAGGTCATGCCCAAAGGGCGCAATTTTCAATAGAGGGGGATCGCTATGGAGCGGCTCTGAACCGCAGCACTCAGGACGTTCCACCCAGGCGCGGTGGCGTGGGCACGGCATCGTCAATGGCGATCGTACGCGCCTCCGAGGGCAGCATGATCGGAATGCCATCCCGCACCGGATAGGCAAGCTTTGCGACCCGCGAGATAAGCTCGCCGCGCTCCGGATCCCAGGCAAGCGGTCCCTTGGTCAGCGGGCAGGCCAAGAGTTCCAGCAGCTTGGGATCGACAGTCCTGTTCCCGTCACGTCCATCCGCCATTCGATCCATCCTTTCCACAAGGCGACCGCTTCAGGTTTTGCGCGCGGCCTCTCCTTCTCCCTTGTGGGAGAAGGAGGGCCAACCTACTGCAAACTCGAACCGAAATCCTCATTGTCGCGCGCCAGCGCCATTTCGGTGATGGCGATCAGGGTCTCGGCGCGTGTCTTCAGATCGGCCGCTTCGAGCAGCGCCTGTTTCTCGGCCGGCCCGTAGGGCGCCATCATCGACAGTGCGTTGACCAGCATGGCGTTTTCGGCGCGACTGACGCTCTCCCAGTCGGCCTCCAGATCGTTGGCCTGCAGATAGGCGCGAAACGCTTTGAGCAGCGCCGGCCGGTCGATCTCGGCGTCTGCCTGCTCCTCGTCGAGATCGGCGAGAAAAGGTGCCAGCCGGCACTGGCGGAACGGCGTCTTGACCGTGAGTTCCTGGACAATGCGGAACCGGCACACGCCCTGCAGCGAAATCAGGTAACGGCCGTCGCCGCTCTCGGACAGCGCAATGATGCGCCCGGCACAGCCGACATTGCAGAGCTCCGGCTCGCCGTCTGGACGCAGTGCACCGTCGAGGCTGGGCTGGATCATGCCGATCAGCCGCGGCCCGGCGATCGCTTCGTCGACCATCTGCAGATAGCGCGGCTCGAAGATGTTGAGCGGCATGCGGCCTCCCGGCAGCAGCAATGCGCCCTCGAGCGGAAAGATCGGCATGGTCGACGGTAAGTCCGCAGCGAGCCGGTAATGCGCGTTTCCCGCCTGCACCTCAATCCTCCGATCGCTTTGTCAGGAAGCGCACCAAATCCGTCTCCTCCCGGCCGGCACAAGGCGCAACACCGGAAACCTGAAATCGAACGCCGTCCGAAAACCTAATCTGGCGCAGCTGCCGCCCACCGCAAGCCCGCACGACAAAACAGTCTGCGCCGGCTCAGGAAAACAGCAGCGACGACAATTTGCGCCGTGCCGACAGCGTTGCTTCGTCGGTCATGCCCCATGCCTCGAAGAGCTGCAGCAACTGGGTTCTGGCGCCGTCGTCGTTCCACGAGCGGTCGGCCTTGATGATCGCCAGCAGATTGTCGGCCGCCGCCATGCGATCACCCTTAGCGTTCTGGATCATGGCGAGCTCGAACCGTGCCTGGTGATCCCCGGGATTTTCGGCCAGCCGCCGTTCCAGTTCCGCCGGATTGCCGAGCACTGCTGCCTGCGCGGCGAGCGCCATCTTGGCGCGCAGCGCGGCGAGCTGGGGCGCATCCTTCTTCGCTTCCGGCGCCCGCGCCAACACCGCCTCGGCACCTTCGGTATCGCCGGCCTCGAACAGCAGATCGCCCAAGCCGGCGATCGCCTCGATCGTCTCCGGCGCCTGTTCCAGGATGGCATCATAAATGTCGGCAGCGGTCTGCGCGTCACCGGCGTCGCGCGCCTCGGCAGCGGCGGCCAGTGCCTCGGCCACTTGCGGCGCGCCACCGTTCTTGCCGCCGACCTTCTGAATGAATTGCGTGATCTGGCTCTCGGGAATGGCGCCCATGAAGCCGTCGACCGGCTGGCCGTCCTTGAAGGCAATGACCGCCGGTATCGACTGGATGCCGAGTTGGCCGGCGATCGATGGATGATCGTCGATATTCATCTTGACCAGCTTGACCTTGCCACCGGCGGCTTTCACCGCCTTCTCCAGCAGCGGCGTCAATTGCTTGCAGGGACCGCACCACGGCGCCCAGAAATCGACCAGCACCGGCTGGCGACGCGATTCCTGGATGACGTCTGCAGCAAATCCAGCGGTCGTTGTGTCCTTGATGACATCGGCCGGCGCCTCCGCAAGTGCGACCTTCTCACGCGCGGCGTCGGTGCCGCCATATTGCACGGTGGTGGCATACTGGCCGCCATTGCTGCCAAATGGGCCGCCAAAGGGGTTGCTATCGCTCATCTCTCGTCGCCTTTCGGTCGCGCCGCCGGCCAAGGGACGGGCGCAACATCCTTCTTTAGAACCCGGTTTCAGTCACCCCGGTCTTAGTCACCCATGTGGCGATCACGCCGAGACTTTCAAGATAACAGCATCATGTCCGGTTGCCTCGACGAATTTGACCAGGTCCGCGGCAGCGATGGAAGTCGTCGCTTCATTGGTCAGCGGGTGGGCATTGACCACCGCATGGCTCATCAGCTTCTCGTCCAAAACGACCTTGACCCTTCGCTCGGTGTCGTTGATCAGCCCGAACACCGTGACCGCGCCCGGGACGACGCCGAGAAGCTCCATCAGCATCTCCGGCCGGCCGAAAGACACGCGCCCCGCAGCGCCGATCAGATGGTGGATCTGCTTGAGATCGACCACCGCCTCCTCGTCGACGCTGACCAGGAAGAAATTGTCCTTCTTGTCCTTGAGGAACAGGTTCTTGGTGTGGCCGCCGGCAATCTCGCCGCGCAGCGCCTGCGAATCGGCGACCGTGAACAGCGGCGGATGCCGCCGGGTCGATACCTCGATCCCAAGTCCGGCAAGAAAGGCGAAAAGTTCGGCTTCGGTCTTCGGCATCGGTCTTTCTTCTGGTGGCCCGCTTTCAACGGCTTGTTCGGCTAACGCCGTTTACGGCCAATGATGCGGCCAAGACAAGTCCGTCGCGCAACGCCGGGGGTGATTGCCTTGCGACGTCCCGGAGGAGCACTTCTCCGCATTGCAGGCGAAGCAAAAAGCCTGCGAATTCCCTGTTGCAATCACCGCGCTCTTCAGCCATATAGGCGCGGCTTGCGGCCCAAAAGCCGCGCGAGCGGGTGTAGCTCAGGGGTAGAGCACAACCTTGCCAAGGTTGGGGTCGAGCGTTCGAATCGCTTCACCCGCTCCATTTCTCTCAAGGGAAATCAAGCATCGAAAAGCCGCGGTCCGCCGCGGCTTTTTCGTTTTTGCGCGCCAACAGGGCGCAGCGCGCCGAATCGCCTGGCCACGCGCGCAAGTTCATTTGCCACGAGATTCATCCGCAGACCGCTCAGGTGCTTTTGAGCGTTCCGTTCATTCCGTTCGGGTAGAAGCCGCCCTTGCTGACGCCTTTCTGGTCGGTCAGATAGACGATCCGAAGCACTTCTTGCGGCGTCCTCGTGAAGGCGATTGCATCCGGGGTCGATGGAACGATGTTGGCTTTGCCGTCCACTCGGATGCCCTGGTCCTTGTCTTCCGGTCCATCGATCTTGTCGCGGGCGTCGGAAACCGCATTGGCGGCCTTCCAGGCATCCTCGCCCATTCGGTAAAGCGACGATCGCGCCATCCCCATGTGATAGGCCTCGACGGCCAGAATGCCAGCGGCGGCGGCCTGGAAATCTTTGTTTTTCAGAAGGGGCGCGGCGCCGGCATAGGCAGTGACGCCGACATCCTCGAACAGCATGCCGCCGAGCACGAAGTTCATCTGGTTGCCGAAAGGATCGAAGTCCGCTCCGAGCCCCGCCGCCTTGGCAACCGCGGCAAAGCCCGCATCGAAATCGATTGCCGGCCGGTCGACGGCATCGCTTCCAAGTGTCTTGCGATAGAACCTGACATGGGCAAGTTCGTTTTCGGCGACCTCCCGCATGAACTCGCCGATTGCAGGCGTGTCAAAGCGAACCTGTTTGCCGCCAGCCACAGCGCCGGCCTTCGGGCCGGCATCCGAATCATCGATCCCTTTTCCGGTGGTGCCGCGCAGGTAATATTCGGCTTCCATATATTCGAGATTGAGGGCGAACCGGAAAATGTCTTCGTCTTTGACCTCATCCTGCGCATAGGCGCGGGAAACCGGGGCAAGCCCGGTGGCCGAAGCGAGCGTGGCTCCCAGGCCAAACTGCAATGCCGCGGCGTGAAACACGAAATGCAGGCGTGACGCGGATCATGGCTTCCTCCCAAAAGCCCGCCGGCATCAAACATTTTGGCACCTCAAAAGCGGGCCTGCGCTCCCAACTTCACGAAGGGTGGAATGTTCCTCAATCGCCTTAAATGATCTCGCCGGATGGCGAGCACCGAGGTTTCCTCGATTGTAACCTCATGTCAGCCGACGCACGCTGCGCTGCAGCGGCGCTGGATCTAACGGCAGCAAAAATCCAGCCGTTGCGGTCGTCCGAAGTACGCTGTCGATAAAATTAAGGACTTTTGCGTGCCGGTTTCGGACCAAGGTCCATCTTGCAGAATACTGTATTTGAACAAAGCTAGGTAACAGCCGGCTTTCACATTGGAAATCCTGACGTTTTTCATCTGGAACCCATCCTGGCGGGAGGGCGATTCGAAGGAGGAACTATGAAAACGCGCACCTGTCTATTCGCGACTGTAGCCGCTCTCACCCTTGTCGCATCTCCGGTCCTCGCTGCTCCCGGCGGCAATGGCAATGGCAACGGCAATGGCGGCAGCAACGGCAACGGCGGAAACTCGGCCGGGGCCGGCTCGCAGGGACACGGAGCCGCCACTTCCGCCGCGGCCAAGGACAAGTCGACGCACGGAGTTGCTCACGCAGCGGCGGTCGTTGCGACGACACCGGCCTCACCACAGGCCACGTTGGCCTTGCAGGCAGCGCTGGCAAGACAGACCGCAGATGACGCGGCAGACACTGCCGACGACACTTCCGACGAAACCGAATAAGCTTTCGAAGCAGCCACTTGTTGTGTTGAAAAGCCGCGGTTCGCCGCGGCTTTTTCGTTTCCCGACGACGAACTCTCAAGGTGAACAGCGCTTCCAGAAAAAAGCTGCTCCACGGCGGCACTGAAGCTACGCTAAGGCCAAACGCCGCCGCATCGGCGTCGGTTTCGATTGCATTTGAGGAGATCCCATGACCGGCTTTGTCGACCGCGAGCGCGCAACTGACCTGATGCAGCGCGCCGGCATCGAGGCGCTGGTGCTTTTGCGAGCCCGAGGCGTTCCAATATGCCACCGGTGCCTGGATCGGCCCGGCAGGCCTGTTCCGAAGGGCCGGCGCCGGTTTCGTCGTTATTCCCAAGCGAGGCAACCTGCCGATCGGCGTCGTGGTGGCGGATTTCCAGGTTGCCCAACTCCCGGCGGCGATGGCCGGCGCCATGGTACGCACACATCCGATCTGGATCGAATCGGCGTCGCTCGAGCCGGCGACGGCCGACCGGCCTGTTGCGCAGCGCATCGAGGCCGGCCTGGTTGGCCGCGCCCCCGGTTTTTCACGTCCGGCGACCTTCGAGCTTGCCCGCTCCGTCCGCGAGCTGAAAACGATCCTCGCAGAATTCGGGCTGGAGCGTGCGACGCTCGGCATCGAGCTGGATTTCGTCTCGGCCAGCGATTTTTCCGCGATGCAGGCGATGTTGCCGGGCACTGCCCTGGTCAACGGTTCGCCGATCCTCGACCGGCTGCGGGCGATCAAGTCGCAGAGCGAGATCGACCTGTTGCAGCAGGGCATCGTCCTGTCGGAGGCCGGCCTGTCGCGGCTGCAGCAGCATGCAGCGGCCGGCATGCGTCAGTCTGAGCTGGTCGCGCTTTACCGGCAAGGCGTCGCGGATGTAGCCGCCGGGTCGTCGCAGCAAATCTCGACGGCGGAATACGTCACGCTGGGCGCTCGCCCAAAAGGCGCCGACGCGGTCGCCGCCGCCGGCGATCCGCTGAAGGCCGACATGGTGTGCAGCGTGAACGGCTATGCCTCGGATATGTCGCGGAATTTCACCTTCGGGCCGCCGTCGCCCGAACAGGCCGAATTGCATGCGATAGCCGAACGCGCCTTCGCCGACGGGCTTGCCGCGCTTATGCCCGGAAAGCCGTTGGCCGCCGTGCATCGCGCCGCAAGCGAAAGCCTGGCGCGCCAGGGCCTGCGTTCCTATCGCCGCGGCCATTTCGGCCACGGCGTCGGCCATTCCGTGTTTTCCGAGCAATGGCCGTTCATCTCGGCCGACTGCGATGTCGCGATCGAACCGGGCATGGTGCTGGCGTTCGAGATTCCGCTCTACATCGACGGTCTCGCCAGCTTCAATCTCGAGGACCAGTTCCTGATCACCGCCAACGGGCCGTCGCCGATGAACCGCCTGCCGAGACGTCTGGGGGTTATCGGCTGAATCCAGCCGGCGCCGTTATCTGGCGCCGGCCACGCCCCTGCGGAAATCCGACGGCGACATGCCGGCAAGCTTGCGGAACGACTTGTTGAACGCGCTGAGCGAGCCGAAGCCCGATTCCATGGCGACGCGCAGCACATTGGCATCCTGATGCATCAGCAGCGCCTGCGCGTAGCTGAGGCGCAGCAGATTCACATATTCATTGAGCGTCATGCCGGTCGATTTCTTGAAGATGCTCATGGCGTATTTGGGATGGATGTCGGCCGCCGCGGCGATGTCGACGCAATCGATCTCGTAGAGGAAATTCTCGGCGATGAAGTCGCACATGCGCCCGACATTGCGCAGCGATTGCTGATCGAACGGGCTGCCTAGCTCCTGTTCGACCGGCGTTTCCGGCACCAGCCGGTAGGGCTCGAACCGCACCCGCTCAAGCCGCAGCAAAAGCTCGTTGACGGCATGCTCCGCCTTGACCGGGTCGCCGGAGCGGGCATAGCGGTTCCAGCGCTCGAAATTGTGGTCGTCCGACCGGTCTGTGGCGTCGGTCACCAGCGTCGCGCCGGTCATCAGCCTGTTGCGGACGTCGACGGGCAAATGCAGCCGGAAGAAATGAACCAGCGGCAGATGCGCGCCGGCGTAGATGGCATCGTCGGAAGCTTCGTCCATCTGGTGCGGCAGGCCGCCCCAGAACAGGCACATGTCGCCCGCAGAAAGCGAAAGCCCGTGCCCGTCCATGCGGTAATGCACGGCGCCACGCACGATGAAATTCACCTCGACCTGGGCGTGCCAATGCGGCTTGAGCATCACCAGGGGCTGGGTGTGGAACATTTGCAGCAGCAGCGGCAGGCCCTCCACGCTGCTGGCGCCAGGCTGGTAAAACGGCCTTTCCGGCATCTTACTTTCCGCTCATTTCTTATTCCCTTTGTCGCGGACAAGGCTTTCCCGAAGCCTAGTCTAGCCACGCTCGCAAACAGAGAGCAACTGAAATGGGAGGATTTCAATGCGCTTAAAATTGACCTGCGCCGCGCTCGCGCTTGCCTTGGGCTCCAGCCCGGCCTTTGCGCAGTCCGGTGAAATCACGATCTGGAGCTGGAATATCGCCGCTTCGTCGCTGAAGGCCACCATAGCGGGCTTCAACAAGCAGTATCCCGACATCAAGGTCACGGTCGAGGACCTCGGCAACCAGCCGACCTACGACAAGTCGATCGCCGGCTGTGCCGCCGGCGGCGAGGGGCTGCCGGACATCGTGACGATCGAGAACGGCGAGGCGGAAAACTACTGGAGCCAGTTCCCGGATTGCTTCGTCGACCTGCATACGCTCGGCTACACCGCGGAAGACCAGGCAAAATTCCCCGACTTCAAGCGCACCGAGCTCGAGGTGGACGACAAGGCCTATGCGATGCCCTGGGATTCGGGCCCTGTAGCGATGTTCTACCGCCGCGACTTCTATGAGAAGGCCGGCGTCGACCCGTCTTCGATCAAGACCTGGGACGATTTCATCGCCGCCGCAAAGAAGATCCAGGCCGCCAATCCCGGCGTGACGATGACCAACGCCGATTTCAACGGCGATTCCGAATTCTTCCGCATGATCTCCAACGAGCAGGGCTGCGCCTATTTCTCCGCCGATGGTCAATCGATCACCGTCAATCAGCCCAAATGCGTCGATGCCATGACCAAGATCAAGGAGATGAAGGACGCCGGCATCATTTCCTCTGCCGACTGGAGCACCAAGATCACCAACAACACCGCCGGCAAGGTCGCCAGCCAGATGTATGGCGGCTGGTATGAAGGCACCATACGCACCGAATCGCCCGATGGCGCAGGCAAATGGGGAGTCTATCTTATGCCGAGCCTGACCGCCGACGGTCCGCGCGCCGCCAATATCGGCGGCTCCTCGCTCGCCATCACTTCGGTGTCGAAGAACAAGGAAGCCGCCTACGCCTATCTGAAATACACGCTAGGGACGAATGAGGGCCAGATCACAATGCTGAAAGGCTTCGGCCTGGTGCCGTCGCTGATCTCGGCGCTCAACGACCCTTACGTCTCCGAAGGCCTGCCCTATTGGGGTGGCCAAGCCGTGTGGAAGGACATCCTCAGCACCTTGCCCAAGGTCGTCCCCAGCCGCGGCACGCCGTTCCAGAGCGACGCCGAAATCATCATCCGCGCGGTGCAGACCAAATATCTGGCCGGCGGCTATCCCGACGCCAAGGCAGCGCTCGACGATGCCGCAAGCCAGATCGCCGCGGCGACCGGCCTGCCGGTCAAGTCGTGATCTAGACGAGGCGGCTCCGAGCGCACGGCTCCCCTTCTCCTCTTGTGGGAGAAGGTATCGCCGAAGGCGACGGATGAGGGGTGCTCCAGCTTGGCGCCGGCGGCACTCCGGCCATCACCCCTCAACCGTCTCAGCGCTATGCGCCGATCCACCTTCTCCACAAGGGGAGAAGGCAAGAACTTGAAAGCAGAAAGGAGGAAAACGATGCGCTACCAGAACGCCACGGCTTATCGCTTCCTCGCGCCCTATCTGCTGATCTTCTCGATCTTCTGGCTGTGGCCGATCATCGATTCCTTCCTGATCTCGTTCCAGGCGACGCGCACCGTGCCGTGGCGGTTCGCGCCGACCTTCAACTGGGGCCGGCTGATCGGCGACCCCGCCTTCTTCAATGCCTTGAAGAACACATTGCTGATCCTCGTCATCCAGGTGCCGGTGATGATTTCCCTGGCGATAGTGATGGCGGTGCTTTTGAATTCGCCGCTGCTCAAGGCACGTGGCCTGTTCCGATTTGCCTTCTTCGCGCCTGTCGTGGTCGGTGAGGTCGCCTATTCGGCGGTTTTCCGGCTGATGTTCAATCTCGACTACGGCATCATCAACAAGTTGTTGAACAGCATCGGACTGCCCACTGTCGACTGGTTTACCAACGTCACCCCGGCGATGGCGGTGATCATGATGGCGGTGACCTGGCGCTGGGCCGGCTACAACGCCATCATCCTGCTCGCCGGCCTGCAGTCCATCCCCGAGGATGTCTACGAGGCGGCAACCCTGGACCGGGTCAGCAAGGTCAAACAGTTCTTTTACATCACGCTGCCGCTGCTCAAGCCGATCATCGTGTTCTGCGCCGTGCTGTCGATCATCGGCACCATGCAGCTGTTCACCGAGCCCTTCCTGATCACCGAGCGCGGCGGGCCGGGCGGCGGCACCGAAACGCTCGGGCTGCTGCTTTACCGCCAGGGTTTCCGGTCGCTTAATTTCGGCTACGCTTCGGCCGTCGCCTACACCATGGCCGGGCTGGCGATTGCCATTTCGCTGGTGCAGATATGGCTGACGAGGGAACCGAAATGACCTCGCGATCCCCAATCAGCCATTCCCGGGTCAGCCGTTCCCAGGCCAGATTGGGCCGCAGCATCGCGCTGCATCTGTTCCTGACGCCGCTGGCGCTGGTCTGGCTGTTTCCGCTGTGGATGATGGTGGTCTTTTCCACGATGCCCGACAATGGCATCTTCAGCCCCGACATCGAGCTTTTGCCGCACGGCAATTTCCTCGACAATGTCAGCAATCTGCAGCGCGGCACCAATTTCATCGGCGCCATCGGCATCTCGGTCTCGGTGGCGGTGACCTATACCTTCCTGTCGGTGATGCTGACCTCGATGGCCGGCTGGGCGCTGGCGCGTTACAACTTCTTCGGCAAGGGCATGGTCGTAGCCATCATCTTCGGCACCATCACGCTGCCCTATGCGGTCGTGCTGATCCCGCAATTCATCATGGTGGCGCGCGACTTCAAGCTCGCCAACACCTGGGTGGCGCTGATCGTGCCGCCGCTGTTCAACTCGCTGGGCGTGCTGTTCATGCGGCAGAGTTTTTCGATGATGCCGCACGAGCTGTTCGACGCGGCCAAGGTCGAGGGCGTCAAGGAATGGCGGATATTCCTGTTCGTCGCATTGCCTCTGGCGCGGCCGATGCTGGCGGCGCTCGCCATCATTCTCTTCCTTGCTTCCTGGAACAATTATCTGTGGCCGCTGCTGATCAATTCCAAGCCGGGCGCAATGACCGCGCCGGTGGCGCTCGGCACGCTGATCGGTCTCACCAAGGTGTCCTGGGGCGGCATCATGGCGGGCGCGGTGATGCTGACGGCGCCAATGCTCGTCGTGTTCGTGCTTCTGCAGCGCCATTTCGTCGCCGGCATCGCCGCCGGCGCCATCAAGTAAGGATCAGCATGGCGGCAGTCACACTCAAAAACGTCATCAAGCGCTTCGGCGTCTTCGAAATCGTCCACGGCGCCAATATCGATATCGATGACGGCGAATTCGTCGTCTTCGTCGGCCCTTCCGGCTGCGGCAAGTCCACGCTGCTCCGGATGATCGCCGGGCTCGAGGACATCAGCGACGGCGAGATCGCCATTGGCGGCAAGGTGGTGAACGACGTCGAGGCAGCCGATCGCGGCATCGCCATGGTGTTCCAGTCCTACGCGCTCTATCCGCACATGACGGTCGAGCAGAATCTGAGCTTCGGCCTAAGAATG
Source organism: Mesorhizobium sp. M1027 (assembly GCF_040318745.1). Taxonomy (NCBI): domain Bacteria; kingdom Pseudomonadati; phylum Pseudomonadota; class Alphaproteobacteria; order Hyphomicrobiales; family Phyllobacteriaceae; genus Mesorhizobium; species Mesorhizobium sp. M1027. Next base: position 132,450 of record NZ_JAMYMW010000002.1, on the reverse strand, counting down.
ACCGGCAACCCCAAGGCAGATACCGAGCGGCGGGTGAAGCGGGCTTCCGAAATCCTGCGTATCGCCGAGCTGATGAAGCGGCGGCCGCGGCAATTGTCGGGCGGCCAGCGCCAGCGCGTCGCCATCGGCCGCGCCATCGTGCGCGAGCCGCAAGTGTTCCTGTTCGACGAACCGCTCAGCAATCTCGACGCCGAGCTCAGGGTGCAGATGCGCGTCGAGATATCGCGCCTTCACAAGGAGCTTGGCGTTACCATGGTCTATGTGACGCACGACCAGACCGAGGCGATGACGCTGGCCGACAGGATCGTCGTCCTCAACGCCGGCAATATCGAGCAGATCGGCGCGCCGCTCGATCTCTACGACGACCCCGCCAACCGCTTCGTTGCCGGCTTCGTCGGCTCCCCGAAAATGAACTTTCTGGCGGCGAAAATGGTCGGGGCCGACAACGGCGCTGCGGTCGTCGAACTGGTCAATCATCGCGGCGCGCGACTGCGCAAGCCGCTTTCGGATGCTCTGCCTGCGACAGGCGGCGATGTCGTGCTTGGCGTGCGGCCGGAGCATTTCTTCGACGCCGGCCAGGGCGATTGCGACCTTACCCTCAAGGCCGACGTCGCCGAGCACTTGGGATCGGTGAGTTATGTCTATGCCAATTCCGGAACCGGGGGCGGGCGCGAGGAACTGATCATCGAGCGCGAGGCCTCGCGGCATCGCGCGAATGGCGACGATCTGGTGGTGTCGATCAAGGCCGACCGCTCGCTTCTCTTCGACGCCACCGGCGCACGCATTCGCTAACCCATCTTTCTTTTGTCCGATCGCGATTGGTCGCGGCCACCCCACGGAGATTTCGACATGACGTCCAAACCAGAAAAAATTCGCTGGGGCATTCTCGGGCCCGGCAACATCGCCAAGGCCTTTGCCGGCGGCGTCGCCCATTCGCGCACCGGCACATTGGTCGCCTTAGGGGCGCGCAATCCCGGCAAGGCCGGGCTCACTGAGGCTTTCCCCGGCGCCCGCATCCTCGATGGCTACGAGGCTTTGGTTGGCGATCCGGATGTCGACGCGATTTATATTTCAACGCCGCATCCGAGCCATGCCGAATGGGCGATCAAGGCAGCCGAGGCCGGAAAACATGTGCTTTGCGAAAAGCCGCTTGGCCTGACCGCATTCGAGGCCGACGCCATGATCCATGCCGCGCGCAAGGCCGGCACCTTTCTCGGCGAAGCCTTCATGTACCGGCTGCATCCGCAGACGGCCAGGCTGGTCGAGCTGATCAGGGCCGGCGCGATCGGCGACATCAAGATGATCAAATCCAGTTTCGGCTTCGCCATGCCGGGCTTCATGCCGGAGCACCGGCTTTACGCCAAGGATCTCGCCGGCGGCGGCATTCTCGATGTTGGCGGCTATCCCGTCTCGATGGCGCGGCTGATTGCCGGCGCCGGGGCGGGAAAGCCCTTCGCCGAGCCGGACAAAGTGGTCGGCGCTGCGCATCTCGGCCAATCCGGCGTCGACGAATGGGCGTCGGCGCTGTTGCATTTTCCGGGCGGCATCGTCGCGGAAGTCTCCTGCAGCATTTCGCTCGCGCAGGACAACGTCTTGCGTATTCTCGGCAGCAAGGGCCGTATCGAGGTGGCGGATTTCTGGTATGCCGGCGGCCAGCAAGGCGGCACCGGCGAAATCCGCATCATCCGTCGGGGTGACACCGAGGTGGTCGAGGTCAAGGAGGACGGCTGGCTTTACGCATTCGAGGTCGACGCCGCCGGCGAGGCCATTCTCGGCGGGAAGCAGGAGTTCGCCTGGCCGGGCATGAGCTTGGCCGACAGTCTCGGCAATCTGCGCGTGCTCGATAAATGGCGGGCCGCCATCGGGCTCGAATACGACATCGAAAAACCGGCAAAGCGCGTCCACACGATCTCCGGGCGGAAGCTGCGCTCCGGCGGGACCGCCATCCCCAAGCGCGGCATTCCGGGCCTGCCGCGGCCGGCCTCATGCCTGGCGCTCGGCTTCGAGGATTTCCGCACCTTTTCGTCGGGCGCCATCCTGCTCGACGCCTATTTTGAGGCCGGCGGCAATCTGTTCGACACCGCCTTCGTCTACGGTTCCGGCTATACCGAGACGCTGCTCGGCCAGTGGCTGAAGAACCGCGGCGTGCGCGAGCAATCGGTGGTCATCGGCAAGGGTGCGCACTCGCCGCTCTGCTATCCCGACGTCATCGGCAAGCAGCTCACCCAGTCGCTCGAGCGGCTGCAGACCGACCATATCGACGTCTATTTCATGCATCGCGACAATCCGGACGTGCCGGTCGACGAGTTCGTCGATGCGATGGATCGCGAGGTCAAGGCCGGCCGCATTCGCGGTCCGTTCGGCGGCTCGAACTGGACGATGGAACGCATGGACAAGGCGATTGCCTATGCCGAGCGCACCGGCAAGCAGAAGCCCGGCGCGCTTTCCAACAATTTCTCGCTGGCCGAGATGCTGGAGCCGATCTGGGCAGGCTGCGTCACGTCCTCCAGTGACGCATGGAAGGCCTGGCTCACCGCCCGGCAAATGCCGAACTTCGCCTGGTCGAGCCAGGGCCGCGGCTTCTTCACCGACCGCGCCGGCCGCGACCGGCGCGACAATGAGGAACTGGTCCGGGTCTGGTACTCGGAGAGGAACTTCGGCCGCCGCGACCGCGCCATCGAGCTCGCCAAACGGCTGGGCAAAAGCCCGATCCACGTCGCGCTCGCCTATGTCCTGGCGCAGCCCTTTCCGTCCGTCCCGCTGATCGGGCCGCGCACGCTCGACGAGTTGGAAGACAGCCTCCAGGCGCTCGACATCTCACTTTCGCCGGACGATCTTACGTGGCTTGATAGCGGTTCGGATCAGGCCCGCGCGCGCGCCTGACAGCGGGGTCTTGCGCTGCGCCCTTAATTTCCGGACTGTTTGCGCTGCCCCTCACCTACCCTCTCCCTCCTCTTCGGGAGAGAGGATAAGGTTAAAGGGCAGCGCCGGAGTCGCAGGAGATAGGGAAGACAGATGCTCGACATATCACCGTCGAAACAGGCGGCCACCTGGCTCGGTTCCTTTGCGCGAGCGCTCGAGGCGGGCGACGTCGCGGCCGCAATCAACCTGTTCGTCGAGGACTGTTACTGGCGCGACCTGCTGACCTTCACCTGGAACATCAAGACCATGGAAGGCCGCGCTGCGATCCGCGACATGCTGGAAGCCACGCTGGCAATGACAAGGCCTGCTCGGTGGCAGCTCAGCAGCGAAGCGACTTCGGACGAAGGCATTATCGAAGCCTGGTTTTCTTTCGAGACGTCATCAGCGTGGGGCCAAGGCATCATGCGCCTCAGGGACGGCAAATGCCGGACACTGTTTACGGCGATGTGCGATCTCAAGGGGTTTGAGGAGCGCAAGGGCCCGGCGCGGCCTCTGGGCGTCCGCCACAAGGCCGATCCGGAGCGCGAGACCTGGCTGGAGGCGAGGGCGCGCGAGACGCGTGAACTCGGCGCCGGCCAGCAGCCTTATTGCCTGGTCATCGGCGGCGGCCAGGGCGGCATCATGCTGGGCGCACGGCTCCGGCAACTCGGCGTGCCGGCCATCATCATCGAGAAGAATGCGCAGGCCGGCGATTCCTGGCGCAGTCGCTATCGCTCGCTCGTGCTGCACGACCCGGTCTGGTACGACCATCTGCCCTACATCCCGTTTCCCGAGAACTGGCCGGTGTTCACGCCCAAGGACAAGATGGGCGACTGGCTGGAAATGTACACGCGCGTCATGGAGCTCAACTACTGGACCTCCACAAGATGCATCAGCGCGTCCTACGACGAGGCCGAAAAGGTCTGGACGGTCGAGGTCGACCGCGCCGGCCAGCGCATCACGCTAAAGCCGAAGCACATCGTCTTTGCGACCGGTGCTTATGGCCCGCCCAGGCAGATCGACCTGCCGGGCGCCGAGGCCTTCCACGGCGAGATCCTGCACTCCAGCCAATATTTCAGCGGCGAGAAATTCCGCGGCAAAAAGGTCGCCGTCATCGGCGCCGCAAGTTCCGGCCATGACGTCAGCGTTGATCTGTGGGAGAGCGGCGCCGAGGTGACGATGGTCCAGCGCTCGCCGACGACGGTGGTCAAGTCGGACACGCTGATGGAGATCGGTTTCGAAATCTTTTCGGAAAAGGCGCTGGCCCGCGGCATTACCACTGAGAAGGCCGACATGATCGTCGCCTCGACGCCGTTCGCGCTGCTGCCACAGGGCCAGCGCGCGCTCTACGACATCATCAACACGCGCGACGCGGCCTTCTACGACCGCTTGCGCGGCGCCGGCTTCGCCATCGATTTCGGCGACGACGAGACCGGGCTTTTGATGAAGGCCTACCGCACCGGCTCGGGCTTCTACATCGACGTCGGCGCCTGCGATCTGATCATCGACGGCGAGATCGGCATCCGCAGCGGCGTCGGGATCAAGTCGCTGACGCCGACAGGCATCCTCTTCGACGACGGCACCGAACTGGCGGCCGACGCGATCATCGCCTGCACCGGCTATCTCTCGATGAACGAAACGGTGGCGGCGATCGTCTCCCGTGAAGTCGCCGACAAGGTCGGGCCGTGCTGGGGGATTGGCTCGGGCGTGAAGGGCGACCCGGGTCCATGGCAAGGCGAATTGCGCAACATGTGGAAGCCGACCGCGCAGGAAGCGCTGTGGTTCCACGGCGGCAATCTGGCGCTGTCGCGCTTTTATTCGAAGTTCGTGGCGCTGCAGATCAAGGCGAGGATGGAAGGCATTGCGACGCCGGTTTATGGGACGCCGCGGTGAAGCTGTGATCTCCCCCCCTTGAGCGGGAGATCACCCACGCCCGAAATGCCGGGCGGCAACCTCGACATGCGTGTCGTGCGCATGCGCTTCGAAGCGCTCGGTTTCGCCGAGATCGTCCAGCGCCTCGTTCGGCCACCACGTGCCGCCGACCACGATGCCGTCCGAGACCAGCCTTTGCTCGGCGACCAGCGAGGCGCCGACCGAATCGACAAAGGTGAAGCGCCCCGGACGCAGCCGCAGCACCGCGATGTCGCCGACCGCACCAACCGCAAGCCTGCCCAAATCGGGCCTGGCGATCGCTTCGGCCGGCCGCTGTGTCGCGGCGCGCAGTACCTCGACCAGCGGCATGCCGAGGACCAGCAGCTTCGACATGCACACCAGAATGTCGAAGGCCGGCCCGTCGACGCAATAGAGATGCACGTCGCTGCTGATCACGTCCGGCGCCAGCCCCTCGCTCAGCATCGCCTTGGCCACCTCGAAATCGAACGAGCCCATGCCGTGGCCGATATCGAAGATGACGCCGCGCTCGCGCGCCAGCCGCATGTCCGGCCGCACCGCGCCCGAAGCGAAGACCGGTGCGTTGGGAAACGGCCGGAAGCAGTGGGTGAGGATATCGCCTTTGCGCAGCCGCGGCAGCACTTCCGAGCGGCCCGGCGGCGGCTCGTCTATATGCGCCATCAGCGGCAGGCCGGCCTTGTCGGCGGCTTCCAGCCCGAGATCGACCGGCGCGATGCCGCTGCTGCCGCCGGCATGGCGACCGGAGCGGACCTTGACGCCGACTACCACGTCTGCGTGCTCACGCGCCGCCGCCACCGTTTCGCGCGGTTCGCAGAGCCTGAGGTCGCTGCATTCGCCGACCGCGACGGTCTGCGAGAAGCCGAAAATGCCGGCAAAGGAGATGTTGACGTAAGCCAGGATACGGACCTTCGAGCGCTCGATGACGTGGCGGCGAAAGCCGAGGAAATTGCCGGCGCCGGCGCTTCCGGCATCGACGAAGGTGGTGGTGCCGCTCTTTGCGGCGAGCCGGTCGGCATCGACGCCGAGCGACGTGCCGCCCCAATAGACATGGCTGTGCAGGTCGATCAGGCCGGGCGCGACGATCGAGCCCGTGGCGTCGATGACGCGGGCTGCACGTTCGAAGGGGATTTCGGCGTCGATGGCGGCGATACGGCCGTCGCCAATCGCCAGATCGCGTTGTGCGTCGAGGCCCGACGCCGGATCGATGAGGCGGCCGCCTTTTATCAGGAGATCGAATTGCATTGCGCCTGTCTCCGTTTTTCCGTCAGGCCGGCCTGTAGGCGACGGCTTCGACCTCGATCTTGATGTCGATCATAAGCCGTGACTCCACCGTCGTGCGTGCCGGCGGATCTTTCGGGAAATGCCGGGCATAGACGGTATTGAAGATGCCGAAATCGCGCGCGTCCTCGAGCCAGACCGTCGTCTTGACCACGTCGTCGAGCGTGCAGCCGGCCAGCGCCAGTGCCGCCTTGACGTTCGACAGCACCTGTTCGGTCTGCTCGGCGATGCCGCCCTTGACCACCAGCCCGTCGCTGCCGACCGGCACCTGGCCTGAGATATAGACGAAATCGCCGGCCCTGACCGCCGGCGACAACGGCACATGGGATTTTCCGAAACACTGCTTGGGCAAGGAGGCCTCCTGTCTAGGTCCTTTGGGTGAACGCGCGATGCTGCGAGAGATTGGGGGCGGCTGCACGCCATCGATCCACATTTTGAAAGCCTATATCGCTTTGCTGCGGTAACGCCAGAACGATCACCACCCTTGGCGATCCTTCGCGCCAGCGTCTGGACCCGCGACACCAGCCGGCTCAGCGGTCGATCCGCGTCGACAGGATGATCGACGACGACGTCCGCTCGACCCCGTCCATGGCGCCGATCTGGTCGAGGAGCGTGTCGAGATCCCTGATCGACGGCGCTTCAACGACAACGATCATGTCGAAATTGCCGCTGACCGAGTGCAGCGTTCGAACCTGTGCCAGCGCCTGCAAGCTGCGCACCACCTTGTCGGCGAGCTTGGGGGTGACGGTAAGCAGGACATGCGCCCTGACCAGCCCCTGTTCGTAGTCGGGCGAAAGCCTGACACCGTAGCCGGTGATGATGCCGCGCTGTTCCAGCCGCTCGATCCGGCTCTGCACCGTGGTCCGCGACACGCCCAGCCGTCGCGCCAGTTCAGCAGTGGAGGCGCGTGCATTGATGCGCAGCAGGGAAAGCAGGGCCTGGTCGGCATCGCTGAGCATTTCGACGAACCTTGCCGGCACATTGCGCAAAGAGAGACTGCGTTTCGTACAGTCTCACGCTTCCTTTCGACAGGCAAGCTGCGATTCTAGCGATCAATCCAACGTTGGTGCGAGGGACCAGTCATGAAGGAAATCATCGTCGTCGGCGCCGGCAAGATCGGCTCGACCATTGCCGAGATGCTGGCTTCCACGGGCAACTACCATGTCACGCTCGTCGACCGCTCGGCGGCGCAGCTCGGCGCGGCCGAACTGCCTGAAACGATCGAGACGCTGGAACTCGACATCGAAGCCGCCGGCACCCTCGAAGCGGCCTTGGCCGGCAAATTCGCGGTGCTCAGCGCCGCGCCCTTCCATCTGACCACGCGCATCGCAGAGGCGGCGGCCAGTGCCGGCGTGCACTATCTCGATCTGACCGAGGATGTCGTCAGCACCAGGCGGGTCAAGGAACTGGCGCGCTCCGGCAACTGCGCCTTCATTCCGCAATGCGGCCTGGCGCCCGGCTTCATCTCGATCGTTGCCAACGACCTCGCCAGCCGCTTCGACACGCTGGAGAGCGTGCGCATGCGGGTTGGCGCGCTGCCGCAGTACCCGTCGAACGCGCTGAACTACAATCTGACCTGGAGCACCGACGGCGTCATCAACGAATATTGCGAGCCTTGCGAGGCGATCGTCGAAGGCGAGCTGATCGAGGTGCCGCCGCTCGAGGAGCGCGAGGAGTTCTCGCTCGACGGCGTCACCTATGAGGCGTTCAACACCTCGGGCGGGCTGGGCACGCTGGCCGAAACGCTGAAAGGCAGGGTGCGCACGCTGAATTACCGCACCATCCGTTATCCCGGCCATGCCGCGATCATGAAGGCGCTGCTCAACGACCTCGGCCTGCGCCACCGCCGCGACGTGCTGAAGGACATTTTCGAAAGCGCCCTGCCGGCAACGCTGCAGGACGTGGTTATCGTCTTCGTCACCGTCAGCGGCCGCAAGAACGGCCGTCTGCTGCAGGAGACCTATGCCAACAAGATCTACGCCAGGCGCGACGGCGAAAAGGTGCGCAGCGCCATCCAGATCACCACTGCATCGGCGATCTGCGCCGTGCTCGACATGCTCGCCGACGGCACCTTGCCGGCAAGAGGTTTCATCAAGCAGGAGGACATCGCGCTCGACGCTTTTCTGGCCAACCGCTTCGGCCACGCCTACGCGCAGCACGAGATGGTTAGCCGGCTTGCGGGGTGAGCTGCGTAATCTCCCCCCTCGAGGGGGAGACGTCGCCGAAGGCGACAGAGGGGGTCGCCTCGCGAAGAGCGCCAACCTCCATCTGTCGCAAGGGCGGTCGCATCCAGTCGAACCGACCCCCTCTGGCCTGCCGGCCATCTCCCCCTCAAGGGGGGAGAGCGCGAGCCCTCAAACATGCACCGCCCGCCCTAGCGCCTTCAGCGCCGCTTCCTGAAAACCCTCGCCCTGTGTCGGATGGGCATGGATCGTCCCGGCGATATCCTCCAGCGTCGCGCCCATCTCCAGCGCCAGCCCAAACGCAGTGGACAGCTCCGACACGCCTTGGCCGACGGCCTGGATGCCGAGCACCAGATGGTTGTCCGCCCGCGCCAGTACCCGAACGAATCCGTTCTCGCCCAACTTCGTCATCGCCCGGCCATTGGCGGTGAAGGGAAACAGTCCGACCTTGATCTCGCCACGCGTCTTTGCCTCTTCCGGCGACAAGCCCGCGGTGACCAGCTCCGGGTCGGTGAAGCAGACAGCCGGGATCGCTCGTCTGTCCCAGCTGCGCCTGTGGCCGGCGACGATGTCGGCGACCATTTCGCCTTGCGCCATCGCCCGGTGCGCCAGCATCGGCTCGCCGGTGACGTCGCCAATGGCAAAGATACCGCGCATCGAGCTGCGGCACTGGTCGTCGATGCGGATGAAGGGTCCAGCCATGTCGAGGTCGATCTGCTCCAACCCCCAGCCTTCGGTCACCGGCTTGCGACCGACCGTGACCAGGACCTTGTCGGCAGCGATCTTGCCGTTCTTGCCGCCATTCGTCTCGACCAGCAGCGCGTCGCGCTTGGTGGACAGCCCCTTGGCCTTGGCGTTCACGAGCACCTCGATGCCGAGTTCGGCCAGCCGCTTAACCACCGGCCGGGTCAGTTCCGCATCGTATTGTGCCAGCACGCGCGGCAACGCCTCGACCACGGTCACCTTGGCCCCCAGCTTGGCAAAGGCGATGCCGAGTTCCAGCCCGATATAGCCGCCGCCGACCACCGCCAGCCTCTCCGGAACTTCGCTCAGCGCCAGCGCCTCGGTCGACGAAATGACCGGTCCGCCGAACGGCAGCGATAGCAACTCGACCGGCGCCGAGCCGGTCGCAATCACCACCGTTTCGGCGCGGATCACCTGCATGCCGATCTCGGTGTCGACGGCAACGGTCTTGCCGTCGCGAAATGTCGCCCAGCCATGCACCGTCTTCACGCCAGCTTTCTTCAGCAGACCGGCAACACCGTTGTTCAGCCGGCTAACGATCCCGTCTTTCCAGGCCATGGTGGCGGCGAGATCAAGCGATGGTGCGGCGATCGCAATGCCGAGCGGGCTTTTTCCACCCGCCATGTGCGAGAGCTTCTGGAACTCTTCGGCCGCATGAATCAGCGCCTTGGACGGAATGCAGCCGACATTGAGACAGGTGCCGCCCGGTCTGCCGAACTCGACGATAACCGTATCTATGCCGAGCTGCCCGGCACGGATAGCGCAGACATAGCCGCCCGGACCGGCGCCGATGACCAGCAACTTGCAGGAGATTTCCTTCATGGCGATAGGCTCTTGTTGGCGAAGAAAGGCCCCCTCATCCGGCCGCTTCGCGGCCACCTTCTCCCCGCTGGGGAGAAGAGGCTAGCGCCGGCGCTGGCGACCTCCTCTCCCCTCGGGGAGAGGGTAGCGAAGCGGAGGCCGGGTGAGGGGGCCGTTGCGACCGTTCTCATTACCTCAGTCCACAAAAATCAACGCGGGCGTCTCTAGCAGCGTCTTGATGCGCTGGATAAACACCGCAGCGTCCCAGCCGTCGACGACGCGATGGTCGAAGCTGGAGGACAGGTTCATCATCTTGCGCGGGATGAACTGGCTGCCGTCCCATACCGGCCGCACCATCATCTTGTTGACGCCGACGATCGCCACTTCCGGATGATTGATCACCGGCGTCGTCGCCACGCCACCCATGGCGCCGAGCGAAGTGATGGTGATGGTCGAGCCCGAAAGCTCGTCGCGTGTCGCCGTGCCCGACCTGGCCGCCTCGGCGAGCCTGTTAACCTCGGCGGCGCAGTCCCAGACGTCGCGCGCCTCGGCGTGCTTGACCACCGGCACCATCAGCCCCGCAGGCGTCTGCGCCGCGATGCCGATATGGACGCCGCCATGCTGGTGGACGATGCCGGCTTCGTCGTCGAACAGCGCATTGAGGTTCGGCTGGTCGGCAATGGCCTTGACCATCGCCCGCATCAGGAACGGCAGCAGCGTCAGCTTCGGCCTGTCCGCGCCCGGCCGCTTCTCCTTGTTGAGCGCGGCGCGCAAATCCTCGAGTGCGGTGACGTCGATCTCCTCGACATAGGTGATGTGCGGGATGCGCGACTTGGCCAGCGTCATCTTCTCGGCGATCTTTCGCCTGAGCCCGACTATCTTGATGTCCTCGACCGTCTCGTTGCGGGCAAGGCCAGGGGCCTTCGCGAGCTGCGGTCCGCGTGCCAGGAACGCGTCGATGTCCTCATGCCGGATGCGGCCGGCCGGGCCGCTCCCCGGGACCTGCCGAAGGTCGATGCCGGCCTCTTTCGCCCTGAGGCGGACGGCCGGCGAGGCCAGTGGTTTTTCGCCTTCCGGACGCGGCGCACCGGCGACCTTGGACCTGGCGCCGTCATCCTCGGGCTTGTCCCGAGGATCTACCGACCTCTCGGAACTGATCGCGTCATATCCGTGTGGGACGGCAGATCCTCGGGACAAGCCCGAGGATGACGGCGCCAAATTGGGTAATGACGGCTCCAAGCCCGAGGACGGGCGAGCCCGCGCATCGTCAGGGGTACCCTCCGCCGTAACGTCTGCAAGCGTCGCGCCAACCTTGACGTTCCCCTCGCCGGCCACTTTCAACCTGACGATTGGCGCGCCGATCGCCACAGTGTCGCCGATCTCGGCGCCAAGCCAGAGGATCTCGCCATCGACGGGCGAAGGGATCTCGACCGTCGCCTTGTCGGTCATGACCGCGGCAAGCACGGCGTCCTCGCGCACGAGATCGCCGACCTTGACCTGCCATTCGACCAACTCGGCCTCGGCGACGCCTTCGCCGACATCGGGCAGCTTGATGACATATTCGCCCATCGTCTTCCCCCTCAGGCTTCCATCGTTTCGACGAGCGCGCGGCCTAGCCGGGCGGGACCGGGAAAATAGTCCCACTCCTGCGCATGCGGATAGGGCGTGTCCCAGCCGGTGACCCGCGCCACCGGCGCTTCCAGATGGTAGAAGCAGTTCTCCTGAACCAGCGCCGAAAGTTCGGCGCCGAAGCCGGATGTCAGCGTCGCCTCATGCACGACCACGCAGCGCCCGGTCTTGTTGACCGAGGCGACGATCGTCTCGAGATCCAGCGGCAGCAGTGTCCTCAGATCGATGATCTCGGCATCGATGCCGGTCTCCTCGGCTGCTGCTTGGGCGACATAGACCATCGTGCCGTAGGCAAGCACGGTAACTGCCGCACCAGGCCGCCGGATCACCGCCTTGCCGAGCGGCACCGTGTAGTGGCCATCGGCGACTTCGCCGAGCTGATGTTTCGACCATGGCGTCACCGGCCGCTCGTGATGACCGTCGAAGGGGCCGTTATACAGCCGCTTCGGCTCCAGGAAGATCACCGGGTCGGGATCCTCGATCGCTGCGATCAGCAGGCCCTTGGCGTCGTGCGGATTGGACGGAACCACGACTTTCAGGCCGGAGACATGGGTGAACAGCGCCTCCGGGCTCTGGCTGTGGGTCTGGCCTCCAAAGATGCCGCCGCCGGTCGGCATTCTCACGACGATCGGGCAGGTGAAATCGCCGTTCGACCGGTAGCGCAGCCGCGCCGCTTCCGAGACGATCTGGTCATAGGCCGGATAAACATAGTCGGCAAACTGCACCTCGACACAAGGCTTCAGCCCGTAGGCCGCCATGCCGATGGCCGCGCCGACAATCCCGGATTCGCTGATCGGCGCATCGAAGCAGCGGCTCTTGCCGTATTTCGCCTGCAGGCCTTGCGTGCAGCGGAAGACGCCGCCGAAGAAGCCGACATCCTCGCCGAACACGATGACGCGTTCGTCGCGCGCCATCGACACGTCCATGGCGTCGCGGATCGCCTCGATCATGGTCCGCCGCGGCATGGTCAGACCCCGGCCTGTTGGCGCTGGCGCCTGAGATGCGGCGGCATCTCGGCATAGACGCCCTCGAACATATCGCGCGCCGAAGGCTTGCCGCCGGCATGCAGCGTGCCGTGGCGCTCGGCCTCCCGCTGCGCTGAAATCACCGTGTCGAGGATTTCCGCCTCGGCCTGGGCGTGGCGTTCGTCAGACCAGACGCCGCGCTGGATGAGGTGGTTCTTCAGCCTGACGATCGGGTCGCCGAGCGGCCAGGCGTCGGACTCGGCCTTCGGCCTGTAGGCCGACGGGTCGTCGGAGCTCGAATGCGCGCCGACGCGGTAGGTGACGTATTCGACCAGTGTCGGCCCGAGATTGCTGCGCGCGCGCTCGGCCGCCCATTTGGCCACCGCATGAACGGCGAGATAGTCGTTGCCGTCGACCCGCAGCGACGGGATGCCGAAGCCGAGGCCGCGTGCAGCAAAAGTGCCGGAGCCGCCGCGGGCGATGCCTTGAAAAGTCGAGATCGCCCACTGGTTGTTGACGACGTTGAGCACGACCGGCGCCTTGTAGGTCGAGGCGAACACCAGCGCCGAATGGAAATCGGATTCGGCGGTCGAGCCGTCGCCGATCCAGGCGGCGGCGATCTTTGAATCGTTGCTGATTGCCGAGGCCATGGCCCAGCCGACTGCCTGGATGTACTGCGTCGCCAGATTGCCGGAGATCGAGAAGAAGCCGTGCTCCTTCGACGAATACATGATCGGCAATTGCCGCCCTTTCAGCGGATCGGCCTCGTTCGAATAGATCTGGTTCATCATCGTGACCATCGGGTAGCCGTCGGCGATGAGCAGGCCGGCCTGCCGATAGGTCGGAAAATTCATGTCGCCCCGCGACAGCGCCTTGCGAAAGGCGCAGCTCACTGCCTCTTCGCCGAGATGCTGCATGTAGAAAGAGGTCTTGCCCTGGCGCTGCGCCATCTGCATGCGCGCATCGAAGCTGCGCAGCGTCATCATATGGCGCAGCCCCTCCAGCAACTCGTCGTCCGAAAGCAGCCCTGCCCACGGCCCGACCGCCTCGCCAGCGCGGTTGAGCACGCGGATGATCGAGAAGGCCAGATCGCGGATGTCGCGCGGGTCGACGTCGATCTTCGGGCGCGGCACCGAGCCAGCTTTTGGAATGCTCACGTTGGAGAAATCCGGCGTCCCGCCCGGCCGCACTTCCGGTTCCGGAACATGGAAGCGCAACATTCCGGCATCGGCCATGATCTCGGTCCTCCACTGTTGCCCGGCCACGATATTTGCACACCGCCGGACCAGTGCCAATTCGTCGGACGCGGCTTCGGGCCAACGACCGCGCCGGCCAGCGCTCGTCAAGATGAAGATATGTCCGCGAAATTTCTTGTCGATCTTCCGCCGCCATGCGCAATTTGGCGAATGGTCCGGCCCGATCTGACACATGAGAAGGGATTCCTGCTGGCAAGATCCCTCTGTCGAGTTCCTTCGCGCCCTATAGGACGGAGGGGGGCGCTGTCCTATAGGCGTCTCGATACAATCCCGCCAATCCCTCCGTTCACCCCGCGCGCGCGTCATGCTAATCAGTGCCCATGGCACAGAAGAAAGCATACGAAGTCGATGCATGGCTCGCGAAGCCGGATCCGCGCGTCTCGATCGTGCTGCTTTACGGTCCCGATCGCGGGCTGGTTGCCGAGCGGGCAAAGGACTTTGCCGGCAAGACCGGCCTGCCGCTTGACGATCCGTTCTCAGTGGTCAGGCTGGACGGATCGGAAGTCGATCGCGACGAGGGCCGCCTGCTCGACGAGGCCCGCACCGTGCCGATGTTTTCGGAGCGGCGCCTGCTATGGGTGCGCAATGCCGGCGCCCAGAAGGCGCTTGCCGACGACGTCAAGGCGCTAACGTCGGAGCCCGCGCGGGACGCCATCATCCTTATCGAGGCCGGCGACCTGAAGAAGGGCGTCGGCCTGCGCGCCGTGGTGGAGGCGGCGGATAATGCCATGGCATTGCCTTGCTATGCCGATGAAGCCAGGGATATCGACACGGTCATCGACGACGAACTGCGCAAGGCCGGCATGTCGATGACGCTGGAGGCCCGGCAGGCGCTGCGCCGCAATCTCGGCGGCGACCGGCTGGCCTCGCGCGGCGAGATCGAAAAGCTTGTGCTTTATGCGCATGGCCAGGTCGAAATCGGCCTTGACGACGTCAAGGCGACGTCTGGCGACGTCTCAGGCCTCTCGTTCGATGCGGCGGTCGACGCTCTGCTCGAAGGCAGGATCGCCGACTTCGACACCGCCTTTACCCGCCATTGCCAGTCCGGCGGCCAGCCCTTCCTGGTGCTTTCATCGGCGATGCGGCAGCTGCAGACGATCCAGGCCATGCGCGGCCAGATGGACGCCGGCGGCCGCAATGCTGCTTCGGTCGTTGCCGCGGCGCGCCCGCCGGTTTTTTTCTCCCGGCGCAAGCTGGTGGAGAAAGCCCTCGAACGCTGGAGCAGCGAAGCGCTCGGCCGCGCACTCAACCGCCTGCAGACGGCGGTCCTGCAGACACGCCGGCGGCCGGATCTGTCGATCGCGCTGGCACGCCAGGCCCTGCTCGGCATTGCCGTGGAGAGCGCAAGGCTGGCGCAGCGAGCCTGATCTCCCTCTTCGAGGGGGAGACGTCGCCGAAGGCGACAGAGGGGTCGGCGAGCGTAAAGCGCCAGCGCCTTCCGCGACGACAGACGACGTGAGCGCTTGATGTGAGACGACCCCTGTGGCCTGCCGGCCATCTCCCCCTCAAGGGGGGTGATTGACGGCTTCAGCGATTTCGCCAACCTCAACGAGAAAAAGGCCGACGCAATGGCTGGCCTTTATTGACTCGCTTAATCTACTTCATTTGCCGGCAAATATCGCGATCCTTTAGCAGCCTACCTACTCCCGCTTCAGCCTTCGGCAAAGCTCGTCAAGCTGCTCCAGCGTCCGGTAAGCTACGCTGATCACGCCGCCGCGCTGGTTGTGCTCGATCGTGACGATCATGCCAATCGTATTGGTCATCAATTTTTCCAGCGCCAGCGTGTCGGCATCCTTTTGCGGCGGCGCTGCGGGCTGGCGCTTTGCCGCCGGCGCGCCGACCGGCATTTGCGCCAGCGCCTCGGCCTGACGCACCGAAAGCCCTTCGTCGATGATCCGCTTGGCAAGCCCGGCCGGGTCGTCGGCCGTCACCAGGGTACGGGCGTGGCCGGCCGAGAGCGCGCCGTCGACCAGCATGTCGCGGATGACGTCGGGCAGCTTGAGCAGTCTCAACGTGTTGGCGACATGGCTGCGGCTCTTGCCGATCACCTGGCCGAGATCGGCCTGGGTATAGCCGTGGTCGTCGATCAGCTGCTGGTAGCCCAACGCTTCCTCTACCGGGTTGAGGTCGGTGCGCTGGACGTTTTCGATGATCGCCAACTCGAGTGCCGTGCGGTCGTTGACGTCGCGTACGATGATCGGGATTTCGGTCAGCCCGGCGCGTTGCGCCGCGCGCCAACGACGCTCGCCGGCGATGATCTCGTAGCGGCCCGTTTGGGTTTTCGACGGTCGGGCCACCACCGGCTGCACCACGCCATGTTCGCGGATCGACTGGGCGAGGTCGGTCAGGTCGGCGTCGCCAAAATGCCGGCGCGGGTTCTTCGGGTTGGGGCTGAGGAACTCGATCGGCACCTTGCCGTCGGCCGCCAACCCGGGCTTTTCCGGAGCCGCCGGGCGGTCGATTTCGCCGATCAGCGCCGCCAGCCCCCGTCCCAGTCTTTTTCTCGAAGGGTCTTCGTTCATCGTCCGTCCAGATCGTTTCGGTGTCGAATCGGCTTATCGTTCAGGCGGCCCGCAATTTGCGCTCGCGGCGGATCACTTCCGAGGCAAGCTGCAGATAGGCCTGGCTGCCCGAGCATTTGAGGTCGTAGAGAATCGCCGGCTTGCCATAGGACGGCGCCTCGGAAACGCGGACATTGCGCGGAATGACGGTCTCATAGACCTTGTCGCCCATATGCGCCCGGACATCCTGCACCACCTGGTTGGCGAGATTGTTGCGCCCGTCAAACATGGTTAGCACGATGCCCTGGATCATCAGGTCGGGGTTGATCGAACGGCGCACCTGCTCGACCGTCTCCAATAGCTGGCTCAGGCCCTCCAGCGCGAAAAACTCGCACTGCAGCGGCACCAGCACCGAATCTGCCGCCGCCATCGAATTCAGTGTCAGCAGGTTGAGCGAGGGCGGGCAATCGATCAGCACATAGCCGAAATTGGCCGAGCGCGCGGCCGAAGCCCGCAGCGCGTTGCGCAGCCGCAGCACCCGATCCGGCGCAGAGGCGATTTCCATCTCGATGCCGAGCAGGTCGAGCGTCGACGGCACGATTGACAGGCCAGGCACCGCCGTCGGGATTGCCGCCGCTTCGAGGTCCAGTTCGCCGGTCAGCACATCATAGGAGGAGACGGTGCGGTCGCGCCGGTCGATGCCGAGCCCGGTGCTGGCGTTGCCCTGCGGGTCCAGGTCGACGATCAGCACCTGTTCGCCTATGGCCGCCAGTGCGGTGGCCAGGTTGATGGCCGTCGTCGTCTTGCCGACGCCGCCCTTCTGGTTGGCGACGGTGATGATTCGGGGGCCGTTCTTCATCATGGGTCTATGCCAGAAATTCATTTGGGCCAGAAATTCATTGGGGGTCGCCGGTCACAAGCCAGGGTGCGGCCGCAAGTCGGATACTTCGAGAATGACGCCCTGCGCGTCGGTTGCACTGGCATGTTCTACCAGATCGAAAGACCATCGTTGAGCGCTTTCTGCCACTTCGGCGCGGTAATCCCGGCCTTTGTGAAACAGGCCATGCGACCCCTTGGTCAGCCACGGCGCCGCCAGGTCGAGCAAGCCGGGCAGCGAGGCGAGTGCCCTAGCTGTGACGATTTGCGGTGCAGGAACAAGAGGATAGCTATCGTCGATGCGGCGCGTGATGACCGTGGCGGGCAGGCTGAACTGTCCGACGACCGTTTGCAGGAACGATGCTTTTTTCCGGTTGCTTTCAACAAGGTCGATGCTGGCGCCGTCCCGCTCGGCGAGTAAAAAGGCCAGCACGAGGCCGGGAAACCCGCCGCCGGAGCCGAGATCGACCCATCGCTTCGCCTCCGGTTTGATTCGCGCCAGTTGCGCGCTGTCGAGGATGTGGCGGCGCCAGACATCGTCCTGCGTCGATTGCGCGGCGAGATTGATCCGGCGGTTCCATTTCTGGAAGACGGCCTCGAACTCGACCAGGCGATCGAATGTTTCACGTGAAACCGGGCCCGCTGCCGCCTGCAGGTTTGCCCAGGACGCAGCGCTCACGCGACCTGCTTTCGCGCAGCCGCCTCGGCATTGCGCACATGCGCGACGATAATTGCCAGCGCCGCCGGCGTCATGCCTTCCATACGCTGCGCGTCGGCAATGGAGCGCGGCTGGCGTGCCAGCATCTTCTGCTTCAATTCATTGGACAGGCCGGGAACAGAGGCAAAGTCGAGCGCTTCGGGAATCAGCCTGCTCTCCTCATGCCTGATCTGCGAGACGTCAGCCTGCTGGCGGTCGAGATAGACAGAATATTTCGCTTCCGTTTCAAGACGTTCGGCCGTTTTGCTGTCGATCGCCGCGAAAGCCGGCTCGATCCGCGCTAGCCAGGCGATGTCGACGCCGGGATAGGCCAGCAACTCATAGGCCGAGCGGCGGACGCCGTCCCGGTTGATTTCGAGCCCATGGCGCGCCGCCTCATTCGGGGTCAGGGTGGTGCCGAGGGCGAGCTGTCGCGCCTTCTCAAGGTTTTGCACCACATTGTTGAACCGCTGCATCCGCCCCGGCGAGGCGATCCCCAGTCTCATCGCGAGCGGCGTCAGCCGCTCATCGGCGTTGTCGGCTCGCAACGACAGCCGGAACTCGGCCCGCGAGGTGAACATGCGGTAGGGTTCGGCGATGCCGCGGCTGGTCAAATCGTCGACCATCACCCCGATATAGGCTTCGGTGCGGCTGAGCACGATTTCATCGCTCGCCGAGGCCTTCCGCGCCGCATTGAGGCCGGCGAGCAGTCCTTGCGCGCCGGCCTCTTCGTAGCCGGTGGTGCCGTTGATCTGGCCGGCGAGGAAAAGCCCGCCGATCCGCTTTGTCTCCAGCGTTGGCTTGAGCTCGCGCGGGTCGACATGGTCATATTCGATGGCATAGCCCGGCTGCAGCATGGTTGCCCGCTCCAGCCCTGGAATGGTCTTTAGAATATCTAGTTGCACATCTTCCGGCAGCGAGGTCGAGATGCCGTTCGGGTAGACCGTGTCGTCGTCCAGCCCTTCCGGCTCCAGAAAGATCTGGTGGCCGTCACGATCGCCGAATTTGACGATCTTGTCTTCGATCGACGGGCAATAACGCGGCCCGACGCCTTCGATTGACCCCGAATACATGGCCGAGCGGCCGAGATTGGCGCGAATCAGCTCATGCGTGGCATTGGTCGTTCGGGTAATGCCGCAATGGATCTGCGGGTTTTCGATGCGCTCGGTGAGCAGCGAGAACGGCACGGGGTCTTCGTCCGCCGCCTGGCTCTCCAGCGACGCCCAATCGATCGTCCTGCCGTCCAGCCGCGGCGGCGTGCCGGTCTTCAGCCGCCCGAGCTTGAAGCCGGCGCGGCTCATCGTCGCCGACAGGCCGACGCTCGCCTGCTCGTTCATGCGGCCGGCGACGATCTTGTTCTCGCCGATATGGATCAGCCCGCGCAAGAAAGTGCCGGTCGTCAGCACCACGGCGCCGCAGGCGAGCCGGCGTCCGTCCGCCAGCTGCACCGCCGCGATGCGTCTGTCGTCGATTTCCCCGTCGTTGATTTCCCCGCCGTTGATTTCGAAGTCCAGCACCTCGCCTTCGATGACCTCGAGGCCGGCCTGCTGGCGGATTGCCGCCTGCATGGCAAGACGATAGAGCTTTCTGTCGGCTTGCGTTCGCGGACCACGCACCGCCGGCCCTTTGCGGCGGTTGAGCAGCCGGAACTGGATGCCGGCCGCATCGGCAACGCGCCCCATCAGCCCGTCCATGGCGTCGATCTCGCGAACCAGATGGCCCTTGCCGAGGCCGCCGATCGCCGGGTTGCAAGACATCACGCCGATCGTGTCGAAGCGCAGCGTCACCAGCGCCGTTCTGGCGCCAGCCCGCGCGGCGGCGCTTGCAGCCTCGCACCCAGCATGGCCGCCGCCCACCACAACCACATCGTAGCGACTGGTCATTTGTATATTCCGATTCAAATCTGCCGACACATGTGCCCACAGCCACATGCTGTCAAGAACACTGCTCGTTTCACGTGAAACAATGTAGCGGTATCGGCGCCTGGTGTTTCACGTGAGTCACGGCGTTGGTCCCTTCGGTGGCGCAGAACGTCGGCGGGACGGCGAAGGAGCGCCGTCGCTCGCCTTCCGCCACCGTTGCTTGCAATGTTTCACGTGAGTCATTTGCCGATACAGAACTGCGAAAAGATAACGTCCAGCATATCCTCGACATCGACCGCCCCCACGATTCGTCCAAGCCGATCCGCTGCCAGGCGCAGTTCCTCGGCCCGTAGCTCCTGCCCGCGATGACCACTGGCCACTGCTGCGACCAGGAAGCGTTTCGTCTCGTTGAGCAACTCGACGTGCCGCTGCCGCGACGGTAGGATATCGCCGGCCTTGCCGATCTGCGCTGCGGCACGACGCCCGATCTCGTCCAGCAATTCGGCCAGACCCGTGCCGTCCCGCGTCGAGATGGCGAAATCATAGTGCGCCGTGGGCGAGGGTGACTTGCCTCCCAACAGGTCAATTTTTGTTCCGACCCTCAGCGCCGGAATGCCGCTCGGCACCACACCGATCGCGACTGGCTCCGCCAAATCCTCCAGCAGCAACAGCAGATCAGCGCTGTGCGCCTTGGTCCTGGCCTTCTCTATGCCAATCGCCTCGATCTTGCCGGGCGCCTCGCGCAGACCGGCGGTGTCGGTTACCCTGACCCGCAGCCCTTCCAGGTCCAGCACCACTTCTAGCAGGTCGCGGGTCGTGCCGGGCTCGTCGGTGACGATGGCCGCTTCGCGCCGCGCCAAAGCGTTGAACAGGCTGGACTTGCCGGCATTCGGCGCGCCAAGGATGACGACTTCGAACCCGTCGCGGATGATTTCGGCGGCACGAAAGCCGGCGACATGGCGCTCGATTTCGTCGATCATGGCCTGAACATCGGACCAGACCGTATCGGCGACCGAACCCGGCACGTCGTCCTCGTCGGCAAAATCGATCTCGGCCTCGATCATCGCCCGAGCGTGGATCAGCCGTCGGCGCCAGCCCAGATAGAGTTCGCTCTGCACGCCCTGAGCGTTGTGAACGGCAAAGCGCCGCTGCGCTTCGGTCTCGGCGTTGATGAGATCGGCCAGCGCCTCGGTCTCGACCAGATCGAGCTTGCCGTTGAGAAAGGCGCGGCGGGTGAATTCGCCAGGCTCGGCATGCCTGACGCCATCGAAGCCGGCGATCGTTTCCAGCATCCTCGCCACGACGGCGCGTCCGCCATGCACGTGGAACTCGGCGACGTCCTCGCCGGTGAAACTGTCGGGCCCGGCAAAGAAGACGACCAGGCCGCTGTCCAGCACCGATCCGTCGCGCGCCCGGAGCTTGCGATAGCTGGCCACGCGGTTCGGCACGGTCGATCCGAAAATCGTTTCGACAACGAATCGACTCTGCGGGCCGGAAATCCGGATCACCGCAATGCCGGCCGGGAGGCGCCCGCTCGACAGCGCTACGATGGAGTCTTTCAAAATCATTTGCCCGCTCTGCCGAAGCGCCCTAGCTATGCCTGTTCAATCCGCCATCGAGTAGCGCCGTGACCTTGCCTGCACAAAACCTGCTTGCCGAAGAGGCCAGCCCCTATCTGCAGCAGCACAGCGGCAATCCGGTGCACTGGCGGCCGTGGTCGCCCGCCGCTCTGGCCGAAGCAAAGGCGCTCGAGCGTCCGATCCTGCTCTCTGTCGGCTACGCTGCGTGCCATTGGTGCCACGTCATGGCGCATGAGAGCTTCGAGAACGACGACGTCGCCGCCGTCATGAACCGTCTCTTCGTCAATATCAAGGTCGACCGCGAGGAGCGCCCCGACATCGACCAGATCTATATGGCGGCATTGTCCTCGATGGGCGAGCAAGGCGGCTGGCCGCTGACCATGTTCCTGACCCCGGATGGCAAGCCGTTCTGGGGCGGCACTTACTTTCCGCGCGAAGCCCGCTACGGCCGGCCGGGCTTCGTCCAGGTGCTGGAGGCGGTCGACAAGGCTTGGCGGGAGAAGAAAGAAAGCGTTAACCAAAGTGCCGACGGCTTAACCACGCATGTCGAGACGCGGCTGGCGGGCAGCCATGCCAAGGCCGTGCTCGACCGCGGCATGCTGGCAAAGTTCGCCAACGGCATTGACGGCATGATCGACCGCGAGCTGGGCGGCCTCCGCGGCGCGCCGAAATTCCCCAACGCGCCGTTCATGCAGAGCCTCTGGCTGTCCTGGCTGCGCGACGGCACCGCATCCCACCGCGACGCCGTTGTCCTCAGCCTCGAAAAGATGCTGGCCGGCGGCATCTACGACCATATTGGCGGCGGCCTAAGCCGCTACTCGACCGACGCCGGATGGCTGGTGCCGCATTTCGAAAAAATGCTCTACGACAATGCCCAGCTCGTCCGGCTATGCAACTGGGCCTATGCGGCGACCGGCGAGGAATTATTCCGGCTGCGAATCGAAGAGACCATTGCATGGCTGTTGCGCGAAATGCGGGTCGAGGGTGGTGCCTTTGCCGCCAGCCTCGATGCCGATAGCGAGGGCGAGGAGGGGTTATTCTACACCTGGAGCAGGGATGAAATCGAGACCGCCCTTGGCTACGAATCAGCCTTGTTTTTCAAATACTTCACACTTGCCGATCCGCATGGCTGGGAAGGCAAGCCGATCATCCACCAAACCGAAGCCCAGCAAATACAAAGCGTCGTCGATCATGACCTCCTGGTTCCGCTCAAGCAAAGGCTGCTGGCAGCGAGGGAACAGCGCGTTCGGCCCGGGCGTGACGGCAAGGCCCTGAGCGACTGGAACGGCTTGATGATCGCAGCGCTTGCCGAGGCCGGACGGTCGCTTGGCCGATCCGACTGGATCGAAGCGGCGGCAGCGGCCTTTGCCGCAATTGCGGCTGCCTCACGTGACGGCCGCCTGCCGCATTCGATGCTCGGCGCAAAGAAGCTGTTTCCGGCTCTGTCGAGCGACTATGCCGCCATGGCCAACGCCGCCATCTCGCTGTTCGAGGCGACAGGCAGTCCGGATTACATCGCCCATGCCAGGAAATTCATCGGGCAACTCGATCTCTGGCACCGGGACAGCGACAAGACCGGCTACTATCTGACCGCATCGGACAGCGCGGATGTGCCGATCCGCATCCGCGGCGATGTCGACGAAGCCATTCCTTCCGCTACCGGCCAGATCATAGAAGCCCTGGTCCGATTGTCGTCGCTTTCGGGCGATCTCGATCTCTGGGAAAAAGCCTGGACGGTCGCCGAGCATGCAGCCGGGCGGGCTGAGCACCAGGGCTATGGCCAGGCGGGTACAGTCAATGCCTGTACCTTGGCGTTCGAGCCGTTGAAGTTGGTGATCGTGGAGAGATCTGAGAATCCAAGGCTTGTTCCGGTTGCGAATCGAAATCCGGACCCGCGCCGGGTGGACATCGTCGTGCCTGTCGGCTCGGCGACAAACCTGCCGACGCTGCCAGGCGGCGTCCTGCCACCAACCGAAAAGCCCGGCGCCTGGCTCTGCACCAGGCAGGTCTGCCTGCCAGTGATAACGGAAGCTGAGGAGCTGGAACGGATGCTGCGGCGGTGATGCACCTGGCGCTCCGTCCCTTCTCCCTTGTGGGAGAAGGTGGATTGGCGCGCAGCGCCGAGACGGATGAGGGGTGTTGGACGGAGTGCCGTCGTTGCCAAGCTGGAGCACCCGTCATCCGGCCGAGCGTCGCTCGCCACCTGCTGCTCCCACAAGGGAGAAGGGAAGGCCCGCAACCCTAAGTATTCATCGAATCGAAGAAATCCGCATTGGTCTTGGTCTGCTTGAGCTTGTCGATCAGGAACTCTATAGCGTCGGTTGTTCCCATCGGCGCCAGGATGCGGCGCAGCACGAAGATCTTCTGCAGGTCCTGGCGCGGAACCAGAAGGTCCTCCTTGCGGGTGCCGGACTTGAGGATGTCCATGGCCGGGTAGATGCGCTTGTCCGCCACCTTGCGGTCGAGCACGATTTCCGAATTGCCGGTGCCCTTGAACTCTTCGAAGATGACTTCGTCCATGCGGCTGCCGGTGTCGATCAGCGCGGTAGCGATGATGGTCAGCGAACCGCCTTCCTCGATATTGCGGGCAGCACCGAAGAAGCGCTTCGGCCGTTGCAGCGCGTTGGCGTCGACACCGCCGGTCAGCACCTTGCCGGATGACGGCACGACGGTGTTGTAGGCTCGGCCGAGGCGGGTGATCGAATCCAGCAGGATGACGACGTCGCGGCCGTGCTCGACGAGGCGCTTGGCCTTCTCGATGACCATTTCGGCAACCTGGACGTGGCGAACCGCCGGCTCGTCGAAGGTCGAGGAGACGA
This sequence comes from Mesorhizobium sp. M1027, assembly GCF_040318745.1. Taxonomy (NCBI): domain Bacteria; kingdom Pseudomonadati; phylum Pseudomonadota; class Alphaproteobacteria; order Hyphomicrobiales; family Phyllobacteriaceae; genus Mesorhizobium; species Mesorhizobium sp. M1027. The sequence goes on along the minus strand of NZ_JAMYMW010000002.1, from coordinate 108,447 downwards.
CCTCGCCCTTCACCGAGCGCTGCATGTCGGTGACTTCCTCCGGCCGCTCGTCGATCAGAAGCACGATCAGGTAGCATTCCGGGTGGTTGGTAGTGATCGAATGGGCGATGTTCTGCAACAGCACCGTCTTGCCGGTGCGCGGCTGCGCCACGATCAGGGCGCGCTGGCCCTTGCCGAGCGGCGCCACCAGGTCGATGACGCGCGCCGAAATATCCTTGGAGGTCGGAACCTCCATCTCCATCTTCAGCCGCGAGGTCGGATAAAGCGGCGTCAGATTGTCAAAATGGATCTTGTGGCGGATTTTTTCAGGGTCGTCGAAATTGATCGTGTTGACCTTGAGCAGCGCAAAATAGCGCTCGCCCTCTTTCGGGCTGCGGATCGGCCCTTCGACCGTATCGCCGGTCTTCAGTGAGAACCGCCGGATCTGCGATGGTGAAATGTAGATGTCGTCAGGGCCTGGCAGGTAATTGGCATTGGCGGAGCGCAGGAAGCCAAAACCGTCCTGCAGCACTTCGACGACGCCGTCGCCGATGATCTCGATATCCTGGGTCGCCAGTCTCTTCAGGATCGCGAACATCAGCTCCTGCTTGCGCATGACGCTGGCGTTCTCGACCTCGAGCGATTCCGCATAAGCGATCAGCTCTGGTGGTTTCTTGTTCTTGAACTCTGTGAGCTTCATTTCTTGCATCATTAGACGGACTCTGAGTAAGCTTTGGGAAAAATATCGGCGGGATGCGACAAATGCCGGGCGCGGCCGAAGCGATAAATGGGCGGCGCATGACGGGAAGGAAGACCCGTCTTTTATCGTCGGTCGGTTGAAAGAGCAAGCCGCCTTTTGCGGGCAACCGAGGACGTCAGAACGGCTTTACGATAACCAGGACGACGATGACGATCATCAGCAATGTAGGGATCTCATTGACGATCCGCCAGTGCCTTGCCGATTTTTCATTGCGGTCTTCGGCAAATTTGCGGACGGCGCCGGCGAGATAGCCATGCATGGCCGACAGACCAACCACCGCAGCGATCTTGGCATGCAGCCAGCCGCCCTGAAAACCAAAGCCTTTCCAGGCGAGCCACAAGCCGAATGCCCAGGTAATCACCATTGCCGGATTGATGATGCCGCGCAGCAGGCGGCGCTCCATCACCTTGAAAGTCTCCGACTGGACGGAGCCTTTTTCGGCATCGGCATGATAGACCAGCAAGCGCGGCAGATAGAGCATGCCCGCCATCCAGGAGATGACGGCAATCACATGGATCGCCTTCGCCCAGGGATAGAAATCATCGGGCCCGAAGAAAAACAGCAGCCCGGCCAGCACCAGGAAGATGGCGATCGCAATTGCCGCGCGGCGCATCGCCCCTCGACCGCTGGTGCTGTTCGCATTGTCTGCGCCCATCATCGTCACGATGCGCTCCGCACCAGTTTCATCATCTGCTCGACATGCGCCAGCGGCGTCTCCGGCGTGATGCCGTGGCCGAGGTTGAAGATCAGTGGTCCGTCGCCCAGCGCCTTCAGGATCGCCGCTACGCCGTCGGCAAGCGCCTTGCCGCCGGCTACAAGCCTCAGCGGATCGAGATTGCCCTGCACGGCGCCGTCGCGCTGCAATTCCTTCGCCGTCGACAAGGGCACGGTCCAGTCGAGGCCCAGCCCGGTCACGCCGGTCTTCTGGCGATAGCTTCGATAGTGATCTCCCGCGCCCTTGGGAAAGCCGATGATCGGAACATTGGGATGGACAGCCTTCACTTGCCGGACGATCTCGGCCACCGGCTCGACGCAGAACAATTCGAAAGACGCTTCGTCGAGCACGCCTGACCACGAATCGAAGATCTGCACCACATCGGCGCCGGCTTCGATCTGGCGGATCAGATAGGCAGCCGAATGATCGGCGAGCACCTTCAGCAGCCGAAGAAAGGCCGCCGGCTCGCGATAGGCGAACAGCCTGGCCGGCGCCTGGTCGGGCGTACCGTGGCCGGCAATCATGTAGGTCGCCACTGTCCAGGGCGCACCGCAGAAGCCGATCAGCGTCGTTTCATCGGGCAGTCTGGCGCGCAATCGCCGCACCGTCTCGTAGACCGGCTCGAGATTCACGTGAAACGTTTCGCCGTCGAGAGCCTCGATCTCCACAGCCGTGATCGGCGTCAGCAGCGGGCCGCGTCCTTCCTCGAAGCGCACGTCGCGGCCGAGCGCATGCGGCACGACAAGGATGTCGGAAAACAGGATCGATGCATCGAAGCCGAAGCGTTCGATCGGCTGCAGCGTCACTTCGACGGCGAGATCCGGGTCGTAACAGAGATCGAGGAAGGATCCGGCCCGCCTCCTCGTCTCCCGGTATTCCGGCAGATAGCGGCCGGCCTGGCGCATCATCCAGACCGGTGGCGGAAACGCCGTCTTGCCTCTCAACACGTCCAGCACGATCCGGTCTTGAGGCATTGAGCGCTAGCCTTTCCAGGCTTCCCCATAATTAAATATTCTATGTTTAGGAATCTTATGATTCTAAGAGTCTGTTGGTTGTGGTGGTTGTCTCCTGTCCCGCTTTGCCCTGGAAAAGACCAGCCAGCATATTGTCGCGCGCTTCTCCAGCGGGATTGCAGGACTTTGTGGAAAACCGCGAATTTACGACTGGAGTCAATGCGTTGCCGCCACGCCAGGGAAATTACCCCTGTGGATGAAGCGAAGGCAAAAAGCTCCGTCCCCGGACTTGTCCCCAACCGCCCGGAGAAGCCGACAGCACATCGAATTGTGGACAAACCGGCATCTGATACAGTCGCTTTGCGGTGGCCGAGTTTTCCGCCCGGCTTATCCACATCGGCCCACAGCCTGGAATGTATCCTGTGAACAAACCGCAAAGCTTCTTTCATCTCCACCTGATTTCCGACGCGACCGGCGAAACGCTGCTGGCTGCCGGCCGCGCGGCTTCCGCGCAATACAAGGATGCGCGCGCCATCGAACATATCTATCCGCTCATTCGCACCGAAAAGCAGGTGACGAAGGTGTTCGAGGACATCGAAGAGGAGCCAGGCATCATCCTCTACACGGTGGTCGACCAGAAGCTTGCCCGCGGCATTGACGAACGCTGCGCGGCCATGGGCCTGCCTTGCGTCTCGGTGCTGGAACCGGTGCTGACGGTGTTCCAGTCCTATCTAGGCACGCCTGCCGGCCGACGCGTCGGTGCCCAGCATGTGCTGGACGCCGAATATTTCCGCCGCATCGACGCGCTCAACTTCACCATGGAGCATGACGATGGCCAGCTGCCGGCCAATATGGATGATGCCGACATCGTGCTCGTCGGCATCTCCCGCACCTCGAAGACGCCGACCAGCATCTATCTCGCCAATCGCGGCATCAAGACCGCCAACATCCCGATCGTGCTCGGCGTGCCGGTGCCCGAAAGCCTGGTCAATGCCACGCGGCCGCTGATCGTCGGCCTGGTCGCCACCGCCGAACGGATCTCGCAGGTCCGGCAGAACCGCATTCTCGGCACCAGCGCCTACGAACCGACCGACTATGTCGACCGTGCCGCGATCGCCGAAGAGCTCGCCTATGCCCGCCAGATATGCACGCGGCATGGCTGGCCGATGATCGACGTCAGCCGCCGTTCAATCGAGGAGACGGCGGCGGCCATCGTTGCCCTGCGCGGCAAGACGCGGTAGGGCATGTCGAGATTCAGGTGATGCCGGCCTGCGAACGGCGGTTTCCTGCGCTTCCGGTACTCACGGACCCAAATGTCCGCTCCGTTCCGGTTCTCGGAACCCACCATTCTCGACGCGGCCTGGCCTGAATCTCGACACACCCTAGTGAGCGCCAGGAAGCGGGCGAAAAAAATGGCGGAAAAAATCATCCTTGCCTCGGGCAGCCCGTTCCGCAAGGCGCTGCTCGTCAATGCCGGCATCACTGTCGAAGCGGTTCCGGCTTCTGTCGATGAGCGCGCGCTGGAGGCGCCGCTGCAGAATAGTGGCGTGTCGCCGGAGGACGTCGCCCTGGTGCTCGCCGAAGCCAAGGCCACCGAAGTCAGCGAGCGCAGGCCCGGCGCCCTGGTGCTCGGCTGCGACCAGACGCTGTCCCTCGGCGACGAGCTGTTCCACAAGCCCGCCGACATGGAAGGGGCGCGCCGTCATCTGCTGGCGCTGTCGGGCAAGACGCATCATCTCAACAGCGCCGTCGTGCTCGCCCGTGACGGCCAGGTTCTGTGGCGGCATGTCGGCATCGCCAGTCTGACCATGCGCAAACTCGATCCGGCCTTCATCGGCCGCCATCTGGCGCGCGTCGGCGCCAAGGCGTTGTCCAGCGTCGGCGCCTACCAGATCGAAGGCGAAGGCATCCAGCTATTCGAAAAAATCGAAGGCGACTATTTTACCATTGTCGGTCTGCCACTTTTGCCGGTGCTGGCCCAGCTGCGTGAGTTCGGGGCGATCGATGGCTGAAGCCTCGAAAAAAGCCTTCGTCACCGGCCACCCGATCGCCCATTCCAGGTCTCCGAAGATCCACGGCCACTGGCTGGCGAAATACGGCATAGACGGCGTCTACGAGGCCATTGACGTTGCACCGGAGGCCTTTGCCAAATTCCTGCAGACGCTGCGGGCACAAGGCTATCGCGGCGGCAACGTCACCATCCCGCACAAGGAAGCCGCCTTCGCTTTGGCCAAGCGGCGTGACGCCGACGCCGAACAGATCGGTGCGGTCAATACGCTGTGGTTCGAGAATGGCGAATTGTGGGGCGGTAACACCGATGCCCATGGCTTTGCCGCCAATCTGGACGAATATGCACCGGGCTGGGCGGCCAACGGCCCCGCCGTGGTGCTCGGTGCCGGCGGCGCCGCTCGCGCGGTCATCCATGCGCTGAAGCAGCGCGGCATCAACGATATCCGCATCGTCAACCGGACGCTTGCAAGGGCGCAGGAACTGCGCGACCGCTTCGGTGCCGGCGTCTCGGCCTATGGCATGGTGGCGACCGGCGAATTCCTCGAAGATGCCGGCCTGCTGGTCAACACGACAGCGCTCGGCATGCATGGCAATGAAGGCCTGTCCGCGGATCCGGGCAGACTGCCGGACCGCGCCATCGTCACCGACATCGTCTACGTGCCGCTGGAGACGCCGCTGCTTGCCACCGCCAAAGCGCGCGGCCTGAGAACCGTCGATGGGCTCGGCATGCTGCTGCACCAGGCGGTGCCCGGCTTCGAGCGCTGGTTCGGCATCAGGCCAGAAGTCACCGCCGAACTGCGGCAAATAGTTATTGCCGATATCGGCGCGATAAAATGATCGTGCTCGGCCTCACCGGATCGATAGGGATGGGCAAATCGACCACGGCCAAGATGTTTGCCGAGGCCGGCGTGCCAGTCCATGATTCCGACGAGGCTGTGCATCGCCTTTATGCCGGCAAGGCCGCGCCCTTGGTCGAGGCGGCCTTGCCCGGCACCACCAGATCCGGTGCGGTCGACCGCGCGGCACTGGCGGAGCGGGTGCTCGGCGACGCCCCCGCGCTGAAACGGCTGGAAGCGATCATCCATCCGCTGGTCCGTGCCGAGGCCGATGCGTTCCTGGCTGAAAATCGTGCCGCCGGCGCGCCGCTTGCCGTGCTCGATATACCGCTGCTGTTCGAGACCGGCGGCGGGAACCGCGTCGACAAGGTCGTGGTCGTCACCGCGCCGCCTGAAGTTCAGCGCGCCCGCGTGCTGGCGCGGCCGGGCATGAACGAGGAGAAACTGGCGTCGATCCTGGCCAGGCAGGTTCCCGACGCCGAAAAGCGCCGGCGCGCCGACTTTGTCATCGATACCAGTCAGGGCTTTGACGCCGCTCGCGCAGCCGTCAAGGCCATCATCGCGGAACTAGTCGTGGATAAGGCAGCCAGGCCTGGTTAAGAGGCTTGCAGACCCACATTAGTTGTTGCCATTTTGTTCCTGGTGTGATTCGGCTAGAATGATGGCGGCACCAGTGGACTGATTCGATGCGTGAGATCATCTTCGATACGGAAACCACCGGCCTCGACACGCGCGAGGACCGCGTCATCGAGCTTGGCGGCGTCGAGTTGGTCAACCGTTTCCCGACCGGCCGAACCTTCCACAAATATATCAACCCGCAAGGCCGCCAGATCCATCACGAGGCGCAGGCCGTGCACGGCATCAGCGCCGCCGATCTCGTCGGCAAGCCGACTTTCATGGAGATCGCCGAGGAGTTTCTGGCCTTCATCGACGGCGCCAAACTGGTCGCGCACAATGCCGGCTTCGACATCGGCTTCCTCAATCTCGAATTCGGCCGGCTTGGCCATCCGGCCATCGATCCGGGACGGATCGTCGACACGCTGGCGCTGGCGCGCCGCAAGCATCCGATGGGCCCCAATTCGCTCGACGCGCTCTGCCGCCGCTACGGCATCGACAACGGCCGCCGCACCAAGCACGGCGCGCTGCTCGATTCGGAATTGCTGGCCGAGGTCTATATCGAGCTCATCGGCGGCAAGCAGGCAAGCCTTATCCTCGACAGCATCCTGACTCCGGCGGGCGGCAGGCAGAATGTCGAAGACATCGATATTTCGATCGGCGTCAGGCCGATCGCCTTGCCGTCGCGCCTGACCGACGCCGAGCGCACCGCGCACGCGGGCATGGTTGGCACATTGGGCGAAAAGGCGCTCTGGCTGCGCGTCGCCCAGGAAGCGAGTTCCGCGGCATAGTTGGGGCCGATCGGCAGCGAACGTCGATAGTTCTGTTCAGTGGCAAATCGCAAAGTTTCGAGATTAGCTGAAACACCCTCCTTCGTGATCCCAGGGCGGAGCAAGGAGCGCAGCGACGCGGCGCAGACCCTAGGATGACGAAGGCATAGTGGCTAAGGCCAATCGCAGATGTCGCAGATTGGCAGTTGTCTTCCAGACATAGCGGATTGTGGCTGATGGGAACCATCGACGCTTGCGTCCGATCGGCCTTCAGCCTGTCGGGCGGGACATCGTTATAAAAAACCCGGCGCAAGGCCGGGTTTGTCAAACACTGGCGAGACAGCCGCGCTCAGCTCACCTTGATCTTGGCGGCAGCCTGGTCCTCTGCCAGCTTCTGCTGGAACATCTGCGCGAAATCGATCGGGTCCAGCATCAGCGGCGGGAAGCCGCCGTTGCGTGTTGCCTCGGCAATGATCTGCCGCGCGAACGGGAACAGCAGCCGCGGGCATTCGATGAACAGGATCGGCAGCATGTGCTCCTGCGGCAAGCCGCTGATGGCGAAGACGCCGCCATAGACCAGTTCGACATTGAACAGCACTTCCTGGTCGAACGACGCTTTGGCGTTCAGCGTCAAATTGACGTCGAACTGCTTGTCCGAAAGCGGATTGGCGTTGACGTTGACGTTGATGGCGATGCCGGGTGCCTTGTCGCGACCGCGCAGCGAGTTCGGTGCACCGGGGCTTTCGAAGGACAGGTCCTTCACATATTGCGCAAGCACGTTGAGCGAAGGCTGCGCCGCATTTCCATTACCGTTGGCTGCGCCGGTCGGCGCGTCGTCGTTGCTGGCCATAAGCTGTGGTCCTTTTGCCTGGGCAGCGTTGCTGACCGGATTGAAATTCGGGCGTTCGCTATCATGGCCGGCCCGACAAGACAAGTTTGCAAAAGACGCTGGTTGCTTTGCGGCTACTCGTCCTTGAGGCGGCGCCAGGGAGAATCCGGTCCGCGCGTATGGTCGTCGGCACGCGAATAGTCGCCGTCGTCGAGATCGATGATCTTGCCGCGTTGCCTTGCCCGCAAACCACTGCTGAAATCGGTGGCCAGCACGATGCGGCCTTTCAGCATCCGCCAGGCAAGATCGCGCACTGGCGGCAGGAACAGCAGAATGCCGAAAATATCCGAGATGAAGCCGGGGATAATCAAAAGGATCGCGGCCAGCACGATCATGGCGCCATGCGCAAGCTGGCCGCTCGGATCACGCCCGGCGTCCATTTCGGCACGTACCCTGGCCATGACGCCAAAACCCTGGTGTCGAAGGAGCAAGGCGCCGGCGACGCTCGAGGCCAGCACCAGCCCGACCGTCGCCAGCGCGCCGATCTGGCGGCCGACAATGACGAAACCGGCTATCTCCAGCAGCGGAAGCGCGAGAATGAACAGGGGAAACAGCGAGATACGCAAATCTTGACCGATCGTTTCGATGTTTTTGCCGGCCGGCGAGCAATCGCCGCTGGCACCAGAGCTGTTAGATAGGTATGGCTGCCTTTGATTTGAATGATTGCGCCATGCGTTCTATATGCTTTGGATACCGAACGCTATGTGATCGCGGCCCCTGCTTGGCCGCTGGTCCGGCCAAAGCAGGGATTGATTGGCGCAAGATATGGGCTTCTTCGACTTCGGCACGATTTTCTTTCTGATTGCGGCGGTGGTGATCTTCTTCCAGCTGCGCAACGTGCTTGGCCGACGCACGGGCAACGAGCGCCCGCCCTTCGATCCATATACGGCAGCGCGCAAAAACGACAAGGATGCCGCCCAGAAACCCGAGAACGTGGTTTCGCTGCCGCGCAAGCGCCTGACAGGAGAGCCGGCGGCCGACACCTATGCGGCGATCGATGCCTTTGCCAAGCCCGACACCGATCTCAACCGGGGCCTGCGGGCGATCAAGGACAATGATCCGACGTTCGACCCGAAGACCTTCGTCGACGGCGCAAAGATGGCTTATGAGATGATCGTCATGGCCTACGCGGATGGCGACCGCAAAACCTTGAAGAACCTTTTGTCGCGCGAGGTCTATGACGGCTTCGTCGCGGCCATCGGCGACCGTGAGGCGAAAGCCGAAAAGATCCAGTCCTCCTTCGTCGGCATCGACAAGGCCGACATCGTTTCGGCCGAGATGAAGGGCAGCGAGGCGCACATCACGCTGCGCATTGTCAGCGAGCTGATTTCGGCGACCCGCGACAAGGCCGGCGCTGTCATCGACGGCGATCCCGAGACCGTCGCCGAGGTCAAGGATGTCTGGACCTTCGCCCGCGACACGCGCTCGCGCGATCCGAACTGGAAGCTCGTCGCCACCGAAGAAGAAGACTGAACTGGACGGCGGCGGAGGCTGTCGTGTCGCTTTCTCGAGCCTTCAGCGAAAAATCCTTTGGCCAATTGCCGGGCTGGGGCGAGGACGACCATCTCCCTGCCTTTGACGCCTTTCGCCGCTCGGCCTTTCATATCCTGACCAAACCCTACCGCTCCGGCGCGCTCGGCGTCGACTACAATGGCTTTGCCGATGCCTATGCCGAAGCGCGTACCGTTTCGTCGGCGAATCGGTTGCAGGCCCGAAGCTTTTTCGAGCGCCATTTCGTTCCGGCCCGTATCGATGCCGAAGATGGTGGTCCCGGCCTGGTAACCGGCTTTTATGAGCCGGAGGTCGAAGCCTCGCCGGTGCGCACGGAACGATTTTCGGTACCGTTGCTGGCGCGCCCTGCCGACCTGGTCGACATCGACGACGGCAATCGTCCTTCCGGCTTGGATCCTTATCTCGCCTTCGCTCGTGCGGCGCCGAACGGCCCGGTCGAATATTTCGACCGCGGCGAGATCGAACGCGGCGCGCTTGCCGGAAAAGGGCTGGAAATCGCCTGGCTCGCCGACAAGGTCGACGCCTTCTTCATTCACGTGCAGGGCGCGGCACGGCTCAACATGACCGATGGCAGGCTTCGCCGCATCACCTATGCCGCCAAATCCGGCCAGCGCTTTACCGGACCGGGCAAGATCCTGAGCGAGCAAGGCGAGATCCCGCTGGAGAAGGTGACGATGCAGTCGATCCGTGCCTGGTTCAAGGCGCATCCGGAGCGCGTCGACGAGACCCTGTGGCGCAACCGCTCCTATATCTTCTTCCGCGAGATGGGCGTCGACGACCGGGAGCTCGGCCCGATTGCTGCCGCCAAGGTGCCGCTGACACCCGGCCGCTCGATCGCCGTCGACCGGCTGCTGCACACGTTCGGCACGCCCTTCCATATCGACGCGCCGTCCCTGACCGCCTTCGACGGAAAACCGTTCCGGCGGTTGATGATCGCGCAGGACACCGGTTCGGCGATCACCGGCCCGGCCCGCGGTGATTTGTTTGCCGGGTCGGGCGAAGCGGCCGGCGAGATCGCCGGCGTTATCCGCAACGCCGCCGATTTTTATGCGCTGATCCCCCGGTCGCTGGTTTAGAGGAGCAGGCCGATGACCCGGCGCATCGACAGGCTGAGCGAGGACGACCGGGTGCTGTGGAACCTGGTGGCGCGCACGGCAAAACCGCTGAAGGGCAGAACCGCCGTCGAAATTCCACACGTTGGGCCGGAGATCGACGAGACCAGGCAGGCGCCGCCCCCGGAACAGGTCGCGGGCAATCCTGCCGCGGCCGCAAAGCCGAAGGCGCAGCATGTCTCCCATGCACTCGACGAACCGACGCTGGACAAGCTGTCGAACGGCCGGCTGCCGATCGAGGGCCGCGTCGACCTGCATGGCCTGACCCAGGACCAAGCCTATTCACTGCTGTTTTCCTTCCTGTGCCGGGCGCATGCCGGCGGCATCCGCTACGTCCTGGTGATCACCGGCAAGGGCTCTTCGTCGGGCGGTGATGGCGTCTTGCGGCGCGCCGTGCCGTCATGGCTGTCGACACCCGCCTTCCGGCCCCTCGTCTCCAGCCACGACCATGCCGCCCGCAAACATGGCGGCTCGGGTGCGCTCTATGTCCGCTTGCGGCGGGCACGCTCATGAGGGCATGCCGATGAGGGACGCACCTATGAGGATGCATCCATGAAGGTGCGCTTGTGACCCCGTTCGGCGAAAAGCTTCGCGTGCTGCGAAACGAGCGCGGCGTCAGCCAGAAGGACATGGCCAAGGCGATCGGCGTCAGCGCAGCCTATCTCTCGGCGCTGGAACACGGCCGCCGCGGTGCGCCGAGCTGGACGCTGATCCAGAAGATCATCGGCTATTTCAACATCATTTGGGACGACGCCGAGGAACTGGCGCGGCTGGCCGAAACCTCGCATCCGCGCGTCAAGCTCGACACGTCGGGCCTTAGCCCGGCGGCGACCGAACTTGCCAATCTCCTGGCCGACAATATTGAAAAGCTCGACGAAGCCGAGCTTCGCCGCATCACTGCGTCGATCCGCGCCGCGCTGGCACGGCCGAAATGAGTTGCCTTGTTACTGGACCGAGCCGACCAGAACCTGCTGGCCGCCGCGGATGGAGACCCACCGGCCGGTATTGTCGATCGCCTGCCGCTTGAGGAAACGATAGCCGGTCTGGTCCCAGGAACGGACCTGGTCGGTCAGATTGTCAAGGATGTAGTCGCCCTTGTCGGTGCGCACCGTCAGCACCGCGTGGCCTTCGCCATCCGGCTTGCGCACGACGGTCATCAGCAGATCGGCAAACGAGACGCCCAGCCGGTTCAGCTCACGGCGCTTTTCCAGGACATAGTCCTCGCAATCGCCAACGCCCTTGTCGGGATAGGCCCAGACCTCATCCTTGCCGTAGATGTCGAAGTCGCTCTCCGGCTTGACGGCGGCGTTGACCTTTGCCGTGACGCTGAGCAGCTTGCGCCACAGCGAGCCGGTCAGGCTGGCGGGCGACAGATCCTTCGGGCGGATCGAGCATTCGGAGGCGTAGCTCTTGCAGAAATCATAATGGCCGATCGGCTGTGAGGTCGGGCCACCTGTTATCATCGGGCCGGCCGCCGAGGCCGAACTGGCCCAACCTGCCGCCACAGTAAGTCCGGCCAGCGCGCACAGGCGCAGCGTTCTCGCCATTGGTGAGGAAATCATTGTCCCCGCTTGTCCCTTGTTATTAACGAAACGTTAAGGGGTATTTACAGTCCGTGTCAATTATGAGGATGGATTGATTTTGCGGCATGGTTACCCGCGTGGCGCCAACGCGACTATTGTGCAACAGGTCGACCCGCCGCACGGCCGCGCCAACCGATGATTTTGGCATAGACCGACCTGATGCGGATTGACGGGCATCATCACTGGTCGCCTATTTCTTGCCGGTCCTGACCAGCTTGGGCTTCACCGCAACACGGTTCTGACGGCCGTAGCTGGTGATGAAGTCGACGATGCGCGGCACGATTTCGGAACGGAAGCGCGAGCCGTTGAACACACCATAATGGCCGACCGCAGGCTGCATGTAATGGGCGTGCCTGTCGGCCGGGATGTTGATGCACAGGTCGTGCGCGGCCTTGGTCTGGCCGAGTCCGGAGATGTCGTCGTTCTCGCCCTCGACCGTGAACAGGGCGACATTGCGGATCGCCGAAGGGTCGACCGCGATACCGCGATGCGTCATTTTGCCCTTGGGCAGGGCCTGGCGGACAAACACGGTGTCGACGGTCTGCAGGTAGAATTCCGCCGTCAGATCCATCACCGCCAGATATTCGTCGTAGAACTCGCGGTGCTTCTCGGCATTGTCACCGTCATGCTTCACCAGATGCATGAAGAAGTCCTTGTGGGCGGTGATGTGGCGGTCGAGGTTCATGCTCATGAAACCCGAAAGCTGCAGGAAGCCGGGATAGACCTCGCGGCCGAAGCCCGGCACCGGCCAGGGCGCGCGCATAATGACGTTGTCGCGGAACCAGTCGATGCCCTTTTCCTGCGCCAGCAGATTGACCGCCGTCGGATTGCGGCGCGTGTCGATCGGCCCGCCCATCAGCGTCATCGTCGAGGGCACGAACGGATCACCCTTGGCTTCCATCAGTGCCGCCGCCGCCAGCACCGGCACCGAAGGCTGGCACACCGCCATCACATGGGTGTCGGGGCCCAGCGCATGCAGCATGTCGACGATGTAGTCGATATAGTCGTCAAGATCGAAGCTGCCGTCGGCCAGCGGCACCATGCGGGCATCGACCCAGTCGGTGATATGCACGTCGGCATAGGGCAGCATCGCCTCCACCGTGCCGCGCAGCAGCGTCGCATAGTGGCCCGACATCGGCGCCACGATCAACAGCTTCGGATCCGGCCGGCGCCCGGCAGGAACCGCCCGCTCGAAGCGGACCAGGTTGCAGAACGGCCGCGACCAGACGGTGTGTTCGCGGACTTCGACGTTTTTCCAGTCGACCACGGTCTTGGTCAGGCCGAATTGCGGCTTGCCGTAGCGGCGCGTCGTGCGCTCGAACAGTTCGGCCGTTGCCGCAACCGAGCGGCCCCAGGACGTGTGTGAGACCGGATTGAGCGGATTGGAGTAGAACAGGCGCACCGCATCGGCATAGAGGCGCGCCGGCTGCAAGGCGGCGTGGTTCAGTTCGTAGAGCTGGTAGAACATCGAGAACCCCGCTGCCGACTGCGATCGAAGGGCCGACGAGCAGCGCCGAGCCTTGAATGCTTTGCGGGGAAGTTAGCAACAATCTGCTGCGATGCAATACGTCAACCTGCGTGATTTATGCTCGTTCTTTCGTCCAAGGCGTTGAGAATCCGCCTTCAACGGCAACAGCCGGCTCAATGTGCACCTGCGAAGGCCAGGCAAGGGCCGGCTATCGGGACAATCGTTGGAGGCGGCGTCCGGCCGTGGCGGCCGGACCGTTAGACCCGTGCCATGCAGACAGCCGTATGGCCCGAGCTGATGAAGCCAAGCTGACTGGCTGCGCCCTTCGACAGATCGAGCATCCGGCCCCTGATAAAGGGGCCGCGGTCGTTGATGCGCACGACGACGCTGCGGCCATTGTTGCGATTGGTCACCTTCAGCTTGGTGCCGAACGGCAGGCTGCGATGCGCGGCGGTCAGCGCCGACGGGTTCATGCGCTCGCCGGAAGCGGTTCTGGAATGCAGTGAGTACCAGGAGGCACGGCCGCACTGAGCGGCGGCGTTGGCGGTGGATGCGCCGACCGTCAGGCCGGCCGCAATCGTGGCCGCGACGAGCGCGGCCTGATAGCTTTTCTTCATGCTTGGGGTTAGCTCCGTTGACAGACCCAAGCCGTTAGGTGCGGAACAAGGCAGCAAATGCGGCAATGATCTGTCGGTTCCATGGCAATGTTACACGTTTGGAGTCGGCGCGAAACAATTTGTCAGAGACTTTCCGCAGCGAGGCGCAGCTTCTTTGATGATGTCTGCGCCGATCTCCGGGCGTCTTGCACAAGATCAGAGATTAGCATCCAAGTAGAAGTTGGTGTAATCGAGCGGCCTCTTTTCGCTGTTCCATTCCGGCTGGAACGCGGTTTATGATCGACTTGGAACGGAGTTCTAGCGATGAGATTGATCAAAAATCTGCTGGCCTTGATTGTGCTCGCCATGGGCGTGCTGTGGACGTTGCAAGGCATCGGCGTTATCGGCGGCAGCTTTATGACCGGCCAGTCGCAATGGCTCTATGTCGGCATCGTCACCGCGCTGGTCGGCCTGGCCGGCCTGGCCTGGGCGAACCGTTCGCGCGTTTGAACGGGCGTCCATGCTCAAGCTCCCTTGAGAGCAGCGCACAGCGGACCCTGGCGGCCGGTCACCGCGACCAGTACTGCCAGCCCCAGTAGAAACTTTCGTCGCGCGGCGGTAAGCGGTTGCGCTCCGCGTCCAGATGCACCGGCGTTTTGCGTTCGCCGTCAGGCGGCTGTTTGTCCCCGGCCTTGATCAGGCGGAGCCAATGGCCGAAATGCGCGAACAATACAGCGATGGAATGGGGCATTGTCGGTCATTCCCGCCCTGCCCACGGGACGAGCACCCGCTCGATCCTGCGGATGATGAATTCGAGCACGAAGGCAATGGCCGCGATCACCAGTATGCCCATCACCACCACGTCGGTGACGAGGAACTGGGCAGCGGACTGGATCATGAAACCGAGCCCGCGCGTCGCGGCCACCAGCTCGGCGGCGACCAGCGTCGACCAACCGGCGCCAAGCGCGATGCGCAGACCGGTCAGGATCGAGGGCAGCGCGCTGGGCAGGGTGACGTGCCTGATCACTTGGCGCTGCGTGGCGCCAAGCGAGCGCGCTGCATTGATGCGTTCCTGCGAGACGCCGCGAACACCCGATGCCGTCGACAGCGCAACCGGCGCCAGCATGGCAATGGCAATCACCAGGATTTTGGACGGCTCGCCAATGCCGAACCAGATAATGATCAGCGGCAGATAGGCGAGCGGCGGGATCGGCCGCAGGAATTCGAGCAGCGGATCGAAGAGGCCACGCCCGATCGTGCTGACGCCGATCGCCGCCCGATGGGAACGCCGACGACGATGGCGACGATCAGCGCTGCAAACACGCGCCACAGGCTGGCGGCGATATGCTGGAGCAGCGTCGCGTCGACAAAGCCGTCACGGGCGACGACGACAAATTTGTTCCAGACTGCCACAGGCGACGGCAGGAAAACCGGCGACACCAATTGCAGGTGGGCCGATACCGTCCACACTGCCAGCACCATCAGAATGGTGATCGCGCTAACCACGCGGGCCGAAACGCGGCTGCGTCTCGGCCGCGGCCGCGACCATGGCACCGACAGCGCGTCGGCTCCGTCGTCGACCTTGGAGCGCCGCGGCCGCTCGGTATAGGAGGTAACGGTCATGCTGCCTCCCCTTCGAAGATCGCGTCGGTCAGCTCGCCGCGCGCCGCGGCGAAGGCGGGATCGGCCTTGATGCTGCGAATGGCCTCGCCGGCTGCATAGCGCCGGCTGAAACCGGCCTCGAAACTCCGCACCACCCGGCCAGGGCCGGGAGCGAGCACAATGATGCGAGTGGCGAGCACCAGCGCTTCGTCGATGCCGTGCGTGACCATCAGCACGCCGACCTGGCTTGCCGTCCACAGATCGAGCAGCGTTGTCTGCATGCGTTCCCGTGTCAGCGCATCGAGTGCGCCCAGCGGTTCGTCGAGCAGCAGGAATTGCGGCTCGGCTGCCAGCGCCCTGGCCAGGCCGACGCGCTGGCGCATGCCGCCGGAAAGCTCCCAGATGCGCTTGTCGCCGTCGCCGTCGAGCTTCACCAGCGCCAGAAGGTCGTCGGCAGTCCGCGCCCGTTCGGCGGCCCTGACACCGCGCAGCCTGAGAGCAAAGGCGACATTTTCCCGCGCGGTCAGCCACGGAAACAATGCGTCGTTCTGGAACACGACGGCGCGGTCCGAGCCTGGCGCCGTGATCGGCCTGCCGCCAATCGTGGCGCGTCCGCGCACAGGCTCGACCAGGCCCGCGGCGACGTTGAGCAACGAGGTCTTGCCGCAGCCGGAACGGCCGACCAGGACAACGAAGTCGTCCTTAGCGATGTCAATCGACACGCGTTCGACGGCCGGCGCCGGCTGGCCGTCATAGTGAACCGAGACTTGGTCGAGCACGAGATGCGTCATGTGGGGTCGCCGATATTCTGAACCTGCCAGCCCCGAAGCCGTTCCTCGTCAGCGGCTCCGGGGCAGGCAACGCGCGTGTCAGGGAAGAGAGGACGCGCGTATTGAGCCGCCGCTAATTCGAGGCCAGCGCCTCGCCGACATATTTCGACGACACGTATTTCGAATAATCCGGCAAGACGGCGTCAATCTTGCCCTGCTCCTTGAGGAAGGCCGATGTCGCCTCGACCGCCTTGACCGTGCCGCCACCGAGGAACTTGTCCGAGGCCTGCTCCTCGAGCGTCGGGAAGACATAGCCTCTCAGCAGTTGCGGCACGTCTTCGAGCTTGGCCCCGGTGATCCTGGCGATCTTGGCCGCTTGCGGCGAGGACACCGACCATTGATCCGGCTTGGCCAGGAAGTCGGCATAGGCAGCGCCCGTCACTTTGACGAAGTCGCGCACCGCTTCCGGGTTCCTTTCGGCGAAGTCGGTGCGCACGATCCAGGCGTCGAAGGTCGGCGCGCCCCAGGCTGCGACCTGCGAGGAATCCAGCACGACCTTGCCCGTCGTCTTGATCTGGCCGAGTGCCGGATCCCAGACATAGGCGGCGTCGATGTCGCCGCGCGCCCATGCCGCCGCGATCTCCGGTGGCCGCAGGTTGAGAATATCGACCGACTTCGGGTCGACACCCTCATGCTTCAGCGCGGCAAGCAGGCTGTAATGCGTCGTCGAAACGAAGGGCACCGCCACCTTCTTGCCGGCAAGGTCGGCGGCCTTCTCGATGCCGGCGCCATTGCGGGCGACAAGGGCCTCGGATTCGCCGATCAGCCCGACAATGAAGATTGTCTGGATGGGAAGCTCGCGGCTCGCCGCGGCCGCCAGCGGGCTCGAGCCGACATAACCGATGTCGACCGAACCGGAAGCGATGGCGGCGATCACGTCGGCGCCGGAATCGAATTTCCGCCAGTCGATTGCCGCCTTGGTCGCGCTCTCATAGGCGCCGTCGGCCTGCGGCACCTTCGAGGGTTCGACGACTGTCTGGTAGCCGATAGTGATCTTGAGGTCCTGCGCATCGGCTGGGCCGAGAAAGGCGGCACCAGCCAGAGCCGCCGAGGACAAGAGAACGATACGTCGCGAAATGGTGGACATGAAAGGCTCCTTGGAAACGAGAAAAACCCGGATTGCGTTGCATAGTCACCTAACTCTATCGTTCTTGTAGAGTTAAATCCTTCCAATCGGCTCGGCCTTGTTAGAAAAAGTCGTCTGGCTAGGGCCGTTGCCCATTCGCACGCTTCTGGGTGATGGCCCGGGTGAGAACCATCGTCCTTGCCCGGGAACCTCTTCCACGTCGTTCATGCCCGCAACAAGGATTTTCCCGTTTTCACTCCTGCATCGGCAAACCCATGCCGCGAGCAGCCAAGAAATTGGAAACAAGTTCCCTGTGTTCGCGGTTAAGTCTAGTATCCTTATCGACATTGAAGGATTGGAGAGGACGATGAGCGACGCCACCCTCCTTGTTGCCGTGCGCGGCATGCTTTGGCCTTCAAATTCAGGGGCAGAAGCTGCCGTCGGTATCCTAGCCGATCGGGACATTCCTGCCGCCGGCCAGTTTGGCGGTGTGCCATTGGCGGCGGCTTCTGTGCTCGCAAGGGCACAAGCCCCGGCTAAAATGGCCATTGCGGCTTGAAAACGAAGCAAAATCAACGTTTCTCGGCTTGTATATCATGTCACTAGAATTTATCTGTAGTGACAGCTTGGACGCGGCGGGGAGGCACGCCAGGCGTTTCGCAACCGGTGGCCTTGCGCCATCGCATGACAGAGAAACGTTCGGGTTATGCTCACGAAAAAAGGTAAGTACGGCCTCAAGGCGCTCGTCCATCTGGCGCGCCTGCCGGTTGGACAGCTCGCCTTCGTCAACGACATCGCCACAGGAAACAATATTCCGAAGAAGTTCCTTGATGCCATTCTTGGCGAATTGCGCAATGCCGGGTTCGTCCAGAGCCGCAAGGGCAAGGACGGCGGCTATCGGCTGGCGCGCCCGGCGGACGAGATCAAGGTCGGTCACGTCGTGCGCGTGCTCGACGGGCCGCTTGCCCCCATTCCTTGCGCCAGCCGCACCCAGTATCAGCGCTGCGAAGACTGCAACGAGGCGACATGCCAAGTCCGACACCTGATGCTGGAGGTCCGGCAGGCCATCGCCGAGGTGCTGGATCAGCGCAGCCTCGCCGAAATGCGCGATATCGTCGGCGACGAAGACTTTTCGGCGGCGTTGAAAATCCAGGCCTGAACCAATCTCTCCTGAGCCGGCGACGATCGCCAGGACAGCTGGTGTGCGTATGACCGGGCGCGCTACGCCAAATTCGATCATCATTGTCGGTGGCGGCGCCAGCGGCGTCGTGCTTGCGGCGCATCTGCTGAAGTCGCCCAATCCCGATCTCCGCGTCAGCCTGATCGAAAAACGCCCGCATTTTGGGCAAGGCATGGCCTATTCAACGCTGCTGTCGGCGCATGTGCTGAATGTCAGCGCGTCGGGCATGAGCGCCTATGCCGAAGATCCCGGCAACTTCTCGCGCTGGCTGCTTGAACGCGGCATAGCGACGCCGGAACAGGCGCCAGTCTATGCGCCGCGCAGCGTCTACGCCCGCTATCTCAAGGAGCTGCTCGACGAGCTCGAGGCGCGTGAGCAGCAGACGGGCCGGCTACGCCTGATCCGCGAGGAGAGCCTGTCGATCTCGCCGACCGCTTCCGGCGTCGAGGTGGCGCTGGCCAACGGCACCAGCGTAGTTGCGCATCTTGCCGTGCTCGCCACCGGGCATGACGAAGAGCCGGGGGCGGGGCAGGGGCATGCGATCAGGATGGGATCCGAGGCGGACACTGCGCTCGACCCCGAAGCCCAAGTCCTGGTGCTGGGCACCGGCTTGAGCATGGTCGATGCCTTCCTGTCGCTCGAGCAGCGCGGCCACAGCGGCGCAATCGTCGCGGTGTCGCGGCGCGGCCTGCTGCCTTCGCCGCATCGCAAGGGCAATCCGATCAAGCTCGACGTTGCCGATATTCCGCTCGGCACCCAGCTTTCCTATTTCGTCGGCTGGTTCCGCGACCTGATCCGGGAAAACCAGAGGGCCGGCATCGACTGGCGCGACGTCGTCGACGGTCTGAGACCCTTCAACCAGAAGATCTGGCAGAACTGGCCGTCCTCGGCCAAGCGCCGCTTTGTCGAGCACACCAAGGCCTGGTGGGACATCCACCGCCATCGCATGGCGCCGGAAGTCTACGCTCGCGTTGCCGAGGCGGTGCAAGCGGGCCGCATCCGCCTTGTCGCCGGGCGCGTCGTCGAGATCGCCGGCGGCGACGGCTTCAGGGTACAGGTCCAGTCGCGCCACACGCAGCAGCTCGAAAGGTTCGACGTTGCTCGCATCTATGATTGCACAGGCATCGCCAGGGACATCTCAACCACCTCGAACAGCGTGGTGCGGTCGCTGGTTGATCGCGGGCTGGCAAGGCCGGATCCGCTGCGGCTCGGCCTCGATGTAACCGCCAACTGCGAGGTCATCGCCGGCGACGGCACGGTATCCGCCAAGATCCTCGCCGTCGGGCCACTGACGCGCGGCACCTTCTTCGAAATCGACGCCATTCCCGATATTCGCGTGCAGTGCGCGCGCCTGAGCAAGCGCTTGCTCGGATAAGGCCCCTTTGTCTCGACGCAATTTCGGATGCAAGACCGCCGACCAGCCAGCCCGTCGTGGTCGATACAGCCAGGCGATGACGATCGCCACAGGTTTCGGCCGTCTCGCATTGACCGGATTGGTGTCGCGCACGCTCGTCTTCGTTCTCCTCCATGGATTTTGTCGCCGGCGCGGCCGCGAGCCGCGACCCTGGTCAGATGACCGGGCAAATTCTGCTTTCGTCGTCGCCGTGCCTTGCCTACTATGGGGCATGACCCAACGCGGAAGACTCTACGGCTGTCCGGTCGAGTTCGCGCTCGACGCGCTCGGCGGCAAATGGAAGACGGTGATCCTGGCGCGCATCAAGGAACAGCCGATGCGCTAATCCGACCTGCGCCGGCTGATCCCTTCGCTTTCCGACAAGATGCTGAAGACCTCGTCAGCCTCTCGGTCTATATCGCCGCCGACCTGGATATAGGGCCGGCCTTCGGCGCCTGGATGGCCTTCTGGGCAAACCGTGGCGCGCCGCCGATCATCAAGGTGCTGCGCGTCGCCGGCCTCGGCAATCCGGATTTTCTGATCGAGATCGAAGCCCAGGCCGCGATCGCCTGAACCCTAAGCAGGTTCTGCAAATCTTTTGCCCTGCCTGGAGCCGGCGAAGCTTTCGCGAAATTCCATTCCCCTGCTGGCGGCCGGATTGGCACGATCTATCTTCTTTCCAACTGCAAACGGCTGGAAAAGACGGTAGGTTGCCGTCTTCCAGGGCGGTTGCTCATTCTGGCAACGGAGCATCTGATATGAGCAAGCACAAGATCGTGGCACAGGACGATGCATCGTCCCGCCTGCGCCCGCCCTATGCCTCGGTTCTCGACCTGATCGGTCAGACGCCGGTCGTCGAGCTGACCAAATTCGACATCGGCAAGTGCCGGCTGTTCATCAAGCTCGAAAGCCAGAATCCCGGCGGCTCGATCAAGGACCGCATCGCGCTGTCGATGATTGCCGCCGCCGAAAAACAGGGCAAACTGAAACGCGGCGGGACGATCGTGGAGGCGACCGCCGGCAACACCGGTCTTGGTCTCGCCCAGGTCGGCATCCCCAAGGGTTACCACATCATCCTTGTCGTGCCTGACAAGATGTCGCGCGAAAAGATCCAGCATTTGCGGGCGCTCGGCGCCGAAGTGCGCATGACGCGTTCCGATGTCGGCAAGGGCCATGCCGAATACTATCAGGACATGGCCGAAAAGATCGCCGCCGAGTTGCCCGGCGCCTTCTACGCCAACCAGTTTGCCAACCCGGCCAATCCGCATGCCCACGAGACCACGACCGGGCCGGAAATCTTTCAGCAGCTCGAAGGCGATGTCGATGCGGTTGTCGTCGGCGTCGGCTCCGGCGGCACACTGACCGGGCTCGGCCGCTACTTTGCGAAAGTCTCGCCGAAGACCGAGATGGTGCTCGCTGATCCGGTCGGCTCGGTGCTGGCGCCCCTGATCAAGACCGGCAAGATGGTAGAGGCCGGAAGCTGGACCGTCGAAGGCATCGGCGAGGATTTCGTGCCGCCCAACGCCGATCTGTCGCTGGTCAGGAAGGCCTACTCCATCCCCGACAAGCAGAGCATGCTTGCGGTGCGCGACCTGCTTTCGAAGGAAGGCATTCTCGCCGGCTCGTCGTCCGGCACGCTGCTTTCGGCAGCACTCCGCTATTGCCGCGAGCAGACCGTGCCGAAGCGCGTCGTCACGTTCGTCTGCGACAGCGGCAACAAGTACCTGTCGAAAGTCTTCGACGATTTCTGGCTGGCCGAGCAGGGCCTTGCCGAGCACGAGCAGCATGGCGACCTGCGCGACCTGGTGATGCGCACGCTCCGCACCGGCGATGTCGTGTCCGTCGGCCCCGACGAAAGCCTGCTCAACGCCTATGGCCGCATGCGCCGCTCGGATGTCTCGCAACTGCCGGTGCTGGACGAGGGCAAGCTCGTCGGCATCATCGACGAAAGCGATATCCTGGCCAAGGTCGAAGGCCCCTATGACAGCCGCTGGGACCGCTTCAAGGCCCCGGTTAGGACGGCGATGACCACCAATCTGCACACGCTGCAGGCCAGCCAGACGCTGGATGCGCTGCTGCCGGTGTTCGACCGCAACGAGGTCGCCATCGTCTTCGACGGCGACGAATTCATTGGCCTGATAACCCGCATCGACCTGATCAACCATCTGAGGCGCGCCCGATGACCATAAAAGCCACTGTATCGGGCAAAAACCGCCTCGCCTTCTCGACCCGCACCATCCATGGCGGCCAGAGCCACGACCCGACGACGGGCGCGGTGATGGTACCGATCTACGCCACCTCGACCTATGGCCAGCAGAGCCCGGGCGTGCACAAGGGCTTTGAATATGCCCGCAGCCAGAACCCGACCCGCTTTGCCTTCGAACGCGCTGTGGCCGACCTCGAAAGCGGCACAGCCGCTTTCGCCTTCGCTTCGGGGCTGGCGGCGATCGCCACGGTGTTTGAACTGCTCGATTCAGGCGCGCATATCGTCGCCACCGACGACATCTATGGCGGCACGTTCCGATTGCTCGAGCGGGTGCGCAAGCGCTCGGCCAATTTGCAGGTCGACTTCGTCGACTTCACCGATCTTGCCGCCGTCGAGGCGGCGATCCGCCCCGAGACCAAGCTGCTCTGGGTTGAGACGCCGACCAATCCGCTGCTGCGTGTCGTCGATCTGGAAGCGGTCGCGGCACTGGCCAGGCACAAAGGCGTGCTTTCGGTCGCCGACAACACCTTCTGCAGCCCCTATCTGCAGCGGCCGCTGGAGCTCGGCATCGACATATCAGTCCATTCGACGACCAAATACCTCAATGGCCATTCCGACATGGTCGGCGGCGTCGCCGTGGTCGGCGACAACAAGGATCTCACTGAGCGGCTGAAATTCCTGCAGAACGCCATCGGCGCCATTTCCGGGCCGTTCGACAGTTTCCTGGCGCTGCGCGGCTTGAAGACGCTGGCGCTCAGGATGGAGCGCCATTCGTCCAACGGCCAGAAGATCGCGCACTGGCTGGAAAGCCGCCCCGACATCCGTCGTGTCATCTATCCCGGCCTGCCCAGCCATCCGCAGCACGCCATCGCCAGGCGGCAGATGCACGCCTTCGGCGGCATGATCACCGTCGAGCTCGACCGCGACCTCGCCGGCACCAAGCGCTTCCTCGAACACACGCAACTGTTCACGCTGGCCGAAAGCCTCGGCGGTGTCGAAAGCCTGATCGAGCACCCGGCGCTGATGACGCACGGCTCGATCCCCGCGAAAAAGCGCGCCGAGATCGGGATATCCGATTCGCTGGTGCGCTTGTCTGCCGGGATCGAGGATGGCGACGATCTGATTGCGGATCTAGATCAGGCGCTCGCGAGTTGAGCCCGGCAACAAGAACCTTGCGAGACGTCGGCGGACAGTGCGCCTCTGCCCTACCGGGCATCTCGGCCACGAGGGGTGAGATTGGCCGTCATCTTGCGCTTTCGCCAACCTCCAACACTGAAACACGGACGGGACGGCGAAGCTGCCAATCTCCCCCCTCGAGGGGGAGATGTCCGGCAGGACAGAGGGGGGCGTGAAGGATCGCCAACGAGCGGCGCTTGTTCTGCATCCATCCATGTGTCTTACATTCTATTCCGTTGACCTTGGCGCCATCTGGCAGAATTGTAGCTTCCTGATCCACCTTGCTGCCTGGCTCCGGAAGCTATGGACAACCGACAACGCAACCAACCGACGGCAAGCGACACCCCGCTCACCTTCGCCATCCTCGTCTTCCCCGGCTTTCCGATGATGGCGTTCAGTTCGGTCATCGAGCCGCTCCGCGCCGCCAACGTGCTGGCCAAGCGGGACTATTATCGCTGGATCATTGTCGGCGCCGCCGAAGGCCCGGTCGAGGCTTCGAACGGCGTCGTCATCCAGCCCGGCTTTTCCGCCCATGACGCGCCGAAGGTCGATCGCATCGTCGTCTGCTCGGGCGGAGATGCCGATCATCTCGTCGCGTACGATGCCGTGAGCTGGATCCGCAAGAGCCTGCGCGGTGGCGCCCATATCGGTGCTGTGGCGGATGCGGCGTTCTTCCTTGCCCGCGCGGGTCTGCTCGACGGCCATGCCTGCACCTTGCACTGGACCAGCCAGGCCGCCTTCACCGAGGCCTTTCCCGACATCGAGCTCAGGCGCGATCTCTACGTCATCGACCGCAAGCGCTTCACCTCGGCCGGCGGTGTCGGCAGCCTCGACATGATGCTGGAGATCATCACCCGCGATTATGGCGCCGAGCTGTCGGCCGGCGTCGCCGAGTGGTTCGTGCACAGCCCGCTGCGCTCCAGCGTCGACCGCAAGCTGATGCCGCTGCGCTTACGCACCGGCGTGCAGAATGAACTGGTGCTGTCGGCCATCGCCATCATGGAGGATGCAGTGGAGGAACGGCTCGGCATGGCGGAGTTGGCGAATAGGCTTGGCGTCTCCTCCGACAAGCTCGAACGCAATTTTCGCTCCGAGCTCAGCATTTCGCCCAACGGCTACTACCGCCGGCTGCGGCTGAAGCGTGCCGCCGACCTGCTGGCGCATTCCACGCTGATGGTGCGCGACGTGGCGCTCGCCTGCGGCTTTGCCTCGATGTCGAGCTTTGCCCGCGCGTTTCGGGAAGAGCATGGGCATGCGCCGAAGGTGATGCGGAGGCATTAGGGGCCTCTGCAAGCCGCAAACGTCGGAGATTGGCCGAACACCCCTCCACTTCGTCATCCCAGGGCGGAGCAAGGAGCGAAGCGACGCGGCGCGGACCCTGGGATCCATGCCGTTACCTCGCGGCAGTGCGCCTGCGGACCCGTCCCGCGAAAAAGCTCGAACCATTCCGGATTGGTCTTCTCGATGAGCTCGATCTTCCATTGGCGTGGCCAGCGCTTCAGCGACTTCTCGCGCTGGATGGCGTCGACAATGTCGAAATGTTCCTCATACCAGACCAGACGCTGCACACCGTAGCGGCTGGTGAACCGCGAGCCCTCGCCGGATTTGTGCTCCGGCATGCGGCGGCCGAGATCATTCGTAACCCCGATATAGATCGTGCCGCGCTTCTGGCTTGCGGTCATGTAAACGTAGCCGGTCATGGTTTCAGGGTAGCGAGCATCGATGCGCGCACAAGCGCCATTCCGCCGCATTCTACGACCAATGTCACGGCATGGATCCTAGGGTCTGCGCTGCGTCGCTTCGCTCCTTGCTCCGCCCTAGGATGACGAAAACGTTCGGGCCCACAGTCAATCGCCGAGGTAATTGAAGGGGGCTGCCGCCTAGCGGCATCCGGCACAACACCTGCGGGATTTCGCACAGACTTTGCGCCACCCTTGGCCCATCCTCGCCGCTTCCAGGAGGCACCCATGAGCATTGTCGTTTTTGACCCCGACAGCACCGAGGACGTCGACTTCAAGGACCGCATGCGCCATCCGGCGGCGGCCGATCCGGCCGGCGGCATGTGGCTGTCCGATACCGAGCCGTCCTTCATCGACGCCGACGCGCTGCGCAAGGGGCGCCTTGCCAAGCTGCGTGCCTGGATGCGCGAGGCCGGCTATGGCGGCGTCGTTTTGTTCGACCCCTACAACCAGCGTTACGCCACCGGTTCGCGCAACATGTTCGGCTATTTCCTGCGCAACTCGACGCGCTACTTCTTCATCCCCACCGAAGGGCCGATCGTGCTGTTCGAATATCCGCAGAGCTACCATGTCTCGATGGTGCTCGACACGATCGACGAGGCGCGTCCGTCCAAGCTGGTATGGTCTTCGGTGTCGGGCCGCGACGACGAAACCGCGGGTCCCTTCGCCGACGAGATCGCCGATTTGCTCAAGGCGCATGGCGGCGGCTCGATGAAGCTCGGCCTCGACCGCTGCAGCCATCTGCAGGCGCTGGCGCTCGAAAAGCGCGGCTGCGACGTCCGCGATTGCCAGGGCGAGATTTTGGCGGTGCGCGCGGTCAAGACGCCCGAGGAAGTAAAATGCCTGCAGGTGTCGATGGCCGGCGCCGAGGCCGCCGTCTATGCCGTGCGCGAGGCGATCAAGCCAGGCGTTTCCGAAAACGAGCTGTTCGCCATCATGTATGGCGAGGTGATCCGCCAAGGCGGCGAGTTCATCGAAACCCGTTTGCTGACCTCGGGCCAGCGCACCAATCCTTGGTTCAACGAAGCGAGCGGCCGCAAGATCAGGCCGGGCGAACTCTTGGCGCTCGATACCGACACGATCGGCTGCTACGGCTATTATTCGGACTTCTCGCGCACCTTCCGCTGCGGCCCGGGCAGGCCGACGGATTACCAGAAGTCGCTCTACAAGATGGCGCACGACCAGGTTCAGCACAATATCGGGGTCGTCAAGCCGGGTATGACGTTTCGCGAGATTGCCGAAAAGGCCTGGAAAATTCCCGACCGCTTCGTCGACCAGCGCTACACCTCGGTCATGCACGGCGTCGGCATGCATGGCGAGACGCCGTTCATCGCGCACGCCATGGATTACGAAACCTATGGTCGCGACGGTGTCATCGTGCCCGGCATGGTGGTCAGCGTCGAAAGCTATATCGGCGAGAAGGGCGGCCGCGAGGGCGTCAAGCTGGAGGACGAGATCCTGATCACCGAGACCGGCACCGAACTTCTGTCGCGGTTCCCTTATGAGGACGATTTCTTGGAGAAACAGGTTTGATGCTCGTTCCCTCGCAAAGTTTTGATAGACGGACGCGTTTGGCCGGTCGCACGCTTTGGCGACTGTCGGAAACACCCTTTGCTTCGTCATCCTGGGGCGGAGCAAGGAGCGCAGCGACGCGGCGCAGACCCCAGGATCCATGCCGTGACTTCAGAACGCTGCTGCGGTGCAGGATTCTGTTCCGCCGCATTCCTCGGCAGCCGTCACGGAATGGATCCCAGGGTCTCCGCGACGGAGCTTCGCTCCTGCTTCGCCCTGAGATGACGAAGCTGGCTAGGCGTCGCCCAATCTCCACGGCTTGCGGTAGCCCACCGAAAGGAACAGCGTTGGCCGGGAAGCCAGGCAGTTTTGCATGAAAAGCCCGATCTCGATCAAGTCCGGCAAGGCGGCGGCGGTGTTCATCGATCTCCAGGAGGAGCATCGGCGGGACAAGCGCTATCTGGTCGAAGGCTATGGCGATATCCTCGCCAACGTACAGCGCCTGCAGGCAGCGGCACGGGCCAATCATGTGCCGTTGTATCACTGGGCCTATGTCGTCGATCTCGCCACAGCACGGCCGTTCCACCCGGTCGAGGCCAACGGCAAGTCGGCCTTTTCCGACAAGGACGATCCGCTGACGGCGATCTGTCCGGAAGTGGCGCCTGCAGCCGGCGAGACGATGCTGGTCAAGACCGATGCCAGCGCCTTCCGCGCGGGGCCTGCCGCCGGGCGGCTCAAGGCCGACGGCATCGAGTGGCTGGTCGTCGCCGGCGTCTGGACCGAGGCCTGCATCGATGCCACCGTCAAAGATGCGGTGGCGCTCGGGTTTCGCGTGCTGCTGGTCAAGGATGCCTGCGGCAGCGGCAGCTCGGCGATGCACCAGACGGCCATTCTCAACCTCGCCAACCGGCTCTATGGCGGCGCCGTCACCACCACCGAGGCCGCCTGCCGGCTGCTGGCCGGCGAGACGGTCGATGCCTGGCAGGTCGAGGGCTCAGTGCCGCTGCGTTTCAGCTACGAAAACGCCGCCCGGCTCTATGCCGAGCTCTGAGCGGAATCGCGCCGCGATGGTCACCGAAGCCGATCGACCCGAAATAAAAGACCGCGGAAAATACCAAACGCTGCTCGATCCGGAACTGTGGGCCTATATCGACAGGGTCAACGAGTGGTATCCGCCCGAAATCGTCTACATGCCGATCGACAGGCAGCGGGCGGTCTATGACGCCATGTGCCGGGCGTTTCGCGAGCCCTATCCACCCGGCGTCAAGGCCAGCGACAGCAGCGTCGGCGACCGTGCGATCCCGGTCCGGCGTTACCATATGGCGGGAACGGCGCCGCAGGCGATGGTCGTCTATTATCACGGCGGCGGTTTCGTGCTTGGCGGGCTCGACAGCCATGACGACATCTGCGCCGAGATCTGCGCCGGCACCGGCTTTGCGGTTCTGTCCGCCGACTACCGGCTGGCGCCGGAACATCTGCATCCGGCGGCCTTCGAGGATGCGCTGGCGGTGTTCGAATGGGCTGCGGCGACGACCGGCTTGCCGATCGTGCTCTGCGGCGAGAGCGCCGGCGGCAACCTGGCCGCAGCAGTGGCGCAGGCGACACGCACTCATCCTCGCCGCGCGATCGGCCAGGTGCTGATCTATCCCGAGCTCGGCGGTGACGAGCTAGACGGCCCAGAGCTGGACCGCAAAGCGCGCACCGGCTCCTATATCGAGCACGCCGAAGCGCCGCTGCTGACGTTGCGGGACGTCGAATTCTACCGCCATATCCGGGCAGCGAAGGGGCAGTCGCCGGACGACCCGACATTTTCGCCACTTGGCGATAGCGACTTCTCCAGCCTGCCGCCGACGGTAATCGTCACCGCGCGATGCGATCCGCTGTCATCGGACGGCCAGACCTATCGCGACCGCATCCTTGCCGCCGGCGGTAAGGCATGGTGGCGCGAGGAGCCGCGCCTCGTGCACAGTTTCCTGCGCGCCCGCAAGACCGTGCCGCGCGCCAGCGAGGCCGTTGATCGCATCGTCGCGGCTATAGCCGCGCTGGGCGGGGGTAAGTGGCCGGAGTGACGGCGGAGTGCGGCTCTCATGCCGGCCAGGCAAGCGCAGAAATCCTCTCTCCTCAAGCTCCCCACTGCGGAACAGCGCACAACAACTGCGGAAAACCGAACACTTGCCCGCTCAGGCCAGCATTATCATCACCTCACGTAAGGCGCCCTGCGAAACGCAACCACCCCCGCGGCGCGGTCGGTCGGAGGCGCCCAACAAAGAGGGAACGACGATGAAGTTCATGCTGACCGATCGGAAATTGCATCCGCAGGCCGCGCCCGTCGCCGACGGCTTCAAGAAGGGCCAGATGAACCGGCGCGAATATCTCGCCACCATGGCCGCGTTTGGTGTCAGCGCTGCCGGCGCGCTGGCGCTTGGCGGGCTTGCTCCGTCACCGGCCAGGGCCGAGGAGGCGAAGCGCGGTGGCGTCTTGCGCGTTGCCATGAACGTCAAGGGCTGGAAGGATCCGCGCACCTTCGACGGCGTCGAGATGTCCAACGTCGCCCGCCAGTGTAATGAATATCTGGTGCGCTGGAACCGCGACTTCACCTTCGAGCCATGGCTGCTCGAGAGCTGGGAGACCAGCGACGATGCCCGCGTGCTGACGCTGCATGTCCGCAAAGGCGTCAACTGGTCGAATGGCGACACCTTCAACGCCGACGATGTCATTCACAATCTGACGCGCTGGTGCGATGCGTCCGTCGCCGGCAATTCTGTCGCCGCGCGGATGGGCGCGCTGGTCAACGCGGACACCAAGAAAGCCGTCGACGGCGGCATCGAACGCGTCGACGACTTCACCGTGCGGCTCAATTTGCCCAAGCCCGACATTTCACTGATTGCCGGCATGGCCGACTATCCGGCGCTGATCATGCACCGCAGCTATGAAGGCGACGGCGACCCGATGAAGGCATTGGCGATCACCACCGGGCCGTGCGAACTCGTGGCATGGGACGCCGAGGTCGGCGCCGAAGTCCGCCGCAAGGACAAGCCATGGTGGAAGGGCGAATTCTACCTCGACGGCATCAAATGGGTCGACTACGGTTCCGATCCCAACGCCATGCTGTCTGCCTTCGAATCGGGCGAGATCGACACCGACCACGAAACCGCCTCCGACACGGTTGCGCAGACGGACTCCATGGGCCTGAGCAATTCCGAGATCGCCACCGGCTCGACGATCGTCGCGCGTTTCAATGTCGCCAATCCGCCCTATGACGACATCAAGGTGCGCCGCGCCGCCCAGCTCGCCGTCGACAACGCCGCTGTGCTGAAGATCGGCATGGACAACCGCGGCAAGCCGGCCGAGAACCATCATGTCGGGCCGATGCATCCCGAATATGCCGATATCGGCCCAGCCGTGCGCAACATCGATCAAGCCAAGGCCCTGCTCGCCGAGGCCGGCAAGGCCGATCACGAATACGAGCTCATTTCGGTCGACGTCGACTGGCAAAAGACCACCGGCGACGCCATCGCAGCGCAGATGCGCGAGGCTGGGCTGAAGATCAAGCGCACGGTGCTGCCGGCCGCCACCTTCTGGAACGACTGGAGCAAATATCCGTTCTCCTGCACCGAATGGCTCGGCCGGCCGCTGGGCATCCAGGTGCTGGCGCTGGCCTACAAATCGGGCGCCGCCTGGAACGAGAGCGCTTACGCCAATCCGGAATTCGACAGCCTACTCGACAAGGCGCTGGCGATGCCCGATGCCGGCGACCGCAAGGAGATCATGGCGAAGATCGAGCAGAATCTCCGCGATTCCGGCATTATCATCCAGCCCTACTGGCGCTCGGTCTACCGCACCTACCGCAAGGGCGTCCATGGCTGCGAGCAGCACCAGTCGCTCGAGCAGCATTTCGAGAAGGTTTGGCTCGAGGCGTGACTCGTGCCGCCCGACGGAAAGCCGGCGCCCAAGGCAGCGGAAGCCGGCGTCAGCCGGCGGTGCCCGCCCTTGAAATCTCCCGCCCGAGGCGCACCGTTTCCCGCACCAGCAGGTCCAGATCGTCACGCCGGGTACGGTGGTTGTTGATGGCGACCCTGAGGCAATGCCGGCCATGCACCGTCGTGTCGGAAATGGCGGCGATGCCTTCTTCCTGCAGCCTCAGCATGATCTCGGTATTGAGCGCTTTCAGGCGCTCAGCGTCCAACCCATCGGCGCGATAGCGAAAGCAGACGATGTTGATGTTCACCGGCGCCACCAGCTCGAGCGCCGGTTCGGCCTCGATCAGCTCACCGAGATAATGCCCTTGCGCGATGTTCTGGTCGATCAGCCGGCCGAACTTTTCGATGCCGTGTTCTCGCAGCGCCATCCACACCTTCAGCGCCCGGAAGCCGCGTGAGGTCTGCAAGCCGTAGTCGTGCAGCCATTGGCCGGAGGCCAGGCCGCGCGGCGTCGATTCCAGATATTCCGGCGTCACCGCGAACGTGCGGCGATGCGCGGAGGCATCCCGGATCAGCGCGCAGCCGACCTCGAAGGGCGCGTGCAGCCATTTATGCGGATCGAGCGCGATTGAGTGGGCGTGCTCGATGCCGGCAACGCGATGCGAATTGTCCGGCGCAATCGCAAGCAAGGCGCCGATGCAGCCATCGACGTGAAACCACAGATCCTCTTTTGCCGCCAGGTCGGCCAGCGCTTGCAGATCGTCGATTGCGCCGGTGTTCACCGTGCCGGCCGTACCGATCACGCAGGCCGGCTTGAAACCGGCGTCACGGTCCTCGGCGATCGCCGCCCGTAACGCAGCGATGTCGATCCGCAGCCCGGCATCGCTCGGGATGCGGCGCAGCGCCCGGTTGCCGAGGCCGAGCGCCTCCATCGCCTTGCGATGACAGGAGTGAAGCTGGTCGGAGCCGTAGAAACGCAGTGGCTTGTCGATGCCAGCAACGCCGTGCTCGCGTATGTCGATGCCGGCCTTGGCGTTGCGCGCCACGGTCAGACCGATGATGTTGGCCATCGAGCCGCCGCTGACCAGTGTGCCGCTGGCCGATTGCGGAAAGCCCATCATTTCCTTGCACCAGTCGACGACCTGGTTGTCCATCAGCGCGGCGGAATGGTTGCCGCCGCCGAGGTTGGAGCCCTGGATCGCCGCCAGGAAATCGCCGAGCGCGCCGGTGAAATTGCTCGAGCCCATATACCAGGACCAGAAGCGCGGATGGATGTTGCCCATCGGATAGGGCATCAAGCTCCTGGTGACGTCGCCATAGATTTCTGCCAGCGGCGCCGGCGAACGCGGCAGCGGCGATGTGAAGAAGGTCCTCACATCGACCGGCATCTCCTGCCACACCGGACGCTCTCTGACATCGCGCAGGTAAGCGACGGCATCGTCGACGATCCGATGCGACAGGACCTGCACATCGGCCCAGTTCGAGGGGTCAAGCGTTTCCTCGCTGGCCGTGACGGCCAATCCAGGTTTCGTGTCCATGCAGGCCGCTCCCGATGTGCCGCCGTCACGCCGGAAACTGGCAGCCGGGCGTCGACTGCGAAAGCGCGGTCTCCTCGGCGTCCATCTCCGCTTCGATGCCGTCGAACAGCGGCGTGGTCATGTAACGCTCGCCGGTGTCGGGAAGCATGCACAGGATCACCGAGCCGGGTAGCGCCTTTTCCGCGATCTGCCGCGCCACCGCGAAGGTCGCCCCGCCGGAGATGCCGGTGAAAATCCCTTCCTTCTGCGCCAGCGCCTTGGCCCATTTCATGCCCTCGGGCCCGGCAATCGGCACCACGTCGTCGTAGAGGCTTGTATCGATCGCCTCCTGCAGCACGTCCGGAATGAAGTCGGGCGTCCAGCCCTGGATCGGATGCGGCTCGAACGCTGGATGGCTGGCGGCAGGCGCGCCGCCGGCGCCGCGCTGCTGCGGCTTGCCGCTGCCGATAAGCTGCGCATTGGCCGGTTCGGCGAGCACGATCCGGGTCTCCGGCCGCTCGCGGCGCAGCACGCGTCCGACGCCGGCGACGGTGCCGCCCGTGCCATAGCCGGTGACGAAACAGTCGAGCCGCGAGCCGGCGAAATCGTTGATGATCTCGCGCGCCGTGGTCGCTTCGTGAATGGCGGCATTGGCCTTGGTCTCGAACTGGCGGGCAAGGAACCAGCCATTGGCCTCGGCGAGCTCCACCGCCTTCGTGTACATGCCAAAACCCTTCTGGGCGCGCGGCGTCAGCACCACCTTGGCGCCCAGCATGCGCATCAGCTTGCGGCGTTCGATGGAAAAACTGTCGGCCATCGTCACCACCAGCGGATAGCCCTTCTGGGCGCAAACCATGGCAAGGCCGATGCCGGTGTTGCCGCTGGTCGCCTCGACCACGGTCTGGCCCGGCTTCAAGGCGCCGCTGCGCTCGCCCTCCTCGATGATGTTGAGTGCCAGCCTGTCCTTTACCGAGGCGGCGGGATTGAAGAACTCGGCCTTCACATAGATCGTGGCATGGTCCGGTCCGAGATTATTGATGCGGATCACCGGCGTATCGCCGACCGTGTCGAGAATGCTGTCGAACAGACGGCCGCGCCCGGCGGTGGTTCTGATTTTCTGTTGATGCAACATGTCGATCTCCTCGCGTTGTCGTTGTCTCTTGTCGTCACGGGCCGGTTACAGACCGGTGGCTTGGGCGGCGAGGTTTCGAGACCTTGCCACGCTACATCTGCCTCCCGGCAATGCCAGTATCCGGCGCGGGAATTCGCTGCCGGATGCACCGTGTCACGTTTGGTGATAAAACAAAGGCCGACTGGCCAGCGTGGGAGCAGGCGTGGAAACTTACGTGGAATCCGCCCGATCGAGCCTCGGCGGCGAGATGGCCGGTCTTTCCGTGCGTCTGCTCGGACCGCTGACGATCGCACGCAACGGCATCATCATCCAGCTCCCAAAATCGCGCAAGCTGCGTGCGCTGCTCGCCTATCTGGCGCTGGCGCCACATCCGGTCGGCCGCAGCCGCCTCTGCGAGCTTTTGTGGGATGTGCCGAACGACCCGCGCGGCGAGCTTCGCTGGTGCCTGAGCAAGCTTAGAGGCATCCTCGATGAACCGCACCATCGCAGGGTCGAGACACCAGGCGACACGATCGCGCTTGATCTGAAAGGTGCTTCCGCCGACGCTATCGACATAGCCTCGGCCGCCGCCAAGGGCGTTGAGACGCTCGGTCTGGAGCGGCTCCAGGCTCTTTCCGGAATGTTCGCCGGCGATTTTCTCGATGGGCTGGAGATCGACCGCAGCCCGCATTTCGACGGTTGGCTGATCGCTCAGCGCCGCCGCTTCAGCGCCTGGCACGCCGCAATCCTGGAACACCTCGTCAACAAGCTTCCGGCGGATGCCGACGAAATGTCCTCGCATCTGGACAAATGGCTGGAACTCGCTCCGTTCGACGGGCGCGCGCATATGGCTCTTCTGAAAAGGCTGGCGCAGCGCGGCCAGTTTGGCGCGGGCGAGGAACATCTCGCTTCCGCGGCGCGGCTGTTTGCTTCAGAGGATCTGGATTTCGGAGCCGTTCGTGAGGCATGGCGGACGATCCGCGGTGAACGACCTGCAGCAGCGCTCTGGGCGCGACCTTCACTCGTACCCGCGGCCCCCCACGCGTCAATTGTGCCTCCCCGTTCCGATACTGCTGCATCGCAGAAGGCTTCGCTCGCCGTGATGCCGTTTGCCGAAGAGGCGGCTGTCGGCGGCCCGCGCGGTGGATTGGCCGACGGCCTCACCCACGACATCATCACCCGCCTGGCCAAGCTCAGGGACTTTTTCGTCATCGCACGCGGCTCGGTGTTTGCGCTCGCCGAAAAAAACATTGCGCCGGAGGACGCCGGCCGCCGGCTCAACGTCGACTATGTCGCCACCGGCACGGTACGCTGCCAGGCAGCCCGCGTCGTGGTCAGCGTGGAACTTGTCGAGGTGCGCACGGCCAGGATCGTCTGGGCCGAGACGTTCGAGCGCAGACCGGACGACAT
Source organism: Mesorhizobium sp. M1027 (assembly GCF_040318745.1). NCBI lineage: Bacteria > Pseudomonadati > Pseudomonadota > Alphaproteobacteria > Hyphomicrobiales > Phyllobacteriaceae > Mesorhizobium > Mesorhizobium sp. M1027. The sequence continues at coordinate 73,987 of NZ_JAMYMW010000002.1, read as the reverse complement.
CTTTACCGTGCTCGACGACATCGGCAACAGCATCGTCTCGTCGATCTCGGCCGAGATCGAAACCGTCGAGCGCAACCGCGCCATGCTGAAGGCGCCCAATTCGCTGAACGCCTGGGAAGCCTACCATCGCGGGCTCTGGCACATGTATCGCTTCACCCGCACGGAAAACGAGCAGGCCCGGCATTTCTTCGACACGGCCTTGAAGCTCGATCCGACCTTCGCCCGCGCCTATGCCGGCCTCTCCTTCACCCATTGGCAAAATGCCTTCCAGCGTTGGGGCGACCGCGACCAGGAAAGCGCCCTGGCCTTCGAGGCAGCCGGCCAGAGCCTGCTCGTCGACGATCACAATCCAGCCGCTCACTGGGCCATGGGGCGGGCGCTGTGGCTGCGTGGCGAACAGGACGGCTCCCTCACCGAGCTCGAACGCGCCGTAGACCTCAGCCCGAATTTCGCGCTCGGCCACTATGCGCTGTCGTTCGTCCATTCGCAGTCCGGCGACCCGCAGGCCGCGATCGGCTCGTCCGACCATTCCAGGCATCTGAGTCCCTTCGATCCACTGCTGTTCGGCATGTTGGGCGCCAGGGCGATGTCGCATGTCCGGCTTGGCCAGTTCGATGAAGCCGCCGAATGGGCGCTGAAAGCAGCCGCCCGTCCCAACGCCCATGTCATCATCCTGGCGATTGCCGCGCATTGCCTTGCGCTGGCGGGCCGGCTGAGTGAGGCACGAAGTTTCGCCGCTGCGCTGCGCAAGATGCTGCCGAACTACTGCGCCGACGATTTCATCGGCACCTTTCGCTTCGAGCCGGACGCCGAGGCGCTGTTCCGGCAAGGCGCCAAGCGGATCGGGCTGGGGTGAGACAAGGCGGGGTTCGTCCGGCTTTCTAAACCGCTCATCGCGGCTGGCGCCACGAAACATCGTCATGTCCGCAGCCAAGGCGCATCGTCAGGCTGACCTTGAGGATGTTTGCAGTCGCCTGGCCCGACGGCCAGTACGAAAAGTCGGCAAAGGGGCGGCGTTTCTTTTGGCCCTCGCAACGGGTTGGGCTGGGTTCGAAAAAAATACCACGATAGATCGCGATTAGGGCGATCTTATAAGAAACGGTCTCGTCGCGTTTTTTTCGTAGAGCAGGCGAAAAGTCACAACGCTATGGAGTATTACTTGTATCAATGAGAAACAAAGCTAATGGAACGTTCCGTAATCTTGCGGCAGATGCATGTTTCAGTGCCTGCTAAGATAACCGGTGCTGATTCCGAAATATTAAGCATCTGCCAAATTCAACCTGCGATATTGGGATTTGTCCTTGTCACAGGCGGACTCGGATGCAATTTCTTGGAAGCACAGCCGCGTCAGCGGATTGTTGAAACATGCTTGGGCGGACGGGGCACTAAGCATGGAGAGGAATATTGACATTCGCTAATGCGGCGGCCCCCGCCGGGAGCGTTCCCTCCGACGTGAGAGATTACGGCAACCATCGGCTAAGTCGTCGAATGCGTCGCCCACAGCCTGGCTCTCGTTCGATGGCCGGCGAAGCTTTGCCCTCCTCCGATTGGCGCCAGACTCCGCGGCAAAGGCGGGGATCGCCGCCTGCAACGGCCTTCCGACATCGACGATGTCCGCCAGCCAGTCGGAGGAATGAACCATGAAATTCGTAATCTGTGCGGCCTTGGCCACTGCTGTGATGGCGATCGCCGGTTGTACCACCGACGATTACGATGATTGTCGCGGAAAGGGCTGCCTGGTTGATCCGTCCCACAAAGGCGGCCGAAAGATTGATGACCGGCCGCAGTTCGACAGGAACGGCAATCCCAACTTCGATACCAGGGGCCGTTACATCGGCTGCCATGGGCTCGGATGTAAAGTCGACGATCCTGATGACGGGGATCAAACGATCGACGACAGACCGCAGTACGACAAAGAAGGCAATCCGAACTTCGATACGCAAGGCAACTACCAAGGCTGCCGCGGCATCGGCTGCGAGGTCGATATACCGGACGATGACAATTCATCGGACGATGACGATTCCGAATAAGGGACTCCGGGGCGAAAAAGGAGGAAGCCAATTATGCCTGAATTCAGCGGCCTGGTCCGGCGACATGCCAAAATCGTTATGGCCGGCCTCACGGGGCTGGGAATGACGCTGACATCCGCTTTCGCTGCGGGTAGCGCCTGCGACGGCATAAAGGTCGAAGCGACGAAGGCGCGCAAGCAGGAATATGCATCTCTCGTCGCCTCGGCGTTGAACAACAAGGTCAAGCCCGCTCGGGTGAAGTTCATCACGATCATGGAGAACGGCAACTGGAGCGCCGCTTACGTCTCCACGCCCGTGGGCGACGACGGTGTGATGTTCTTCCAGACAGTCGACGGAAAGAAGCAGTTTCGCGACGTGTGGGGCGGCTATGCCGAGCCGTCGGAAAAACCTGAACTGGTATCCTGGGCGAAGAAGCTCGGAGCGCCGCAAGACCTGGCAAAGTGTTTTGCCGAGCAAGTTACGGAATGATGGTGATCGGTGGACATTTGCCGCCGACGCCGTTGGCATGAGGAGAACAACTATTCCGGCGTGACGGAAGTCGCGTCACGGTCTCCAAAGGCGACAAAGCGGATCCAACGAAAACCAGATAATCAGACCATGGGCACGGCTAACCGTGGCAATGACGGACAGCAACATGGGGCGGGGCTGAGCAACTTAAGAGCTTGACTGCAACCGGAAAGGGAAATCGATGAAAACCGCAATACTGATTGCTGCCATGGTTCCGGCCATGCCGACTGTCGCCTTCGCCAAGGACAAGTGCGCCGATGCCAAGGATCAGGCCACCATGAAGCAGTGCTTCGGTGCCGAGTTTCAGAAATCCGACAAGAAGCTCAACGAGCTTTACAAGCAGATCGAAGCCCGCCTGAACGACGATGCGGATACCAAGAAGCTGCTTGTCCAGGCACAGCGCGATTGGGGCAAGTTTCGCGACGCGGAGTGCAGTTTCCAGACGGCGGGAGCGGCCGGAGGAAGCATGATGCCAATGCTCATCGCGCAGTGCATGGACGGCCTTACGCAATCCCGTGCCAAAGATTTCGAAGGCTATCTGAAATGCCAGGAGGGCGACATGAGCTGCCCTGTTCCGGCCGCGAACTGACACACGCCACAGCTGATCTGATCACGATGACGCCGGCGGCGAGCTTGGCGTCGCCGCCGGACATGCAAGGATGCGAGGGGTTGCGTCGGCGCGCAAGGGCAGTGCGGACAATTTGCTCAACGGCGATTTCATCGACGGTCCACTGTGCGATGTCCAAAGGGAGCCTGTGGCGGCATCGACAATGTGCCGGCCTTTGACAAGCGGCAATTCGTCGAGACCAATGTGCCCGGTTCGGGCCATGGCTACGGATGTGCGTGCATGAGCGTCGTGACCAACGCCAAACAGCAAAAGATCACCAGAGTAATCTCGGGCGAAATCCTTCCGCTGGTGCGCTGTCGCAACGACAGATCGCTGCCTAGCCCGGGCCGATAATTATTGGATACAAAAAAGCCCGGCAAAACCGGGCTTTTTCTTGGAGTCTCCGAACCATATCAAACGGTCCGAAACGGGAATTTGGTGCCCAGAAGAGGACTCGAACCTCCACTCCTTGCGGAACACGGACCTGAACCGTGCGCGTCTACCAATTCCGCCATCTGGGCTGGTGCGCGCTCATTAAGCGGGCGAGGGATGAGTGTCAACGCGCTTTTTTGAATGCCGCGTTCCTTCTCCGCCTCAGCCCTCCAGCACTTCCTTCGATGCCACCGTCGAATCGGCGTTGAGCGTATAGATGACCGGCACGCCGGTGCCGAGTTCGAGCTTGACGATCTCCTCGCCCGATTTGCCGTCCAGCGCCATGATCAGCGCGCGCAGCGAATTGCCGTGTGCTGCCACCAGCACGGTACCGCCGCGCAGCACATGCGGCTGCAGATCGTGCAGGTAATAGGGCCAGACGCGCGCGCCGGTGTCTTTCAGGCTTTCACCGCCGGGCGGCGCCACGTCGTAGGAGCGGCGCCATATATGCACCTGCTCCTCGCCCCATTTCTTGCGCGCATCATCCTTGTTGAGGCCGGAGAGATCGCCATAGTCGCGCTCGTTCAGCGCCTGGTCGCGGATGGTCTCGAGCTCGCTCTGGCCAACGGCGTCGAGAATATGCTGGCAGGTCTTCTGCGCCCGGATCAGCGACGACGTGAAGGCGATGTCGAATTTCATGCCGCGCGCCCTGAGCTTGGCGCCGGCCGCCTTGGCTTCGGCATGACCCAGTTCGGTCAGGTCGACGTCGCGCCAGCCCGTAAACAGGTTCTTCAGGTTCCATTCGCTCTGGCCGTGGCGCACGAGCACGAGAGTTCTCGACATATTTGCTCCTTCAAATTTTGTGAATCAGCCAAATCTTGTGGATCAGCCAAGTCTGTGGATCAGCCAAGTCTGTATCAGCTTGTCAGGCCGAGTACGTCCCGCATCGAATAGAGGCCCGGCTTGCGGCCGCGCGCCCACAGGGCTGCCTTGACCGCGCCGCGGGCAAAGATCGCCCGGTCTTCGGCGTGGTGGGCAAGCGTGATGCGCTCGCCGGTACCGGCCAGCACCACACTGTGGTCGCCGACCACCGAGCCGCCGCGCAAGCTGGCGAAACCGATCGAGCCGCTCTTGCGCACGCCGGTATGGCCGTCGCGCACGCGAACATCGTTGCCGGCAAGTGCTACGCCGCGCCCGGCAGCGGCGGCTTCGCCGAGCAGCAGCGCCGTGCCCGACGGCGCGTCGACCTTGTGCCGGTGGTGCATTTCCAGGATCTCGATGTCGAAATCGTCGGCGTCGAGCGCGCGCGCCGCCTGCTCAACCAGCACCGCCAGCAGATTGACGCCGAGGCTCATATTGCCTGACTTGACGATCGTCGCGTGCCGTGCCGCCGCCGCGATCCTGGCGTTGTCTTCGTCCGAGCAGCCGGTGGTGCCGATGATATGGGCGATGCGCGCCTGCGCGGCGTAGCCGGCGAATTCGACGGTCGCCGCCGGCGTGGTGAAATCGAGCACGCCGTCGGCCTTGGCGAAGGCCGGCAGCGGATCGTCGCCGATTGCCACCTCGAGCATGCCGACGCCGGCCAGTTCGCCGGCATCCTTGCCGATATGGGGTGAGCCGGCCCGCTCGATGGCGCCGGCGACGCGGGCACCCGGTATCGCGTGGATGGCGCGGATCAGCGCCTGGCCCATGCGGCCGGCCGCGCCCACCACCACCAGGCCCATTTCCCCCGTTTCATTGATGTTGACGGTCGGTGTGTCGCTCATGAATGTCTCCCGGCCGCCTGTTTCGCGTGACCATTTTGCGCCGCAGTCTGGATTGGCTTGGCATCATCGACAAGCCCCAGCCCTTTCCTGCCCTGCACCCGGTGGAACCGCGCATAGACGCTGTGCGGGTCGGCCATCAACGAGGCATGCGTGCCCTGTTCGACCAGCCGGCCCTGCTCGAGCACGATGATATGGTCGGCATTGACCACCGTCGACAGCCGGTGCGCGATGACGATAGTGGTGCGCCCTTCCATGACATGGGTCAGCGCTTCCTGGACGCGGGCCTCGGCCTCGTTGTCGAGCGCCGAGGTGGCTTCATCGAGCAGCAGGATCGGCGCCTGCCGAACGATGGCGCGTGCAATCGATACACGCTGGCGCTGGCCGCCCGACAGCGTCACGCCGTTCTCGCCGACCGGCGTGTCGTAGCCTTGCGGCTGCTGGCGGATGAAATCGTCGGCCGCGGCCTGTTGCGCGGCGCGTTCAATCTCGGCGTCGGTGGCGCTCAGACGTCCGTAGCGGATGTTGTCGCGGATGGTGCCTTCGAACAGATAGGGCTGCTGCGAAACATAGGCGATCGAGCCGCGCAGCGAATGCTTGGTGACCTTTGAAATGTCCTGGCCGTCGATTTCGATGCTGCCCGACTCGACGTCGTAGAAGCGCTGCAGCAGCGCAACCAGCGTCGTCTTGCCGGCGCCCGAGGCGCCGACGATGGCGGTCACCTTGCCGGCGGCGGCGACAAAGCTCAAATCCTGCAGGACCGGCGCTTCTTCGACATAGCGAAAGGACACGTTGTTGAAGCGCACTTCGCCAGAGGTGAATTTCGCCTCGGCGGCTCCCGGCACGTCACCCTGCTGCGGCTCGAGGTCGAGAAGCTCGTAGATCATGCGCGCATTGACCAGCGACTTTTCCATGCCGACCTGCATACGCGCCAGCCGCCTGGCGGGGTCATAGGCAAGCAGCAGGGCGGTAATGAAGGCAAACACCGCGCCCGGCGGCTGGCCGCCGACGGTCGCCCGGTAGCCGGAATAGGCGATGACGCCGGCGACGGCGAAGCCGGCCAGCATTTCGGAGATCGGCGTCAGCCGTTCCGAGACGCGGGCGATCTTGTTTGCCCGCTGCTCGGCGCCGGCGACGAGGCCGCCGATGCGGCGCGACAGCTCTTCTTCCAGGGTGAAGGCCTTGACGATGGCGATGCCTTGCGTTGCTTCCTGCATGGCGCCGATCAGCCGCGAGTTGATCTGCACCGATTCACGGGTGATGCGACGCACCCGGCGCATCAGATAGGTGACACTGTAGATCAAAGGCGGGCCGATCAGCAGCGACATCGCGGAGAGCATCGGGTCCTGCCAGATCATGACGCCGACCAGCGCGACAAGCGATACCGCATCGCGCGCCAGCGATGTCAGCGTCATCGACAGGAGATCGCGGATGCCGTTGACGTTCTCGTTGATCTGCGCGGCGAGCCGGCCCGAGCGGGTGTCGTTGAAGAAGCCGACGCCGAGCTTCATCAGGTGGTCGAAGATGCGGCGTTGATAGCGCGCTACCAGATTGTTGCCGATTTTGGCCAGCGTCACTGCCTGGCCGTAGCTGGCCAGCCCGCGCAGCATGAAGGCGGCCAGGATCGACACGCTGATCAGCGCGATAAGATCGCCGCGCCGTTGGTAGAAGATCTGATCGATGACATCCTTCATGATCCACGCTGTGAAGGCGGTCGTCGCCGCGATCGTCACCAGGCACAGCACGGCAAGAGCATAGTACCAGCGATAATCGCCGCTGTTCTCGGCGATGATGCGGCGGATAACAGCCACGATCTCGCTGGGACGGACTTTCCCTTTGGTTGGTGCTGGAAGTGTCACGTTTGAGCGCTTTGTGGTTTCGGTTCGGCCGGGCTGCAATTCGGCAACCTCTTAACGCCCCAATGGCGGCTTGCCTATGGCCGGGGACGGCGAAACTTCGTCGCGCGCGGCTTGTGTCCTAAACCCGCCAGCGTCGCCCCGCCGTCTGCACGCCGAACAGCGACGGATTTCTGGCATAGGCGGCCAGCCCTAAAAGCGCTGCCAGCGGATGGGTGATGACGTAGACCGGCATGCTGCGCATCAGGGCGCTGTGCGGCGCCTTGTCCTCGAAGGCAGCGCGGAAACTGCCGGTCCGAAGCGCCGGCAGGATTTTTTGCGCGATGCCGCCGGTGAGGAAAACACCCCCGCGGCTCATGAACACCAGAGCGAGGTCGCCGGCGGTGCGCCCCAGGCAGGTGACGAAGATCGACAGCGCCTCTTCGGCCACGGGATCGTTCCTTGCCAGCGCCGCGGCGGTGATCTCGGCAGGCGTGGTGAAGGGCGACGGCTTGCCGTCCGCTTTGGCCACCGCCCGGTAGGCGTTTACCAGGCCGCGTCCTGAGAGGATCTGTTCGCCGGAGATGCGACCCTCGAGCTTCTCGATATGCGGAAACACCTCGAAATCACGCGACGAGCGCGGCCCGATATCCATATGGCCACCCTCGCCGGGCACCGGTATCCAGTGATGCAGCGCATAAACCAGCCCGGCGACGCCGAGCCCGGTTCCCGGGCCGAGCACCACCCGCCCGGAATTCGGTTCCGGCTCGTCGCCGCCGATCTTTTCCATGTGCTCTTCGCCGAGCGCGACGACAGCCAGCGCCTGCGCCTCGAAGTCGTTGAGCACCACGACGTCGCCGAGACCGAGACTGGCGAACATCTGTCTCGGCTTGACGATCCATGGGCAATTGGTGAGGGGGATCTCGTCACTCTCGACAGGGCCGGCCACCGCCAGCACAGCTGAATTCGGCCGGACCGACGAACGGTCGAGCACGGCCGACTGGATCGCCTCGTCGATCGTATTGAAGTTGGCGGTTTGAACGATGGTCGGCTCGCCGGCCTCGGAATTCGCGTCAAGTACGATCGAGAAGCGCGCATTGGTGCCGCCTATGTCGCCGATCAGGATCGGAAATCGCAACAGAGTGTCGTCGTCGCTTACGCCTGGCATGCTCTCGTCCGTTCCCGACGCGTATCGCCGTTCTCTCGTTGACTAGCGCATGACCGCAAAAAGGGAAATCGGTTTTCGAAGTGGAGATGCACGGATGCAGACAGCGAACACGCTGCCCGCATCAGTGCCCCGGTCGTGGCCGCGGCAGCGGAATGCCGAACTCGGGCGTCGCCATAAAGGCGTTCGCCGAGGCCGGAAGCGCTGCCGCGCCGGCTGCGAGCGTCGGCGGCGGCGAAGGCTCTGCCGCGGGAGCGGGTGCGGCCGCAACCGGCACGCCGTCGCCATAGTAGGTGACTGCTTCCGCCGAGGGCGGAGCCGGCGCGTCGAGCACGAACTGGCATTGCCTGGGCAGGTTCGCCATCGTCATCACGTCGCGTGCCTTCGGCTTGGCCGGGTTCTTGTTGGGACGCCACGGCTCCTCGGTGAACCACCAGGCCAGCGCCTGGTCGCAGCCATCGCCCGGCGCCGTCGCTTCCTGCGCCTTGCAGTCGGGTGACCCAGGCTGGCAGCCGATGCGAATGTGGAAGTGGTAGTCGTGGCCCCAGAACGGCCTGACCTTGCGCAACCAGCTACGGTCGCCTTTGACCGTGTCGCAGAGCTTCTTCTTGATCCCGGGATTGACCAGGATGCGCTCGACTTCGGGATAGCTCGCGGCGCGCCTCAACAGCCGCGTATGCATCGGCGTCCACAGCCCGTCCTTCACCAGATGGGTCTTTTCGTCGACCATCAAGGTAGCGCTGATATTTTCGCGCTCTTCGGCCGAGAGCTTGCGGTCGGGCATCGGCGTCAGCCAGATGTCGGCGTCGAGGCCGATCTGGTGCGAGGCATGGCCGGTCAGCATCGGACCGCCGCGCGGTTGCGAGATGTCGCCGATCAACAGGCCCGGCCAGCCATCGGCGGCGGCATCGCGCGACAGCTTCTCGATCAGCGCGATCATTGCCGGATGGCCCCAGCGGCGATTGCGCGACGGTCGCATCACCTCCCAGTGCCGGCCGTCCAGGGGCAGGGCGACGCCGCCGGAAAAACAGCCTTTGGAATAGAAGCCGATCGATTGCGCTGCTGCGAGTGCCGGCAGCTTTTTGGCGCCGAACAGGTCCTTTGCCCGTTGCTCGGCACTCCCTGGCTGCGTTGCAAGCGCCGCCAAGCTGGCGACGGCCAGTGCTGCCGTCAGCGGCAGCGTTTTGCCGGGCAAGGCTCGCTTCAACATTTTCCCCAAGCTGGACCCCTCCGCGATTTGAACCGCATCATACCATAGCCCGCGCAACGTATCGATCAGGACCGTTTCATCGGGCTGCGCGCCTCGCCGTCGCGCCAGTCGCCGCTCGCCCACATGGCATCGAGCGCCGAGCGATAGTCGGGAAAGCGAAAGCCATAACCGGCCGCCTTGATTGCCGCGTTGGCGACACGCTTGTTCTCGCCATAGAAAGACCGCGCCATGGGCGAAAGCTGGGCGGTCTCGAACGGAATTTCGGGCGGCGGCTCGATGCCCATCAATTGGGCGGCATAGGCGACGACGTCCTGCGGCGGCGCCGGCAGGTCGTCGGTGATGTTGAAGATGCCGCCGCGATTGCCTTCGGCCAGATGCCAGAGCGCGCCGGCAATGTCGTCGCAATGGATGCGGTTGAACACCTGGCCCGGCTTGACCAACCGCCGGGCGGTGCCGTTTTCCAGATTGACCATTGCGTTACGTCCTGGCCCATAAATGCCGGAAAGTCGCAGGATCGCCACCGGTCGGCCGACGTCGTGGCCCAGTTTCAGCCAATCCTGCTCGGCGGCAACCCTCATCGCTGATCGTTTCGATACTGGCCGGCATTCGGCGGCCTCGTCCACCCAATTGCCGCCATGGTCGCCATAGACGCCGACGGTGGAGAGATAGGCGATCCATCCGAGCTCCGGCATGTTGGCCGCGATCTCCTCGCGGGCCGCGCCCAGCACCGGGTCGCCGGCCTCGTCCGGCGCGACCGAGACGACGAGATGGGTTGTCTTCCCAAGGGCATCGCCGATTTCGGAGGTCAGCGTGCCATCGAAACGCAGCGGCACGATACCGGCTTGCCGCAGCGCCGGGAATTTTTCCAGCGACCGTGTTGTACCGAAGATCGTTGTGTCGGCATCCCTGTTGGCGCGGGCGAAGGCCTTGCCCGAATAACCGGCGCCGAAGACGAAAATCTGCTTTTTTGTCATGTATGCGCCTCGATCGGCTTTGGCAGGGCCAGAAGCCATTCGCCTCTCACCGCCTCGTCATCTTCTGCCTGCAAAGCGGCTGCGGCACGTTCGGCAAACTCCCGACCCGGCACCAGCCGCGACAGCGCCCATACTGCGGCTCCGCGAACCAGGGGCGAGGCGTCGTCGAGCAGCGCGCGAACGGCGCCGGCCAGCGACAAGTCCTGGGAATTGCCGGCCGCTATCAGCACGTTGCGGATAAAACGGTCGCGGCCGATGCGCTTGATCGGCGAGCCCGAAAAAAGCGTTCGGAAGACAGTGTCGTCGAGACGCAGCAGCTCGGCGATCGGCGGTTCGCGCAAGTCCGGGCGGGCGGCAAGCCTTGCCTCCGAAGCGGCTTGGGCGAACTTGTTCCACGGGCAGGCGGCCAGGCAGTCGTCGCAGCCATAGATGCGATTGCCGATCTTTTCCCGAAACTCATGCGGGATCGGTCCTTTGTTCTCGATGGTGAGGTATGAAATGCAGCGCCGCGCATCGAGCCGGTAAGGCGCCGGAAAGGCGTCGGTCGGGCAGGCGTCGAGGCAGGCCCGGCAGGAGCCGCAATGATCGTTCTCAGGCGCGTCCGGCACCAGCTCGGCCGTCGTGAAGATGGTGCCGAGGAACAGCCAGGAGCCATGCGCGCGGCTAACCAGGTTGGTGTGCTTGCCTTGCCAGCCGAGGCCGGCCGCCTCGGCCAGCGGCTTTTCCATCACCGGTGCGGTGTCGACAAACACTTTCACGTCACCACCGGCGCGCGCCACGATCTTGCCGGCGATCTCCTTCAGCCGGCCTTTCATCACGTCATGATAGTCGCGGTTCTGCGCATAGGCCGAGATCGCGCCGCGGTCGCGCTTCGCCAGCACCTCGCGCGGATCGTGGTCGGGGCCGTAATTCATCGCCAGCACGACGATCGAGCGGACCTCTGGCCAAAGCGTCCTCGGTTTGCCTCGCCGCTCGAGCGTTTCGGCAATCCAGCCCATCGAGCCGTGAAAGCCGTCAATAACGAATTCGGCCAGCCGCTCCGGCGCCTGCGGGATCGCATCGGGCGTGGTGACGGCAACGGCGTCGAAGCCGGCGTTCCGCGCCTCGCGGTCGATGAGCGCGCGCAGCTTTGCCGTATCAGAAATCGAGATCCGCATAATGTGACACCGGCGACAGGCCGCGCACCCGGTCGGACAGAAGCGGCCGGAACGAAGGCCGTGATTTCACCCTTGTATACCATTCGCGCGCGGCGCTGTGTTCGCGCCAGTCGATCTCGCCGAGATAGTCGAGCACCGACAGTGCCGCCGCCGCCGCGAGATCGGCATAGGTGACCTTGTTGCCGGCCAGCCAATGACGGGTGCCGGCCAGCCAGTTGGTGTATTTCATATGCTGGCGAATATTGGCGCGGGCGGCGCGGATCGCCGCCGAATCGGGCGACCCGCCGCCTGCCGTTTCTGGCATGACCGGCTTCAGGACGCGCTCGCGCACCAGATGCCGGGTAACCTCGCTTTCCGCCTTGTTGAGGTACCAGTCGGTCAGCCGGCGGATTTCGGCGCGCTCCATCGGATCCTCGGCGAACAGCCGCTTGTCGCGCTTGAGTACGCCGCGCGTCTCGTCGAGATATTCGGCGATGACCATCGCGCCGACGATCGGCACGTCGCCCTCGGCAAGCAGGATCGGCAGCGTGCCGGCCGGGTTCAGTGCCAGGAACTCCTTGCGCCGCGTCCACGGCTTTTCTTCGATCAGCGCCAGTTCCTCGGCATACTCGCCAAAGGCGAGGCGGACGAAGCGGCAGCTGGCGAACATCGGATGGTGGAAAAGCGTCAGCATGGTCCCGCGATAATAGAGCGCACTGGCAAATCGCCGGCTGCGCCGGTAAGTCTTGGCCGCCCGATTCAGGGGCTGTCAGGGTGCTGCGACCTATAGGGGGAGTTCCGCGCCGTGACAAGCAAACCGTTTTCTCAAGCCCGCCCTCCAACGCCGAGGTTGCCATGGAAAGCCAAACCGTAGTCGAAGCGCTGCTGCTCGGCATGCTCGAGGGCCTGACCGAGTTTATTCCGGTGTCTTCGACCGGTCATATCCTGCTCGCCGGCCATTTCCTCGGCTTTCATTCGACCGGCAAGGCCTTCGAGATCCTGATCCAGCTCGGCGCCATATTGGCGATCCTCAGCGTCTATTTCCGCCGTCTCTGGAAGATGCTGCTCGAGCTGCCCTACGATCGGCTGACGCGGCATTTCGTCCTTGGCATTCTCATCGCATTCCTGCCGGCGGCCATTATCGGCGCACTGGCGCATGACTTCATCAAGACGGTGCTGTTCGAATCGCCGCGGCTGATCTGCATCATGCTGATCATCGGCGGTGTCATCCTACTGCTGGTCGATCGCATGACGCCGAAGCCGTATTACCACGATGTCGAGCGGTTTCCGACCAGGCTTTATCTGCAGATCGGGCTGTTCCAGTGCTTGTCGCTAATCCCCGGCACGTCGCGTTCGGGCTCGACCATCGTCGGCGCGCTGCTGCTCGGCGTCGACAAGCGGGCGGCGGCGGAATTCTCTTTCTTCCTTGCCATCCCGACGATGGTCGGCGCCTTCGCCTTCGACCTGTTCAAGAACCGCAATGTGCTAAGCAGCGCCGACTTGCCCATCATCACGGTCGGCTTCGTTGCCGCCTTCGTCACCGCGCTAATCGTCGTGCGCTTCCTGCTCGACTACGTCTCGCGCCATGGCTACGCGCTGTTCGGCTGGTGGCGGCTGGTCGTCGGCATCGTCGGGCTGACGGGGCTGGCAATCTGGGGGTGAGCCGGCGCGGATAGCGCAATCCCAGCCGGAACTCTATTCTTGCCCGAAGCCGAGCCATACGATCTTGTGGACGTATGGTTGGCAGGGGGAATGCGTGAGCGAAGTTCTTGACGCCCTCGTTATTGGCGCCGGTCCGGCGGGTCTCGGCGTCAGCTACTTCTTGAAACGGCAGGGCCGCAACCACCGTGTACTCGATCGAGGCCGGATTGGCGAAACGTGGCGAACGCAGCGATGGAACTCGTTTCGACTGAACTCGCCGACCGTCCGCTCCATCTTACCCGGTGATTCCTACGACGGCCCCGAGCCCTGGGGCGCGAAGCGCCTGGTTGACGAGTACATCGAGCGCGCCGGCCTCGATGCGCCACTGGCCGAGGACGATCCGGCCGAGACGATTGAACCGCGCTTGCCCGATCCTCCGATCCGCTCCCTCGACTGGACGGCGAGCGGCATCAGATCGGTGATCTGGTGCACGGGCTTCACCGGCGATTTCTCGTGGGTTCGGCTTCCCGGCGCGCTCGATGCAGCCGGCCAGCCCGTCCACGAGGATGGCGTCGGCGCTGTTCCAGGTCTCTTTTTCCCCGGCCTCGATTTCGGATCGACGCGGAAGTCGGGCACCATACCGGCCATTCCAGAGGAGACGGCGGCCGTCGTGGAGCGACTTGTCCAAGCGCGAGCCGACTTGCCACGGAACGGCGTCTAAACCAGCCGTCGAACGCGGGTTCTTGAACTGCAAGAACATGACAGCTCTGGCGCGATCAAGACGACGTACGCTGCCTAGCGGACCGAGCCGGCGCAGTCGTTCGGAATGGTCGACCTGGAGACGCCAAAGGAGGCGCGTCAAGGCGCACGATCGGTCAGCGCGCTCGCGCCTTCCTCCGCGGCGCAATGTGCGCAGCAGTAGATGATGTCATCCTGTTCGACGCCATGTCCGATGATCCGGCATCCGCAATGCGGACACGTCGGAGCAAGTTTCTGGACCGCGCATTCGAAGCTGTCGAATGTGTAGGTCTCGTCGGCCATCGTCACGTTGAAAGCCTTATCGTAGTCATTCCCGCATTGATCGCATCTGGCCATAGTTCTTTTCCTTCTTTCACTGGCTCCAAGCTCGACCAACCTGTCGCGCGGCGATAGGTTCCCGCCAGGATCAGGGGGCCGTCCTAAGGCGGAGACGACCGCGAGCCTGTGCCACGACGCTGTTCGATCGCACGGATCACCTCGTCGATACCCCGCGGCTCGATGTCGAGTTCCTTCAGGCCAGGCACGTCGATTGCTGCCACATTGTCCTGACGCATGAGATCGACCTGGTTGCGCGTTATGGGGGCAGCCGGGAGGAGTTCCGCGACGCCAGCCAAGGCGTTCCATACCGCAAACGGCACCGGCATCAGCTGGACGTGCGTCCCGAGCTGTCGGGCGATCTCCCGAAGCAGTTCCTTATAGGTATAGATGCGCGGGCCAGCGAATTCGAATATGGATGAACCCTTGTGGGTTCGCCCGTCGATCAGCCGGCTCACTGCTTCTGCGACGTCCGCCACATGGACCGGCTGAAGCCGTGTGCCACCATCGCCGAACAGCGGATAGACCGGCAGGAGGCGTATCAGCCTCACAATGGTCGTCAGGAAAGTGTCGTCAGGTCCTGTCATGACGGCGGGACGCACAATGAAAGCGCCGGGAAATGCGCTTTCCACGGCACCTTCTCCGCGCCCACGCGCCCTTATGTAATTCGAATCCGATTGAGGATCGGAGCCGATCCCTGAAATCTGGACGAACTGGTCGATCGCGCGGTCGCGCGACGCGGCAGCGAGATCGGCCGCGGCTTTCACATGCACGCGTTCAAAGGTCTGGACGCCCTGCTCGACGTAAAGACTGACAGCATTCACGACCGCCTGCGATCCGGCAATGGCCGACCCGATCGAGGACGCATCCGTTATATCCGCGTCGACTGCTTCGGGCATCCTCGTAATCGAGGAAAAGACCAGGGCCACGCGAGCCGGATGGCGAGATGCGACGCGCACCGTGAAACCTCTTTCCAGGAGTCGCTTCACGATCCTGCGCCCGAGAAAGCCAGTTCCGCCGAACACGGTGACGATCCGTTCCGGGTTGAGATCGTCGGGATCCATTTGCCTCGCCATCCCTTTGTCCTCGCATAGCTGCCACGAGGACTGCCCTGGCCGGCACTTGAACCAGCCCGTCGAACATCAGGACGATTGAGGAACAACGCAGGAACGCTTTTGTTCCAGTCAGCGCTGGGCGGATGCTTGACAGATCGGCAAACCATGATCTGAACCGCAGGCGCAGCAAAACGGCCCCACTTCGAGAATGGCCTAGTTTCGCCCGTAAAACACATTCTCGACATGCACCGGCCAACGCCACGGCAGCACCGCCACCATGTCGAAGCGCACCGATAATTTTCCGTAGTCGGATTGGCGCGACAGCCAGAAATCGGCGGCGCCTTCGATGCGGTGCTCCGATTCGCGACCGACGGCTTCCATTGCCTCCATCAGCGTGCGGCGCGCCTTGACCTCGACGATCAGCACCAGATCGCCACGCCGCGCGATCAGGTCGATCTCGCCGAACCTGGTGCGGTGGCGGCGGGCAAGAATTCGGTAGCCTTTCAGCATCAGCGCCGCCGCCGCCAGCCATTCGCCGTGATGGCCGCGCCGGTAGGCCTTTTGCCGGCTGGCGCTTGGCCGTTCAGCCATCGCCGTCTCCGCCGGCCCCGTCTCTTCCAGCATTCTTGAGGTCGAGCAGCCGACGATAGAACGTCTGCTTCTGGCCACCCGTCATCTTGGCGGCTTCCGCCGCTGCCTTGGAGGCCGGCATTTCGGCGGCGAGCGAAAGCAGCAGCCGGTCGATGTCTTCTGGCTCATCAGCGACCGCATCGGCCGGGCCGACGCAGATGACGATTTCACCCTTGGGCGTATCGGCTCCCGCATAATGGCCGGCGAGCGATTGCAGGGTGCCGGTCCGCATCTCCTCGAAAGTCTTGGTCAGCTCGCGGCCGATCGCCGCCTTGCGGGCACCGCCCAGCACCTCGACCATGGCACTGAGCGTCTCGGCCAGCCGGCGCGGCGATTCGAAGAAGATCAACGTTGCCGGCACCGCCTTCAGCGCTTCCAGCCGCGTCAGCCGCTGCCCGGTCTTCACCGGCAGGAAGCCGGCAAACAGAAACGCGTCCGAGGGCAGGCCGGATGCCGTCAAAGCGGCAAGTGCTGCTGACGGGCCGGGGATCGGCACGACACGAATGCCGCGTTCCAGCGCCTCACCGACCAGCCGGTAGCCGGGGTCGGAGATGAGCGGCGTGCCGGCATCCGCGATCAGCGCTACGCTTTGGCCGGCCAGCAGCGCCGCGATCAGCTTCGGTCCGGCCTCGCCGGCATTGTGCTCGTGGTAGGCGGTGGTGCGGCGGCGGATGCCGTAGCGGTCGAGCAGCACGCGGCTGACACGTGTGTCCTCGCAAGCGACGATATCGGCGGCGGCGAGCGTTTCCAGCGCGCGCAGCGTGATGTCGGCGAGATTGCCGATAGGCGTCGCCACCAGGTAGAGCGCCGGCTCGAGCGGCCGGGCGGCGATTTCGGTCTGCCCGACCACATAACTGCGTTTGGCCGATTCGCCGGTCACCTGCACAACTCCGTTCGACCCTGTTTGGCACGGCTCACGCTTGGTTGCAAAAGCCTGGGTTGCAAAGGCCCGGGTTCCAAAAGGGATGCCGACGTGAACCAGCCGCCATGCCTTCGCCATAGTAGGGAACGAAACCGTTGCCGGCGAATTTTACACCTGATCTCGGGAGGAGCAGGATGAACAGCCTGACCATACAGGACGTTTTCGAACCCTACTATGCCGGCCGCAAACGCTTCGCCGCGCCATGCGACAAGAGCCTGCCTGCCGAAGCCGCAGATGGCAGAGCCAAGAAGCCGCTTGCACGCCAGCGATCGACAGAGAGCAAGCAAGCAAACGAAACCGACCGCACGATGGAGCACTGACCGGACGATGCCCAATCGCTTCGACATTTTCATCACCCGCCTCGAAACAAAAAGCGCCCGCGATGGCGCAGCGTCACATTCCGCAGACGACCAGCACCATGCCTCACGCGACAAAAGCGAGATCAAGCCGGCCCGTTCCGGAGAGACCAGCGAAAAAGATCGCGCCAAACACCGCCACAAGCACGAGGCTTGACCCCGCAAACCTTAGCGATCGGTCGAGACAGTTCTCGAAGCGCGGTTGCTAATGCTCCGCCATGTATCCTTCACCCAGATACTTCGAGACGCGGGGCTCCAGCAGGTCCACCAGAGCCGGGTCCATGAATGCATAGTCGTCGGGAATATCGAGGCAGATTACTCGAGCCTTTTTCAGGCTTGTCTTGAATTTCTGCTGCAGTTTGGCGCGGTGCGTTTTTTCCATCACGAAGATGATGTCGGCCCAGGCGACGAGTTCATGCGTCATTAGTGCCGGCCGAAGCGACCTCGATGTCCCGCCGCTTGGAAAACACCTGCTCCGCCGTCGGGCTGCGCAAGCGATTCTGGCTGCAGGTGAAGAGAACGTTCTTCAACGTGCTATCTGGCCAAATCCGCCACGACCGCATCGAGCACGATCATGCCGGCCGGCGTGGCGCGCAGGCGGGCATTGCCGATCGGTGCCACCAGGCCTTCGTCCTGCAGCACCGACAGCCGTGCCGTCGACAGGCCGCGCCCTGAAAATGCCTCGTAGCGGGAAAGGTCGATGCCTTCCGCCAGCCTCAGCCCCATCAGCAGGAACTCGTCGGCCTCTTCCGAGCGCGTCAGGATTTCGCCGCCGGTAACGCCATGGCCCTTGGCCTCGACCAGATTGGCCCAGGTCTCCGGCATTTTCTCGGCGATCGTCACCACGCGGCGGCCATTTTCGACGAACCGGCCATGCGCGCCGGGACCGACGCCGACATATTCGCCATAACGCCAGTAGGTGAGATTGTGCCGGCTTTCGGCGCCGGGCCTGGCGTGGTTGGAAATCTCGTAGGCCGGCAGTCCGTGCGCGGCGGTGATCTCCTGTGTCAACGCGTAGAGATCGGCGGCAAGCTCATTGTCTGGAATGATGAATTTCCTTGCCGCATGCAGTGCATGGAACGGCGTGCCTTCCTCGATGGTCAGCTGATAGAGCGACAGATGGTCTGCGGCGTGGCCGATCGCCTGCTCGAGCTCCGCCTGCCACGCTTCCGGCGTCTGACCAGGTCGCGCGTAGATCAGGTCGAACGACAGCCGTGGGAATATCTCGCGCGCCAGGCCGATCGCATGCAGGGCCTCATCGACATTGTGCAAACGGCCGAGGAAGCGCAGATCCTTGTCGTTCAGCGCCTGCACGCCAAGCGACACCCGGTTGACGCCGGCCGCGCGATAGCCGCGAAAGCGCTCGGCCTCGACCGAGGAGGGATTGGCCTCCAGCGTCACCTCGATGCCATCAGGCACCGTCCAGTTCTTCGCCACTGCATCCAGCACCGCCGCCACGGTCTGCGGCTTCATCAGCGATGGCGTGCCGCCGCCAAGAAAGATACTGGTCACCTCGCGCGGCCCGGTGCGGCCGCGCATCGTCGCCAGCTCGGTCTCGAAGGCGCGGGCAAAACGCTCCTGGTCGACCGGCTGGTGGCGGACATGGCTGTTGAAGTCGCAATAGGGGCATTTGGCCGCGCAGAACGGCCAGTGGACGTAGACGCCGAAACCGGGGCTGCGGTCGAGCAGCATGGTCATGCGCCGGCCAATCGGGCTTGGGCGAATTTCTGGAAGGCACGGGCACGGTGCGACAATGCGGTTGGCTGGCCGGGCTTCCAGCCATGCTTTTCCTCCGCGCTCATCTCGCCGAAGGTCTTTTCGAACCCATCGGGCAAGAACACCGGATCGTAGCCGAAGCCGAGCTCGCCGCGCGGCGGCCATACCAGCGTGCCCTCGACCTCACCGCGAAAATATTCCGCCTGGCCATCAGGGAAGGCAAGGCAGATGACCGCGACAAAGCGGCCCTTGCGCTGGGCAGGCGTGATCGCGCCAACTTCTTGCAAGGCCACTTCCGTGCGCTGCATGGCCATGCCGAAGTCGCGGGAGCCGTCCGGCGTCTCGGCCCAGTTGGCGGTGTAGACGCCGGGTGCGCCGTCGAGCGCATCGACACACAGGCCGGAATCGTCCGACAGCGCCGGCAACCCAGTGGCCTTGGCGGCGGCCAAGGCTTTTATGAGGGCGTTCTGCTCGAAAGTGGTGCCGGTCTCGTCCGGCTCCGGCAAGCCGTATTCCTTTGCGGACTTCGCTTCTATGCCGAATGGCGCCATCAGATCGGTGAATTCGCGCAATTTGCCGGCATTGTGGCTTGCGACGACGATCTTATGCCCATCAAGCGAATGAATAGTTGGTGAATGAACAGGCGGCGAATGCATCAGATGCCCCAGATTCTTGGCTCGGCGAATTCGATCGAATTGCCTGAGGGGTCGCGAATATAGATCGAGCGGCCGCCTTGCGGCCACTCGAACTCGCTTTCGATGGCGATTTTCTTCGCCTCAAGATGCGCTTTCCAGCGTGGGATTTCATCCGCGCTTGCGGCGAAGCAAAGATGGCCCTCGCCGACCGTGCCATGCGGCGGCACGGGCAGCTTGGCGTCGGCCCGCGGCGGCACTTTGGTCGCCTCGGCGTTGAAGATAAGCAGCACGCCGTCGCCGCAGCGGAAGAAGAGATGCCTGCCATCGACCTTACCGAGCAGATCGAGCCCGAGGACGCCTGAATAGAACCGTTCCGCGGCAGCAAGGTCCGTCACGTAGAGTGCTGATTCCAGGATTGCGGAAGGAGTCACAGGATCGCCAATCTCTTCAATATTGACCGCAGCTAAGCCACCGCCATCTGCTGCAAGCTGACCAGGCGCTGAATGCCTTTCTTGGCGAGCCCCATCAGCGCCGCGAACTGCTCTTCCGAGAACGGCTCGCCCTCGGCTGTGCCCTGGATCTCGACGATGCCGCCCTTGCCGGTCATGACGAAATTGGCGTCGGTGCCGGCCGAGGAATCCTCGATATAGTCGAGATCGATGACCGGCTGGCCATCATGGATGCCGCAGGAGATCGCCGCGACGTGATCCTTAAGCACCTTGCCCAGGCTCGCCATCTGGCGGGCTTCCATCCAGCGCAGGCAGTCGTAGAGCGCCACCCAGCCGCCGGTGATCGAAGCGGTGCGCGTGCCGCCGTCGGCCTGGATCACGTCGCAGTCGACGGTGATCTGCTGCTCACCGAGCGCCTGCAGATCGACCACGGCGCGCAGGGAGCGGCCGATCAGCCGCTGGATCTCCAGCGTGCGGCCGCCTTGTTTGCCGGCCGAAGCCTCGCGGCGCATGCGCTCGCCGGTCGATCGCGGCAGCATGCCGTATTCCGCCGTCACCCAGCCCTTGCCGGAGTTGCGCATCCAGCCCGGCACCTTTTCCTCCAGGCTGGCCGTGCACAGCACATGCGTGTCGCCGAACTTCACCAGGCACGAGCCTTCCGCATGCTTGGAGACGCCGCGCTCGAAGGAGATGGGGCGCATTTCGTCGAATTGGCGTTTGGAAGGGCGCATTCAGGCTTCTTTCTTTCTTCGGAATCTTGGCCGGGGAATCTTGGCCGGCTTGTAGCCGCACGGGGCGTGAGGCGCAAAGGAAAATGGACCGGTTGCGCCGACGCCGCGGAAGTCTATATCTTCGGACCGGAGGTTTTTGGCTCGAATGACCAAGGTAGTCGATCCCGGCTCGCAGTCGCCAGTGCTCTCGTCGCCGGCACTTCAACCGCCCGCGCTTCAATCGCTCGATATGCGTTCGCGCGACATCTTCCGGCGCATCGTCGATTCCTATTTGAGGGATGGCGAGCCGGTCGGTTCGCGCAGCCTGTCGCGCATCCTGCCGTCATCGCTGTCGCCGGCCACCATCCGCAACGTGATGAGCGACCTCGAGCACCTCGGCCTGATCTACGCGCCGCACATCTCGGCTGGCCGGCTGCCGACCCAGGCCGGCTTGCGCTTCTTCGTCGATGCATTCATGGAACTCGGCGACCTCTCCGACGAGGAGCGCCGCACCATCGAGGCGCAGGTGCGCGCCTCCGGCTCGGGCGCGACGCTGGAGCATATGCTGACCGAGGCCAGCCAGATGCTGTCCGGCATGTCGCGCGGCGCCGGCCTCGTGCTCGCCGCCAAAAATGAGGCGGCGCTGAAGCACATCGAATTCATCCAGCTCGAGCCGACCAAGGCGCTGGCCGTGCTGGTCTCGCAGAACGGCGACGTCGAAAATCGCGTCATCGATCTGCCCGCCGGCATCACCGTCTCGCAATTGCACGAAGCCTCCAACTTCCTCAACGCCCATATCCGCGGCCGCACCCTGGCCGAGGCCCGGGTCGAAATCGCCCGCATCAAGAAAGAGACCAGGGCAGCCCTCGACACGCTGTCGCAGGATCTGGTCGAGAAGGGCCTGGCGGTCTGGGCAGGCGCCGAAAGCGGGGTGCCTGGGCGGCTTATCGTGCGCGGCCGCGCCAATCTCCTGGAAAACGTCACCGCCCAGGCCGACATAGAATTGCTGCGGCATCTGTTCGAGGATCTGGAGACGCAGGATGGGCTGATCCAGCTCCTCGACCTCGCCGAGGAAGGCCCGGGGGTGCGCATATTCATCGGTTCGGAAAACAAGCTGTTTTCGCTGTCGGGCTCCTCGCTGGTGGTGGCACCCTATCGCGACAAGGACGCGCGCGTCGTCGGTGCGCTCGGCGTCATCGGGCCGACGCGGCTGAATTATGCGCGCATAGTACCGATGGTCGACTATACCGCGCAGCTGATTTCGCGCATGCTGCGCTAGGAGCCGCCGCGGCCTGCCGCAAGGAGAAAAGAATGGCGCTGGAATCGTTCAAGGCCCAGATCAGCCTACTGCTCGAGGAAATGGTCAATCAGCCTGAGGATCACCACGAGGTGCAAGAGCAGTTGCGTGAGAAGCTGCAAGAGATGCGGGCCATGGGCCTGCCGCTGCCGGCCGATCTGGTCGCGCTGGAAAAGCGCCTCGACGACGACTTCTACGCCTCTGGCAACTGAACAGGGTTCGGCTTCAAATCCTCGTGTGCTGGACGACCGCTTGGAACGACCAATGCCTGATCCCGTTTGCCCTCTTCGAGGCAAACTTCGGAGGACGTTAATGATCCGATCTGGCGGCTTTGCGGCCGTTGCCGCTGCCCTCCTTGTCGCGACACCGGCAGCCGCCCAGCAGGCGGATCAAAAGGTGCTCAAAGGCGAAGCCGCTTTTGGCGATTGGCACGCCGACAGGCCTGGCGTCCGCCGCCTCATCGGGCCGCAAGACATGCCGGCAGCCGACCCCGCTCAATCCGCTTCGAACGGCGGCGGCGTGGCGGAACGGCCCGAAAGCGCCGAGCCAGAATTGCCGCCGGGCTTTTCGGCCGAAATGATCGCCTCCGGACTCTATAATCCGCGCGTCGTTCGCGTCGCTCCGAACGGCGACCTGTTCATCGCAAACGGCCATGCCGACCAAATACGCGTCTACCGTCTGGCCGAGGGCCGCGCCAAACCCATCGAGAAAGCGATTTTCGCCCAAGGCCTCAACTATCCATACGGCATCGCCTTCTATCCGCCAGGCGGCAAGCCGCAATGGGTCTATGTCGCAAACAGCGACAGCATCGTCCGCTTCCCCTATCGCGACGGTGACCTGAAGGCGTCCGGTAAACCAGAAACCATTGTCGCCAAAATCCCGTCGGGCGGTCACTCGACCCGCGACATCGCCTTCTCGCTTGACGGCAAGACGCTTTTTTTATCGGTTGGCTCGGACTCGAATGTCGCCGAAGACATGGACAAGCAGCCCGATGGCGGCCTTGACGCCTGGGCGAAATCAAAGCCGCTCGGGGCGGCCTGGGGCCCCGAGGAAGGCCGTGCCGATGTGCTCGCCTTTGACCCGGACGGGAAAAATCCCCGAACTGTCGCCACCGGCCTGCGCAACTGTACGGGCATGACGGTGCAGCCCGCCAGCGGCGCGTTGTGGTGCGTCGTCAACGAGCGCGACGAGCTCGGCGACAATGTGCCGTTCGAGTTTGCAACTGAAGTCAAGGACGGTGCGTTCTATGGTTGGCCTTGGTACTACATCGGCAACCACGAGGATCCGCGCCATCAGGGCGAGCGGCCAGACCTCGCCGGCAAGGCCACTGTCCCCGATGTATTGATGCAGGCGCATTCGGCGCCGATGAACATAGCCTTCTACGACGGCAAGAACTTTCCGGCGGATTACCGGGGGGATGCTTTCGTCACCATGCATGGTTCGTGGAACCGTGGCGCCAGGACCGGCTACAAGGTGGTGAGGCTCAAATTCAGGGATGGCAAGCCGACCGGCGAGTATGAGGACTTCATGACCGGCTTCGTCATCTCGAACGACGCCGTCTGGGGCCGCCCGGTCGGTGTCGCCATGGCCAAGGACGGCTCCCTGATCGTCACCGAGGACGGTAACGGCACCATCTGGCGCGTTACCTACGAAGACGGCCGCTCCTGAACGGCGGCATCGCCTGCTGCGCTGGCGCAATAGAATTCGGCCCGAGGGAATTCACCCAACTTCAACATTGTGCGACAAGCGCGAACCATGACGCTCACCGGGTTTCTCGCCTATAGCGCCGCTCTCGGCATCGCCGCAGCCATCCCCGGCCCAGGCGTCACCGCGCTTGTTGCGCGTGCGCTGGGTTCCGGCTTCCGCTCGTCGCTGGCCATGTCGTTCGGGCTGATGCTCGGCGACCTGACCTATTTGACTGCCGTGGTGCTCGGCCTGGCTTTCGTCGCACAGACTTTCGGCATGGTCTTCCTGGCCATCAAATGGCTGGGCGTCGCCTACCTCGCTTTTCTTGGCTGGCGTTTCTGGACGAGCGGCATCACGCCCGAAACGGTAGAGGCGAAGAAAGGCAAAGGCGGCTTGGCATCCAGCTTTGTAGCCGGTCTCGCCGTCACACTCGGCAATCCGAAGACGATGATCTTCTATCTCGCCATCACCCCGACCATCGTCGATCTGAAGACGATCACGCTGGCCGATTACGGCATCCTGGTCGCGCTCACTATCGTCGTTCTACTCGTGGTGCTGGTGCCCTATCTGGCGCTGGCGGCCAAGGCGCGCTGGTTCCTGAAGTCGCCGCGGGCGCTGAGGGCACTCAACCGCACCGCCGCCGGCTTCATGGTCGGTGCGGCGGCGGCAATTGCCGCCCGCCAGTAGATCTCTTCGCCAATCCGCCCAACGCCCTGCAAGGCGCCGGTATTCAGCACGACCGTCACTCGGATATTTTTCGAACGTGCCTATCTTGCGCGGCGGATGGCTCTATCCTATGCCCGCCCGGCTCTTGCCGCTTGACCTCTGGGAGGAAAACCAATGAACAAGCCCGCCACCCACACACACGTGCCCGGCCGCGGCCGCATCTACAATTCGATCACCGAAACGATCGGCGACACGCCGCTGGTGCGGCTGGATAAATTCGCCAGGGAGAAGGGTGTCGTCGCCAATCTGCTGGCCAAGCTCGAATTCTTCAACCCGATCGCCTCGGTCAAGGACCGCATCGGCGTCTCGATGATCGAGGCATTGGAGGCTTCGGGCAGGATTACACCCGGCAAGACCACGCTGATCGAGCCGACCTCGGGCAATACCGGCATCGCGCTCGCCTTTGCCGCCGCCGCCAAGGGCTACAAGCTGATCCTGACCATGCCGGAAACCATGTCCGTCGAACGCCGCAAGATGCTGGCGCTGCTCGGTGCCGAGCTGGTGCTGACCGAAGGGCCGAAAGGCATGAAGGGCGCCATCGCCAAGGCGGACGAGCTGGCGGCAACACTGCCCGACGCCGTCATTCCGCAGCAATTCGAAAACCCCGCCAATCCGGAAATCCATCGCCGCACCACGGCCGAGGAAATCTGGAACGACACCCATGGCGAAGTCGATATCTTCGTTGCCGGCATCGGGACCGGCGGCACCATCACCGGCGTCGGCCAGGTGCTGAAGAAGCGCAAGCCCTCGGTGCATGTCGTCGCCGTCGAGCCGGAAGCCTCGCCGGTGCTGTCGGGCGGCCAGCCAGGCCCGCACAAGATCCAGGGCATTGGCGCCGGCTTCGCGCCAAAAATCCTCGACACGACGATCTACGACGAGATCGTCAAGGTCTCGAACGAGGATTCGGTTGCCAATGCACGGCTCGTCGCTCGGCTCGAAGGTGTGCCGGTCGGCATTTCGTCGGGTGCCGCCCTGCAAGCGGCGATCGTCGTCGGCTCGCGGCCCGAGAACAAGGGCAAGACTCTCGTCGTCGTCATCCCCTCCTTCGCCGAGCGCTATCTCTCGACTATCCTGTTCGAGGGATTGGGGACTTAGAGTCTGGACACGAACAGCGATCCCTTCGCGCGCTGCCCTTCCGGCGGGCGGCTGAAAATACCTGTAGCGGCGTCGTTCGCTTGAGCGGCGGGTCACTTCCGTATCAAATCGTCGCTGCCCGGCAGGTGGAGGACTTCATGTACAAGCTCTATACGCGTGCCAATACCGGCGGCTTTGTCGTCGAGGCGGCGCTCGCTTTGGCGGGCGTGCCTTTCCACCAGGTCGACGTTCCGAAGGGCCGCCTCGATCAGGCCTTTCTTGACATCAGCCCCTTGAACCAGGTGCCGGTGCTGATCTTGCCGGACGGACGCTCGATGACCGAATCCGCGGCGATCTGCATCCTGCTGGCCGAGCGCCACCCGGAAGCAGGACTGGCGCCCGCGGCAAGTTCGCCTGACCGTGCGGATTTCCTGCGCTGGATGGTTTTCATGTCGTCGGTCATCTATCCAGCCAACCTGCGGTTCTTCTACGCACATCGCTACACCGCCGACGCCGGCGGCGTGGACGCCCTCAAACAGGCGGCGGTCTCGGAAATGGATCGCAGCTTCGCCATTCTCGATGCCGCTCTCGACGGCCGCGACTGGCTGGCCGGCGACCAACTCTCGCTGGCCGACATCTATCTCGTCATGTTGGTGGCCTGGCATCCGGAGGTCGCGAAGGTTCCAACCGCTTGGCCGAACATCGAACGCCTGTGGGCCAATTTGCGGGAACATCGGGTGATGAAGAGGCTGAATGCTTCCCACGACATGTGGCCGGCCTGAGCACTCCGCCTTGTCTCAGTCTTTTTCCGCGCGGCCGAGCGCGGCCCGTCGTTCCTGCAGGAACCGGCGCACGGCTGGATCGCGTTCGAGGCCGATAGCCCGGTCATAGGCCTCGCTCGCCTGCGGAACTTTGCCGACCCTGGCCAGCAGGCCCGCGCGGGCGGCCCAGTAAGGTTGATAGTCATACAGCCGCTTATCGCCGCTGAGTTGATCAAGGGCGCCCAATCCTGCCGAGGCACCTTCGGCCTCGGCAATGGCCACCGCACGGTTGATCGAAACCACCGGCGAGCCGGCAATCACCGACAGCGCGTCATAGAGCTCCTTGATCGCGACCCAGTCGGTGCCGCCGGTCAGCCGTCTTGTCGCATGGGCGGACTGCACGGCGGCCTCAAGCTGGTAGCGGCCGACAACGCCCTTGGCCGCGGCGCGCCCGAGCAGCGTCTCCGCTTCATCGATCAGTGTATCGTCCCACAGTGCAAGATCCTGCTCGGCCAGCGGCACATAATCGCCCGCCACATTGCGCCGCGCCGCGCGCCGCGCTTCGGCGAACAGCATCAGCGCCAAAAGGCCGAGCGCCTCCGGCTCGTCCGGCATCAGCGTGGCCATCAGACGGCCGAGCCAGATGGCTTCGCTCGCGAGGTTGCGGCGCCGCGTTTCGGTGCCGGCCGGGTCGGACCAGCCTTCGGCAAACGCCGCGTAGATTGCTTCCAGAACGGTGCCCAGCCGCTCGCCGAGTTCGGCCCGCTCCGGCACGCGGAACGGAATGCCTGTCTCGCGAATTCGTGTCTTGGCGCGCACCAGGCGTTGGCTCATCGTGGCTGGCGAGACAAGGAAAGCCGAGGCGATCGTCGCTGCGTCGAAGCCCAGGACCGTCTGCAGGATCAGCGGCGCGCGGACGCCGGCCTCGATCGCCGGATGGGCGCAGGCAAACATCAGCCGGAGCCGCTCGTCCGGCAGGTCTTCGTCGACCATGCGTGCCTCCATCTCCTCGGCGATCAGCCTAAGGTGGTCGCGGGCCGCCTCGCTTGTCAGTCGCCGTCTGACCGCGTCGACGCGGCGCTTGCGTGCCACCGCCAGCAGCCAGGCGTCCGGCTTGTCGGGCACGCCCGCCTGTGGCCAACGCTCGAGCGCCGCTGCAAAGGCATCTGCCAAGGCGTCCTCGGCAGCGGCCACGTCGCGTGTGCGCGCGGCGAGATACGCGACCAGCTTGCCGTAGCTTTGCCGGGCGGCCGCTTCCGCCGCCGCCCGCGCGATCTCCGGACGACTGTCCATCACACGGTCACTTCTGGGATGGGTACTCGGTCATTTCCCAGATCGGCCGCACCTCGATCGTGCCGGTGCTGGCACCCGGGCTGCGAGCCGCCCAGGCAATTGCTGCGTCGGCGTCCTCAGCCTCGATCATGTAGAAGCCGGCGAGCTGCTCCTTGGTGTCGGCATAGGGACCGTCGAGCACATTGGTCTTGCCGTTGGCCATCCGCACCGTGGTGGCGGTCTGGGTCGGCTTCAACCGGTCGCCGGCCAGCCACGCTCCGGATTTCTTCAACGCCTCGGTATAGGCTCCATAGGCTGCACTGATTTCGTAGGTCTGCTCCGTCGGCGCGGCCGCCATCGCGGCTTCGTTCGCATAGATCAAAAGCATGTATCGCATGGTCTTCTCCCGTTTTTCTCGAAGGCCGCTCCGTTGCGGGCCGAACGTATGTCGCGCGGCCTCGCCCGATTTCGACAGGCGCTGCAAAAATCTTTCGGCTCCCATGGCATTTCACGCAAGCTCAACCGTTCGTCTAATGGCGACAATTGCGGGTTGGCATTTCCCGTCCGCTCTCTAAACTCGTCCCGGATCGCGCTGACGAGGAGAGTGCGGCAGATACTTCAGGGAGGAAACCGAATGCTCAATTTCAGGACGAAGTTCGTTGCCGCCGGCGCCATAGCGCTGTCGCTTGGCCTTGGCGCGGTATCGGTCAAGGCACAGGAATTCATCAACGTGCTGACCGGCGGCACGTCGGGCGTCTACTATCCGCTCGGCGTGGCGCTGTCGGAAATCTACGGCAAGGGCATCGAAGGCGCGCGCACCCAGGTGCAGGCGACGAAAGCGTCGGTCGAAAACCTCAACCTGCTGCAGCAGGGCAAGGGCGAGATCGCCTTTGCACTCGGCGATTCCGTCAAGCTGGCCGCCGAAGGCAATACCGAAGCAGGCTTCCCAGGCAAGCTCGACAAGCTGCGCGGCATTGCGGCCATCTATCCCAATTATATCCAGATCGTCGCCAGCAAGGAATCCGGCATCAAGACGCTCGCCGATCTCAAGGGCAAGAGCCTTTCGGTCGGCGCGCCGGCCTCAGGCACCGAGCTCAACGCCCGCACCATTTTCGCCGCTGCCGGGCTGAAATACGAAGACCTCGGGCGGATCGAATATCTGCCCTTTGCCGAGTCCGTAGAGTTGATCAAGAACCGCCAGCTCGACGCCACGCTGCAGTCGGCGGGCCTTGGGGTCGCATCGATCCGTGACCTCGCCACCTCGGTGCCGGTAAACATCGTTGCCGTGCCGGCGGAGGACGTCGCCAAGATCGGCTCGCCCTATCTTTCCGTGGTCATCCCCAAGGGCACCTATGAGGGCCAGACCGAGGATGTCGCGACCGCCGCCGTCGGCAATTTCCTGATCACCAGCGCCGATGTCCCTGACGAGACCGCCTACCAGATGACCAAACTGCTGTTCGAGCATCTCGACCAGCTCGTCGCTGCCCACGCCGCTGCCAAGGCGATCGACCCTGCCAAGGCGCTCGACGGCATGCCGGTGCCGCTGCATCCAGGCGCCGAGAGGTATTACAAGGAAAAGGGATTGGTGAAGTAAGGAGCCTCGCCTCGCTCCGCACCCTCCCTCGGGGAGGGGAGCGCCCCGCCAGGAACCCCGCTAATGACCGCAACCCCGACCGTTCTTTCCCCCACAGCGGAAGCTCCTGTCGAAGGATTGCCGCCGGGCTTCGGCGAAGGCATCGCCGGCAAGGCGGCTTTTCTTATCGCCATCGCCTTCTCCATATTCCAGATCTACATCGCCGCCTATGGCAGCCTGCCGAGCCAGGTCGTACGCGCCATGCATGTCGGCTTCCTGCTGCTGCTCGGCTTTGCCCTAATCGCCAATCTGCGCGCTAAAAGCGTCCCGGCGAAAGCAGTGTTCTGGACGCTCGGGGTGCTCGGCTTCGCCACCGGTCTGTACAATTGGGTGTTCTATGCCGACCTCATCCGCCGCTCCGGCTTTCTCACCACGCCTGACCTGATCGTCGGCGCGGTGCTGGTCGTGCTGGTCTTCGAGGCGGTGCGGCGATTGATGGGGCTGCCGCTCGCCGTCATTGCCTTCATCTTTCTCGCCTACGCATTTACCGGCAATCATCTGCCGCCGCCTTTCATCCATCGCGGCTATGATTTCGCCCAGCTCGTCGACACCTTCGCCTATGGCACCGAAGGCATCTACGGCACGCCGGTCTATGTTTCGGCCGCCTACATCTTCATCTTCGTCGTCTTCGCCGCTTTTCTTGAACGCGCCGGCATGATCGCGCTGTTCAACGATTTTGCGCTTGGCCTGGTCGGCTCGTGGCGCGGAGGCCCGGCACAGGTCTGCGTGCTGTCCTCGGCGCTGATGGGCACCATTTCCGGCTCCGGCGTCGCCAATGTGGTGGCCAGCGGCCAGTTCACCATCCCGCTGATGAAGCGCTTCGGCTTCCGCTCGGCCTTCGCCGGCGCCGTCGAGGCGACCTCGTCGATGGGCGGCCAGATCATGCCGCCGGTGATGGGAGCGGTTGCCTTTATCATGGCCGAGACCCTGAACATCCCCTATGCCGCGGTGGTCAAGGCGGCGATCATTCCGGCGCTGCTCTATTTCGGCGCCTGTTCCTGGCAGGTACACCTGGAGGCAGGCAAGGCCGGACTGCACGGCATGGCCAGGACCGACCTGCCCAATCCGTGGGATGCGGTGAGACAGCACTGGCCGCTGGTACTGCCGCTCGCAGCACTGATCTACCTGCTGTTTGCCGGCTACACACCGGTGTTCGCCGGCACCATGGGCCTGGCGTTGACCATCGTGCTTATTCTCGGCACGCCGCTGGCAGCATCGATCGGGCCGCTCGCCTTCCGCATCGTCTTCTGGCTGGCGCTCGGGCTTGCCGCGGCTTCCTTCATGAAATTCGGCGTCGACATCCTCAGCCTGGTCATCGCCGTGCTGGTCGTCGCCTGCCTCACCTTCAAGGGCGGGCGCGAGACGCTGCGCATATGCATCGATTCCCTTGCGGAGGGAGCAAAGAACGCGCTGCCGGTCGGCATTGCCTGCGCCATCATCGGCATCGTCATCGGCACGTTGACGCTTACCGGCATCGCCTCGACCTTCATCGGCTGGATCATCTCGATCGGCGAGAACAATCTGTTCCTGTCGCTGCTTCTGACCATGCTGACCTGCCTGGTGCTCGGCATGGGCATACCGACCATTCCCAACTACATCATCACTTCGTCGCTGGCCGGGCCGGCGCTGCTGTCGCTCGGCGTGCCGTTGGTGGTCAGCCATATGTTCGTCTTCTATTTCGGCATCATGGCCGATCTCACCCCGCCTGTGGCGCTGGCCGCCTTCGCCGCCGCACCCATGGCAAAGGAAAGCGGCCTCAAGATCGGCATCCAGGCCACCAAGCTTGCCATTGCCGGCTTCGTTGTGCCGTTCATGGCGGTCTATACCCCGGCGCTGATGCTGCAGGACCCCGGCCCGATCGCCGCCCAGTTCGGCTATCCCGTCGAGGTCGCTTATATCGTCATCAAAGCCTGCATGGGCATCGTCCTGTGGGGCGCCGCTGCCGTCGGATTTCTGGCCCGGCGCATGGCCTGGTGGGAACGCCTCGTCGCCTTCGCCGCCGGCGTGCTGCTGGTTGCGGCGCTGCCGCTTACCGACGAGGCGGGCTGGGCGCTGTCCCTTGCCTGGATC
This sequence comes from Mesorhizobium sp. M1027, assembly GCF_040318745.1. Lineage (NCBI taxonomy): Bacteria > Pseudomonadati > Pseudomonadota > Alphaproteobacteria > Hyphomicrobiales > Phyllobacteriaceae > Mesorhizobium > Mesorhizobium sp. M1027. Next base: position 42,681 of record NZ_JAMYMW010000002.1, on the reverse strand, counting down.
GGCTGGCACTGCTGGCGTGCGCGGCAGGCTTCGCTGGCCAACTCGGCATGAGCCTCTGCATAGCCGCGGCCGGCAAGACGGTGACGCTCGCGGTCGCTGCCTTCACGCTCTCCTGGGTGCATTCGGTGGAGAAGACCCAGTGGCAGGAAGACTGGAAGGTGCTGCCGTCCGGCCTGCAGCTGGTCGAGGCCCGCATCAAGGGATCGGGCGCCGGGATGGAGCCGCCGCAAGGCTCGGTGCTGAGAAACGGCTGGTGGGTCTATGCGCCCAAGGTCGGGCCACAGCGGCGCCTCGTGCTCGCCGCGTCGGGCGCTACGGGTCAGGGTTGGACGCTGTGCACGGCGCAGGACTGCCGCGAACTGGCTAAGCTGGCAGGCGACACGATCTCGCTGGAGCCGTGCGGGCCGGAGGGCTCCAGCCAGCCGCGGTAGCAGGCGATCATGCCGGCAAGTGGATGCGAGATCTCGACGTGGAAGCGGAAGCGGCCATCCTCCACCGTTTCGTAGGAAGTCGAGCGTGGACCGAGCCACATCGGCAGCGGCAGGCCAAAAAAGCTCCAGCGGCGCAAGACCAGCGCCAGCCGGCCGTCCTCGGCAACCAGCGCCATCGCGAAGGTCAGCGGGCCGAAGCGTTCGCACAGCAGGCGCTGCGATCGACCCCGGCCTGCAAACTGCAGGCTAGAAAAACTGTGCTTGCCGAATGTCCGCGTCCAGGTCTCGCTCTCCTTGTCGGTGTCGAAGCGGACGTGAACCGGGATGTCCTCGCTTGCCCCGGGGAAGCCGACCATCCGGGCCATTAGCCGGCCAAGAACATTGCGCCCGCGTTCGACGCGCGCGCGGCCTGCCGCCATCGTTGTGCAATCGTGCATGGCGCGGATTTCCCGGGGCAGGCCATGCCAGGCGTCGCCGAGCAAGACGGCATAAAGCGACTTGTCCCTGTCAGCGGGCTCATTCCTGAACCCGGTGTAGATTGTCTTGCCGGCGAACAGCGCTTCATAATCCCGGAGCTCCAAATCGCGGACCGCCGCCCGTGCGCCCGGCGCGGGCTGATGTCCGGCCAGCGCTTTGCGGACCAGCGCTTCGACCGCCATCGACGGGATCAGCGGCCCATCATTGCCCTCGGCCAAGAGATGCCACGAGCGCTTGACGATGGCGCCCGCCCGGTCAGATCCCTCCACCTCGACGAACATGCCGCCGCGATGCTCGCCCCAGCGCAGCCGGTTCGTTGCCTGATGCATCAGCGGCGCCAGCGGCAAAAGCGAACCGATCAATCCGGCGCGCACCAGCCAGGCGAGGCAGATCAGGGCGCGGTGCAGCAACTCGGGTACCGGCCCGGCTCCCATCCAGATGGTCCTCGCCTCCGGCCAAAGCTCGGCCAAGGCGCGCAGGTCGGGAACGTCGACAAGCGAAAACAGCGTGTATCGAAGCGGCAGCCGGCCCGGCGGCACGATGGTGTAGCGCAGTTGTTCGGTGAACGGACGGCCTTGTTCCGGACGGCCATTGCGAACAAGCCGCACCGGCTGACCGGCATAACCGGCGATAGCGTGAATGACGTTTCCGCCGACACCGGCAAAGGGCGACGGCGCGATGCCGCCGCGAATGCCGTCGACCCGCGTCAGGTCCGACGACAGGCGGCGCACAACCGCGGCCGTCAGCACCGGAAAGCTCGAGACGCCGGACAGCACGAAAACCCCGGCATTTCGCGCCGCCTCGTCGAACGCAGAGACGCCGGCGACGAAATCCGAGCCGTCGGCTAGATCGAGATAGTTGATGCGCCGGGCGATGCAGGCTTCGATCAGGCGATAGCGTCCCTCGCCATAGGCCTGGAATGGGCCGCTCGCGTCGACTACAATATCAGGCTCAAATGCAGCGAGTTGCGCGGCGAGATCGCCGTCACGGTCGAACAGGGCCGGCTCCAGCCGGGCTGCTGTCGGCGCAGGCCTGTCGCAATAAGCGTCAGCCTTGGCAAGCGAGCGCCCGGCGACGAAGAGGATCAGACGCGGTTCGCCCTCCAAAAGCTCGACGGTGCGACCGCCAAAGGTGCCATAGCCGCCGACGACAAGAACCTTCATCCGCAGTTCCCCCAAAATGCCCCGCGCCGCTCCCGGCCACGGCGGTGAGCCTAGCCGATCAACCTTGCCCTCACCTCGGCGGAAGGGATTTCACAATTGTCCTTCTTGCCGAACAGAGCGTAGCGGTTCTTTGCGATGCGGTCGTAGAGCCAGTCGCGAAGCGGGCGCGGCAACAGCAGCAGGATCCGCGCTGCCCGCCACGGCCAGCCGAGTTCGGCCATGACGGCAACGAAACTGTCCAGGCGGGTGAAAGCGGCGCCATCGACGATGACGAGATTGGTCTCGTAGCGATCCGCTCGCAGCCCGTATTTCTGGAACAGCATCTCGCCGAAGGGCGACTGCGCCGTTGCGAAATGGAAGCGGCCCTTGCGGTCGAGCTTCACCACCATGCGCACAAAGCCCGAGCACAACACGCAAATACCGTCGAACACGATCAACGGGCGACGTGATTCGAATTCTGGCGGCTCAGGAGAATGGTTCGGCTTGACGATCACGTGACGCCCGGCAGCTGGTGTCAGGCGACACTAGACCTGCCGGCGGCTGGATCAAAGCCCGGACTGCTGAAGGCTTGGCGTTGTCGCACGCCGTCTGTCGGTCAGCGCAGGGCGCTCGGCGCGATAGGTCGTTGACCGATTGTCGGCGTCGGGCCGGCATATCCGGCTGTCGTGACGGCTCTCCATGCTCATCATCAGTGCACGCTGATCCCAAGCGTGTTGCCACGGCGCGCGCAGGCGGGGCCTGGGCCGCGCATGTAATAGCGCTCGGGCCGATAGGTCGGTGCGACGAATTCGCGGATGGCGGCAGCATAGCCGGCGATGTGATTCCAGAAGCTCATTTTACTCGGTCCCTGTCCCGTTTCGGATGTCCCTTCCGAATTGCGGGGATCATAGCGTCCAGGCGTGAATAGTCGGTGAACGCGATGTTAATCTCTGGTCGAAAATGCCTTCGTTCATGGCTGGAATGCGGCTGATTCGCGGTGTTTCCATGCAGTCCGTCGGCATTTCGCCCAGTGTGACTTTTGCATCACATATGTTTCGCCTGAATGTCGCTGAGGCGCGGTTTTGTTTCAGCTTTTTGCTGGACCGCGAAATTTCCGTGCACGCGGCCGGAAAACCAGGAACCCGCCCGTCAGCCGCACGTTGATTTCCCAGTGCCGGGACGAACCGGTTCCGCAGGCTGTGGTGCTCGGGTTGGGCCGCAGCCAAAAATCCGAAACTGCAAGAGAATGGAAAGGCAAAGGCCATGGGCTTCTTTTCGAGGGATATCAAAACACTCGATGACCTGTTCGTGCACACGCTGCGCGACATCTATTACGCTGAAAAACAGATCGAGAAATCGCTGCCGAAGATGATCGACAAGGCGAGTGATCCGCAGCTGAAAGCCGGCTTTGAGAAACATCTCGCCCAGACCAAGGGTCATATCCAGCGTGTCGAGCAGGTGTTCGAACTGCACGGTGTGAAGGCCAAGCAGGTCGACTGCCCGGCCATCGACGGCATTCTCGAAGAGGCCGACGACATCAGCGGCGACATCGCCGACAAGGAGGTCCTCGACGCTGCGCTGATCGCCTCGGCCCAGGCGGTCGAGCATTATGAGATGACCCGTTACGGCACCTTGATTGCCTGGGCCAAGCAACTGGGCCGCAGCGACTGCGCCAATGTGCTGGCCAACAATCTCAAGGAGGAGCAGGCGACCGACCGCAAGCTTACCGAGATAGCGGAAAGCAAGATCAACCTGCAAGCCGCCGAGTAGGGCAGCGATAGAGAATTGAGTTCAGGGCAAGGCCGGGCCGAAAGCCCGGACTTGCCTTTTTGCGCCGCCGGAACCGGAACGGGCTTTGGCCGTTCTCGGTTGAACGCCGTTCTCGGTTGAACCTTGTCGCGCAGGGAGTTTGTCATGGCGCCGCGCCCCGCCTGGAGAGGATATCTCAAGCTTTCGCTGGTTACTTGCGCCGTCGAACTGACCAATGTCGTGACCCAGGCGGAGAAAGTCTCGTTCCGCGTGCTCAACCGCAAGACCGGCAATACCGTCAAGCGCGTCTATGTCGATCCGGCCAGCGGCAAGCCGCTCGATGAAGGGGACGAGATCAAGGGCTACGAGATCGGCGACGGCGACTTCGTCCAAATCGAGGAGGAGGAGATCGAAGCCGTGCAGATCGAATTCTCGCACACGATGAGCCTCGATGGTTTCATCGAAAAATCCTCGATCCAGCAGATCTATCTCGATACGCCCTATTATGTGACGCCTGCGGACGAGGTCTCGGAAGAGGCCTTCGCCGTCATCCGCGACGCCATGGCCGCCAAGAAGACGGCGGGGCTGGCCCGTATCGTGCTCTATCGCCGCGAACGTCCGGTGGTCATCGAGCCGTTGGGCAAGGGTCTGCTGCTGACGACCCTGCGCTATGGCGATACGGTTCGCAGGCCCGAGATGGTGTTCGGCGACATCAAGCCGGTGAAGACCGACGCCGAAATGATCAGGCTGGCCGAACACATCGTCTATGAGAAACAGGCGAAGTTCGATCCTTCCGAATTCGAGGACAAATACGAAAACGCCCTGATCGAGCTGGTCCGCGCCAAGAAGGCCGGCAGGAAGGCACCGAAGACAAAGGCGGAACCACGGCCCTCCAACGTCGTCAATCTCTTCGATGCACTGAAGAAGAGCCTTTCGTCGGAAGCCGGTGCGCCGGCAAAGACCGGACGCCCGGCAAAGGGCGCCAAGTCCAAAGCCGCTCGGCGCAAATCTGCTTAGGATCAGACCATGGTCAGCCTCGAGCAGTATCACGCCAAGCGCAATTTCAAGAAGACCACCGAACCGGCCGGCAAGGTTTCGCGCGGCAAGAAAGCCGAGCCAGGTGGCATCTTCGTCATCCACAAGCATGCCGCCACCAGGCTCCACTACGACCTTCGTCTCGAGCATGGCGGCGTGCTGTGGAGCTGGGCAGTGACGCGGGGCCCGAGCCTCGACCCGCACGAAAAGCGGCTCGCCGTGCATGTCGAGGACCACCCGATCGACTATGCGCCGTTTGAAGGCACTATCCCGAAGGACCAATATGGCGGCGGCTCGGTCATTGTCTGGGACGAGGGAACTTGGGTCCCCGATGGCGACCCGGCAAAAGCGATGAAGAAAGGCCATATCAGTTTCGAACTGCATGGCCACAAATTGCATGGCGCCTGGCATCTGGTGCGGCTGAAGCCGCGTCCGGGCGAAAAGCGTGACAACTGGTTGCTGATCAAATCCGACGATGCCGCCGCGCGTCCGGGCGAGGACATTTTGCAGGAGGCGCCGCAATCGGTGAAATCCGGCCTGACCATCGAGGAGGTTGGCGAAGGCAAGACCGCCGATGGCAAGAAGCCAAGCGTCTGGCAGTCCGACAGGCCGGCCGCCAGCAAAGCGAAGGCCGTCGCCGCAAGGCGGCTCGAATTCATCGAACCGGCGCTCGCAACGCTGGAGCGGGACGCCCCGCCCGGCAAGGACTGGCTGCATGAGGTGAAGTTCGACGGCTATCGCATGCAGGCGCAGCTTGCCGGCACCGAGGTTCGGCTTTTGACACGCGCCGGCCTCGACTGGACCGACAAGTTCGGTGGCGCAATTGTCGCGGCACTTGGCGGCCTGAAATGCACCGATGCTATCATCGACGGCGAAATCGTCGTGCTGGCGGATAATGGCGTGTCGTCATTCTCGCTGCTGCAGCAAGATCTGTCGGCAGGCCGCACGGATCGTTTCATCTACTACGTTTTCGACCTGCTGCGTCTTAACGGTGAGGATATCCGTTCCGAGCCGCTGGTCGAGCGCAAGGAAAGGCTGCGCACTTTGCTCGCCGGACAGGCCGAGGATCAGGCCGTGCGCTTCAGCGACCACTTTGCCGAGCCCGGCAAGATCATGCTGGAGCATGCTTGCCGGCTGGGGCTCGAAGGCGTCGTCTCCAAGCGCGCCGATGCGCCCTACCGCAGCGGCCGGGTCCCGTCCTGGGTGAAGTCGAAATGTACGGCGCGCCAGGAATTCGTCATCGGCGGCTACATGCCGTCGGACAAGACCGGGCGCGGCCTGCGCTCGCTGCTGGTCGGCTATCACGAGGGCGGCAAGCTGCGCTATGCCGGCCGCGTCGGCACCGGCTTCACGGCCAAAAGCACCAACGAGCTGAAGAAGAGGCTTGATGCGCTGAAGACGACAACCTCGCCCTTCGACAGGGCGGTGCCAAGGGGTAAGGGGCTGGTCTGGGTCAAGCCCGAACTTGTCGGCGAAGTGGAGTTTCGCAGTTGGACGTCGGACCGTATAATACGCCACGCGTCGTTCCAGGGATTGCGCGAGGACAAGCCGGCGGAGGAAGTCGTGCAGGAGAAACCGAAAGCACGCTCAGCCCCGGCAGAGTCGAAGCCAAAGCCCGCCAAACCCGTGGCCACGGCGAAAACCTCGGTTACGCTGTCCCGCCCCGACAAGCTTCTGTGGCCCGAGGAGAACGTATCGAAGCAGGATCTGGTCGATCACTACGCGCTGGTCTGGCCGCGCATGAAGCAATTCGTCATCAACCGGCCGCTCAGCCTCGTGCGGGCGCCGGACGGTGTTGGCGGCCAACGGTTCTTCCAGAAGCATGCCTCGGCCGGCATGCACGACAAGATCGCCGTGATGAAGGATCCCACCGACGGCGAGGAGATATTGTTCATCCGCGATTTCGACGGTGTCGTGGCCCTCGTTCAACTTGGCGTCGTCGAGATCCACATCTGGGGCTCGACCACGGACGAGCTGGAAAAACCAGACCAGATCATCTTCGATCTCGATCCCGACGAGGGTGTCGACGTGAAGGCGGTGCTTGCCGCGGCGCTCGACATCCGCAGCCGGCTCGACGAACTGTCCCTGCCTAATTTCGTCAAGACCTCGGGCGGCAAGGGCTATCATGTCCTCGTCCCGCTGAAGCCGTCGGCGGACTGGGATGAGGTCAAAGGCTTCGCCCATGAGTTCGCTCGAGCGCTCGAGCAAGCCGCACCCGACCGCTACACGGCGACGCTGTCGAAGAAGGCGCGCACCGGCAGGATATTCGTCGATTATCTGCGCAATGGCCGTGGCGCGACCACGGTCGCGCCCTATTCGTCGCGCGCCAAGAAAGGTGCCACTGTATCAATGCCGGTGACCTGGGCGGAAATCGAGGCCGGATTGCCGCCGAACGCCTTTCCGATAGGCGACAAGACGACGCTGAAGCGGCTTGGGCAAGCCGATCCCTGGGAGCATTTTTTCAAGCAGGCCAAGCCGCTCAAGCGCGGCTAGAGCAATTCCAGGAAAAGTGTGTGGAACGATTTTCTGTCCGGAATTGCGTCAAAACAAAAAAGATAGAGCGGTTCGGCGTTTCCGTGGAGACGGCGAGCCGTTCTGGTGCGTCGAAGCGAGCCGTCAGGCGAGAAACGTCTTCTCGAATGCCTGCTTGCCTGTCGGCGAGAAGATCACTGCACGGCTGTCCTTCTCGCGCCGCGCCCATTTTTCGGCGAGGATCTTATCGAGAATGGCGGCGCCCAGCGTGCCGGCGAGGTGCGAACGCCGCACGCTCCAATCGAGGCAGGCCCGGCACACCGGTCGCCGCGCCTTGCCCTCGACATCGATGCCGATCGCGGCGAAATGCGAGGCGGCCGACGGCCCAAGCCGGATCTCCTCATCATTGCGCAGGAGCACTTGTCGAGCGACGAGACGGTCCAGCATCGCCACCGCCTGCTCGCCGGCGAGGTGGTCGTAGCAGACCCGCGCCACGCGCATGGCAGCGTCGCGTGGGCCAGGCCGCACTCGTTGCGGCCCGACCGCGGCGGCAACACCGGTGATCGCCTCAATCATGCCTGCTACCTGCGGGCCGGCGAGGCCGTAGTAGCGGTGCCGTCCCTGGCTTGCCAGCGTCAGCAGCCCGCCTTCCATCAGCTTCGACAGATGGGAGCTCGCTGTCGGAAGCGACACGCCGGCCTCGAGTGCCAGTTCACTCGCCGTCAGTGCCGTGCCGCCCATCAGTGCGGACAGCATGTTTGCCCGCGCCGGATCGCCCACCAGGCTGGCAATGCGGGCTATGTCAGGTCCTTCGCGCATGGTTCGTTCATCATCGAATCATCCTCGTCAGACAAGCATTAATCTCGATGCAAATCAAGGAGACGACAATGCCTGCAAGGACTATTCTCGGCGCCGCGCCTGCTCGCCGGCCGTTCCCGTTCATTGTCTTGCGCCGCCTGCGGCTGCGGCTCCTGAAGCGGTGGTACGACCGTCATTTGCAGCGTCTCGACCTCGCCGAGATCGACGATCATCTGCTGCGTGACCTTGGCCTGACACCCGAAGACGTCCGCCGCGAATGCGCGAAATCCTTCTGGCAAACCTGACCGGCCAGCGAATTTGCCTAGCATATCGATCTTCGGAACGTTTCGACCCGGCTCGAACTGTGACCGCCAGAAAACATCCACCGCCAAGGAGGCGAAAATGACCATCACCTGCTTCATCCGCTACGAGATCGATCCGTTCGGCAAGGCGGCGTTCGAGGAATATGCACGCAATTGGGGGCAGGCGATCCCGCGCTGCGGCGCCGATCTGATCGGCTATTTCGCGCCGCACGAAGGCTCGGCCACTACGGCTTATGCCGCCTACAACATCGACAGTCTTGCGGCCTACGAAGCCTACCGCGCCCGGCTCGCCGCCGATCCCGCCGGCAAGGCGAATTACGAGTTCGCCCGGCGGGAAAAATTTATCCTGAAGGAGGACCGCATCTTCCTCAAACTGGCCTCCGGGCCACATGCTTCTTTGGTGAAGCCATGATCGCCGTCATCTTCGAGGTCGAGCCGGCGGCGGGCATGCGCGATGCCTATCTCGGCATCGCCGCCGATCTGCGCCCACTGCTCGACGGCATCGACGGTTTCCTGTCGATCGAGCGCTTCCAGAGCCTTGCCGATCCGAACCGCATCCTGTCGCTGTCCTTCTGGCGCGACGAGGATGCGGTGAAGGCCTGGCGCAACACGCAGGAACATCGGCAGGCGCAGAGGGCTGGGCGCGGCGGCATCTTTGCCGGCTACCGTTTGCGGATCGCCCATGTCATGCGCGACTACGGCCTGACCGAACGCGCCGAGGCGCCAGCAGACAGCCGGGCGGTGAATGGGTAGCGACTGCTATGCATTCCCGATCAGCACCCCTGCCGCAAACACCAGCGCGCCGCCCAGCACCACCTGGAAGGCGGCGCGCCAGAATGGCGTCTGCATGTAGCGGTTCTGTACGAAGGCGATCGTCCAAAGTTCGAAGAACACCACGACCGCGGCGACGATCGTCGCCGTCCAGAAAAGCGGGATGAGATAGGGCAGCGCGTGCCCGAGCCCGCCCAGCGTCGTCATGACGCCGACGGTCAGCCCGCGTTTTACCGGCGAGCCGCGGCCGGATAGCTTGCCGTCGTCGGAGGCCACTTCGGTGAATCCCATCGAGATACCGGCGCCGATCGAGGCGGCAAGCCCGACCAGAAAGGTCTGGAACGTGTCGTGCGTGGCAAAGGCCGCGGCAAAGATCGGCGCCAGCGTCGACACCGAGCCATCCATCAGCCCGGCCAGCCCGGGCTGCACGTAGGTCAGGATGAACTGACGTTGCTCGGCCGCCGCCTCTTCGTCCTTGACCGCGCCCGATATATGCTTTTGCTCCAGCCGCTGCGCCAGTGTCTCGTGGCCCTGTTCGGCCACCGCCAGATCGTCGAGCAACTTTCTCGTCGAGGCATCGCCTGTGCGTTTGGCCGCCTCGATATAGAACAGGTAGGCCTGCCGCTCCATGGCCTCGGCTTGGCTGCGCACATGATCGATACCGAGCGGCCTCACCAGCCAGTCCGGCTGGCGCTCGTAATAACCCTTCACATGCTCGCGCCGGATCAGCGGTATGCGCTCGCCGAAACGCTTGCGGTAAAGCTCGATCAGCGCGTCGCGATGGCCGTCCTCTTCCTCCGCCATCTCCTCGAACACTTTGGCCGATTGCGGAAAGCTTTCCGCCAGCCCGTCGGCATAGGCGCGATAGATGCGCCCGTCATCCTCCTCGGAGGAGATTGCGAGCGCCAGGATCTCCTGCTCCGAGAGAGATTCAAACGGACGGCGGCCGAAGCCAAAAACGCGGGAAAGCATGAGAAATTCACCCCAGTTTAGAATAGTTCTAAACTAGAGCTTCGCACATCCTCGGTCAATCGCGCCCCTCCACTCATCTGCTCAAAAGTATCGACGTCGAAACCGAACGAGGCATCGTTTGCTATCGGCAAACGTTCACCTATATGATCGAATCTGAACCAAGAGAAAGGAACCCGCAGATGCCGGAACAACAGCAGCCATTTGACCCCAAGCCGGTTCTCGACCTGATCGCTAACATCGAGGCGGACTTGCAGCGCCTGAAAGGGCTGGTCGAGCAGCAGGTCGAAAAATTCGATCCCGCCAATCCACACAACAAGGCTCCCGACGGCAAGTTGACCGAGGAGGGCGTCGAGTGCTGCTATCGCCTGTTCGACGAGGGTAAGTCGCGCTATTCGGTTGCTCAGCAGATGAAGATCTCCTTCGCTGCTGCCACCCATCGCTTCAACACCTGGCGCAAGATGGGCGGCCCCAAACGGAAAAAGACGCTGTTGGGATGAGGAGCGGCCGGCAATGCCGGGTCAGGCAACGATTTGTCGATTGAAGTGACGAATGCATAGCGGAGAGTGGAGGCGGCGGTGGGTGACAGTCACGCCCCACTCCTGCCTCCAAGTCGAATTGTAACGGTCACATTTTTTTATTGGTGCGCGGCCTCCCTTTCCGTGCACCATAGGCGGTCTCATTTCTTGCAGGACCCCAGCCATGACCATCCCTCCCGGCATCGCCGATATTCACAGCGCAGCAGCGCGATTGTCCGGACTGATCGTCGAAACGCCGCTGATCGAATCGCCGGAGTTGAACAAGCGCTTCGGCGCCAGGATCCTGTTCAAGCCGGAGACGTTGCAGCGCACCGGCTCGTTCAAGTTCCGCGGTGCCTATAACAGGCTCTCCTCGCTCTCGGCGGAAGAACGCGCCCGCGGCGTCGTCGCCTTCTCGTCGGGCAATCACGCGCAAGGCGTTGCCGCCGCAGCGGCGATGTTCGGCGTCAAGGCCATCATCGCCATGCCTGCCGATGCGCCGGCGATGAAGGTCGGCAATGTCAGGAAGATGGGCGCCGAAGTGATCACCTTCGACCGGGTCCGCGACGATCGCACTGCCGTTGTCCGTTCTTACGTGGAAAAGGGCATGGTCCTGGTGCCGCCCTACGACGATCCGGCCATCATCGCCGGCCAGGGCACGATCGGCCTCGAATTGATGCGCCAAGCAAAAGCGCTTGGCGTCAGCCTCGATGCGGTGGTGGTTCCCTGCGGCGGCGGCGGGTTGAGCAGCGGCATTTCGATCGCGATCAAGGACGCCTCGCCGGACACCGCCGTCTGGGCTGTGGAACCCGAGCATTTCGACGACACACGCCGCTCGCTGATCCAAGGCGCCAGGGTGTCGAACGCGCCCGGCCACACCTCGATCTGCGATGCCCTTCTCGTCGCCGAGCCGGGTGCGATCACTTTCGAGATCAACCGCAAGAACCTTGCCGGCGCCATCGCCGTTTCCGACAAGGCGGTGGCTCAGGCGACGCGCGACGCGATGGCTTGCCTGAAGCTGGTGGTCGAACCTGGCGGCTGCGTCGGCTTGGCCGCGCTGTCGTCAGGCGAGATCGACCTTACCGGGAAATGCGTGGCCGTGGTGCTGTCCGGCGGCAATGTCGATTTCAGCACCTATGCCGAGATCATTGCTGCCAGCTAAGATAGCAATCAGTTGCAGGTCATGCGCCGGTTCGAGGCGCTCGAGCCTCCGTTGCGTCCGGTCGAACCGGTCCCATTCAAGGACTGAGATCAATGAAACTGTTCTTCAGCCGCAATCCCAATCCTCGCCTCGCGGTCGCCGTGGCACGTTATCTCAATGCCAAGGTCGAGTTTGAATTCGCCTCCCCCTTCGCTCCGGGGCAGGCCGAGCGCTTTCGGCCGCTCAATCCAAATCTTTCATTGCCCATCCTTGTGGACTTGGGAAAAAGCCTCTGGGAGGCCGATGCCATAGCCTGCCGGCTTTCACGCGACACGCATTCGCATTTTTGGCGCACCGGCGACGATGAGCCGGAGATGATCCGGTGGCTGAGTTGGGGCAAAGAGAACCTCGCAAGAGCCTGCGATGTCGTGCATTTCGAACGCGGGACCAAACAGCGCTATGGGCTCGGCCCGATCGATCAGGCACGGGTTGAGGAGGGCCTGAGGGACTTCAGTACCGCCGCTGCAATACTTGATGCCGAGCTTTCCCAGCGAGAATGGCTGGTCGGAAATTCGGTTTCCTACGCCGACTTTCGAATGGCGACGTTTCTGCCCTTCAACGACGTCGCCCGATTGCCTCTCGATGATTATCCCTCTGTCGGCCGCTGGTATCGGCAGCTTGAAGAAATCGATGCCTGGCGTGATCCCTTCGAAGGGCTCAATGCACCTGAATTGACACCGGTCCCGGGCCGGGCCAAGGCCGTGTGATTCTCGATCATTTGCGCAAGCTGATTGCGTCGACCCTAATCCAGCGTCCGGCGGAACCGCACCAGCGCAATGCCGGCGAATAGCGCCACGAACACCACCAGCCAGCCGATCTCCGTTGCCACTGCCGGCAGCTCGGCGCCCTTCAGCATCACCGCGCGGATAATGCGCAGGAAATGCGTCAGCGGCAGCACTTCGCCGAAATCTTGCGCCCAGTCCGGCATGCCGCGATAGGGGAACATGAAGCCGGACAGCATGATCGACGGCAGGAAGAAAAAGAAGGTGAGCTGCAGGGCCTGCATCTGCGTGCGGGCGATCGTCGAAATCGTGTAGCCGAGCAGTACCAGCGCCAAGACGAAGATCAGGACCGCCGTCAACAGCAGCGACATAGATCCGGTGAAGGGTATGGCAAACAGAAGCTTCGAGGCCGCCAGCACCACCAACACCTGCACGGCGCCGACCGCCAGATAGGGCAGCACCTTGCCCAGCATGATCTCGAGCGGGCTGGACGGCATCGCCAGAAGGTTCTCCATCGTGCCGCGCTCGGTCTCGCGCGTCAGCGCGATCGAGGTCATCATCACCATGGTCATCTGCAGGATGACGCCGAGCAGACCGGGCACGATGTTGTACTGCGAGACGGCTTCCGGATTGTAGCGCCGGTGTACTACCACCTGGAGCTGGCCCCGGGCAGCTTCAGCCGCCGTCTCCTGCATGCCGCGTGCCCTGAGCAGCGCCTGGTTGGCGACGGTGCCGAGCGTCGAGATGGCGCCGCTGGCGACGGCCGGGTCGGTTGCATCCGCCTCGATCAGGATCTGCGGGCTGTCGCCGCGCTCGACCCGTCGGGCAAAATCGGCGGGAATGGTGACGACGAAGGCGACATCGCCGCGCGCCATCAGGAATTCGGCTTCGGCGGCACTTTGCGCAACATGGTCGAAGCGGTAATATCCGGTGGTCTGCAGCGCCGAAACCATGGCCCGCGTGTAAGGATCGCTGCTCATCGCCACCAGTGCTGCCGGCAGGCTCTTCGGATCGTTGTTGATGGCATAGCCGAACAGCACCAGCTGCATCAGCGGCACGCCGAGCATCATGGCGAAGGTGATGCGGTCGCGCCGCATCTGGATGAACTCCTTGATCAGCAGCGCGCCTAGCCTGGCGAAGGAAAAGATGCTGTTTATCCCGTTCTTCATCCCATGTTGTCCTTCGAACCGGACATGAACTGGATGAACACATCCTCCAGGCTGGTCTCGCCGGGCGATACCGTGACGCCCTTGTGCTCTTTCTCGACATCGGCGAGCGCTGCCTGAAGCGCCTTCCTGTCGGAACCGACGACATGCAGCGTCGCCCCGAACGGCGCCACCTGGTCGACGCCGTGGCGGCCATGAAGTGCGGCCGCGACCTTATCGAGCCGTGGCCCTTGCAGGACGAAGGTGGTCAGCCCGGCATTCCTCACCACGTCCTCGACCGTGCCAGTGGCCAGCATCTTGCCGTAGGAGATGTAGCTGATGCGGTGGCAGCGCTCGGCTTCGTCCATGTAATGGGTGGAGACCAGCACGGTCAGGCCGCCGCTCGCCAGCCGGTGGATCTCGTCCCAGAATTCGCGTCTGGCCTTCGGATCGACGCCCGCCGTCGGCTCGTCGAGCAGCAGCAGTTTCGGCTTGTGCATGATGCAGGCGGCCAGCGCCAGCCGCTGCTTCCAGCCGCCGGACAGCGTACCGGCCAGCTGGTTCTTGCGCGATGTCAGGCCGAGCTCCTCAAGCGTCTTAGCCACATGCCCGTCGAGCGGCTTCAGCCGGTAAAGCCGTGCCACGAATTCGAGATTCTCGCCGATCGTGAGGTCTTCGTAGAACGAGAATCTCTGCGTCATGTAGCCGACTTCGCGCTTGATCCGCAGGCTGTCGGTGCGGATGTCGAAGCCCAGAACCGTGCCTTCGCCCTCATCCGGCGTCAGCAAGCCGCACATGATGCGGATGGTCGTCGTCTTGCCTGAGCCGTTCGGCCCGAGGAAGCCGACGATCTCGCCCTCGGCCACCGTCATCGTCACATGGTCGACGACGGTCTTGTCGCCGAAGCGCTTGACCAGGCCGTGCAGGTCGATGACGTTCATTTTCCGATGTCCGCCAGATCGACGTCGACGATCTGCCCGGGCTGCAATGCGCTGGCGTCGCCCTCCGGCCGCGCTTCGACCAGATAGACCAGCTTTTGCCGGGTCTCGAGCGAGTAGATCACCGGCGGCGTGAATTCCGGATCCGGCGACACGTAGCTGACGCGAGCCTTCACGCCCGCTCCGCAACCGTCGCAATGGACATTGAGCAGCGTGCCGACATCGACCGAGGAGAACGCGCTTTCCGGCACATAGACGCTGAGCTTCACCGCGCCATCCGGCAGTATGGAGATGACCGGCGCGGTCGGCCCGGCCGTGTCGCCTGGATAGCGGATGACATCGTTGACCCGGCCGGGCGAGGGCGCCGTCAGCACGCGCTTCGACAGCCGCCATTGCGCTTGCTCCAGCGCCGACTGCGCCTGCCTGACCTGATTGTCGGCGGCCTTGATCGTCTCGGGCCGTGCGGGCAGCCCGCCGACGGCGAGATTGGCCTCCGCCTGGCCGACCTGCGCGTTGGCCGTCTCCAGCGTCGCGGAAGCCGTGTCGTAGTCGGCCTGCGTGCCGGTGCCGCGTTTGAACAGATCGCTGGCGCGGATGTAACGGCGTTTGGCGTCGGCGGCTTGCGCCTTGGCCATGTCGACCTGCGCCTTGAGCACCGCAATCTCTTCCGGCCGCTTGCCGACCTGCAGGTCGGCAAGTTGCGCCTGGGCCTGCGCAAGGGCCGCCTCGGCTTGTGCGATGGCGATCTTGGCGTCGGCGTTTTCCAACGTCACCACCGGCGTGCCGGGCGCGACGCGGTCGCCGCGCTTGACCGCAATCGTCTCGACCTGCGCCACCTCGATCGGCGCGAGCAGGACGTAGTCGCCCTCGACGTAGCCGACGGCGAGCGGTGCTGCCGGCGCACAGGCGCTGAAAAGCTGGGCGGCAAGCGGCAAAGAACAGAGCAGGCTCATGATCCACGATCCTTCCGGACAGCCAAATCGCGCCGAGCTAAAATCGCGCTGAGATTGTCGGTTATTGTTGCCGCGATCTTGCCGGCCTCATCATCGCCGATCTTGCGCCAGCCCATCCGGCGCATAACCGCCTCGCGGCCGATGCGGAAATAGACGACCTGGCCGATCAGCGTGAATACGGTGAGTTTTGTGCGCTCGCTCTCGGCCGGCTCGCCCGTCGCCTGTTCCCAGATGAGGCAGAGCCGGCGATGCGCCGGTTCGAACACGCCGTCATAGATACGGTCGAGCGCCGCGGTAGGATGCGACAGCTCGCGCAGGACGAACTGTACAATCTCGCCGGCTTCCGGCCTTGCCGCGATGAAGGCGACCATGCGCTCCAGTGCGACGGCTAAATGTGCCCGCGCGGCCTCGGTGTCCGCCAATGCCGCGACCGGCGCCTGCAGATTGCCGATCGCCTGGCCAGCAACGGTCTGGATGGTGTCGACGATGTAGTCGGCTGCCGCGTTGCGGAGCCCTTCCTTGCCGCCGAAATGATAGGCGATCGAGCCGATATTGGCCTTGGCCTCAGCCGCGATCTGGCGCGTCGACGTGCCGTCAAAACCCTGGCGTCCGAACAGCTTCAGCGCCGCGCGCACGAGTGCCGTCCGCGTCATATCTGCGGCGGTTTTGGGCGCCTCATGAGGAAGGCTGCTGGCGCTGGGCGATTTGATCATCACCGACAATTTAATCAATCGAATGATTAAAGTCAACTGCGATCAAGCGGCTTGCCAACTCTGGCCGTGCGCGCTCTAGTGCATGGCCATGGGCAAGGAAATCGAGCGTAAATTCCTGGTCTCAGGTGAGGAATGGCGGGCAATGGTCGAGGCGGACATTCATATCCGTCAATTCTACCTTGTCGCCGAACCCAGCCGTACGGTGCGTGTGCGCATCAGCAATGATGCCGTCGCCAAGCTGACGCTCAAGTTCGGCAGCCAGGCACGCCAGCGCGATGAATTCGAATATCCGGTGCCTTTGGTGGAGGCGCAGGAGATGCAGGCCTTTGCCATCGGACATGTCATCGAGAAGACACGCCATCATGTTAGACACCGCGGCTATCTCTACGAAGTCGATGTCTTCGGCGGGACGCTTGCGGGGTTGGTGATCGCCGAGCTCGAGACGCCGGAGGATGTACCGGACGAAATGCTGCCAGATTGGCTCGGCCGCGAAGTCACCGGCGAGCCGAGATTTTACAACGCGTCGCTCGCCCTTGGGGGGATTGCGGAGATCGTCGCATGAGCTTTCGTATCGATCCGCACATCTCGCTGACCGGCGAGATCAGGCGCATTCTCGCCGAGGAGATCGGCAAGGCGCTTGTCCATCTGGAGGCCGCGCGTGACAGGCCCGAACAGGGGCTGCACAACTGTCGCAAACGGCTGAAGAACGTCCGCGCCTTGCTGCGCCTTGTCCGTTCCGGAGACGAAACATTCTGCGTGACTGAGAATCAATGCTACCGCCAGGTGGCGGCCCTGCTTGCCGGCCCGCGCGAGGCGACCGCACTGGTGGAAACAATCGACCGGCTAGCGGCAAGCTTTCCCGAGCAAAGTGCCGGCGGTGGCCTCGATGCCGTTCGCGACCGGCTCGTCGCGCGCCTTCATGAACTGCATGGCGGAGCAGGCCTCGATGCTGCGATAGGCGCGGCGATCGCCGCTTGCGAGGAAGGTGTCGGCCGGATCGACAAGCTCGCTCTGCCCGACCAGCCGGAGCAGGCTGCCGACGTGCTCGCCGAAGGCGCGCGCGCCACTTTGCGCCGCGCCAGGAAAGCGCTGGACAAGGCGGCTTCGCGCGGCGAAGCCGATGACTTTCACGACCTGCGCAAGGCGGCCAAGACGCATGGCATGCACCTGTCGCTGCTCGGCCGGCTGTGGCCGACGCCGATCAAGGCCCGGCGCAAGGCCGTCGATGAATTGGGCGAGCGGCTCGGCGAACTGCACGACGTGTTCGTCATGCGCGCGCTTCTCGATGCCGAGGACCAGCCGCTCGGTCCCCCTGAGGACACGCGGTTGCTTGCCAAGCTGCTGAAGCGCTCGGAAAAGAGCCTGAAAAAAACCTGCCTCGCCGAGGCGGCCGAGCTTTTCGGCGACCGTCCGAAGCGCTCGACAAGGAAGCTTGCCCGCAAGGTGCGCGACGATCTCACAGCGGTATCGCACGAAGACGCCGGCGCGCCTGGCGTGGGCTGATCATGGTGTAATTTGCCGCCCTGTGATAATCGCCGTCTGGCATGACCGAGCCCGGCGACACGCTTCTGGACCGACTTGGCCGCTGGCTTGCCGGCCGGCTGCAGGAGGAATCGTCCGGCTACGAGCCTTACACGCCGTCGGACGCTATTCGCGCAGGGAAATTCTGCACATCCGCCATCACTCGCTCGACACGCCGCGCGACTTCGACCTGTCGCCCTATTTCCGCATCAGCAAGCCGACCCTCGAATATGGTTTCGACTACCGGCAGATGATTTGGGACGACAAGCCCTGGATTACCAACGCCGAAACAAGGGTTCAGAGTGGCGGCTAGGCCGGCAGCGGCCGTCGTGCCTTTGCGGCGGCCCGGCCGGGTGTCCGCGTGCCGGCGTCGCGCGGATGCGGTCCGATCGGCATGATCGCCGGGAATGGCGTCGCGCCGAAAGCGAAGGTCCATTTGTAGCCGATCAACCCGTCTTCCGGCGTCGTGTGCTGATCGTGATGCGCAAGCAATTTGGCGCGCTCGGCCAGTTCCTCCGCCTCCCGCCTGACCATTTCCGCCGTCTCGGGCCGCATCCGCCTGGAGAAGCTGACGAATGTCGCCTCGCGCTCCAGATGGGTGATGGCCCAGCCGATGAAGTTCTTGTTGGTCACCTCGAACAGTGGCCGCAATGGCCCGTCGAAATTCCACTGGATTGGCGTCTCGACCAGCAGCCTGGCCGACAGGCCGCGACCGAGCGCGACCAGCCCCAACTCCTCGAGGTCGCGCAGATAGAGGAACATCGAAGCCTCGCTCAACCCCTGTGAGCGCATGATGCCTTCGGGCGTAAATTTTTCCGAAAGCATGACGAAGATGAACAGCAGTGCCGGCCGGCCGGCGAGCTTGCGCTCGATCTCCGGCGCGATGTGGTTGGCAGGTCCTGGTCCTCTGTTCATAGAGCCGAGCACGTTCTCCAACTCCACGCCGGCGGCAGCGCAGATCTCCATCAGCCGGTCGAGCTTGCAGTTGCGCTCGTGGAAAATGCGCTTCACCGTCGGCTCGGAAACGCCCATTCGCTCGGCAAGGACGCGGTAGGTCACGCCCTTGGCCTTCAGCGTCCGCTTCAGCGCGTCGAAGATCAGGCCGTTCATGGGATGCACCTCTTTTGCACGATTTGGTATCAATCTTCGGTACTAGTCCCGATAGATCTTCCCGAAAAGTATCGAAAGGCCTAGCTCTCCGCCAGTCCATTACAGGAGACTAGCCATGAAAAGCCTCTTCACACCGATACTTCTCGCCATCGTCGGCATCGCGACTGCGCCGGCAGTTCAGGCCGCTGAACTCTGGCGCGCCGGCGGCCTCGAGCAACCTGAATCGGCGCTGTTCGACGCCGCCGGCCAGCGCGTTATCGTCTCGAACATCGTCGGCAATCCCGGCGAAGCCGACGGCAACGGCTATCTGTCGGTTCTGTCGATGGACGGCAAGCTGGTCACGCAACACTGGACCGACGGCATGGACGCGCCCAAGGGCATGGCGATTGCCGGCGGCAAACTCTACGTCGCCGACATCACCCATGTGCGCGTCGTCGATCTCCAAAGCGGCAAGCTAGCGTCGACGATCGACGTGCCGAACGCTGTCTTTCTCAACGACATGACCGCTGATGCATCCGGCAAGGTCTACGTCACGGATATGCTTGCCGATACGATCTATCGCAGCGACGGCGACCGGCTCGAACTGTTCATCAAGGATGCGGCGCTCGCTTCGCCGAATGGCATCTTCGCCGATGGCGGCCGGCTGATCGTCGCTTCGTGGGGCAAGGGCATCAAGCCCGACTTCAGCACCGCGGAGCCGGGCGGCCTGCTCTCGGTCGATCTCGCCACCAAGGCCGTTTCGCCTCTGGCTGGCGCGGAAAACTTTGCCAACCTCGATGGCGTCGTTGCCATCGGCGGCAGCATCTACGCCACTGCCTATATGACCGGCACGCTCTACCGCTACAAAGCCGGCGGTACGCCGCAAGTGGTTGCGACGTTCAAGCCGGGCAGCGCCGATATCGGCACAGATGGCAAGTCGACAATCTTCGTGCCGCTGATGAACGAGGGCGAGGTCTCAGCGTTGGGTCTCGACTAAGCCGGAAGTTGCCAGCTCAGGCGGCGGGCGCGGCTTTCTTCAGCTGCGCCCGCGCATCCGTGATCGATGCGGCATAAGTCACCAGCGGCCGCTTGACACCGTGGTTGATCAGCATGCGGCGTGTCTGCGGTGAAGCGCCTGAGATAATAAAGCGAACGCCGGCGCGCTTGGCCTTGTGGGCCGCGCCCTCGATGACATTGGCCGCCGTCGAATCGAAGAACGGCACCGCCGAACAGTCGAGGATGAAGTTGCGCTGGTCGGCGATGCGGTCCAGCACCGTGCCGACGGTCGAGGCGGCGCCGAAGAAAAAGGCGCCCGATATCCGGTAGACCACGGTGTCGGCATCGCTCGCCTCGCTGGAATCATAAGCGCTGGCTCGGTCGGCGACGTCTTCCTGCACCAGGGATTGATGGTCCGCCTCCACCGCGATGCTCTTGGCCATGCGGTCGATGAACAGGATCGAGCCTAGCGCGAAGCCGACGACGATGCCTTCGGTCAGGTCGCGGAAGATGACGATCAGGAACGTCGCCATCAGTACCAGCGCATCGCCGCGCGAGGCGCGCAGCAAGGTGGCGAAGGCCTGTTTCTCGAACATGTTCCAGCACACCACCGCCAGCACGCCGGCAAGTGCTGCAAGCGGGATATAGCTGGCCAGCGGTGCCGCCACCAGCATCAGAGCAAGCAGAATGGCCGAGTGCATCATGCCTGAGACCGGTCCATGCGCGCCGGCCCGTACATTGGTCGCGGTGCGGGCAATGGTGCCAGTGGTGCATATGCCGCCGAACAAGGCGGAGGCGATATTGGCGAAGCCTTGCGCCACCAACTCGCAATTGGAGCGATGCCGCCTTCCGGTCATGCCGTCGGCGACGACGGCCGACAGCAGCGATTCGATCGCCCCGAGCAGCGCAAAGGCGATGGCGTCCGGCAGCACGTCGATTATCCTGTCGAGGCTGAGCGGCGGGAAGGCCGGCCATTGCAGGCTGCGCGGGATGCCGCCGAAGCGCGTGCCGATCGTCTCGGCCGGCATGGCGAGCAATGCGACGACGAGGGATGCCAGTCCGATGGCAATCAGCATAGCCGGCCACTTCGGCCGAAACCGCTTCAACATCGCAATGGTGATGATGGTCAGTGCCGCCACCGCAGTTGCGGCGAGGTTGATCGTTCCGGCCGCCTCGCCAATGGCGATCAGCTTCGGCACCAGCGGCCCTGGCTCCTTGCCGGCGAGCTTCAGCCCGAACAGTTCGACGATCTGGCCGGAGAAGATGATGACAGCGATGCCGGCGGTGAAGCCGACGGTCACCGGGTACGGGATGAATTTGATGTAGGTGCCAAGTCTGAGATAGCCGATGGCAAGCAGGAACACGCCGGCCATCATCGTCGCCAGCAGCAAGCCGTCGACGCCAACCCGCGCCACCGTCGCCGCCACAAGCACAATGAAGGCGCCGGCCGGGCCGCCGATCTGGAAACGGCTGCCGCCAAGCGCCGAGACCAGGAAGCCGCCAATGATCGAGGTGTAGAGCCCGCGCTCCGGCGTCACGCCTGAAGCAATGGCAATTGCCATCGACAACGGCAGCGCAACGATGGCGACAGTCAGCCCGGCGATGGCATCCGCCTTGAAATGCGTGAGCGTGTAGCCCTCGCGCAGCACCGTCACCAGCTTCGGGGTGAACAGTTCGGAAAATGTCGGCCGCGCCGGTTGATGCACTGCCCGCTGCGTCTGATCCATCGAGTGCCTTCCGCATGAAACCAAGGAGCGGCGGGATCGTCGGCAGGACTGTCGGCGGTCGCCGTCGCGACTTGGAGCGGCGTGCGTCCAAATAGGCGCACAGATACGCCCCAACACTTTTGACCCGCGCATCGGACTATCCGAAAATCGAATTTGATTTTCGGCGATGCGGCAGTAGCGTCAGCCTTGCGGGTTCTGCGGCGTGACAGGCTTGAGGCGAACGCCCCTGCCGCCACGCTCGCTCGCCTGGTTCTCGCCGATCAGCTCGACCCCGGCCTCTTCAAGGGCCTGGATGACCTTCATCAGCGTATCGACCACGCCCCGGACCACGCCGTCGCTCGCTTCCATGCGCTGAATGGTTGGAAGCGAAACCCCGGCGCGCTCGGCGAGGGTCTTCTGATCGATGCCGGCCAGCGCCCTCGCGGCACGCATCTGCGCGGCAGTGATCATCGGTCAAACCCCCGTCTGAGTTCTGCAGTATCACATATAATACCTTCATAATGATGGGTCAAACATCATCTTGCATATGTGAAACATGCAACATCCTTTGCCAGCCGGTGCGCTGGCATGCTACAAACCTCGGCATCGTTTGGCGGGACATCCATTGCGGTACCGATTTTACACTACGACCTCAAAAGGATGAGCAGGTGAAGACATTCAAAGCGTTGGCGACCTCGACAGTCTTGCTGTCGATGGTTTTCCTGCTGGCAGGCTGCGGACATGGCCTGATCAACAGGCTGATTTGAAGTAGTCCGGCCGACGTCAGGTGCCGTCGGCCCGCCCTAGCCATCGCTCCAGCAGTCGTGCCGCCAGCCAGCACAGCATCGCCCAGGCAAAGCCGGCGCACCAGCCGGCCAGCACGTCGGACGGCCAGTGGACGCCGAGATAGATGCGGCTGATGCCGACCACCACCGTCGTCAGCACCGCCAGCACGAGCACATAGATCTTCGTTGTGCGCCCGGGCAAAAACCGTGCCGCCATGCTGCCCAGCGTCAAATACGTCACCGCCGACAGCATGGCGTGGCCGCTCGGAAACGAAAGCGATGCCACATCGGCGAGATGCGAGACCAGATCGGGGCGCGGCCGGTCGATATCGAATTTCAGCACGCTTGACAGGAGCTGGCCGCCCGCCACCGCGACGAACATGAGAAGCGCCGCGCCTGGCCTGCGGATAAGGAGCAGATAGACGATCATTGCTGCCGTGATCAGCACCAGTACGCTGGCGCTGCCGAGGCTGGTGATGTCGCGCATCGCTCCTTCCAGCCATGCCGGTCCGATCGGATTGTCGGGCTGGCCGGCCTTGCGGAAGGCAAGTAGGATTTCGGTGTCGAAGGCATGCGGCGTGGTCGCCCGCGCCAGCTCCATCAGTTCTTCGAACCCCCACAGCCCGCCGGCAATGACCAGCCCGGCCAGCAGAACCGGGAACTCCAGCCAGTTGCGCAGTCTGCTTGCAATCTTCTTCATCGGCCCGATCGCAGCTACAGCCTTTGCAGATAGGGTCCGAGCGTGATCAGCGCCACAGCTGCGATGGCAAGCACAATGCCGGTTGCCTGTAAGGTATTGACGCGCTCGCCGAAGAAGACCAGCGCCACCACATTCACCGACACCAGCTGGATCACCGCCGACAGGCTGAACGACACAGACATGCCGAATTCACGGATCAGCCTCAGCATGATCAGATTGCCCAGCGAATAGAGCGCCAACGTCAGCACGATCTTGCCGAGGCTCGGCGCCAGCCCCCACTGTTTTGCGGCCATCGCCGCCAGCAGGAAGATCACGGTCGAAACGCAGAGCTGCCCAAGTCCCCAGAAACTCACTTTTGTTCTCTCCCGATGCGGTCCCTACGCGCTGCCGCAGCTCTTGTTTCCGAAGCGCCGGTCGCGGTCAAGCGGGACTGATGTTGGATACGAAATCGCAGGTGGCAATTAGCCGGCATGTCATCAAACTGTGACCTGCCGGTAATACCGGATTGGCCAGGCAACACGCTCCAGCAATCCATCCAGCCAGAGGCAGGCCCCCATGACTGAACAGCGCTCGACCGAACATCGCACCCCTGACGCCCATTTCCGCACCAGTCTGCTCGAGGAAAACGATGGGCCAGGAGCCAATCCCACCGATAACCGCACCATGGGTGAGATCATCGCCGCGCGGTTCTCGCGCCGCGGCTTCCTCAAGGGCTCGCTTGCCGTCTCGGCCATAGCCGCTACCGTTAGCCCGCTGGCGCTGATCACCGCCGACAACGCCCGCGCCGCCGAAGGATCCGCCTTCGCTTTCGACGAGCTCGAGGCCGGCATCGACGACAAGCATCACGTCGCACCTGGCTATGACGCTGACGTGCTGCTGCGCTGGGGCGATCCGCTGTTCGCCGATTCGCCGGAATTCGATCCGACAAAACAGTCGGCGGAAGCCCAGGCCAGACAATTCGGCTACAACAACGACTATGTCGGTTATATCCCGATCGGCGGCTCGGCCGAGCATGGCCTGCTGGTCGTCAACCACGAATACACCAATCCGCATCTGATGTTCCCGGGCCTCGTCACCATCGTCGATGGCAAAGCCAAGCAGGCGCCCCTCAGCAAGGAGCAAGTCGATGTCGAGATGGCCGCGCATGGCGGCACCATTGTCGAGATCCGCAAAGAAGCCGGCAAATGGCAGGTCGTGCGCGACGGCAAGCTCAACCGCCGCATCACTTCCAATACCGAGATGGCACTGTCTGGCCCCGTCGCCGGCCACGACCGCGTCAAGACCAGCGCCGACCCGAGCGGTACGAAGGTCATCGGCACCCTCAACAACTGCGCCGGCGGCGTCACGCCGTGGGGCACCTATGTCATGGCCGAGGAGAACATCCACGGCTATTTCTCGGGCGAGCTGCCGCAGGGCCATAACGAGGCGGCCAACTACAAGCGCCTCGGCATTCCCGAAGGCGCCTATGAATGGGCGGCGCATCACGACCGTTTCGATATCGGCAAGGAGCCGAACGAGCCGAACCGCTTCGGCTGGATCGTCGAGGTCGACGTCCAGGATCCGACGTCGGTGCCGAGGAAGCGCACCGCCATGGGCCGCTTCAAGCATGAGGGCGCAGAATCGATCGTCGCCAAGGATGGCCGTGTCGTCTTCTATCTCGGCGACGACGAGCGCTTCGACTATGTCTATAAGTTCGTCACCACAGGCAAGTTCAATCCGGACGATCGCGCCGCCAACATGAATTTGCTCGACGACGGCACCTTGCATGTCGCCAAGTTCGCCGAGGACGGTTCAATCGAATGGCTGCCGATCGTCTTCGGCCAGGGACCGCTGACAGCGGCAAACGGCTTTGCCGGCCAGGCCGACGTGCTGATCGAGACGCGCCGCGCCGCCGACCTGCTTGGCGCCACCAAGATGGACCGCCCGGAAGACATCCAACCCAATGCCGCCAATGGCAAGGTCTATGTCATGCTGACCAACAATTCGAAGCGCAAGGCTGACCAGGTCGACGCCGCCAATCCGCGCGCCGAAAACGCCTTTGGCCATATCATTGAGATCGTCGAGGATGGCGGTGATTTCGCTGCGACCAAGGGCAAGTGGGAAATCCTGCTGAAATGCGGCGATCCCGCCGTGGCCGAAATCGGCGCCACCTTCTCCACCGCAACCACTGCCAATGGCTGGTTCGGCATGCCGGACAATTGTGCGGTCGATTCGGCCGGCCGCCTCTGGGTTGCTACCGACGGCCAAGGCCCGAAGGCCACAGGCCGCACCGACGGCCTGTGGGCGGTCGACACGGAAGGCCCGGCGCGGGCGACCTCAAAGCTGTTCTTCCGTGTGCCGATCGGCGCCGAAATGTGTGGTCCCCTGTTTGCGCCGGACGACCAGACTGCTTTCGTTGCCGTCCAGCATCCAGGCGACGGTGGCGAGGACTGGGAGGCTTTTGGGCGTCCGTCCTATTATGAGGATTTGTCGACCCGCTGGCCTGACTTCAAGCCGGACATGCCGGTGCGCCCGGCGGTCGTTGCCATCACCAGGCAAGGCGGCGGCAAGATCGCGGTCTGAGACGCAAGAAGGCCTTGCAGTCTCAAGGAAGGATTTCGACCATACGAAATCCTTCCTTTCCTGATACTGGATGCATCCATGCGGCGCATCATGCGCCGACTAATCATTCGGTGCGCTGAACCACGGCAACATTCATTGTGCTTCGCAACCTGAAGCCAATGGACTCGTATAGTCTGATGGCCGTGGCGTTGCTGGCATAGGCGTGGAGATAGGGAACTTCGCCGCGAGCCACTATCCGGTTTGCCACGAACAGGGACAGCAGCTTGCCCAGGCCACCGCCGCGAAATTCCGGATGTGAGCACACCCCGCTGAGTTCGGTATAGCCAGGTTGCTTCATGCGCTCGCCGGCCATTGCCACAAGTCTGCCCTCGATTTTCACGCCCCAAAAATCGCCCAGGCTCAGGGCTTCGAGCGTGAATGGGCCAGGCTTGGTGAGCAATGCCAGGGCGAGCATCTCAGCCGCATCGTCTCGGGTCAGACGTTGCACACGTTGGTCAGACACGGTTTGCAACGGCCGCTCGGCAATCATTTGAACCCCGGCTGCGGTCGAAGTCGCAAAAAGCCCCGCGGGCAGAGCAATGGCGTCCGACTGAAGCAGGATGACACTCTCGCCCGCGGAGACAAGCTGTTCGAGCGCCCGCAGGCTTTCCGCGTCGTCGGCGCCAGTGGCGGCGAATGGAACGATCGACGGCCGATACCGCCTGGCGAGGTCATTCCCTTGCGCGAACGCCCGATGTCGCGTCTGAAGTGCGCTCCAGATAGGGCGGTCGAGCAGGTGTCTCATTACGCCGCGGTCTCCGGATTTTTCACTCGACGGTCGAGAGGAGCCGCGGCGAGGCCGTCCTCGATGGCGGTCAGCTGCTCAAGAAGCGGCCCCGAAAGATCCGCGCACAAATCCGCAACGGCGTTTTCGATGCGCGGCCAGACCTCGCGCTTTGCGACATCGACCAGCCGCCGGCCGTCCCGAGTGAGGGCGACAATCCTGCGCCGCTGGTCATCGGTCGACGGACTAACCTCGAGCAATCCCAATCCGGCCAGAAGCGAGACGCTTCGCGTTACACCTGGCTGCGCGATGCCAAGCGATTGCGCCAGTTCCCCGACAGGCAGCGGGCCCAGCCTGTCGAGCGCGGCCAGCAGTGGGTACTGGCTCGCCTGAACCGGAACATCCAGCCGGTCGAGCAGGCGCTGCGCCTCCGCTTGCAGTTGCTCGCCTATACGCTTCATCCTGCTGCCCAGGCACAAGAAGCCAAGCGATCGTATGATGTCTTCCATAAACCAATCCCTCTCGCGAAAAACAATAACATGATATATAACAAAACATGAAGATCAAGGGCATCGTCGCAAGGGCTGCACTCAGCGCTGTTTCCGTTGACTGATAAGGCTGCTTTGCCTGGCAGGCCAGTCGATCAGTTGCGCAGCCGGTAGCCGGTCCTGAAGATCCAGGCGACGATTGCTATGCAGACGAGCAGGAAAACAACCGTCATGCCGAGGCTGACGCCGACCGAAACGTCGGATTTGCCGTAGAAGCTCCAGCGGAAGCCACTGACCAGGTAGACGACCGGGTTGAACAGCGTCACCGTGCGCCAGATGCCCGGCAGCATGTTGATCGAATAGAAGCTGCCGCCGAGGAAGGTCAGCGGCGTGATGATCAGCAGCGGCACCAGCTGCAGCTGCTCGAAGCTCTTCGCCCAGATGCCGATGATGAAGCCGAACAGGCTGAAGGTCACCGCCGTCAGCACCAGGAAGGCGAGCATCCAGAACGGATGCTCGATGTGAAGCGGCACGAACAGCGAGGCCGTCGCCAGGATGATCAGGCCAAGCACGATCGACTTTGTCGCCGCACCCCCGACATAGGCGATGACGATCTCCAGATAGGACACAGGTGCCGACAGCAATTCGTAGATCGAGCCGACGAATTTCGGAAAATAGATGGCGAAAGAAGCGTTGGAGATTGACTGCGTCAGCAGCGACAGCATGATCAGCCCCGGCACGATGAAGGCGCCGTAGCTGATGCCGTCGATCTCGGTGATGCGCGAGCCGATGGCCGAGCCGAAGACGACAAAATAGAGCGACGTCGAAATGACCGGCGAAACAATGCTCTGCAGCACCGTGCGAAGGGCGCGCGCCATCTCCACCCGATAGATCGCCCATACCGCATGAAGATTCATGACCGCGCGCGGGTTCATGCCTGTTTCCTCACCAGATTGACGAAGATCTCCTCGAGCGAGCTGTTTTCCGTATCGATGTCGCGGAACTGAATGCCGGCCGCCTCGAGCTCGCGGATCAACGAGGCGACGCCCGGCCGTTCGCTCTGGTTGTCATAAGTATAGGTCAGCTGCCCGCCATCCGGCGAAAGCTCCAGCGCGTAGCGCGAAAAGGCGTCGGGAACGGTGGCCAGGGGACTGCGCAGTTCCAGCACAAGCCGCTTGCGGCCGAGCTTGCGCATCAGCTCGGCCTTGTCCTCGACCAGCACGATCTCGCCGCGGTTGATGACGCCGACGCGGTCGGCCATCGCCTCCGCTTCTTCGATGTAGTGTGTGGTCAGGATGATGGTGACGCCGTCTTCGCGCAGCCGGCGCACCATCGCCCACATGTCCTGGCGCAGCTCGACATCGACGCCTGCCGTCGGTTCGTCGAGGAACAGGATGCGCGGCTCGTGCGACAACGCCTTGGCAATCATCAGCCGGCGCTTCATGCCGCCGGACAGCGTGATTGCCTTGGCGTCCTTCTTGTCCCAGAGCGACAGGTCGCGCAGCACCTTTTCGATGAACGCCTTGTCCGCCGGTTTGCCGAACAGGCCGCGGCTATAATTGACCGTCGCCCACACGCTCTCGAAGGCGTCGATGGTCAGTTCCTGCGGCACCAGCCCGATCAAGCTGCGCGCCGCGCGGTAGTCGCGGTTGATGTCATGGCCGTCGACGGTGACGGAACCCGACGAGCGGTTGACGATGCCGCAGACGATCGAGATCAGCGTCGTCTTGCCGGCGCCGTTCGGCCCGAGCAGCGCAAAGATCTCGCCGCGCACTATATCGAGATTGATCTCCTTCAGCGCCTTGAAGCCGGTGGCGTAGGTCTTGGTGACCCCGGAAATCGAGATGATCGGCTGCATGGCTGAAAACGGCTGCTTGAAACAGAGTTGTTGATTTAATCCGCTGAATGTCGGTTCGCAAATCCGGATGTCAATGCCGCTCCCGACAGTTCTGGACATCGAGGTTCGCCGGAATAGGCGACACCTGCCCGATCGTCCAGCCAAATTCCGCGCAGAAGCAGATTCACCGGCACTGCGGCGTTCCGCCTCGCGGCGGGACGCCGCTTTGACCGTCCCGCGCATCAAGCCTATCCTTGTACAAACAAGCAGCAGCCGGAGCCGCCATGGACCCGCTCATTCTGTCGCGCATTCAGTTCGGCGCGAACATCTCGTTCCACATCCTGTTCCCGGCGATCACCATCGCGCTCGGCTGGGTGCTGCTGTTCTTCAAGCTCCGCTACAACGCGACAGGCGATTCGGCCTGGATGCGCGCTTATTTCACCTGGGTTAAGGTATTCGCGCTGTCCTTCGCCATGGGCGTGGTTTCCGGCGTCACCATGAGCTTTCAGTTCGGCACCAACTGGCCGGGCTATATGGAGACGGTCGGCAACATCGCTGGCCCGCTGCTGGCCTACGAAATCCTGACCGCCTTTTTCCTCGAGGCAGCGTTCCTCGGCATTATGCTGTTCGGCTTCCGCCGCGTCTCGAACCGCGTCCATACGCTGGCGACGGTGCTGGTGGCCGGCGGCACCACTTTGTCCGCCTTCTGGATCATAGCACTCAATTCGTGGATGCAGACGCCGGCCGGCTTCGAGATGCGCGATGGTGTAGCGCACGCCACCGACTGGTGGGCCGTTGTCTTCAATCCGTCCATGCCCTACCGGCTCGTCCATATGCTGCTTGCTTCGGGGCTGACCGTCTCGTTCCTGATCGCCGGCCTGTCGGCGCTGCGCTATCTCTACGGCGATCGTTCGGAATCGATGTGGAAGGCGCTGCGCACCGGCGTCTTCACCGCCGCGATCCTGATCCCGATCCAGATCTTCGCCGGCGACCAGCACGGCCTCAACACGCTCGAACACCAGCCGCAGAAGATCGCCGCCATGGAGGCCAACTGGAACACCGGTCCCAACGTGCCGCTAGTGCTGTTTGCGCTTCCCGATGAAGCGGCGAGCGAGAACAGGTTCGAGCTCACCATTCCCGACGGCGCCAGCCTCATCCTCAGGCACAGCGCCGGTGGCGTCGTGCCGGGGCTGAATGATTATGCCGGCAACCATCCGCCGGTGTTTCCGGTATTCTGGGGCTTTCGCATCATGGTCGGCACCGGCCTCATGATGCTCGCCGTCTCCTGGTCGGCGGCCTTTTTCCTCAAGCGCCGCCATAGCCTCCCCAAGCCGCTGGCGCTCGTCATGGTGCCGATGGCGCTGTCCGGCTGGCTGGCGACGCTGGCCGGCTGGTACACCACCGAGATCGGCCGCCAGCCCTGGCTGGTCACCGGCGTGCTGCGTACCGCCGATGCTGTCGGGCCGGTCGCCGGCAGCCATGTCGCGCTGTCGCTCGCGGTCTATCTCAGCCTCTACGTGCTGCTACTGATCGCCTATCTCGGCGTGTTGGTGCATCTGGCATTGAAGGCGGCGAAGGATGGTGACACCTCGCCGCTGCCGGGTGTCATGAACAGGCCGCTGTCGCAGCCGGTTGCGCAACCGGGAGAAACATCATGAGCGTCGACTGGCCGACCCTGCTGCCTCTGATCTTCGCCGGCCTGATGGGCCTCGCCATCCTGATCTACGTCATCCTCGACGGCTTCGATCTCGGCATCGGCATCCTGTTCGCCGCAGCCGAAGGCACCGAGCAGGATACGATGATCGCCGCCATCGGCCCGTTCTGGGACGCCAACGAGACCTGGCTGGTGCTGGCGGTCGGCCTGCTGCTGGTCGCCTTCCCGCTGGCGCACGGCACCATCCTGACGGCGCTCTACATTCCGGTTTTCGTGCTGCTGGTCGGCTTGATCCTGCGCGGCGTCGCCTTCGATTTCCGCGCCAAGGTGCCGGCCGGCAGGAAGCACCGCTGGAACCGCATCTTCTTCCTCGGCTCGGTCGTCGCTTCGCTGGCGCAAGGTTATATGCTCGGCGTCTATGTGCTCGGCCTCGACGTCGGCCCTGGCGGCATGGCGTTCGGCGCGCTGGTGGCGCTCTGCCTTGCCGCGGCCTACGCGGCAATGGGCGCGGCCTGGGTCATCTACAAGACGGAAGGCGACCTGCAGAGGAAGGCGGTGCTGTGGCTGCGCACGACACTGGTGCTGACCGCGCTCGGCATGGTCGCGGTATCGCTGGCCACGCCCTTTGCCAGCGCGCGCATCTTCGACAAATGGTTCGTCTGGCCGGCCATGCTCTATTTGTCGCCGCTGCCGATCCTGTCGGCAGTGCTGTTCCTGTGGCTGTGGCGCCAGACCTTCCATATGCCGAAACCCGGCGACCGCCACGCGCTGCTCCCGTTCCTGACATTGGCCGCGATCTTCACGCTCGGCTTTGCCGGCCTCGCCTGGTCTTTCTACCCCTTCGTGGTGCCCGACCGGCTGACCATCTGGCAGGCTGCTTCGGCACCCGAAAGCCTGGCCGTCATCCTGGTCGGCACGGTCGTCGTGCTGCCGATCATCATCTTCTATTCGTTCTTTGCCTACCGAGTGTTCGGTGGCAAGGCGACGGATCTGACCTATGACTGACCGGCATCGCCGTGGCAGCCTGAAACAGAATATTCATCTTCAAGCGGAATAACCTTCTCTGGCCGGCCCAGCAGAATCGCCGGCAAGAAGAAGGGCAACAGAATGAACCCCTTTTCTGCGGCAGGACAGGATCGGCTGTTGCTTTTGCTGATCCGGACAGTCGCGCTGATCGGCGCACTCGCGCTTGCCGGCCTGCTGCCGGCCATGCCGCAGGCGCATGCCCAGGACGCGGCCAACTGGACGGGCGTGTGGGACACGAAATGGCGCGGCGGCGGCGCCCAGATCAAGTTCGAGCAGACGGGCGCCGACGTAAAGGGCGTGTACCCGCTTTATAACGGCCGTATCGAGGCCAAGGCCGAAGGCGACAAGCTTGTCGGCCACTGGTTCGAAGGCGACCGCCAGGGCGCCGTCACCTTCGTCCAATCGCCTGACGGCGGCAGCTTCATGGGTCGCTTCGATGCCGCCACCGCCGAATGGTGGACAGGTGTGCGCGTCAGCGCCGTCGAGGACGTCCGTGTCGACCAGTCGAGCCCGATGAGCACCATGCGCTCGTTCCTGCAGACGATGAACGAGAGCGGCGCCGACAACGTGCCGCGCGCCACCGGCGGCGGCATGGGTCTTGCTGGCCTGGCAGCGGGTCTCGTCGACGTCACCGAGGCCGACCGCGGCGGCCTCAACATGCCCGATTACACCAAGCTGCTGTTCACCGTCATCGACAACGCGACGTTCCGTCTGTGGAGCCTGCCGCATGATGCGATTGCCGGAGACGAGGTGACGGCGACGCTGCCGCAATACGGCACCAGGGTCTCCTTCGCCGTCACTTTTCGCCGCAAGAATGGCGACTGGTTCATCGTCGGGCCGCCACTTGGCCAGCTACAGGCCAAGCTCGCCGAATTCCAGGAAGCGCGTGGCGAAGCCATCGACATGGTCGACGATCCGAGCAGGCTCGCCTCGCCGCGCGACACGTTCAAGGTACTGTTGAGCGGCCTCACCGAAGCCGGCGACCCGGCCCAGGCGGCGCTCGACCTGCGCAACTACAGTCAGGCGGTGCGCGGCGACGAGGCGTTCCTGCTTGAGCGCTATCTCAAAAAGGTCATCGACCGCATCGGCTATGTCTATTGGCAGGAGATCCCCGACGATCCGAAGAGCAACACCCCCTTCGTCTATTTCGAGCATCCCGCCGGCAACATCGTCATCGGCCCGGTCGAGACTGACCCCGACGGCACCGGCAAGCGCAAGATCTGGCAGTTCACGCCCGAGACGCTCGCCCACATCCGCGCGCTCTACGCCGACGTCGAAGACGTGCCGGTGGCGCCGGAATTCGCCGCCTTCGCCAGCACCGACCCGTTCTTCATCGCCCGTGGCCTCGCCCGCGAGATCAGCCCCGGCCTGCTCACCCGCGCCGGCCCGATGGAGCACTGGCAATGGTGGATGCTCGGCCTTGCCGCACTGGCCGGCATCGTCTTCGGCTTCATCGCCAATGCGCTGATTTCCTTGTTTGTGCGAGGGACGGACAGCCCGGCCTTCTTCCGCATCGTCGAATGGGCGGTGCGCTCGATCGTGCTTGGCTTCTTCCTGCTGTTGACGCTGCGCCCGCTCGGTCTGCCGCAAGTGGTCGCCGCCCCGGTCAAGGCAATCGCCTGGAGCCTGATCGTGATCGGCGCCGTGCCGGTGGTCTGGCATCTGATCGGCAAGGTCGCCGAACACTATCGCGGACTGTGGCAAGTGCCCGGCTATCACGACACGCTGATTTCGCTGTCCACCGGCGTCGCGCGCGTCGCCGTGCTCGTCGTCGCCTTCCTGCTGTTGGCCGAAGTGCTCGCCATCCCCTACGAAGGCGTCATCGCCGGTCTCGGCATCGGCGGTCTGGCGGTGGCGCTGGCCGCGCAGCCGACGCTGCAGAACTTCCTCTCCGGCCTGACGCTTTATGCCGACCGGCCGGTAAGCGTCGGCGACTTCTGCAAGTTCGGCGACCAGTCCGGCACGATCGAGCATATCGGCATGCGCTCGACGCGCATCAGGTCGCTCGACCGCACCATCATCTCGGTGCCGAACTCGGATTTCGCCGGCATGCAGATCGAGAACTACGCCCATCGCGACCGCACCCGGTTCGCGACGACGCTGCAGCTGCGCTACGAAACGACGCCCGATCAGCTGCGTTACGTCCTGGCCGAGCTGCGCAAGCTGCTGATTGCCCACCCGCGCGTTATCGATGAGCCGTGCCGCGTGCGCTTTGCCGGCTTCGGCGCCTATTCGCTCGATATCGACGTGTTCACTTATATCAAAACCGCCGACGTGGCCGATTTTCAAGCTATCCGCGAGGACATCCTGTTGTCCATGATCAACATCATGGATGATGCCGGCGCGCAGTTCGCCTTCCCTTCGTCACTGGAATACAGAGCCACCGACCTTCCGGTCGACGACGAAAAACGCATTGCCGCGGAGAAAAGGGTCGGCGATTGGCGCGAGGCGCAAAATCTGCCTTTCCCCGACTTCAGCCAGATCGACAAATTCGCCCTCAACAACACGCTTGCCTACCCGCCTGAGGGCTCGGCCCATTATCGCGAGACAGAGCCCGACCCGGACTCGGCCGAGGCAAAGGCGACGCTGGAGAAAATGCGCTGGAGCCTGCCCTGGAAAAAGGGGAGGTAGTTTCGAGACGTTGGCGGGACAGCACCCCCCTCTGGCCTGCCGGCCATCTCCCCCGCAAGGGGGGAGATTAGCAGTTTCAGCGCTCCGCTCGTCCTGAACGTTGGAGATTTGGCGAAGGTCGAGGTGATAGCCGATCTCCCCCCTTGCGGGGGAGATGTCCGGCAGGACAGAGGGGGGTGCGAAGGATCGCCGACGCTTATTCTCCGTCGCGCCCGCCGGCGCAAAAGCTCAGCTCTTGTTGGCGGCCAGCACCAGCACCGGCTTTTCGCTGTAGAGGTTGGGGAACAGCCGCTTCAGATTCTCGACCTTGGGCAAATCGTTGTAGACGATATAGGGATAGGACGGGTTGAGCGTCAGAAAGTCCTGGTGGTAGTCCTCGGCCGGATAGAAGCTCTTGCCGGTCTCCAGCGTCGTCACGATCGGCTTAGGAAACACCTTGGCCTTGTCGAGCTGGGCGATATAGCTTTCGGCGATCTTTTTCTGCGTGTCGTTTTCGGCAAAGATCGTCGAACGGTACTGTGTGCCGCTGTCCGGCCCCTGGTAGTTCAGTTGCGTCGGATTGTGCGCCACCGAGAAATACACCTGCAGCAGCTGGCCGTAAGTAACCTTGGACGGCTCGTAGGTGATCTCGACGGATTCGGCATGGCCCGTCCGGCTGGTGCCGACCATTTCATAGACGGCCGTGTTCTTGTCGCCGCCGGCATAGCCGGAGACGGCGCTGGTGACGCCGTTGACGTGCTGGAACACGCCTTGCACACCCCAGAAGCAGCCGCCGGCGAAGACCGCCTTTTCGGTGCCGGCGGTGGCCTTCTCGTCCATTGCCGGCGGCGGGATCACCACCGCGTCTTCGGCCGAGACTGCCGGGGTCTGCCAGAATACGGCGGCGGCGGCCGTGAGGATGAGCGCGGCAGCTGCTGCTTTTGCGAAAATCGACGATCGTTTCACGGCTGCGGTCATGTCTGATCTCCCATGATGTGGTGTGGATTATACGACGGATAGGTCCGCCGGGCTCTCACATTGCTGTGCGCATCGCCTATTTGGCCGGAGCCATGGCATCGCAGGCCTTGGTCGCCTCTGCCTTCTTCATGGCGTCCGTCTCGGCGTCGGCCTTGTTCATGCAGTCGGCCTTCATCGGATCTGTCGCCTTCATCGCGGTCGTGGCCATTGCGTCAGCCGCCATGGCGCCGGCCGGCTTCATTGCATCGGTTGCCGGCTTCATGGCGCCCGTTGCCGGCTTCATGGCGTTTGTCGCCATCGCCGGCTTCATCGCATCTTCGGCCCGCGCCGCGCCTCCTGCGAACAGCGCCGCCGAGCAAAGTGCGAAGGCGAGTGCCGCCAGGGTCGGGCGATTGGTCAAACGATTGGTCATGATGATCTCCTAGGGTTTGGCAGGGTTCACGGCATGCGGCGGCGCCGCTGCGCGTTGGGGGAATTTCGCGCGGGTTTCTAATTCGTAGCGGCAGCAAGGATCGGCCCGCCGCCCGGCACCTGCACCAGCACCGCCGTGCTAAGGCCGCCCGTCGTCGCCGGCAGCGGCAGCGCGGTGGCGTCGCCGGTCCAACTGCCCAGCCTGGTCAGCGAATGCACGACATTGGCGTGCGGCAGCGTGCGCCCGGTGTTTTCTCCGCGCGCCACCGGCACCTCGACGACGCCCTTGCCGTAACGCACCAGCCAGACGTCGGCCTTGTCGCCGGGCACCGGACCGGCGCCGATGCTGACCGTCCCGCCGGCGAGCGACAGCGAAGGTCCGTCGGCGTGGCCGCCGCTCGCAATCAGCTGCTCGATCTCGCCCGGCCTGGCGCCGACCGCATCGGCCCTGCCGTTGACCACCACTTGCGGCGTGAACGGGCCGGAACGGCCGAGCGACGGTTCATAGCGGACCTGGCGCTGCGTGAATTCTTCTTTGCCGAATGTGTCCTTCCAGCCGAGATAGTCCCAGTAGGTGACGTTGAAGGACAGCGCCAGCACGCCGGGCCGGTCCATGACCTTGATCAGATTGGCGTTGGCCGGCGGGCAGGACGAGCAGCCCTGGCTGGTGAACAGCTCGACGACGGTCTGCGTTTGGCCGGCGGCCGCGCCGGTTGCCGACAGCACAGTTGCCGAAAACAGTATTGCGGCGAGCCCCATCAGGGCTGTGCTGCGTTTCGCTGTCGATCCAGGCATTGCGTTTCTCCTGCGCAGACATCGTTCCATGTCCACACTTCGCCGCCGACACACGGTTCGTTACAGCATCACCGCTTCGTGATCGTTCGCAGCTCTCCCTTCCCCTTGTGGGAGAAGGTGGATCGGCGCGAAACGCCGAGACGGTTGAGGGGTGCTGGAAGAAATGAGGCGTCGGCGTCCCCTGGAACACCCCTCATCCGACCGAGCTTTGCTCGGCCGTCTTCTCCTACAGGGGGCGAAGGGAAGACGGTCGCTCGCAACCAACACGCCACCCGGTGTGACCGGGCGGCGGTGTGATGGACGGGCAGCCTAAGCGGGCCGATATGCCCTCGCACTCAGCTGCGGCGGCCTATTGTGTCAACAGCGTTTCCGATGCCCGCTGATTGAAGGCGCACTTGCCGGTTACTGTGTAGAAAAAGTCCGCGTTGGAATCGGTGATGGTCGGAGATGTCGGCACCGGCGATCCCCCGTCTTCCCACGCTTGTGTGCTGGTCTGGCCGCACGGCACCAATGTAAAGATATCGACCGTTTGGCCACTGGCGATCTCGACGCCGTCCGCGTAGAGGCGGTTCGATGTCGCCGGATCGTTCGATTTGAGCACCGTTGGATTGCCTGACGGCACATCCATCTGCAGGTAGAGCTGGTCCATCTGGCTGACGTCGATCACCGCGCCGGCACCGGTCGCGGGGTACATGGTGTTGACGCAGGTGGTCGCATATTTCTTGCCGTTGGAAGCGGTCTGGGTGATCGTGGTGCTGGGCAGCCCATAAAAGCTGAGCACCGTGGTGGTCGTACACACCTGCTGCTGGACCGTAGTGATCGTCGCTCCGTTGATGGTGGAGACGGTCGCCGTGCCATAGCCTTTCGGATCGCCATAACCGTTGTATGTGTAGGTGATCTTCATCAGCTTGTTGGCCACCGTGTCCCCGAATTTGGTGCCGTAGAGCGTCATTGTCTTGCCCCACCAGCCCGAGACCTTGGTCACCTTGAACGTGGCTTGCACCAATGCCGGCCGCTTTGTCACTGCCGACGCAACGCCGACCTGCACCGTGTTGATCCTGGCGATCTGCATGAAATTCGTCGGCATGGCAAAGCCGGCCGAAGCCTTGATGCTGGCGGCGCCGTCGGTGGCGACGACGAAGCTGTCGAGCTTGGCCGTGCCTTGCCCGCCATTGGCCAGGTATACCTCCTGCAGTTTTACCTGACGGTCCGCCAATGAGGTGTCCGTCGCAAGCGTCGTGATCGACAGCGACGCTGCATCGAGGGCGTTCTGCATCGATGCCCTGGTTGAAACCGCCGAGGTATAGTCGATGGAAAAGCCCAATGCGGCAACCATCGGGATAAGCAGGATGGCGAGCATCGGCGCGAACGAGCCGCTCACCGATCTGAGAAATTTGCGTGCTGACAGCGGCATTCCGATCCCCCCGAAACGGCGATAGACCGGTGGGCTACCACGCCGGGCGCAAACTATGCTCTAATCTCATGGATCAAAGTTTAACGACTTTGCCGCCTTGCCGCCGCACCCGCGCCCCGCCGCTTGCCGATATACCGTGCCCCTGCTAAAGCGCGCCGCATGACCACGCCCATCAAGAACATCCGCAACTTCTCCATCGTTGCCCATATCGACCATGGCAAATCCACGCTTGCCGACCGGCTGATCCAGTCGACCGGCGGGCTGGAGCTGCGCGACATGAAGGAGCAGGTGCTGGACTCGATGGACATCGAGCGCGAGCGCGGCATCACCATCAAGGCGCAGACGGTGCGGCTGAAATACCGCGCCAACAATGGACAGGATTATGTCCTCAACCTGATCGACACGCCCGGCCATGTCGACTTCGCCTATGAAGTGTCGCGCTCGCTCGCCGCCTGCGAGGGCTCGCTGCTGGTCGTCGATGCCTCGCAAGGCGTCGAGGCGCAGACGCTGGCCAATGTCTATCAGGCCATCGACAACAACCACGAGATCGTCGTGGTGCTGAACAAGGTCGACCTGCCGGCCGCCGAGCCCGAGCGCATCCGCGAGCAGGTCGAGGAGGTGATCGGCATCGATGCCTCCAACGCCGTGCTGATCTCGGCCAAGACCGGGCTGGGCATCCCCGACGTGCTGGAAGCGATCGTCAACGATCTGCCGCCGCCGCGCGAGGGCGACATCACGGCTCCGCTGAAGGCGATGCTGGTCGACTCCTGGTACGACGCCTATCTCGGCGTTATCGTGCTGGTGCGCATCATCGACGGCGTGCTGAAAAAGGGCCAGACCATCCGCATGATGGGCACCGGCGCCAAGTACCTGGTCGAGCGCACCGGCGTCTTCACACCCGCCCGCGTCAATGTCGACGAGCTCGGCCCCGGCGAGTTCGGTTTCTTCACCGGCTCGATCAAGGAGGTTGCCGATACCCGCGTCGGCGACACCATCACCGAGGACAAGCGCCCGACGGCAAAAGCCCTGCCCGGCTTCAAGCCGGCGCAGCCGGTGGTGTTCTGCGGCCTGTTCCCGGTCGACGCCGCCGATTTCGAAGACCTGCGCGCCGCCGTCGGCAAACTGCGCCTCAACGACGCGTCCTTCTCCTTCGAAATGGAAACCAGTGCCGCGCTCGGCTTCGGTTATCGCTGCGGCTTCCTCGGCCTTTTGCATCTCGAAATCATCCAGGAGCGGCTGGAGCGCGAGTTCAACCTCGACCTCATCGCCACCGCGCCCAGCGTCGTCTACCGCCTGCTGTTGAACGACGGCACGGTCAAGGAACTGCACAACCCAGCCGACATGCCCGACGTGGTCAAGATCTCGGCCATCGAGGAGCCGTGGATCCGCGCCACCATCCTCACCCCCGACGACTATCTCGGCGGCATCCTGAAGCTATGCCAGGACCGGCGCGGCATCCAGGCCGACCTGTCCTATGTCGGCAAGCGCGCCATGCTGATCTACGATTTGCCGCTCAATGAGGTCGTCTTCGATTTTTATGATCGCCTAAAATCGATCTCCAAGGGCTACGCCTCCTTCGACTATCACTTGACCGACTATCGCGAGGGCGACCTGGTGAAAATGTCGATCCTGGTTAATGAGGAGCCGGTCGACGCGCTGTCGATGCTGGTCCACCGCACGGCGGCGGAAAAGCGCGGCCGCCAGATGTGCGAGAAGCTGAAGGAGCTGATCCCGCACCATCTGTTCAAGATCCCGATCCAGGCGGCGATCGGCGGCAAGGTCATCGCCCGCGAAACCATCTCGGCGCTGCGCAAGGACGTCACCGCCAAATGCTACGGCGGCGACGTCTCACGCAAGCGCAAGCTGCTCGACAAGCAGAAAGAGGGCAAGAAGCGGATGCGCCAGTTCGGCAAGGTGGATATTCCCCAGGAGGCGTTTATCCAGGCGCTGAAGATGGGGGATTGAGAAGCCGGTCGGCTTCTCGTCTACCAAAGCAGGCGGTTAGCTTCGTATTGAACATCGCGCAACGCAACCCTGAATGCGATCGCGTTCGAGCGGATTTCTACAACCTTGGCCGGGTTTGGCGCACGACCTTTGACGTCGAAATCGTCACCAGAAATTGAGCGTCGAAAATTTGCATATGCCGGCGCTATTCTCAGCTCTGCTTTGGCCCCTTTCGACCCGAGGAAAGAAAGGATGGTAGAAATATCGTGGATTTGGCATACCAGTTCCTGTTCCTCATGAATCTTGTCTCCACCTTTTGCGCCCCACACCATATAAGACAGCTCAACGCATTTTAATATTATACTCTCCATCTCAGCATAAAGATCATCAAATATCTTTTTATTTCTGGAAATCTTGTCAGAAATAATGAAGAAAATATGAGAAACGATTGCTGCCGAGAGACCTCCTATAAAAGAGACAATAAAAAGATTGGCGAATTCTTTCATTTCGAGCGCCTTTGAGACACCTCGATATAGTGATAGATATCATCCTGGTAAATTTTGTACTGATCCGACGCAACTATCTTAACGCGTTGAGTGAATTGATCTCGCGTCCATCCCATCTTCCTTGCAAGACCGGCAAAAGCCTCGTCAAGAAAAGATGACGGATACCCTCGTGTTCCATCTAGGATTACAGTAACAGGAGAACCCTTGCTGAGGGCAGGAATGAGGAGCCGTTCACGAAAATCCTCGCCGCTGAATGGGCCATCGGTTAAATACCGTCCACCAGGAGTAGCCGAAAAATCCTCTGCCACCCGAATGGTCTGCATTGGCCCCTTCCCTATCAGACTTTGGATATTTGCCACTGAATCAGTGTTCCGCCAAGGCTAAGCGGACGACCGATACGTCCGATTTCGCTTGCGCCGCTTGTGTACCTAACTTCACCATGGCCACTCAGGATGCGCAAGTGTCCCCGCACGTGGTCAAATAGGCGCATCATAATTGGCAGGCCCTTCCCTCGCTCGACCTGACCAGTTCGGGTTCGTCCAGCTTGCATGGCGGCAGCAATCATCGAGCTGTCATCATTTGCCCCGAATGCAGCCAAGATACCCTTTATTTGCTCCCAGAGCCCCGAGCGAGGCAGAGTTGCAGGGATTCCGACGCCCATGTCATAGACTGCCGCCGTTAGAACCTTGGCACGTTCACTATAAGCCCCACACATTAACCAGGTTCCCGACGAAACGCCGTGCCAACCTGAATTGTCCGGATACGCGTGATGTTTTACATTGTTTAGCGCCTCAACCAGCCCATCGAAAATGAATTTCTCAGCTTCGATTGACCCAACGATCGCCGATAGGTGGTCAAGTAGATCACTACATGCGGTTGGAGTGACGCCTACGCCGCTTCTATATTTAATAAACTTAAAAAAGGGGGGTTCACTAGGACTGGGCTCCGGGCGTTGATCGGGCGTCTCGAGGAACTCGAAAAGCCCGAAATCTCTAAGCATCCTTGAAATCAAGGGATCCCAGTCGTCTTGCAAAACAGGCACAAGCTTGCGCTGAGTAAATATCTGCCATCTATATAACTCCGCAGCCAAAACAAGTGCTGCGCCGGGCGTTATCTTCTTAATAGAACGAAAATCAACACCAAGCGCACTAGCCGATGTCGGCGGTATGTTATATGCGCGATCTCTCAAATGTTGGAAGAAGCTCACAACATTATCGTAGTCCCCTCTCAACGAAAAAGTTTCTGGAGGAATGATCAATTCTCTCCTAAAAGTTCTATTTTGCCGGACGTATACGAATTGTGGAGGTGCTGCTTTTTGCTCAGGTGAGCTTACTCGTTGAATGATCAACTGCTGCTGAATTGCGGAGTTTGCAAACAAATCCTCGCTGACTCGAAGGAGTTTGCGTCGCCGTGATCGAGAACGCCGGGTTTCATTTTTTTGTCTGGCCAGAAACCAATTCAAACGGCGAATAGTAAGTTTCTTCAAATCGAGTCCCCCCGACAAACCTCTTACCAATTAGAGAGGGTCAGGTACAAATTGTTTATCCTAACTTGAACTACCTGAATGCTACGCGACCATAGCACCTGGGATATTGCTCAGTGCTACCTCGGCCTCGACGTCTCCTACTTTCCGTTCCATTCTCCCCATGTCAGCGCCCATCGAATCCGCAACAGCGCGTCCCGCAACACCTACTAGGTAATCGCGCCGTTTATCAGCGCGACTGTTGTCAGGCTGTTGTGGAGGGCGCTTTCGCCCGATACCGCGCGAGGCTAAACAAGCGATAGCTAACGCCATCCGCTTCGCAGGCGCGGCCTCTGGACACCGGACCACCCTTTGAGAACGCTCCGCCCTGCAGTACCTTGCGTGCCTAGGGGAGATCGATCTCAATGCGCTCCATCTCGGACAACATCGCAGCGATTGGCCTCGCCATCGGCGGCGCTCTGGGCCTCGCCGGCACTTTCGTCGAGGGCGCGCCACTCCGCGAAACACTCTGGACGATCGACGGTGTCGCACTCGTCGTGGCGACCGCGCTGTTGACCATGAAGTATCAGCGGCTGGGAAATGACTGCGTAGCGGCAGGGTTCCTGACCTTCGTGGCGGGCGAGAGTTTGCTGCTCGCCGGCAATGCGGCCGGGCTTCAGGCCAGCGTACCCTCCTATGTCGGCGGTATCTCGCTTTGGGCGGCGGCGCTGGTCATGGTAAGCGCGCCGAAAACCCTCGCACTGTGGATCCGGCTTACCGCTGTCGTGGCGGCTGTGCTGTTCGTGGTGTCGGCGGGCCTGATCCTGTGGGGTGCGCCTTTGCTGCCGACCTCGGCGCCGCTGCCCGCTGCCGGATATCCGTTCCTGGTGCTCACATTCATCGGCTGGATATGGACGCTGCTGAAGCCTGATCGTTGAGCCCGGTCGGACCGCCCCCTCTCCGGGGGCGGGGGGGGCCCCCCCCCCCCCCGACGCCGCCGGGGCGGGCCCCCCGGGGTTGGTGGGGGGGGCGCGCCCACGGCCCCCGCCGCCCGGGGGGGTGGTGCGGAGGCCGGAT